>NZ_JAWMQR010000003.1:0-659278 GCF_033283405.1 Halioxenophilus sp. WMMB6
CACATGGTACAACGCGCCAGCAAACTCAATTCGTAGAGGCCTCGCCATAACCCACTCCGGATTCTTAGAGAGATTTCTGGCCTATGCTAGAGTAATTTTGCGGAATGTCAAATGTAAGGCCTGACCCCAGCGCTTGCTCGCTCAACCAATATCGCTTTAAATCGACCTTGAAAAACATGGCCAACACGGCCATAACGACGGTTGAACGCCTGGGTATAGCCACCGTTGATATGTTTCATCCCTTTGGATAAGGTCGGCGCCTCGGTTTCAATCAACAGATGGTAGTGGTTAGACATCAAGCAATAAGCGTGGCACAACCAAAAGTTGCGCTCACAAGCTCGGTGTAATAACTCCAGGAAATATTGACGATCTTCATCGTCGAGGAAAATATCTTGACGGGCATTACCTCTAGCCGTCACATGGTACAACGCGCCAGCAAACTCAATTCGCAGAGGCTTCGCCATAACCCAATTGAATCTGGCACTGCTTTGCAGATTACCACACTTTGTAGTACCGTCAACCACAAAACTGGAACAGGCTAAAAACGGTGTTATGCTATGCCGACAATTTCCTATGGCTTTCTGGATGAGCAAATGACCCAAGACGATAAGGTATTTTTTAAAACGCTCGGTAAGTGTGTATCGGAGTTACGGAAGGAGCTGGGTTGGACACAAGCCCAGCTAGCAGAACATTTGGGAATTTCACAGCAGTTGATAGCGGCTTACGAGGCTGGCTCCCGCAAGATTCCAGCCTCTATGCTGCCAACACTGGCCAAGCTCTTTGCTGTACCGCTGGAACAGCTTATCGGGATAGCAGCCCTTCCCCCCAAGCGGGGACCTGCCTCCACGTTACAGATGCAAATGGAACAGATACATTCCATGCCTAAGAGTAAACAGAAGTTTATCACCGAGATGCTCGATGCCCTGATTAAACAGCAGCAATCGGCCTAACAAAAAGCCCCGGCCATCTCTGACCAGGGCTTCGCAGCTAAAAGAAAATAATTAAGTAAACTGTCCCTAGAATTACCAAAATAAAGAATGCAAACAATATCAACTCTAAAAGCTTTTCAGGTTTTTCTAATCGGTATTGGGTTACTACTCATTACTTTGTCGACATACATACACTTCAACGTACAAGAGCTTAAAACATCATGGAAGCACACACCTGCAAACTTGGAATTCGCTTATATTCAAAATCGGTCAAGTCCTGCACGTGGAGCATGGGGGAAAGACGTCGCAATACTAAAATACAACTATCTAGTATTAGGCAAACAATATACAAACAACAGGCTAATGCCTCTAGATTTCATTTTCATATCTAGAGACAAAGTAGATTCATTAGAACAAGGGAAAATAAATATTTTTTATAACCCTCAAAAACCTCAAGAATCTTTTATCTTCATAGAATACCCGTTAGTCGCATTATCACTAATGTTTTTAGCAGGGGTGGCATCTAGCTTTATTGGTATCTTCTTAGGAAGAATAATAAAAGCCCTTCTAAGTTTAGCTTACAAATTTTAAACAATTAGGCCACTAACATTCTTCGGTCAATTTTGAGTCTCTTTCCCAGACTTAAAGACAAGCGCGTATAACGCAACCAAAGTTTAAGCGCTGTACCAGGCTGTATTTTAAACAAAAGCCTTGCAGCATTTCGCAAGGCTCCTATATGACCAAGCGTCATTGCCTTCTGGTAAAACGCCAAAGCTTTTTCTACATCCTCTCGGACACCTAACCCCTTCTCATAAATCAAACCAAGGCCATAAAATGCGCCCATTTCACTAGAATCTTCCAATAAAGAAAGATGATAATGGGCTTTATCAAAGCGTTGAGAGAAACCAGAAAAATCAAGATAAATACGCCCTAATGCCAAGTGAGCTTTAGGATCATCTAAAACTTCTACTGAACGCAAATACCAAACTTCCGCCTCAAAAACATCACTACTTACACCACCACCGCCTCGCTCATAAATATTACCGATTTCAACCAAAGCCGCAGCACAACCTTCTTGAGCCAATTTTTTGAATCGAAACAATGCACCCGTTTTATCACCCTTTCGATATAAATCAACAGCATCAATCCAACGGCCATCAAAATCATCCTTCTCAATATTTCTATACATAAATTGTATTACTGACTCTCAATAACAGTGCGTATTGCGCTATCTACCTCTGTTCGCCTTCGTATATTCTCAGTCTGCCTAAGAACTCGAACAACATCATCAACCGTACCATCTAAGACAACATTTCCAGAATTCGTTGTTGTCATAGCACATAGCGAACCTGCCAAACAGAGAAATTTTCCATCAACATTCACATTAGGCTTTGTAACCGTTAAACGCCCAGCAGCGCTTGGTAAACGGCCTAGCCCAGCGGCACCTAAAGTTCCCCCAGTTAGCTCACTAAACGTTTCCGCCATTTCTGGAGAAATACTGTTTGTACAATTAGGCTCACAATATTTTTGAAGCTCAGCATGTTTCAACTTCAAATTTTGCTCAGAGAAAGGATTTATGCGTTCCCAAAGACTTGGACCATTTTCGCTTTGCATCTCTTGTGCATCATCATTCTGATCCCCAGCCCCTTCAGAAAGACCCTCTCTATGCTCACTCACCGACCGTCGATATAAATCCTGCAACGAACTAGACTCCTGCCCAGTGGGATCCACAAACCTATACGGATTACTGTTGGCATAAGCATAACGATTAAATGAGTGAATATCCCTAAACCCAACCGGATCATCCGAATAAAACCGTCCAATCTCCGGATTGTAATACCGCGCCTGAGCATACACCAAATTCAGATCAAAGTCCTGTTGATGCCCGGTATAGCCAACATCCTGTTGCAGTCCATCCAACGCCGCCCCAAAGGGCTGATAGTGACTGCGGCTCACCACCCCACCCTGGGCATCGGTTACCATAATGGGCGAACCCAGTTGGTCAGTATGGTAATAGGTAACTTTTGCTTCGGCCCGGCCAACAACGATAAATAACAGGCTGATTAGTAGAGTAAGCGTTGCTTTACAAGTCATTGCTTAGAGTCCTGGAGTGTCGTATTTAACAGTAATTTTGGCGGACTTGCTGGCGGAACGGCTACCGTAGGAGCAGGTAACCGTGACGTTAGTATCTGTCGAAGCAAAAGCCGAAGTTGAGCTTGATGCCGCCAAATTATCCTTGTAGAGGACCCCACCATCGAAGGTCAGTTTGCACTTGATGGTATTGCTAGAGGACCAGAAAATGGTGAAGCTACCAGGTGTGCTTAACACCGTTGGATTTAACGTAAGGGAGTTAATAATGGGGTAGTCCACCACCACGGTTTTAGTCGCCCATCCACTGCAACCACTGGCGTTACAGGCATGCACTCGGAAGGAGTAGCTGTTTTCAGTCTGATTGCTGTAACTCTGGCTGGTAGCGTTACCGGAATAGACATTGCTATAGCTGCCGCTGCCAATTTTACGCTGCAACACATAGCTGGTGGCGGTATTAACACTACTCCAACTCACTGTAAAGTTACCATCCCCCACCAAGGTCGGCAGCGTTAATGACGGTGCAGCGGGAGGGTGCAACACGGTAACCGATGTGGACGTCTTCCAACCCGAGCAAGTTAAATTACAGGCTTTCACTCGATAAACGTAACTGCCATTAGCAAGATTGCTGCGGGCGACACTCGTGCCAGCCTGATTGGCTATGGTGGCCCAACTACCGCCGTTTAACCGCTGCTGAAGTTGATAACTGGTGGCAGTGGCGGCGGAGGACCAGCTAACGGTGAAGGTTCCATCTGCGTCGGTGCTGGTAGGCACAGTAATTGAGGAAGGAGCTGCCGGCGGTAACAACACCGTAAAACTGCCTGATGTTCTATCAGCAGAGCAACCTCCAGCATTGCAAGCTCGCACGTTATATTTGTAGCTACCGCTGGTTTTGCCCGATAAACTTTTGCTGGCGGCACTACCATTATGAACCAATACCCAACTACCGCCATCCTTTTGCTCGCGCAACTGATAGCTGGTAGCGCCAGACACCGCAGCCCAACTGATAGTGTAGCTGCCAGAAGTATTGGTCGATGACGGCACAGTTATACTTCCCGGCACTGTAGGGGGGTGCAGAACGGTAACCGTTGTTGAGGTTTTCCAACCGGAGCAAGTTACGTTACAGGCTTTTACGCGATAGAGATAATTACCATCCGCCAAGCCACTACGGTTGACACTGGTACCAGCCTGATTAGCAATAGCCACCCAAGAACCGCCGTTAAATTGCCGCTGTAACTGGTAGCTTGTCGCCGTGGCCGAAGCTGACCAGCTAACGGTAAAGGCCCCGTCACCATCGACACTTGTAGGCACCGCTAGGGATGCAGGCACAGCTGGAGGCAACAACACCGTGAAGCTCGCCGATGTTTTGTACGACGAACAACCCACACTGTTACAAGCTTTTACTCGATAGCGATAACTACCGTTCGTTTGGCCACTAATACTCTTATTGGTGGCTGAACCGGTATAAACATTTGCCCAGCTGCCAGCATCTTTCCGCCTCTGTAAGCTGTAGCTATTGGTATAGCCAACGCTGCTCCAGCTTACCGTGTAGCTGCCACTGGTTTGGGTACCACTGGGCACAGTGATACTGCCTGGTGCGACAGGCGCAAATAAAATAGAGGCATTCTGTACGGGCGAGAAAGGCCCACAGCCGGCTGTATTACAGGCCGCCACCCGAAACGGATAATCACCACTTGCCGTAAAGGTTACCGATGCCGTGGTTTCGTATGAGTTGGATCGTGATAACCAATGGCCGTTGTCCTGCTGCTGCAACAGATAAAAAGCAGCCCCGCTCACCCCACTCCACGTGAGAGCAACATCCCCTATGGCACCTACAGTAGTATCGATAGTCAGTGTGGGAGCCGCCGAAGGTGGTAGCTGTTGCGCACCGTGATCGTCCCTAGCCACCATACGGCTGCCCAAGTAGAGATAGTCATAGCTGGTGCCTGTGCTGGCCAGTTTATGCAACAGCTGGCCACGCAGACTATAAACCGAAAAAGTATCCTCACCACCCCCTGTGCTAGTGATTCGGCGATTATGACCATCGTAGGTAAAGGCTAGGTCACCACTGGCTTCCAATTGGTTCGCTTTATTAAATTCGAACGTACGTTCACCATTACCGGTTACATTACCCTGGTTGTCGTAGCTAAAACTTTTGTTAGTGGCGCCGGTAACGGTGGCAAGACGATTGGTTGTGGCATTGTATTGATAACTTAACTGCTGATCACCCAAGGTTTTATATTTGATATTACCCAGCAGGTCATACTCAATAGAACCCAATCCCCACGGGCCGTTGGCTTCTGTTAAGCGATTAAGACCATCGTAACCCAAACTCAAGTTATAGTAGTTGTCGTGCAAGTCGGTAATATCAGAAATATTACCAGCATCGTCATAGATTAGGCCTTTTCCCGCAAGGATTGTGGAGCCTTGCTTTTCGGATAAGACTTCCGGCAACTGACGAGAATTCAAGTTAGTGGTGTGTACAATTCCATTACCATAAACAAACGAATGTACCGAGCCGTTGGGATGATAGGTTACGTTACTTGCATAAGAACCAACTTTTGTCGGCCGACCGAAGGCATCTGGCGCATAGTCTACCGTTACATTAGAGGGATAGGTTAAGCTGCTCTCATCGCCACGCACATTGAAATCGTGTTGAATATGGAAGGAGTAACTGCCAACGGTTAATAGTTCATGTTCCAACAACCCCAATTCATTGTAATCGTAGGTCCAACTACTGCCATCGGAACTTGAGACTGAGGTTAGTTGCCCCAGGTTGTCGTATACGGAAATAATATCGGGCGTTGCATCCGGGTAGAGTGTTGCAACGCTGTTACCATGATTATCGTACTCAAAGGATATTTTATCTGCTTCGGTTGCAGCGGCAGTTTGGCAGCCAGACCCGGTTAAAGACAGACCCTTGGCTTGCCAAGCGAGCTGCCCACCCGATAAATAACTGTAAACAGTGCTGCCGGTCTCTGGGCGAGCAACCCGGCACAGGCGCTGATAGCTATCGTAGTAGCGGCTCTCGGTAACCCCCCCTTGGGTGATGGCTGTAACATTATCAAACAGGTTGTAATTTAGCGTAGTAAGAACACCTTCTGGGGCACTAATGCTCGTTGCATTCTCATTAGTCGGGCTGCCGTACGCCAAATAGGAGGTCGTGGTAGAGTTGCCCCTGGGGTCAGTTTTGCGAACCCTGTTGTTCGACAGGTAGTCGGTAGTAACACTGGTTTGGTCTACAGTCTGCGTTACCTCTTTTTGCCGCCCTAAACCATCATATCTATAAAGTATACCGTCAGTAATTGCGGCGCTGTCTGACCAATAGGATTCAAAAATTACCCCGCCATAATGATCAAACTCTTGTTTCTTATAATACTTTATCCCTGAATTGGTATCGGCCCTTACCGTTAGTATTGGCCGCAACAGACCATCAAAATAGTTAGTTTCAGTCAGAGCATCTAAGGTGCGGGTACGCTTGTACAAACCGGCGGGAAGACCTAACGAAGCAAGCTCGGTAGATGACGCTTGTTGAAAGTTGAGATTAACTGATGCAAAAGGTCCGCTGTAGTCGATTAATTCTAAGCGCCCAAGCGAGTCGTAATCGTAGTTGGTCGTAACCTGATCTAAATTGGTTACCGAGTTTATGCGGCCATCATTACCGACAACCATTGAAGCCGAAAGTACACCGGCTCCAGTCGGGCTCGGTAAAGAAATACTTTGTGCGATACCCTGCTTATAGTTGCTGTACTTTATCCATTGACTAACATTTTGATCTGTTGGCCTATTGTATTCAATTTTTTTCAACTCACCGTTCGAATGATAGTAATAGCGATTTACCCACACCCCATACATTCGCTTCTCTTTAGGGAGATATTTCTCTGCATCAGCCGGCAAATAATAGTCCGTCTCCGCTACAGTAGTGGGGCCACCTCCATTTGTGGACAGCTTGGTCTCTGCGACAACATTGAGCAGTTGATAGGCTGCGTTGTCACTGTCGTACTGTTCAAAGATTGAGGCGGAAGTTCGATTCCACGCTGAGCTTATACTGTTGTACTCCTTGACGACGGTTGGTTTATCGTAGTCATTGAAATCACTGTACTCTGTTGAGAAAGTAGTTTGAGTGGATTGGGAAAACTCAGTAGTCACATCTTTAGTAGTTCTCATACCGCACTGTTGCGGCCATGGGTTACCGGTTAAGAATATAATGCTGGTACTGCAAGTACCCATTTCGCCCTGATGATCCACGTAGCGCAATAGAGTAGTGCCGTCGGTATCGTAGTGCGCTGTACGGTAATTAAAGCCCTCTGTTTCGTCAAAATTTCTGGAGAATATATATACCGTTTTAGATCCATCCGGAGCGAACACCGAGGTCGATTTCACTTCTGTAGAATCGACCCAAGTAGGAACCGGATGAGAGATACCCACCGCCTCTTCAGGCGCATTGGTATAAGCACCTGCGTTTTGTGAGTACTGATATCTCCAACCAATGGGGCTCTTGCCGGGAATTTCCAGTGTTTTACTGGCAACACTGGCCGCAACAAAACAATCCCGGGTCGAGGGAATAGCACCATCCACTAACGGAACGCCAGTTCTCCATTGAGTGGTAGGACGAACAGTAAAAATTCCTTTAGTACCATAAGGGTGGGTAATCTCTGCGACATATTCACTATCCTTGGCATAACAGGAAAAATACGGCCCCTCATCAGGCATTAATTCGAGCTTATTATTGAGAGTTATCAGCTCATGAAAATCAAAGCTCCAGGCGCTTCCATCAGGCAAGTTGACGTTAGAAAGCAACCAACTATTTCCAAATTGGGTATACTCGTAACCCCAAACACCTTTGGGAGTGGTAACAGACTCCACATAATTGTTGGCATTGTAAGCAATGGTAACTACCCGACCGTCCGTCGAACTGACTCTTGTTAATTTCCCGTCCTGGTAATTAAAACTTATCTCGTTACCAAAACGATCTTTAATTTTTGAGACATACAAATAGTAGTAGTAGATATATACAGCTTTGTGATTTTTTACTATCGTATTCGCCTTTTTAATCACCGGAATGTCAAACTTGTATGTCAAGCCATCTGGAGATTGGGCAAGATACCCTTCTTCACCGTCTGCACGCGTAATACATTTTAATCGCCAGTTTGATTTAGTCTTATGAATCCAAGGCGCACTTTCAAACTCTGACACCTTATCATTGACAACCCCGGGAACCACTAAATTAATACCATCGTAATACTCTAGTGCACGCACTATATCGGTGTACGACCCGGCCTCAACATCACCCGGCTCTTGCGGCCCACTGCATTGATGTCCCTCCCCCCATGGCGACCCAACAATACCACTACTGTCCTGTAGAACATTTGCCCTTATATGCGGAATCTCAAATTCCCAGTCCGCCATATCGTAGTCGCGCTCGTTCCGGCTTCTACTACGCCACGCTCGAGAAATACTAATATCCATCCCATTGGTGCCACCTAGAGAAACGTCGGTATGACCAAAGGTTAGTGAGCCCGTTGCCAAATCCAATCGTTCACCCAGTAACTCTGTGGTCTCCGGAGTAATACTTTCGGAGACCTTCATAGTGTTCATAGCGTAGTAGGGCAATGTGTCGGATGCAGCCGCCCTTCCCAGCAACGGCAAGGACAAACAGAGTAAAAACGAACAAAATTTAAATAGTTTTACTGGCGTCACTAGAATTTTCCCTTTTAGCAATCAATAAATTTTCCGGCTACCTCATTAATAAATTACTTTTTATTTTAAGCAGACAGCAGGAACTCCAACCCCTTGATTGAAACCTCAAGCAGACAGTTCACATTACTTAAGGGAGCATTACATCGAGAACCCAAACAGGATGAGACCTACAACCCAGGCTCAGAGCCACCACTCAAAAATATTTTTATCTTTATTTTTCAAATTCTAACGATCACATATTTTTTTTGTCAAACAAGCTACCACCAATAGGCCAGACAACCGATTAACTCAGAAAACTCAACAACTTAATACATTCGCACAATAAATCTCCCACTTTATTAATCAATTAAACCGATTTCCTAACCCCTAATTAAAAAAAACTGGGCGTCAGCTATTTTTAATAATCAATTGTTTTATATCCACCACGCATAACTGTAATTTTTTACACCAAAATTTCATAAAATAATCGAACCCCGGGCCAAAATTAGCTCTCCCAAAATACCCCCCAACAAAAAACTTTCCTTACCCAATTGGCATCATAAAAACAGCGCCCGCACAAATCACACCAAAATAAATTGTTCAACAACTAAAACGACCAATACCACCCAACAATATTCAACACCTATACCACCAATGCCACACCAACCCACTCAAGAAGAATCAATATATATATCTATGCAACCATTATTAGCGAACGGATATCATGCGCATCATCAGTGGAATACCCTGCGCCACCAGAAGGTGGCAACATCTCTTAACAATCAGTTACAGCTATTGCAAAAAATAAATCTGGTATTTTCATTAATCATTATCGTCGAGCGCAATTTCCATACTAAATTACAACTCCTCACTCAGAAAAATAGTGCTAAACAACCAGCCCGCTCCTGACACGATAATTTTGAAAATTGGCAAAGCATGCCAATGGCCACACACAGAACCCCATGCAATATGCCAATCTATTATTTTTTGAGAAAAACCTATAATAAAACGTAGAGCTCCGCACCCATGTGATACAGACTCTACTCTGTGGACTACTCTTTCTAATTCGGTGACTGGTTTATCTTCTGATCTCTTACCCATGACCAGCTAATTAATCATCACACTTCAAATAAAGCACTGCGACAGAATTAATAGTTGACCAAAAAGATTTCGCACCTCTGATTTACACCGAACTCAAATTGCCAATCTCAACTGAAGCACCCTCATTTATCATTAATGGCATGTACCTTTATATAGTTTTTCAACAACACCGAGCTTGTCTCTCAGTAAGAGTCAATTTCGCTTTATATAGATAATCTCACTTAAACTGCTAGCTCCAATCCAATACCTAATTTCCTTTTCCACCCCAAATAAAAGGATCAATTTATGTTAAGAACTGCCTCTTAATTTCCAATCCGCGCCCCTCTCACTAATAACCTGTCACTATTAACAGCATCCGCTGTTATTGCTTTATAAGTTCCCATCAGCGGAATTACCCGTCGGCACCTCCTCTCCCCCTTGCAATAAACTGCTAAATCACTCCACAAAACTGCACTCAACCATTCAAATTCCCGCCTCACTATGCCAGTATCACCAGCTGCGCTCTTCTCTCTACCACGACCCCGCTCGCCCACAGACCCGTTACGAGGTTTTGCATGGTTGCTGCTAACTTAAAAATATTTATCGCCGCCCCCGCGGATGTTGCTGCTGAACGTCAGCTGGTGTTGGAGGCGATAGAGCAGTTGGCGGTGGCAAACACGGAGTTTGCCGATATTGAACTGGTCAGTTGGCAGGAGGCGGAGCGGCTTACTCTGGCGGTGGCCAACCAGGGGCCACAGGTGCGCCTGCACCGGCAGGTGGTGGAACCGGCGGATTGCGATTTGGTGGTGGTAATTTTCTGGGGGCAGATTGGCGAGCCCCTGCCCTCACCCGATTTGGTAAAAGACAACGGCGAGGCCTACCTCTCTTGCACCGAGTGGGAGTTTGAAAACGCCCTGCACTCACCCAAGCAGCCACGTATTTTGGTCTACCGCCGTACCGACCCGATTCTGCTAACCGCGGAAGACGCCAACCTCGACGAAGCGTTAAAGCAGCAACAGCAGGTGAACCTCTTTTTTAAACGCTTTGATAACGGCGATGCCTCGCTGCGCGGTTACTACCACAAATACCACGGTATAGAGCAGTTTCACGCGGCCATTGCCAAAGATCTGGTTACCCTGGTGCGCCTGGCCGACTATGAAAAAACCAAGGAGTTAGCCCAGGCCACCTGGCAACAAAATCCCTACTGTGGTCTGCTCGAATACAACCAATCACAAGCCGATATCTTTTATGGCCGAGAAGCAGAGATAGAGAGCCTCTGCCAAAAATTCATCAACGGTTGCCAACTGTTGGCCTTGGTGGGCGACAGTGGCGTGGGTAAATCGTCGTTGATGCGCGCCGGGGTGGCACCCTATTTGGCAGCGCCCAACCCAGGCGGTCAACCAGCCTGGCAGGCCTATTTTACCCGGCCCAACCACAACGATTTTTTGGCGGAGTTTGGCGAGCAGTGCAGCGACGCCTCGGTGGCCGATACTATCAATGAGGTTTTGGGTAGCGACGAAAGCGGCGGCCAGCTTTTGTATGTGATCGACCAGGCCGAAGAGCTGTTAGCGGTGGAACAACCGCTGCGGCAAAAGGCGCTGGCAGCGATTAACGGCTTGCTGGCCTGCAACCGGGTGGCGGTGGTTTTAATTTGCCGCTCGGACTTCTACCTTCAATTGCAGAGCCAGCTCAGCCTGGAGATTAAACTCCGCTTGCAGGAGGAGACCTTTTTTCTCTTCGAGCCCACAGCAAGCCAATTATTGGATATTGTGCAAAAACCGATTCAAAAATCGGGCTTTGATATCGATACGGATGTGGTGGCCAATATTCTGGTGGGGTTGCAAAACCCACGCACCTCGCTTGCCCACCTTAGCCTGTTAATGAGCCGCTTGGTGGAAGAGGCCGAAGAGAGCAGAGCCATCACCTTTAAGCACTTTGCCAAAGTCGGTGGCCTGCAGGCGATTATTGCCGATGAGGCCGAAGCGGTTTACGACCAGTTAACCGACGAACAGAAAGCCCGTTTTACCGTGATTTTCAGCCAGTTGATTCTCTGCGATGAGCAGCAGCGCTACAACCGCGTGTCGCAACCCTATGCGCATTTCAGCCACCGATTTGCTGAGGAGTTGGTGTTAGAGCGCTTTTTGGAAGCGCGGCTACTCACCATGCAGGAGGAGAGCGGCGGTGAACGCACGATTGAGCTGGTGCACGACTCCCTACTGCTGTATTGGCCGCGTTTAAAATCTCTGGCCGATGAACAACGCCAGTTGCGTTTATGGCGTGAGGAGGTGCACTTAACCATGAGCCGCTGGCAACGCAGTAATGAGCCTCAACATCTGCTGCGCGGCGCCAACCTAAGCCGGGCCGAAGCCTTACAATATGCCGATGCCCAGCCTTGGTCCGCGGAGGAGATCACCTTTATTGAGGCCAGCCTCGACTACCGCAACAGCATCGTCCATAAAATTGGCCAACTGTTTAATAGTCATGTGGGCATGCTGCTGATTGGCCTGGTGGTGCTAACGGGTGGCCTGTGGCTGCTCGTGCAGCAGACGGCAGCGGTCACCAGCCAGCAATTGCAAAGCGACGCCCAGCAATTGGCGGTGGCCCTGGCCAACCGCTGGACACAACCACTCACACAGCCAAACGATTCACTGACGCCCTTGGTGAAGGCGGAATTTAACCGGGGCCAATACCAGGCACTCACCTTACAACCCATGAACGGAGAGACCATCACCTTCAGCCGGCCAGAGGCTGACCACTGGCTGGCCGCGCTGCTTGAGGCAAACTCGGCAGAGGCTCCCATTGTTATGGGTGATCCGCAAGCGGTACTGGGCAGTCTGTCACTAAGCCTGGATAACACCCCCTATCTTCAGGCGTTAACCAGGGTAAGCCTTATTTCACTCGCAATTATCGCACTCTACCTGGTCCTCATCGGCTGGACGCTGGTATCACTTAAGGGCAAACTAAAAAGACTCCAGCTGATTATTAATTAAGCAGGCGCAGACCAAAACCCCAACCAAAAGCCCAGCCCACCCTCCTTAAATGGTTTGGCCGTTAATCCTCCCCACTACTCAGTGTTGTTATTCACCCGGCAGCTCTTCAGCCGCAGGCAGGTTCGCTGGCGGTAGCCCATCGACGCCCATCCCCAACAAGGAACCAGTACTCGGCCCATTGCCACCCTTTAGCGGTTATTGGTGAGCTGAAGCGGACAAATTGGCAAAAGCCCGATAATTTGACGGTTTCAGTACCGATGGCACCGGCACACAAGTCACTGCTGGTATTGAAATGACCATCGGTACACAAATTGCAAAGATGGCTGGTCAAGGATGAGGTAGTCGCAATATATGAAGCCAATCGTTTCCCAAGACGCAGATGTGCTCAACAGCCTGCGTCTGGCCACTAAAAATCTCGGCATTGAATTAGAAGATGCTGTTATCAAAATGGGCCTGCCACCGGACCTGCTAAAAACGCCGGATCAGTTTGTGCCCAGCCTGCTGTTTAACAGCCTGTTTGAGTACCTGGCCCAGGATTACCACTGCCACGATCTAGCCCTGCACGCGGCCAATCTGTTGCAGGCACCGCAGCTGGGTTTACCGGCCAGGGTGATGTCGTTGAGCCGCAATTTCAAAGAGGCATTGGATAAGGCAGCCCAATATGGTGCCTTCTACCGCGACACTGGCCCCTGGCAGCACCAAGTTAGTGATGGCCTGGTTACCCTGTTTAAGCCGGCCAATCCCTTCGGCAGCCAACATTTTCGCCAGCGCAACCTGTTTGGCACGGCCCAGATGTACCAGCTCATTTGCCAGCTGTCGGGTAATCTCTGGCGGCCCAGCCGGGTGAGTTTCAGCTTCCCCGACCCAGGTGCCCGCTTTACCTACACCTTTCACGACTTCTTCCAGTGCGACCTGGCCTTTAACCAGGCTGTGGATGCCATTCACTTCCCTGAGGGCTATTTGGAGTTCAACATCACCAGCGCCGACGCCTACCTGTTGCGCGGCGTAGAGATGCATATCGAGGCCCTGCAACAGGAGGTGATGACCGGCAATGATCTGCTGGCCCGCGCCAAGCTGATCATTAATCAGCGCTTGAGCTTTGCCAGCTGTACGCTGGAGGAGTTGGCCAGCTATATGGCAACCACTCCAGAAAGCTTAAGCCAACATCTGGCCGAGCAAGGGCTCAGTTTTGATGATCTGTTAGAGCAGCAGATTTCCGAAAAAGCCAACTACTACCTCACCGAATTCCACGCCCCGGCCGAGCTGATTTTATCGGCGTTAATGCCCAACGACGAGCCGCGATTAAACGAATTGTTGGTGGATAAACTGGAAGGTAAGCAGCAGTGGTAAGCTGTTTACCTATCAACATAAAAAATCTTCCTGATTTTTTATGTTGTCGCTGAGCAAAACACGACGATATTACGTGGAATCTCTTGGTTTCACTCAGCTCGCAGGCACTGGCCGTGCCTGGGCAGCACATCCTTGTGCTGCTGTTTACCTACCAACACCCAAAAATCTTCCTGATTTTTGGGTGTTGTCGCCGATTAAAATCTGGCGATACTGTGTGAAGTCTCTGGATTTTAATCAGCTCGCAGACACCTTTGGTGTCTGAGCAGCACATCCTTGTGCTGCTGTTTACCTACCAACACCCAAAAATCTTCCTGATTTTGGGTGTTGTCGCCGATTAAAATCTGGCGATACTGTGTGAAGTCTCTGGATTTTAATCAGCTCGCAGACACCTTTAGTGTCTGAGCAGCACTTCCTTGTGCTGCTGTTTACCTGTTCTTTACCTACCAACACCCAAAAATCTTCCTGATTTTTAGGTGTTGTCGCCCGAAAAATCCTGGCGATACTGTGTGAAGTCTCTGGATTTTAATCAGCTCGCAGACACCTTTGGTGTCTGCGCAGCACATCCTTGTGCTGCTGTTTACCTGTTCTTTACCTACCAACACCCAAAAATCTTCCTGATTTTTGGGTGTTGTCGCCGATTAAAATCCTGGCGATACTGTGTGAAGTCTCTTGGCTTTTCGGGCTCGCAGACTCCTTCGGTGTCTGAACAGCACATCCTTGTGCTGCGGCCCACGGGTAACCCTTTAGGAATCTGTATTTTCAAGTCGTTGGCATTGGGCAAGGGCAGTGATCAGTGTTTTTAGAGGACTCAATTACTTAGCCCGTCTCCAACTCCGGCCAGTAGGGGGCGAAGTTTTGCCAGTAGGCGACGGCGGAGTTGTAGAGTGGTTGCTTTACCTGGCTGGAACTGGCGGTGGCGACACTGCGCTGGTTTTTATAAAACGCCAGGCACTCCTCCTGCCAAGGTAGTCCGCAATAATCCAGCAGGCGTTTGGTCTGCGCATTCTGGTCCGCCACCAGCTCTTCGTATTGAAAATCCAAAAATCGCCCCGGCAACAGCTGCCGCCAATAGGCCATTAAATCTTCATAGGCATCGTAGAACTGGAAGCTGCTCTCCAAGCCGCTGGCGTAGCGTATTTGCGCTACAAAATTGGCTTTGTAGTTGGAGACCACCACATCGCGCCGGTCACGCTGGCAGTGAATAATTTTGGCGTTGGGGAAGAGACAGTGAATCAAGCCGATAAAGCGAAAGTTGTGCGGCATTTTGTCGGTAATAAAACGGGCGTTGCCATCAAATTGGTGCAGCAGCCGCCGATACTCCGCCGCTATTCCCGAGAGTTTTTCGCCGGTTATATTTTGCAGGGCAAGGCCGAAATCTTCGTGCAGCAGGCCATGGCTGCGCAGCAGTAGCGACTTAATAAAATTGAGCTCACCGGCACCATACACCTGGCTGTGGCTGGCCAGAATCTGCTCGACTAACGAGGTACCCGAGCGCGGCATGCCGACGATAAAAATGGGTGTTGCATCGGCGTTGCCAAACTGGCTGAAGCGCTCGATAAACTCGCTGTTTACACACTGTTTGATGGCGCTGAATTGCTGCTCGGTCTGCTCATGCTGGTAGGGAGCCACAGTGCGAAACAAGTCGTTGGCAGCCCGGTAATTATTGGCCGCCTGTTGGTAGTTGTTTAGCTTTTCAAAGGCCTTGGCCAAGCCAAAGTGCAATTCGGCCCGCGGTCCGGGTGGCAGCGCTTGCTGCTGGCAATTCAGCATCGTCTGCAGGTGCGGGTCGCTTTCGCTCTGGTACTCGTTAAGCTCGGCAATGCGATCGTGCAGGCCCACCAGGTTGGGATTAATTTGCAGGGCCTTTTGGTAGCAACCGATGGCACCGGGCTTATCACTCATCTCCGCCAATACGGCCGCCAGGTTACACCAGAGCCCTGGCTGATTACCGGCTGTTTGCAAAGCGGCTTGCAACACGGTTTTGGCCTCGCCCAGGCGGCTTAGCTTCTGCAACACCGAGGCGT
This sequence comes from Halioxenophilus sp. WMMB6, assembly GCF_033283405.1. NCBI lineage: Bacteria > Pseudomonadati > Pseudomonadota > Gammaproteobacteria > Alteromonadales > Alteromonadaceae > Halioxenophilus > Halioxenophilus sp. WMMB6. Next base: position 16,141 of record NZ_JAWMQR010000003.1, read on the forward strand.
AGCTGGAGTAGAGTTTTAGGTTGGGGTTGGGTTCCTGCAAGCCGCGCGCGCACACCTCGGCCGCCCGCTGATAATCGCCCAGAGCAGAGAGCGCCAGGGCCAGGCCGTTGTAACCCAGGGTATAGCCTCTATCGCAAGCGATGGCCTGCTGAAAATGGCCTATTGCCTCCGGCTCCCGGCCGGCCATCGCTTTGGCCACCCCCAGTTGATAGTGCAGGCTGGCATCACTGGGGAAGGTGGCCAGTAACGGTTGCAGTAGCTGCTCGGCCTTGGCGAATTGACGGCTATCCAGGCAAGCCTGTACCTGACCACGCAGTTGTTCGTATTCCACTAGCGCCATGGGCTGCTGTTTCCCCATTCCTGTGTGATTAGTTTTGTGGTGGTTACCGTTAGCAACGGCCCCGGTTATACTTTCGGCCGGCTGAACTCAATGTTTAACGCTAGTCTAACGTGAGTTACCCGCAAAGTAGGCAGAACACCGAGGTCCCCATGAAACGTCTTTTCGCCGCCCTTCTTTTAACCACAATCGGCATTGCCTCTGTGCAGGCCGAAGAGCCCAGGCCGGAGCCGGTGGGTGTGCTGGAAACCAACAGCCACCGGGTGATTATTCATCTGGGCGGCAGTAAGCCGCTCTACACAGTGTACGACCTGGACGGGAACCTGCTGGCCGACCTGCTCGACCACGATCAACTGATCACACAAATGCCGGAGCTGGAGGGGATTTTCCACAAAGGGGTGGCCAAGGATGCCAGCCTGGAGAAGGGTGGCAGCGCCCCATCCGATAAACCCTTTGAGTAGCCGTTAAAAGCTGCGCTTGTAGGGGGGCAGGCTGTCGAGCAGCGCCTGCCCGTAACGCCGGCGCAGCATGCGGTTATCGAGAATGGAAATTTTGCCGCTGTCGCTCTCGTTGCGCAGCAGGCGGCCACAGGCCTGTACCAGTTTGATGGCGGCATCCGGCACACTGATCTCCATAAAGGCGTTGCCGCCGCGCTGATCAATCCACTCCGCCAGCGCCGCTTCGATGGGGTCATCCGGCACGGCAAAGGGAATCTTGGCAATAATCACGTGGCGGCAGTAGTCGCCGGGCAGATCCAACCCCTCGGCAAAACTGGCCAGGCCAAACAGCACACTCCCCTCACCGTCATCAATCGCCAACTTGTGCTGGCGGATGGTCTCCTGCTTGGAGCGCTCCCCCTGTAGCAGAATCAGCTTCTTCAGTTTGGCCGGCAGTGCCTCGTAGACCTCCAACATCTGCCGGCGCGAGGAGAAGAGCACCAGCGAGCCCTGCTGGTAGTCGATCAGCTTGGGCAGCTGTTGCACCAGGGCCTGGGTATGGGCGGCGTTATTGCCGGCATCGGCGCTGTCGGCGGGGATAGAGAGCTCGGCTTTGGTGAAGTCGAACGGGCTTGGCACCAGGGTGTAGTTGCCCTCGGCCGGGGTACCGGCGCGCATGCGAAAACGCTCGAAGTGGCCCAGGGCCGATAGCGTGGCCGAGGTGACCACCGCCGCACAGCAGTGATCCCATAGGCTTACTTGTAAATTATTAGCCGCCAGAATGGGGCTGGAACAGATTTCAATATCGACATAGGCGCCGGTATCGAACAGGGTCAACCAGCGCGCCTTGGGCATGGCGCCGGGCGGGTCGGGCTGGGCGTAGCTGGCCCAGAGCTGCCAACAGGCCTCGGCCCGGGTCGACCACAAACCCGCCACTGGGAACCAGTTTTCAATGTCGACCTTGGGTACCGGGCTGTGGCGATCCTCGAGCAGATCTTCCAGCTCGATGGCGATCTTATCGAACACCAGGTGCAGGTCGCTGAAACTCTGTTTCAGCTCTGCCGCCAGCTGTTGCAGGTCCTCCCCCACGACGCCCTGGTCAAAGCGGTAGCGCGGGCTGTGTTCGCTGCTCTCAGCCAGGTCGCCGGCCAGGGATTGCAGCAGCGGCCAGAGCCGCTCCATCTGCCCTTTGCAGGCCTCCAGAGGCTTAGGCAGCTGGTCGATCAGATAGGTTAAATCGCTCGACTGGCTGAGATCGCCCAACATGGTGGTAATGCTTTTGATGCACTGGTCCAGCCAGCGGGTGGTGCTGATCACCCGCAGGTGGTGGGAGAAGTGGTTGAGGGCTTTGTCGGGCAGGTGGTGGCCTTCGTCAAACACGTAGATGGCATCGCCCGGCGCCGGCAGAATAGCGCCGCCGCCCAAGGCCAGGTCGGCCAATACCAGGTCGTGGTTGGTAACAATCACATCGACATTGGCCAGGCTTTCGCGGGCCTTGAAGAAGCTGCAACTGGTAACGTTGGAGCAGCGCCGGCCGGTGCACTGGCGGTGGTCGGTGGTCACCCGAAACCAGAGCCGGTCTTCGAGTTCATCTTTCCAGTCGTCCTTATCGCCGCTCCAATCCCCCGCCGCCAGGGCGTTGATCATATTGTTGTAGAGCTGCATGGCATCGGCGTCGATGGTGGGCTGCTCATCTTCGTAGAGTGCCGGCATGGCATCGACGCCACCAGACTGCTCCGAGAGGATGCGATCGAGCTTATTCAAACAGAGGTAACGGCCGCGCCCCTTGGCCAGGGTGTAGGAGAACTCCAGGCCGGAGTTCTCTTTCAACTCGGGCAAATCCTTGTGCAGAATCTGCTCCTGCAGAGCGACGGTGGCGGTGGAGATAACCAGCTTTTTACCGAGCAGCTGGGCGATGGGAATGGCCGCCAGCAGGTAGGCGACGGTTTTGCCGGTACCGGTACCGGCCTCAATCACACAGACGTGGCCGCCGCCCACCCGCTGGTGGTTCTCATCCAGCTCGACACCGGCCAGAGTGCGGGCGATTTCGGCGATCATCAGCTTCTGGCCGTAACGCGCCTGCAGGCCGCGCCCTTTCAGGAAGCGACTGTACGCGGTTTGGATGGCCTGTTTGGATTCAGCGCTGAGCATGCCCACCCGGCCGTTTAGGCTTGTGTCTGGGTGGCGTTGGCAACCCCCAGGGCATCGAGGTGGGCCAGCTTCGACAACACCGGGTTGGCGTAGCCGGCCAGGAGAATGGTTTTGTGTTGGTCGGGCACACTGTTCACCCGGCGTAGCAGCTCGGCCACCGCGGCTTCCTGTTCATCGGCATGGAAGTGAGTGCCCTCTACACCAAAGGTAAGCGCCTCGGGCACCTGCTTGTAGAGCTGCTGGTAGGCGGCCAGATTGCTGGCGTGCAGCACGTAGTTGGCGTGGATCTGGCGTTCAATCTCAAGCGCCACCGCTTCGGCATCGTTAAAGCCGGTACCCAGCACCTCGCCGAAGGCCATGTGCACGTGGCCTTTAAAACCGGCGATACCCTTGGCAATGCTCTCCACATCTTCGTGCTGCTGTTTGGCGTATTCACCCACGGTTTGCAAATGGTGCAGTTCGTTGGCCTTGGCGGTGTCGCACGGGTCCCACTCATAGGAGATAGCCACCGGTACGATACGCAACTCGGCGATGTAGTCGCTGAACGACTCCTGCTTGGGCTTATTGAGGCCAAACATGCTGATAATGGCGCGGTTGGTGATATCGCGGCCATCTTTGGCCCGCCCTTCACGCTGGGCGATCCAGATATTGGATTTGTCCTGGGTGAGGGAGTGGTAAATATAGGCCGAGAGGTGTTTGGCCGCTTTTAATTTCTCTTTGGGCGACTTGGCCGAGCGGTTGACGATGAAGGTTTTATTCAAGCGCATCAGGTCTGAGACATACTGCTTGGAGAGCAGGTTATCGCCAATGGCGATGCGCAGTGTGGAAAAACCGTTGTGGTGCAGCACCCAGTTGATGCAGGCCGGGTCCATGGCGATATCGCGGTGGTTACTGACAAACAGGTAGGGGCCGTTGCGATCGAGATTTTCCAGGCCGGAGAAGGAGATGCCAGCGGTGGTGGCATCAAGATTCTTCTTCAGGTAGCGTTCCAGCACGATTTGCCAGTCGGCCACGGTGTTGACGCCACGCAGCTCCCAGCTTAAAAAGCCCTTGGCCAACATGGCCAGCAATTTCGGGAAGCGCTTACTGGCTTCTGGAAATTTAAGGCTGGCGACGGCGCTCAGCAGCTCTGGTTCTGCCAGCAGTTTTTGTATGGTTGGCAGAACTTCTGCATCGTTATAGGGGCGGATGTCGTCGAAATTGCTCATAATCTCAGTGTAGCGTGTAGGCCCTGTTACTCCAGGGCGGCGCTCGGCCCCAATGGGCCGAAAAAGGCGCAAACATACCGAAAAACCCGCATAAATACTACCAATGGCCGAACCTCTAACTCCCTCCAGCCAGCAACCCTGCCCCTGTGGCAGTGGCAAGTACTACCGTGACTGCTGCCTATTGTGTCACCAGTTGCCCCGGGCCGCACTAACGGCAGAGCGCCTCATGCGTTCCCGCTTTAGCGCTTACGCCCTGGGCCTGTGGCAGTACCTCTACGACACCGGCCCGCAAACCGGCAGCGCCGCCGAGGAGATCCACGCCATGGCCGACTGGTGCGCCGACAAAACCTGGCTTGCCCTGAAGATATTGCGAACCCGTGCGGGCGGCCCCGCTGATAGCCAGGGTGAGGTGGAGTTTGCGGCTTTTTATCGCAACAACAGCAACGGTAAGCTGGAGCAGCACCACGAGCACTCACAGTTTGAGAAGCGCGACGGGCTGTGGCGGTTTATCGCCGGCCAGGGCCTGGCCGAGCTGGCCATCGGCCGCAACGAACCCTGCCCTTGCGGCTCTGGCAAAAAATTCAAACGCTGCTGCGCCGGCTAAGTTGGTGACACGCCGGCCGGTATAGCGTCAACCACGCCCACTCAATTTTCCGCTTCCGGCCAACCGGCCTGATATTTTCAACCCATTTGCAAACTGTTTGCACAGTTGCCTGCCACAATCCCCCGTCCCGATTACCCATTCGCTCTCTTTATAAGGTCGACCATGACATTGCTAGGCGACTATTTCACGCGGTGCAGGCTATTGCTGACTGGCCTGTTTTTGTTGGTGCTGGCTATTCTCTGGCGCTTGCTGCTGCCAGCGGGCTCGCCATCCGCCAATCAGTTGACTCAGGTGGTGAGCCGGGGGGAGATAGAAAACAGCATCAGCGCAGCCGGCACACTGGAGCCGAAACACTACGTGGAGGAGAGTGCCCAGGTATCAGACCAGGTGCAGAAAATGCTGGTTGAGGAGGGTGAAGAGGTAACCGCGGGCCAGCTGCTAGTCTCGATCAGCCTCTACCACTCGCTGGGGGTAGCGCCGGAGGCCGCCGACACATAGCTCAGGCACGGCCGCCGAGGCAGCTGCTAACCTCTTGGCCACTCCGGCATCTGGTAGCGATGCCGGTGAGCGGCAGTTTCAGCTCTGACCAGGCTGGTAACAGTGCTGGTCGATCAGCATGGGCGAGCGGGCATAGCGCACCAGCGAAGAGATCGTCAAATCGCTCCGCTCATTAGAATTATTATGCGTATCAAGGCCATACAGATCCGACCTAGGGCACGTATAGCCGACGAATTTCACCCTCATGGCGCCCACACCGGGGGTCAATCTGGGCTACAATGGCCAGCCTTTTGACCCATTCAATAGCGCAGTGAGACAAGATGAATAAAGTTGAGGGCATTACCGGCTTCTTCAAATACCTGGGAGCGGAAGCCCGCTACTTCGATTTAGGCCGGCGCATCCAAAATCTGCCCGCCAGCCAATTCACCAAGGCCGATCTGCTGCAGACGCCCTACCCTCACCCCTACCTGCGCCACGCCTGGCTGGGTGTGGTGTTCTGGTCGAAGCAGAACCAGGAGAGCCCCATGGTCTGGTCGCTCAAGCTGCCGCTGGATGAGCAGGGCTTTATCGCCCCTGCCGAGCGCGACCGGTTTCTGCAACAACTGCTGCTGTCTATAGGCAGCAATATTCAACGTGCCCAGTCTGGCCACGAGCTGGCCGCGGTACTCGACAACAACCCCTACGCCTTCACCCTGCCCGAAGATCGCCAAGCCGCCTTTCACGCCAAGGTGAGCGCCACACTGAAGCGCCCGCCCAGCCGCTTTTATCAACCAACACTGGACTACCTGGCCAAGCCTTCGGATGAGGGCTGGCAGAGTTTGGGCATTCAGGGGTTGGCCGATATCGCCGCGCGCTGGCAGGAGCACCAGCCGCTGCTGCAAACCGCCTTGAAAACCGTGCCCGCCCCGGCCTTTATCGGCCTGGCGCAACTGTTGGAGCACGAGGCTATCGATGTACGCCTGACTCAGGTACTGATCGACCGTCTGGAGGCCGAGCTCGGCCAATCGCAACCGGCCACCAATGTGATTGCCGCCGCGATTCGGGGAATATCCCACAGCCAGGCAACCGGCCTGCGCCGGCAGGCACTGGTAAAAGCGATGGCGATGATGCCCGAGGTGGATGTGGAGGTGGTGGCCGCCATCGCCTCGCGCTGCAGCGACGATCTGGCCGATGTGGAGCTGGGCTTACAGTTTTTGGAGATGCTGGCCAAACTTGGCCACGACAATTTTATTCAGGTGTTGGCTGATTTGATGGCGCTGCCGGAGTTGCGCCCGCACCTGATGCAGGCACTGCGCCATCCCAACCGCTCTGAAACGCTGGTGGAGGCCATCGGCGCACTCTTTAAAAGGCTGGAAGAGGCGGGGGTTTAGCCCCGCCGGCAGGCTTGCTTTAGGGAGTAGTTACTCTTCGGACTCGGTACGCAGGCAGAAAACCCACAAGCAGCGGGTTTCGTAGCTGGGTTCGGGGGTGGCGGCTGACATCTCAGAGGCGCTTAAGTGGCCATCACCATCGTCATCGATACTGGCAAACAACCCTAGAAATGAACTGTATTCGGAGTCGCTGATCTTGCCGTTGTGATCCAGATCGAGCTTGTCGAAGCGGGCCTTCAGGATCGCTTCCCGGCGCTTGGCATCACTGTGCAGGTACTCACCCACGTCCACGTCACCATCACCGTCGCCATCCATTACGCGGAACACCTTGTGTTTTTTCAGAGCAATCTCTTCGGCGGTAATGCGCGAGTCGCCATTCTGGTCGTACTTGGCCAGCAACCAGCTAGAGCGCGTTGTCTGACTATCATCGGCAGCAAAAGTGATGCTGGAAAAGAGCGACACTGTCGCAATTAAACTGCAATTACGTAGCCACCGATTCATCTTTCCACCCTCTGAGTTATTCGTTTAACGTTGTTACGCAGAGTAATACCGAGCGCACATTCGAACTGTGCGAGTTGTCACAGAAATCTCCTGCTTATTAGTTTTGTTTATTACAAGAATGGTTTTTAAATAACACCACGAACTAAGAGGAATAAGAAGGGCGAGGAATGGCAGCTGATTTTGCCACTCCCCCTACAGGCAATGGGCTAAACGTCAGCCCTGGTAGTTGCGGGAGGCGTTATACCAGCGCACCTCTTGCGCGTATTTGTCGACCAGGTCGGCTACGTCCAATACCAGGGCAAACAGAGCCATACGCACCAATACACCGTTATCCGTCTGCCGGAAAATAGCCAGATTGGGGTTCTGGTTGAGATCGTTATCCAGCTCATTGGCATCCGCCCGTGAATCCCGTGGCAGCGGGTGCATAATCACCGTGTTGGGCTCGCAAAATTGGGTGTAGATGGCCTGGTTGAGGCGAAAACGGCCCCGGTAGAGGTCGGCTTCATCTTTACTTTGGAAGCGCTCCTCCTGAATACGGGTGGAGTAGACGATATCGACGTGTTGAATGCTTTCGGTAAGTTCGTCGGTGATCTTCACACTGTGGCCGACGCTGCGCAGCTGGTCGATAATCTCCGGCGGCATAGCCAGCTCCTTGGGAGAGACCAGAATTAGCTGAATATCGCGGTAGAGCAACAGCAGCTTGGCCAGGGAGTGGACGGTACGGCCATATTTGAGATCGCCAATCATGGCGATACGCATACCATCGACACCGCGCCCTTTGCCCGCCAGCTCGCTGCGGATGGTGTAGAGATCCAACAGGGCTTGGCTCGGGTGCTCATTGGGGCCATCGCCACCATTGATTACCGGTACCCGGCTGGCCTCGGCAAACTCCGCCACCGAGCCCGCTTCCGGGTGGCGCATACAGATGACGTCGCTGTAACCGGAGAGTACCCGGGCGGTATCGTAGAGCGACTCGCCCTTGGCGATGGCAGAGCTTTGAAAACCGGTGGTTTCCCGTACCTCGCCGCCCAACAGGTTAAAGGCACAACCAAAACTGACCCGTGTACGGGTACTGGGTTCAAAAAACATATTCCCCAAAATGGCCCCTTCCAATACACGCGTCACCTTTTTCCTGGCTGCGTAGGGCGTCATTCTATCGGCAACACTAAAAATATGATCAATCGTCTCCCGGTCAAATTGAGAAATAGACAATATATGACTGCCGGTTAGATTCACGCTGCCTCCTGGACAAAAAAATTCTAAAACTGCGCTAAGCTTATGGAATGAGCTTTCCTAATATGAGGTAAAGCTACAGTTTGCGCAGAAACGGCACTATTCTAATGTACTGAGCAAGCAATTGACGAGCGGCCGACGCTGGAAAACCGCCGCGGCTCAAGGCCAGGCTCACAATGATTTAACATCTGCCAGCAGCGCCCTCGAGTAGGTGCCGCTGCTGCTGCCCATATAAAAAGAACAAGATCGTAAAACCACAAAATGAACCACACAGGGGTTAGGAGGCAAATGCCAGGTATGGCGATGAAGAAAATCGATAAACTTTTTGGCTGCTATGCCGATAGATCAACTGTTGCCCAAGGCACAGTCAATTGCGGGGCACCAGTTCACGTCGTGAAGTCAAGAAGGATAGATCGTGGTCAATCAATCAACTGACAGTCTCGTTAAGTATTGCGATGCCACCACCGCTGAAAAAGTCCTCACCTCACAAGCACTACGCTGGAGCGCCCCGCACCTTTTTTCAGACCCGTTCGAACTGTCGTACAACAGTCAACTGAACTTCACTCAGGACGACCTGTTAAAGGCGACGGTTCGACAGGCGGTGAACCTGATCTTCAGCGCGGAGACGCCGATGGGCAACACCCCCATGCTCCAGGCGATACGACGCTGGCGCTCTGAAGATCGGTTTCACACACCGGAAGAGGCGGAACAGGTATTACACGGCCTTTTGGAACAGATGGTGATCTCCCGCCAGGCGCAGATCGACCAACTGATGGACGCCTGGCGCAACTATGCCAGACGCCTGCGCATCTGCAGTTTTTTTGCAAAGCCCGATAACCTGGAAGCCTGGCAGTTCTTTGCGGACAACCACCGAGGTGTTGCCCTGCGTTTTCGCTGTGGCGATGACAGCAGCTTCACCAACCCCAGAAAGGTGACCTACCAGGATACCCGGCCTGAAATCACCCGCCTGAAAGATCAACTGGATGCGATCGTACGCAGTACTTCGGTCAACCCTGCAGCAGAATTTGCCAACAAATTTCTGACGAAGCCAAAAGCGTTTGCCGGACAAAAAGAGTGGCGCTGCCTGAAGTTGGCCTCCGAGAAGCAGTTGCACAGCCACGGCAGCGAAGAGGAGTACTTTAGCGATGTGCGCTTCGTCGGGCAGGATCTGGTGGCTATCTATTTTGGCGTGAACACACCAGAAAGCGTGCAACAATCGCTGGCGAAACTGGCCAAAGCGGCCAACCCCAAGGTGAGAATTTTTGTTGGCCATCAGCACGGCTACAACTTCGAGCTGGAGTTCGAACGCTTGAACCCGCCCGCAGCCCAAGGCCTGAACGAAACCTCTCAAGCCACGCTTTAACCGGCCCAGGCAGGCTACAGCGACCCAGCCCGCCAGCTATTTCGCCAACCTTACTCGGTTAACGACAGCACTTTGGGTGCAACAATAACACCGTTGTTATCGGCGTAAACAAAGGCACCAGGCTCGAACGTAACCCCGCCAAAAGAGACACTGCGATTGAAATCGCCAATACCGCGTTTTTCCGTTTTTAATGGGATGCTAGCCAGCGCCTGAACGCCCAACGGCAGCTCAGCCAGTGCATCGACGTCACGCACACAACCGTAGATGATCAATCCCGCCCAGCCATTTTTAACCGCCGCCTCGGCGATCATATCGCCCAACAGTGCCTTGCGCAGTGAACCACCCCCATCGACCACCATAACCCGGCCTCTCCCCGGCAGCGACGCCTGCTCCTTTACCAGAGAGTTGTCTTCATGGCATTTGATGGTAACGATTTCACCACCGAAACTGTGGTTGCCACCAAAATTGCGGAGCATCGGTTGCAGGACCTGAACATCATCGGGGAAAGCGTCACAAAGATCGGGGGTCGTCCAATTGGTCATAGTGTTTGCGCTTCTGAGTGATTAATAGAGAGGGGCTTAAACGTGTTTCGATTATGCGCAAAATAAAATATCGAGACAATGAACCACGCCTACTCCTTTAGTAGTCCCAGACAGCAGGCGCAGCTATCGGTGACCTGAGCGCACCTCGAACTTAGACACTAATTGCCAATTCTGCTCTTCTGTGATGGTCAGCAACGCGATATCACCAAGGTTAATAAACTTACAGCAAATTGGTTTAAACCCTGGCCACACCCATACCAACGCTTGGGCGTATAGTTAATTTTGGTGTCAGAAAGGAGGGTTTAGTCATGGCCTGCATCAAATTTCGATTTACCACAGAGTGCGAGATGACCCTGTACGGGCAAAGCTACGAAGATATTTATCTCCAGTTTAAAGACTTTATGCACGGCAACCTGTCTGTCGCCCATCGCGCAGACCTTTCAGTCTACCCACCGGAAACTGTGCAGATGTTCTTCAGTTTGGAGCAAAGCAATGAAACCCACGAAATCCCCCTGTTTAAGGGCGATTTTCGGCAGGACATCATCGAACATTGCCGCCCCTCAGAGATGACCGGTAACAAATGGGGGCAGGTAATGGAAAGTGGCTGGGGCAGTAGCTGGTACCCCAGTTAAACATTGGCGTTGTAGAACGGGCGCCCTTCGAGGTGCCCGCATTCCCGCCCACGCTGAGTCAGCGACTCGGCGGCGTTATCTCGCTACTGACCACCGAACAACTATTCCCGCCTGCACATCCAGCCCACCCAACAGCTCGCCTTATAATTTGGCTCACTCAATTTGACCAGCATAATTTTACCGGTCCAGTTTGGCTCATTCGTGCCATGCCGGTAGAATTCCCGCTATTCAAATTTTGTCTGCAGGGCTTTCTATGTCGACCCAATGGTTTCCCTCTCTTCTGCCCAATAACCAACAGACCGCGCTGGTGGAAAATAACCAAAGCTATAGCTATGCCGAGCTTGACCACCACGTGGCAAAATTTACCAGCGGCCTGTTGCACGGGCGCAGTGAGCTCAACGAGCAGCGCATCGCCTTTTTCATCCCCGCCAGTCTCGACTATGTAACAGTACTACTGGGTGTTTGGCGCGCGGGTGGCATTGCAGTACCGCTCAATGTTGCCTCGGCTATCGGCGAGCTGGAACACTATCTGAGTTGTGCACAGGCCTCGCTGTTGGTAGTGAACCCAGAATACCAGAGCGATGAACTGCGTAGCCTTTGTAAAGAGTTGAATATTTCCATTGCCACCGTGGCCGAGCTGATGGCACCAGCGCTGGAATCGCCACCACCCCGGCTAACCAATCAGCGCAAAGCCTTAATGTTGTTTACCAGCGGTACCACCAGTAAACCCAAAGGAGTGGTGCACACCTTTCACAGCCTGAGCGCGCAAATCACCTGTCTGCTTCAGGCCTGGGAGTGGCAAAACGACGACGTGATACCACTGTTTTTACCGTTACACCATATTCACGGCATCATCAACGTTTTGTGTTGCGGCCTTTGGGCCGGAGCCACGGTGCATCTGTTTCCAAAATTTGACACTGAGACCATCAGCCGGCAAATCGCTGAAAAAACCTATAGCGTATTTATGGCGGTACCCACCATTTACGTAAAATTAATTCACTATTTTGCCACCCTACCCGAGCCTGAAGTGCAGGCAATCTGCCAGGGTTTTGCCGAGATGCGATTGAATATTTCCGGCTCCGCCGCCTGCCCTGTACCCCTGTTTAACCAGTGGCAGCTACTTACCGGGCAGGTGCTGTTAGAGCGCTACGGTATGACGGAAATTGGTATGGGCATCTCCAATCCCTATCATGGCGAACGACGAGCCGGTGCGGTTGGCCAACCGCTACCCGGAGTGGCGGTGAGGTTGGCGGATGAAAACAATCAGTTGGTGCTCGGCGAGGGAGAGCCAGGTGAAATTCAAATAAAGAGTGACAACCTATTTCTGGAATATTGGCAAAACCCAAAAGCGACTGCCGAATCTTTTGTCGATGGCTGGTTTTGCACCGGCGATATGGCGGTTATTGAAGATGGCTACTATCGCATTATGGGCCGCACCTCCATCGACATTATTAAATCCGGTGGCTACAAGTTATCGGCCCTGGAGATAGAGGGCACCCTGCTCAACCACCCTGCCATTAGCGAAGTGGCGGTGCTCGGCCTGGCCGATGAAACCTGGGGGGAAGCGGTTACGGCAGTAGCTGTACTACAGCCCAACTGCAGCTTAAATTACGACGAATTAAAGCATTGGTGCAGCGATAAGATGTCGGCCTACAAAATTCCCAAGCGGTTACACATGGTTGAAGCGCTACCCAGAAATGCCATGGGCAAGGTGACCAAGCCGGATTTGAAAACGCAGTTGGGACAGGTGTGAGCCAAACCTTCAACTTGCTCCGTCCGCTTTACTTCGCGAATGCTGCCAATCGACGAGCCAGGTTGCCTAACCGCTTGTGTTCTCGGCTGGCGAGCTGTAGTAACGGATTGATCACCACCAGCCCGACAACTGTTTTCCGATTGGTTTTTCTCCCAATACGTTTGCTGCCTGCCTAAGAGCGGCAACAACACCAATTGCTTAAATTGAGCCGTGACCGTGCCACAGCTAGTAGAACAGGCCAGAACATCGCCCTCAGCCGTTTCCAGCTTCTCTATCAGTTGTGGCAAAACTCGACGGGATAGTTACGTAAATCCACCTGCGCTACGGTTGCACCAGCCCTCTCCAGCTCTGCCCTGTCAATCGCCAGGCACTGATCGATAACACCCTCATCACGATAGGAGCCATGGATAATCACAATCATGATTTCCATCCTCAGACGGGTAAATCCAAAGCACAGGGTTTTGGGTTTTGGTTGTTAGTGATAGCAGGCCTGGTTGTTAACAGTCAAATAGGTATTAACCGCCATACTGAAAATGAAAAGCCCGCAGAAAGCGGGCCTTTTTTTACCAGAACCAGAACCAGAACCAGAAGATGTAGATCTCAGAAGCTTTAAACCACTATTTATAAACCCGCCTCCAGCCAATGCGCGTAGGGGCTCGCCTTTAGGGCTGCAACAAAGTCTCCGTAGTTTTCAATAACCTCCTGAAAGGAGGAGGAGAGAATCTTTTTCTGTTTACTGGTTTGGTTGATCGGATCGATCTGCAAAAATTCACACACATCCTTCACCATGGCCTGTAGTGATTCCGGCCCGGCAAAGGCCTCTTCGTATTTAATCTCCAGGACAGGGTTTTGGGTCAAGCTTCTGACTAGTTTGTGGGTGTAGGCCAGCTCTTGTTCCAACACTTCGATTGAGGTCATCATTTCCGCCACATCGATTGTGAGCTTTGGAATGGAAACGTCTCCTTCTGTGGCAATAACCCGGTTTCTATTCAACGACAACACGGATAAATAGCGCTGCAAGCTATTTTCCCGGTAGAGATAGATAACGGATATATCGGGGTTTTGTGCGAGATAATCGTCCAACCCCAAGCGATCGAAGTGCATACCAAACTCTTTAACACCCAAGGTGGTAATAGTAGAGCGGCGCTTGAAATTGATCGGTTTACCGGCGCGCATATGGGATAATGCCGACCAAAACTGGGCGAAGTAGTAAACCGTTGAACTGCGGTAGAGATAATCAAGAAACTGGCTGTCGGTTCGCCCAAAGAGCTTTCCGAATTTATTCAGTTTGCTGGGTACCGTCCAGTGTCCGAACACTTCACCATAATTTACGACTTGCGGATGAAGATTCAACGAGTTGGCAACAAAATTACTGCCTGACCGGCCGTGCGTCAAAATGATGTGTCGCTTCATAAGCATCCTAACTTGAGTTTGAGACCACCGAATGACTACCGAGCACAATTTCGGTAGCCATTCAGATCACGTTTGTCTCTTTCGTCCTGAAATTTTAGCCGGAAACTCTAGCTTATTTTGCACTCTCGGCCAGGAACATCCAAGTCTCCTGAACCGTGTCGGGAGTCAGCGAAACCGATGAGATTTTCTGCTCCATCAACCACTGAGCAAGGTCCGGGTGATCCGATGGCCCCTGGCCACAAATACCGACGTACTTACCCTGTGCACGACAAGCCTCGATGGCCATTTTCAGCATTTTCTTAACCGCATCGTTACGCTCATCGAACAGATGCGCGATCAGACCGGAGTCCCGGTCCAGACCCAAGGTCAGCTGAGTCATATCGTTGGAGCCAATAGAGAAACCGTCGAAGTACTGTAGGAACTCGTCGGCCAGAACCGCATTGGAGGGGAGTTCGCACATCATCACCAGTTTCAAACCATCCTGACCACGAACCAGGCCGTTATCCGCCAGAATCTGCTCAACGGCTTGCGCTTCCGAGACTGTGCGCACAAACGGAATCATCAACCAGACGTTATCCAGGCCCAGCTCACCACGCACCTTCTTCATGGCCTTGCATTCCAGCTCGAAACAGTCGCGGAAGCTCTCAGCGATGTAGCGCGAGGCACCACGGAAACCGATCATCGGGTTCTCTTCTTCGGGCTCGTACTGACGGCCGCCAACCAGGTTGGCGTACTCATTGGATTTGAAGTCAGACATCCGCACAATGACTTTGTGCGGGTAGAAGGAGGCCGCAATGGTGGCCACACCCTCTACAATTTTCTCGACATAAAAGTCCACCGGATTAGCGTAACCGCTGGCCATGTCGGTGATGGTAGCCTTAAGTTCGTCGCTCTGCTGGTCGAAGTTGAGCAGCGCTTTAGGGTGAATACCAATCTGGCGGTTGATAATGAACTCCAAACGGGCCAAACCAACACCCTTGTTGGGCAGCTGGGCGAAGCTCATGGCGCGATCTGGATTGGCAACGTTCATCATCACGTCGATATCCAACGCCGGCATCTCTGAGGTATCGGTGGCGATGATTTCGAATTCCAGGAGGCCCGACCAGATATTACCGGTATCGCCTTCGGCACAGCTTACCGTCACCTCGGTGCCAGTAGTTAAGGTGCTGGTGGCGTTTTCACAGCCGACAACCGCTGGAATGCCCAGCTCTCGCGCGATAATCGCCGCGTGACAGGTACGACCACCACGGTTGGTGACAATGGCCGCACAGCGTTTCATAACCGGCTCCCAATCCGGGTCGGTCATATCGGTAACCAATACATCGCCATCTTCAACCTGGTCCATCTCCTCCAGGCCGGAAACCACACGCACCTTGCCAGCACCAACCTTGTCGCCAATGGCCCGGCCGGTAATCAACAGGTCGCTGGTCTCTTTTAGACGGTAGCGCTCCATTTTTTGGGTGGACATCTGGCTGCGGACAGTCTCGGGACGGGCCTGCAGAATGTAGAGCTTTTGATCATCGCCATCTTTACCCCACTCGATATCCATCGGGCGGCCATAGTGTTTTTCAATGATCATGGCCTGTTTGGCCAACTCGAGAATATCGTCGTCGCTTAGGGAGAACTGCTTGCGCAACTCCTCAGACACGGGCACAACCTCCACGGATTTGCCGGCCTCGGCCTTGGCCCCATAAACCATTTTGGCGGCTTTCGAGCCCAGCGTACGGCGAATCACGCTGCGGTGGCCTTTCTCCAGGGTGGGCTTGTGAACATAGAATTCGTCCGGGTTGACAGCCCCCTGAACAACCATCTCGCCCAAACCATAGGAGGCAGTGATAAACACCATATCGCGGTGACCGGATTCTGTATCGATGGTGAACATCACACCGGAACTGCCGGTTTCACTGCGACACATGCGCTGAATACCGGCCGACAGGGCGACATCTTTGTGGTCGAACCCCTGATGTACGCGGTAAGAGATGGCGCGATCGTTAAAGAGTGAGGCAAACACCTCTTTCACCGAGTGCAGCACATTGTCTATGCCGCGAATGTTAAGGAAGGTCTCCTGCTGACCGGCAAAGGAGGCGTCCGGTAGGTCTTCGGCGGTGGCAGAAGAACGAACCGCTACGGAGATATCGGCCAGATCACCACACAGCGCGGTGTAACCTTCACGGATAGCCTTTTCCAGGTCTGGGGTGAAGGGGGTTTCCACCACCCATTGACGGATCTGCTTGCCTGCAGCCGCCAGGGCGTTAACATCTTCTATATTGAGTTCATCCAGAACTTTGTGAATACGATCGTCGATACCACTTTGGCTGAGGAAGGTACGAAATGCCTCAGCGGTAGTGGCAAAGCCGGTGGGAACGCATACGCCCAGGTTGGTAAGATTACTGATCATCTCACCCAAGGAGGCGTTTTTACCACCTACCTTATCAACATCGTTCATTCCCAACTGCTCGAAGGGGATTATTTGATCGACCACGTTGTCTCCTCGTAGTGACATTACCTTTCGGCGAATGATAACAACAAACAACCCATATCAGAACTTTTACCCGAGATTAGAACGAATGATAGCCCGATACGCGTTTTTCATTTCAGACAGCACAGGGATAACCTCACAAACCCTAGGGAATGCGCTGTTACCACTGTTTAAAGAGACCAAGTTTCACAAGGTACACCTGCCTTATACAGACACGATGGAAAAAGCCGAAGAGGCGGTTCGCCAAATTGACGAAGCGGCAGCCAAGACGGGTGCCAAGCCACTGATATTCGACACCATCATGAACCCGGAAATACGGGCGCGCATAGCCAAATCACAGGGCTTCTTAATGGATATCATAGGAACCTTTTTACCCTCCCTGGAAAAAGAACTTGGCGCCGTTTCATCTTATCAGGTCGGCCAAAGCCACGATAATCCAACAGGTGAACGGGCTTTAATTCGGATGGACGCGGTGAATTTTGCTCTGGAAAATGACGACGGGGCCAAGACCCGCTACTACGGCGATGCCGACGTGATCTTGATCGGGGTATCGCGCAGTGCAAAAACCCCCACCTGCCTCTATATCGCCATGCAACACGGTATCTTTGCCGCTAACTACCCCCTCACCGAAGAGGACTTAAACCGCGGCGAGCTGCCCAAAAGTCTGCGCGAACAGAAAGACAAACTGTTTGCGCTCACCATCGACCCGTCACGCCTCTCTGATATCCGCCAGCAACGCCGGGCGGACTCCAAATATGCCTCGCTTAAACAGTGCGCCTGGGAGGTGAAAGAGGCCCTGTTTCTGTACCGCAAATGGGGTATTCCCACCATTGACACCACGGCCATTTCCGTCGAGGAGATAGCCACTAAAATCATTATGGAAAAGAAATTGCAAAGACGTGTTTAGTCGATACCCAGGCTAACCCGCCACCCGCCCCTGGCCTGCTCGCACTTGTGCAGCAAAGCCGGCGTAAAGCGCAGATTTAACCGATGTAGGAATGACCATGACCGAACCCAGATTGACCCAGGTAACCCAGCTCGCCATTGGCAATGAAGGCACACCACTGCGTGTCGATGACCTAAAGAACTACCAACAGTGGTTGGAACAGCAACCGGAGAGCACCCAATCCTGGCTGACCAATAGTGGCTACAAAGGCAAGGGGGTGTCTCTGCTGCCCGGTGCCGAGGGCCGAATCGATCTGGCACTATTTTTTGTCGATACAGAAGACTACTTCTGCTGTGGTGACCTGGCCACGGCGCTACCGGATGGTGCCTATCAACTGGTGGATACCGACCCATCTTTAACCGATAAAATCGCCTTTGGCTGGCTGCTCGGCAGCTATAAGTTCAGCCATTTTAAAACAAAAAAGGATGAGAACGCCGGTTCAACCCTCTACCTGAGCGACGCTGTCTGTGTTGACAAAGCCACGCATATGGCCCGCGGCGTTTACCTGGTACGCGACCTCATCAATACCCCGGCAGACAGCATGATGCCACAGCACATGGCCAGCTGTGCCGAGCGCCTGGCCGGTGAGTTTAATGCGGATTTCAGTCAGTGGATTGACGGGGAGCTGCTGGAGCATAACTTTCCAACCATTCATACCGTGGGCAAAGCCAGCGAACACCCACCTCGCCTGTTACAACTCACCTGGGGCGACCCAGACGACCCGAAGGTGACCATCATCGGTAAAGGTGTCTGCTTCGACAGTGGTGGCATGAACCTGAAACCCTCCCAGGCCATGCGCCTGATGAAAAAAGATATGGGCGGTGCTGCCCACGCCCTTGGTATGGCTTACCTGATCATGGCCTTTAAACTGCCCATTCGACTGACCATGTTGATTCCCGCCGTGGAGAACGCCATCGGCGGTAACGCCTTTCGACCTGGGGATGTTATCTATACCCGCAAAGGCATCAGCGTTGAGATTGACAACACCGACGCCGAAGGGCGACTGGTTTTGTGCGATGCGCTAGCCAAAGCCTGCGATGACCAGCCCGAACTAATCGTCGACTTTGCCACCTTAACCGGTGCTGCGAGGGTGGCATTAGGCACAGAACTGCCCGCCATGTTCTGTAACGACAAAACCGTCGCTCTGGGGGTGACTGACGCAGGCGAGAGTTGTGGCGACCCGGTCTGGCAATTGCCTCTGCACAAGCCCTACCGCAGCTTCCTGCAAACCGAGGTGGCCGACCTGCTCAACTGTGCAACCTCTCCCTTTGGTGGCGCGATCACCGCCGCGCTCTTTTTACAGGAGTTTGTAACCGAAAAGACCCCCTGGTTACATTTTGATGTGATGGCCTGGAACAACCGCAAATTGCCCGGCCGCCCAACCGGTGGTGAAGCCATGGGACTGCGGGCGGTATTCACCTACCTGGCTAATCACTATAAATAGCCGCCATCAATAACCGAAACGACCAACAGAAAGAGAAACCCGCAGTGATCTGCTGCGGGCTGGTTAGCGCCGTACGACCTTAATCATATAGTCAATTGCGCGGTCATTAACCGCAGCCAACCAGGTTATTTCCGGGTATTGAGCACTGGCGTAGCGAAAGCAGGTGGCCAGATAGTCGTGAGGAGATCGGCCACTGCCATCCAGGCCGATATAAAAAGGGGTGTTGGTGTACATCTGCCACACATCGCGCAGCTTACGCACCAGGTTGAGCTCGACAAAGCGTTTAGCCCGCTCCTCGGCAATCTCGCTCTCATTGGCCAGCACTTTCTGCAGCGTCTGCCGCATCTTGTCCAATTTGCTGGCCATGGTTCCTGCCGGATGCGGTTGCCCTTTTAGCAATTTGGCAGCCTTTTCCAGATAAAAAATCGCCTCGGTATAGTGTTGATCGCGCAGCTGCCGGCTCTCAATCTCTTCCGACATTGCCAGCAGGATGTAGTCGGAGAACGCCTGAGTAATCGCCTCCAGCAGCGTTTCAGTATCGCATCGCAAGCCAAACTGAAGCACAAGCTCGGCGGCTTCTGTGGCTGTCAAAATTGGCTTTATGGCGAACTGAGGACTCATACATTCAACCCCTACATCGATCAGGCCACAGTAACGGCCAATGTTTGTGAGGTGCAGCCACACTCTCCCGGTCAGTTAACAGCTGTCGCACTTTATCCGGACAAATTCAGCACTGAACCGGTTACGCAGAAAACAAAATAGTGGTAACGACTCGCTTATGCAGCAGAATCCAGGTGATACGCTATTTTTCTGTTTTGATCTTTTATCGCAAATTGCTCAGCCAAGCCGGCACTGGCATCGAAATATTTCATCCCAGCCATATGACGAAAGCTGTCTTTTTTCTTTTCAAACCAATCACTGTCGAACACCACTTCAACTTCATTCATGGGCTCGTAATGGCTTAAGGGGTGCTCATCATCGATTTGAAACCAGAACAGGTCGCAACCGTCAACGGTGTAGGCCATACCCCGGCTGATTAAACCTTCAATAAGATTTTTTAAAGCGGGATCCCGCTTTTCAATATTCGCATTAATGATTTTGGAATTGTTCAGATCGAAAGCCAATTGGCCGTGGTGGAAGCGTCTCAATCTTACAGCTATGTGTTTTAACATCTATTTCTCGTGTAAATAGTTAATAGACTAAGTCTGCGCAGGCTCACTACGCACTATCAGCGCTTTGCAGTCTTGCTCATAACCACCAGCTACAGGGTTACAAATGAATCGAACCTAAGACATTAAATATTTTTATTGCCCAATTGGCGATTGGTGCGCGCGGAGAGCTAAACCCACATATTCTGAAGCCCCTATAAACGCACTGGGTGTGCGGCTATTAGAGATACGAAGTCCAGGAAGTGAGCACCAATCTACCAGCTTATTGGAAGCTTATCGTTGGAGACCAGGGCCGAATGGCGCTGATGTGTTACGGCGCCATTATAACTAAAAAAAAGCAAGTTTAAAGAGGTTACCAACGTATTTGCGCTATAAAACCCAGTGTAGCCCAATTCTGAACCTGTTACCGAAAAAAAAATGGCTCTATACTGCCCTCAAACCGCCCTGCCCTTGGGCTTAGACTTTCTGGTTGCAAATAACAGCTATGCAAAAACTGACTCATATAAACAGCACTGGCGAGGCCCACATGGTGGACGTGGGAGGCAAAGCCATCACCGAGCGCTCAGCGACTGCCGAGGCTACGGTGACCATGCAGGCGGAGACACTGCAATTAATTCTGGAAGGCGGCCACAAAAAAGGCGACGTCCTGGCTACCGCCCGTATTGCCGGTATAATGGCGGCCAAAAAAACCGGAGACCTTATCCCGCTCTGCCACCCATTGGCACTTACTTCGGTCGCTGTTGAATTAATTCCCAAACCGCAGGAAATGAACGTTCTCGTGCGTGCAACCTGCAAATTATCCGGCAAAACCGGTGTTGAAATGGAAGCGCTTACCGCCGTCACCGTAGCTTCACTCACGCTCTATGACATGTGTAAAGCGGTAGATAAAACCATGACCATCACCAATGTAAAAGTGATTGAAAAAGTCGGTGGCAAGAGTGGCCACTGGCAACTCAGCTCAGATTAATTACCAAATTTATGATCCAGGTACTCTTTTTCGCACGGTTGCGCGACCAGTTGGGCACCAACCAGATGCACATCAACCTAGATGAGATCAATGGCGGCAAATCGACAACAGTTGCTGACCTAATCGCCTATCTCTGCCAACGCAACAGCCACTGGCAATCTTTTCTGATGGAACAAAAATTATTTTCTGCTGTTAACCAAACGGTAGTACCGGCAACTACGGCCTTGACCGACAACGACGAAGTGGCGTTTTTCCCGCCGGTAACAGGGGGGTAAAGATGACTGATACTCTATTCACAATCGGCGTTCAGGCGCAGGACTTTGCCATCGACGCAATTTATTCAACCCTCACTCAACTCGCACCGACACCTGGGGCAATTGTGTTTTTTAGTGGCTTGGTACGCGATTTTGATCACAACCAAAATATTCTTGGTTTGGAACTCGAGCATTACCCAGGCATGACCGAAAGCTCACTCACCAGCATAGCCAAACAAGCCTCTGAACGCTGGCCTCTGCAGGCAGTGACGATTATCCATCGCATCGGCAAACTTAAAGCGGGTGATCAAATTGTGGCTGTTGGTGTTGCCAGCCGCCATCGGGCAGACAGCTTCCAAGCCGCCGAATTTATAATGGACTACCTAAAAAATGATGCTCCCTTCTGGAAAAAAGAGCTGCGTTCTGATGGCGACTTTTGGGTAGACGCCAAGCAATCAGACCTCGCCGCCAAGCAACGCTGGCAAAAAGATTAACTAACTCCATGCTGAGGAATAATCGCTATTGGCAGGCGCTTAAACAACATTACAGTGCGTCACTGGTCGATGTTTTCAAGCAATTCCGCTTGGGCGCCAGCCTCTTCTTTACTGGCATGGTGGGTGTTTACGCCGGTATGAATATAGAGAGCTCCTGGACTCAGGAGATTATTCTAGTAGCCGGCATAGTACTGGTTGGAGCCGGTTTTTTGATCGCCATGCTGGCCCATGTACGTATGATTATTATCCGGCTGGTTAGCTTTTTTAAAAAATAGCTACCACTCTTCCGCTACCGTTAACCGGGTATTTTTTTATTGACGTAAATATCATAGCGGCTGGTTTTCCCCACCACTTGAAAGCTTGGCTGCTGCTCACCAATGGCTTCCGCCAACCGCGGCCGTTTTACCACCACCCGATACACCGCCTTTGAGCGAGCCACCATTAACAACTCGGTTTGATCCAGATCGGCCCCCACCAGCGAGTGAAAAAACTGCATCTCTTTTTTGACCGCTGCACTTTTTTTTCGCTCGGGAAACATCGGGTCCAGATAGATCACATCGGCGGTCTGATCGCCGGGCAGAGTTTGCAGATAACCGATAGCATCATCATTAATCAACCTCAGGCGCCCGGTGATGTCGTCGAGCTCCGGCTCTCCCAACGCAGCAGCCCTCGCCAAGCCATCGGCCAACAGCGCGTGGACAACCGGATTTCGTTCCAACAGCGTTACCGAGCAGCCCAGGCAAGCCAGCACAAAGCCATCGCCACCCATGCCGGCAGTGCAATCCAGCAACTTGGGTTTAAAACGACTGGACACCCCCACGGCCTTGGCAATCATCTGCCCCTGACCGCCACCGTATAAACGCCGATGCTGTGCCTTGCCGGTGGCAAAATCGACGCGAATTGGCCGGGTTTTAGGAGCCGCAAGATTGATCAGTTCCAAGCCTTCCTCACCGTAAGCCAACAGATAACTGAGGCCAGACGGTAGATCGGACGGGTTGACCAACTGGGTCTGCAGTCGCTGGGCTAAAGCCCGCTCCCGATCCGCAAATCCGCAGCTCAACACGGCTACGTAAGCCGAAATATCAGCGACCACGGAGCAAGCTCACGAACCAGAACACAAATAGCATGTAACCGTTTTGCAACATCAATTTTCAACAATGCCCAGCTTTAGTAATTGACCAGGTTTGATCTGACCATGCGTTTGCTTCCCTTTATTTTCTTGCTCTGGCTGACGCAAGTCTCGCCCCACCTGCTTGCCCAAACCCGCCATGAAGCGTTATTCACGCTGCACGGTTCCAACACCATTGGCAGCGAACTGGCACCAAGACTGGTACAGGGCTTTTTACAGGGGCAAGGCTACCGGCAGGTAATTATCAAACCGGGTAACCTGAGTAATGAAACACGAGTCGAGGCGCTCACCCCAAGCTCCAACCAAACCGTTGCCGTAATCATCGAAGCCCATGGCACAGCCACGGGCTTCGGCGCATTAAAACAGAACCCAACCGATATCGCCATGGCTTCACGGGCGATCAATTCAGAGGAGCTCCGCGGCCTCTCTCAGCTTGGCAACATGCGCAGTTTTAGTAGTGAACACATCATTGCCATCGATGGCGTGGCGGTTATCGTACACCCCCACAACCCATTGGCGGAACTCACTCTGGACCAGCTAGCGGCCATCTTTTCTGGTCATATCACTAATTGGGCTGAGCTGGGTGGGGCCAACGCCGAAATCCATCTCTATGCCCGGGATGGCAACTCAGGAACAGCCGATACCTTTAAATCCCTGGTGCTCTCCGATCAGCCATCGCTCAGTGGTGACGCACAGCTGTTTGAGTCCAACCGGGCATTGGCCGACGCTGTAGCCAAAGATGAGAATGGTATCGGCTTTGTCGGCTTGGCCGCCATCGCCCAATGCAAGCCCTTAGCCATAGGTCAAAGTGGTGTCGATGCACTTAAACCTGAGCAAATAGCCATCGCTACGGAGGACTATCTGTTATCCCGCAGACTCTATCTCTACAGCGCTGACCAACCAGAGGGTTCACTGCCTGCGCGCTTTCTTCGCTATGTACACGGTGCCGAGGCGCAGGCGCTGGTGGCCAAATCAGGCTTTGTTTCGCAAACACCGATCGCTATGCAGGTACGGCCCGACGATGGCCCGGCCGAGTACCTGGCACTGGTGAAAGATGCCCAACGTCTGTCGGTTAACATCCGCTTCCATGAGGGCAGTGCAGAGCTCGACAACAAAGCCAAACACGATATCGAGCGGCTGATACAACTGGCCAAGACAGAAGCGTTTCGACACCGGAAGCTATTGCTGGTCGGTTTTGGCGACCAGCAACAGACAGATGATCGCGCCTTGGTACTATCGCGCCTGCGGGCTATCACCGTGAAAGCTGAGCTGCACGCCAATGGTATTCGTGTAGCGCCGGTGGCAGGCTTTGGCGCCGCCAATCCGGTGGCCGCCAATACCGGCAGCGCCCGTCTACGCAATCAGCGGGTGGAAGTGTGGGTTCTCTAATAGGGGTTAATACGAATAGGGGTTACTGCGAAGAGTTAGCGGTGTGACTGTTGTAGCTTGCGGTTCGATCAGTGGCGCTATTCGGTGCAGGTGTTGTACTCGAGTAACCGGCCTGCGTTGCGATGGCGGCGAATTGGTCGGATACCACCTCGCGCGGCACTATATCATCGCAACTCTCGATTCGGATGGTACCGTCGTCTGCGGTGTTGACCAGCAATAGGTAATCACTGTTTTTGAGCATGGTGCGATAACATTTGTTGAGCGGAACATTGAAGTAGACCAAGCCCTGTTCCGTCAATGGTGAACCTTTCCATACCGCATCCACCGTAACACCGTAGCGTACCCCCTCAGATACGTAATTACCGTCGCGAGAGAGTGCCAGGTTAATCTGCTCCAGTGCAACATCAACCCGCACAGCCATTACCAGGTCGACTGTACTCATCCGCTCCAGCAACTGGGCGTCATCCAGGAGGCCAGACGCTTCGCCAGAGGTATCTTCACTCTCCTCGACTACTGCCGAAGCGGGCTCCACTACACTTTCCTCACTGTTCTGCCCCGCCTGGCTAGCAACGGGTGTACCGGCCAACTTCAGCACAACTATTAGCGCCGTGATTGACGATACCGATATTTTTCCACTCCAACGCACTCGTTCCATCCCCAGTCGCTACTGCACAGTACCCGATATCGCCGTCGCATGGCACCACCCAGGGTGAGACCACCGCTTTCGCACTTTGATCAACGCTTGCATGCCAGTAATTTTGTTACACTGCCGGCTCATTTAACCACCAATCCGATGGATAAGCAGCCTCTATGCTCACAAAAAAGATCTTCCCAAGCCTTGTTGCGGCCGTAGGCCTGCTTATCTCCGCCTGCAGCAATTACCAAGTGTCGCTCAATGAGATGTCGGTTTACCAACCGCCGTCCCTGCTCACCGATGTCAGGGCTAACGACACCGCTCTGGCCGATTGCATCAATCAGCACATAAAAGATCAACAGGTAACAGAAGCCTCGACACTCGAGCGGCTACTGTGCAGCAGCGCCGGTATTAGCACTCTGGCGGGGCTCAGCCAATTTCGAGGGGTCCAGCTACTAAACCTTTCGGACAATAGCATCACTTCGCTGACTGGCATGCAGGGAATGGCGGAGTTGCGCGAGCTAAATTTAGCCAACAATGAATTAACAGATGTACAGGAACTGTTTAATTTGCCAAAGCTTGAGTGGGTGGATTTAACGGGTAACCAGGCAGTGAGCTGTACCGATTTACAGCAACTTAGCAAACTACCCGGCCTGACAGTGGTTGCACCCGCCACCTGTCGCTAGGGCCTGTTAACACTAATTTAGCACCACTGCTGGAGGTCAGTTTTTTGCCCAGCTAGGCGCCAGACGTGCCATGTAGTAGGCCTACATAAGCGGCTGGCAACAACGCTGGGCAAAAAACTGGCCCCAGCCCGAAGGGTTGAGCCTGAAATGAGCTCGCTCGTTGTTGCTCACCGCTGATTTGGGCCCACCAAACTACGCGGCTCGCGCCTAGATCGAGCTCATTTCAAGCTCAACAGAGGTGCTAAATTAGTGTTAACAGGCCCTAGGCAGGCGCCCCACTGTTCGCAGTGAAGGAAGGGGTTACAAGCAATGCACTAAGAGTGGGATCGACTATAGCGGTCGATTAAAAAAAGCGCCGTGGCACAATGCCGCCGCAAAACATCAAGCCAATCAGATTACGATGCTGGTGGACTATTTTCATGGCCACCGGCTCTTCGTTGACCGTGCCGGATACCTTCTTGAAAATAACCTTCACCTCGGTGCCAACCGGCGGACGGACCTCACCTTCCAACATCACTGAAGCACCACCATCGGAGATATCGCGAGCGTAACCAACTATTTTGCCGAATGCGTCATGTAGAATTTCAACACGAATGGAAGTTGGGCGTCGCTCAAACTGACGACGTTCATGCATAGCAGTACTCCTGTACCTGTCGGCTTGGTTATTGTTTTAGCTTAGCAGTTACAGCTGACTTAAGCTGACTGATGGTGAACGTTCGCTACCGCAAGCAGCAGTTCCATCCAAATGGAAACGCAATATTCACATTAAATCAATCTGTTGGAAAGCCTAGTGAGGACCCGGCAGGGTTTAACCCACCCGGGATTTGATATCGCTGACATCAGCGGAAGCTATTTCCAGCCAGTCGAAACCTTCGTCCTGGCAGGCAAACTTAACCATTGGCAATTTTTCCGTCCACGGCGCAAACAGCCGCTGAACCAAATCCAGGCAATTATTCTTCTGACTGATATGACCAATAACCAGCTGCTGTAGACGTTGGGCATCCAACAACTCCAGCAGTTGCAAGGCCTGATCGTTACTGAGATGACCCCATTGCCCCGCAACGCGGCGCTTGAGGCTCGG
The DNA here is from genome assembly GCF_033283405.1 of Halioxenophilus sp. WMMB6. Classification (NCBI taxonomy): domain Bacteria; kingdom Pseudomonadati; phylum Pseudomonadota; class Gammaproteobacteria; order Alteromonadales; family Alteromonadaceae; genus Halioxenophilus; species Halioxenophilus sp. WMMB6. The sequence goes on from NZ_JAWMQR010000003.1 coordinate 42,855, forward strand.
TGGGTAGGGGCCGGTGGCGAGCATAGCCGGGTCGTGGTTAGCTTCCACCAGGAGTGCGTGGCAATCGCGGTATTGGTTGACCACATGCTCAGACAAGCTTCCCAGGTCAGTGAGAATACCCAGCCGATAGAGCTCCGTAGCCACAACAAACTGGGTAGGCTCGCGGGCATCGTGGGGCACGGCCACCGGAGTCACCTGCAAATCGCCCACCTGAAAAGACTGATAACCCTCAATCAAACGAAGTTCGGGCAGCTCTCCCGGGCTAGCCTGATGATAGGTGCCCGGGGTCATATAGACGGGAATACCAAAGCGGCGTGCCAATGGCCCCACGCCTTTGATATGGTCACCGTGTTCGTGGGTAACCAGTACCGCATTAAGATCGCCCGGCGAAACCCCCAGCCGCTCCATACGGCGGGTAGTCTCCTTTACGGTAAAACCGCAGTCGACCAGAATCAGAACCTCGTCGGTTTCGATGAGCGTTGCATTGCCTTGACTGCCACTTCCCAGCGACGCATATCTCACTCTGGCCAACCCCACACCTAAATTAAGTTGTTACGCAGTATCCCCAACAGCCGTTTCGCTGTCTTTTCATCAATCCGTTTGGCATAGCCGTCTCGGATACGGATCTCAATTTCGTTATCCACGCCACGCACAACCAGCAGGTAACCGGGAATATCCTTCAAGGCTTGGCCCGAATTCTGAGTTTTGCTGAACACCTCGTGGGAGTCGGCGGAGTCCGGCAGGTGGCTCAACAGAGTGCCTATGTCGTAGGGTGTGGTCGGCGTCTTGGTCGGGTCTTCAGCGCCAAACCAAATTTTAATGCGGCGATAGCTACGTCGCAGCCAACCGGGCTTGTCTTCTGCATCGGGAGGCTCACGGTAGGCCACATACATAGCCCCCAGCGTATTTTCTTTATCCCACAGGAAGAATCCGTCCTCTTCTGTCGCATGCAATAGCGAAGCCCAGGCACGTACATAACTGAGCCGTAATCGTAAAACCGGTTCACCGCTGTCGCTCTTATCGAGATAAGCTTTGGAATCGCCGCCAATGGTCTGAGCCAGCAGAGATGATGATGAACGCTCCAGGTTGGCGGCGAGGGTGTTGGATAGCTCATCCACTAACCAGGCCTCACGGGCAGGTTCGCTGGAGTTCTCTGGCCAGGATTGCACGGTTGCCAAATCGGTACCCCTGGGCACACGCATATTTAGAATGTGGATCTCGGCACTGTCGGGCTGAACACCATTTTCGATATTGATGCGGAAGCGATCGATAGACTCCGGAGAATCTTTAAATGCCAGCCATTGGGTCTCAATAACACCCTTGGTGGCATCCGTACGAGCGACATCCATATTGGCCAAACCCAGGAATTCCCGCACCTGAGGCCAGACTTCGGATGGAGAGTTAGTGATAAAAATCCACTGATTTCCCGATAAACGCTGAATCTTTACCTTGTCCTCAAGCACGCTGCTGGAGAGCGCCAACGGCCGCGGCACTTCAAACTCCTGATCGTAGTCGTAGCCAGAATCATCGATATCCGGAACAACATAGATCTCCTGCAGACGAGCCTGAGCTTCTGGCGATACTTTAAGGGGCGCAATCGGCTCGGCCCGTAGGTAGTCATCGCCATTGGATTTGGCCTTACTGCCATCGCCGAGCAGGCTACAGGAACAGAGAGAGGTAAAGGCAAGGATGAGGGGTAACTTGGGCAGGGTTTTTATCATTACAATCATTCAATATCGCAAATAAATTAGCGGCTTGTCGTATCGAAAAGCCATTCGACAAACCGCTATTGACCACGCAACCCGCTGGAGGTTTCGCGAATACGGGGGCGAACAATCGCCCGCCAATCTCTAGCCATTGGCGGGTAGCGCCCCAGCCTCTTTCATGGCAGCAACCAAAGGCTCGTGGAATTTCTCTGCCAGTGGCGTCAAAGGCAGACGAATCCCCGCGGCAATTAACCCCATACGGGCCATGGCCCACTTAACGGGAATGGGGTTGGATTCCAGGAACAGCGCTTTATTCAAAGGCATCAGCCGGTCATTGATGGCGCGGGCCTCGTCCGCCTTACCGGCCAGTGCCAGCGCGCACATAGTGGCCACATCGGCCGGCAAGACATTCGCGGTAACACTGATATTGCCCTTGCCACCGGCCAAAATCAGCTCCAACGCGGTCAGGTCGTCACCCGAGTAAACGGCAAAATCGCTCGCCACCCTAGCCAGCAGATCGCGGGCCCGATCGACATCACCGGTAGCGTCTTTAATGCCTACGATGTTGGGCACCTCAGAGAGACGCAGCACAGTATCGTTGGCCATATCCACACCCGTACGACCGGGTACGTTATAGAGAATTTGGGGAATAGCCACAGCGCCAGCAATGGTTTTGAAGTGCTGGTACAGACCCTCTTGGGTGGGCTTGTTGTAGTACGGGGTAACCGACAAGCAGCCATCAGCACCGCGTTCTTTGGCCGCTTCGGTCAGCTCGATAGCCTCCCGGGTGGAGTTGGCGCCAGTACCTGCGATCACTGGTACCCGACCATTAACCTGATCGACCACCTTAGCAATAACCTCGAAGTGTTCAGCCATACTCAACGTGGCAGACTCGCCAGAGGTACCAACGGCAACAATGGAGTTGGTGCCCTGTTCTAGGTGCCACTCCACCACCTTATGCAGACTGTCCCAATCGAGTTCATTGTCTGCGGTCATGGGTGTGACTAAGGCAACCAGGCTACCTTCGATCATTTACTTTCTCCGAGGGTTTAATAACAGACGCGTATGGTACTGACGCACTCAGCAGCACACAAGGTTCACGGTATGGATTCCCCCGAATTTGCATGCACCCAGCTGGGGGTAAGCCAATTGGTAACCATCCCAAGACTGACAACAAGCCAAACAGCTTAGCTACTCATGGCTTATCGGCTGAGTCGACCGTTTCAGAAGCCCCTTCCGAGGCGCTGGGCTGTGGCCTGCCGAGCCCCTTGCTGTAGCGCCCGTAGAGTGGAGGTGCTCCGGGAGGACGGGTTTTGAAGCGTCGATGGACCCACAGGTACTGCTCCGGCCGCAGGCGAACCACGCTCTCCACCCAGTCGTTGATGCGCTGCACATCGACCTGGTCATCACCCGTGGGAAAGTTCTCCAACGCCGGTCCATACTCCACCTGCCAGCGCAGATTGTCATCGCGGTAGTGCACCATGGGCACCACCGGCACCTTGGCAGCCCTGGCAAATCGTGCCGTTGCTGTCACAGAAGCGGCTTCGATACCGAAAAAACGGGCAAAGATCCCCTGCCGGATACCGTAATCCTGGTCCGGGGCATACCACAACCAGCGCCCCTGTCGCATCGCCTTTATAGCACCGCGGACATCGGCGCGATCGATACAGCGGCTGTGCGGATTGTGGCGCTCGCGGCCGCGCAGCTGAAAGTATTCGTAGACAGGATTCTTGTGGGGCCGGTACATCATATCGGACTGCACCACACGAGGGTTCACCACCGCGCCGGCGCTGTCGATGGTGGTATTGTGCAAACTCAACATCAACACCCCCGACTGGTGACAGGTAAGGTTCTCCAGCCCGTGCAGCTCCCCCATTTTCAGCAGCCGTTTGCGCGGCCAGAAGAAGACCACGCCCATCTCCAAGCCACCCAGAAAGGTGTGAAACAGGTTCTTTTTTAACAACTGCTGCCGCTCACCAGCACTCAGTTCCGGAAAGCAGAGCTCCAGGTTGCGCTGAATAATAAAGACCCGCCGTTTGGCAAAATAGGGGCCGCCCCAGGCCAGCAGGTGGGCTATCTGTACCAACAGTGAGTAGGGTAATTGTGAGAAGAACCACCACCCCCCCATCAGCAACAGGGTTGCCAAATAGCGGGGGTGCATTAGGCTTCGGTAGGGGAATTTCATGCTGCCTGGGTGTTACCGAGCAAATACCGACGTCGTTAGGCTTCTTCACCAAAAGAGGCGTCTACCAGCGGCGAGACATCGGCATCGTAGTCAACGCCTGCGACCCCAAAGCCAAACAGCTTGAGAAACTCGGCGTTGTAGCCTTTGTAGTCGGTAAGGTCGAACAGATTCTCTTCGGTCACCGCCGGCCAGATAGCTTCCACTTTGGCCTGGGTCTCCGGTTTCAGCTCCAAATCGTCGATGCGATAACGGTTTTGGTCGTCCAGGCGCGGCTGGCCGCTGTAGAGTCCCTCTTGATAGAGGCGCCAAATCTGTTCGATACAACCCTCGTGAGTGCCCTCTTCCTTCATCACTTTATAGAGAATGGAGATGTATAACGGCATTACCGGAATGGCGGAACTGGCTTGGGTCACCAGCGCCTTCAACACGGAAACCCGGGCCTGCCCCCCCATACCCTGCAGCGTTTGGGTGATTTCGCTGGCAGCGCGATCCAGATCCTCCTTCGCTTTGCCAATGGTAGCATGGCCATAAATTGGCCAGGTAAGCTTGTCGCCCAGGTAGGTGTAGGCGGTGGTCTGGCAACCTTCGGCCAGCACATCTGCGGCTTTTAGCGCCTCTAACCACCACTGCCAATCTTCACCACCCATTACCTTAACCGTGGCGGCAATCTCTTCGTCATTGGCTGGCTGTACGGTAACATCGGAAATTTTCAGGGTATCGGTGTTGAGGTTTTTGGCAGTGTACCCCTGGCCGATTGGCTTCAATACCGAGCTGTACAGAGTGCCGGTTTTAGGGTCCATACGGCGTGGCGAGGCGAGACTGTAAATAACCAGGTCGATCTTGCCCATATCCTGCTTGATCAACTCAATCGCCTGGGCCTTTACGTCGTCCGAGAAGGCATCACCGTTGATGCTTTTGCAGTAGAGGCCAGCCTCTGTGGCAAACTGCTCAAAGGCCGCGGCATTATAGAAACCCGCAGAGGCGGTTTTTTTGTCGGTTGGCGGCTTCTCAAAGAAGACACCCAAAGTCTTGGCACCATAACCAAAGGCGGCACTGATACGTGATGCCAGCCCATAGCCGGTGGACGCGCCGATCACCAATACATTTTTAGGGCCGCCGGCACCGGCTGGCCGGCTTTTGACATACTCAATCTGCTCTTTCACATTGGCCGCGCAGCCAGCAGGATGGGCATTGGTACAGATAAAGCCGCGTACTTTGGGTTTGATGATCATAGAGGAACCTTTTTGTTATGCGCTCAGATGCTTTGCGTAGAAATGGCTGTCGGGTTGCCGCAATGGATGAGCCAACCTGGCCCCCGACAGCTTAGGGTTAGTTCAAAGGCCGCCTATTATAGGCAGCAAAACGGCGAGGGCCAGTATTTGACGCACTTCGACCCCAGAAAAGCCAAATTTCGCCCTAAGCCACTGATAAATTAGCTATAATCCGCTCCCTTTAAGCAACAGCAGCAGTTTGTAATGGCCTTTTTGCGCTTCACCACACCGTTCGACTGGACCAGCGCCGTACTTGCCGATTTTGATACATTTTTGCAAGATCACGCAGCGGCCGAGAAAAAGGCCTCGGGTATGGCGGTTTCCATGTTGTCGCACTACCCGGACCGCACCGAGCTGGTCACCGCCATGACCGATCTCGCCATCGAAGAGATGCAGCATTTTCGCGAAGTGGTGAAGCTGATCTACCAACGTGGCGGCCTCTTGGGTGATGACCAAAAAGATGCCTACATCAACCAGTTCCGCAAGGTTTTCCGCCGGGGGCGTGATGAGTACTTCCTCGACCGCCTGCTGGTAGCCGGTATTATCGAGGCGCGGGGCTGTGAACGTTTTGCGCTGGTGGGTGAGGCCTTGCCCGAAGGTGACCTCAAGTCCTTCTACCAGGCCATTGCCCGCTCTGAAGCCCGTCACCACGAGCTGTTTATCAGCCTGGCTGAACAATATTTCTCCGCGCCACTGGTCAATGAACGACTCGACCAGCTGCTCGACCAGGAGGCCGCCATTGTCGCAGACCTCCCCTGGCGAGCGGCGCTACACTAGCTGCACCCCGCGGCCACCCAGGCCGTTAGCACCGATAACCTAATTTTGAAGCCACTGAACGTATGAATATTCGAGAGTTTCTGACAGACAAAGTCCAAGCAGCCATGACTCAGGCGGGCATCCCCGCCGAGTACAGCGCTCATGTTGCCGCCAGTAAAAAGGCCGGATTCGGCGACTACCAGGCCAATGGTGCCATGGCGGCCGCCAAGGCCATGAAAACCAACCCACGGGAGCTGGCTGCCAAGATTGTTGAGCACCTGGATCTTGAAGGCATTGCTGAGCAGGTGGAGATCGCCGGCCCGGGGTTTATCAACATCCACCTCAACGAGCCTTGGCTGGCCGGTGAGCTGCAACAGTGCCTGGGTGAGAGCGCTCTATCGGTGGACAAAACCACGGCCCCACAAACCGTGGTGGTGGACTACTCCAGCCCCAACCTGGCCAAAGAGATGCACGTCGGTCACCTGCGCTCCACCATTATTGGCGACGCCATCGTCAAGGCACTGGAGTTTGTCGGCCACACAGTGGTACGCCAAAACCACGTCGGCGACTGGGGCACACAATTTGGCATGCTGGTGGCGGAGCTGGAGTCCCAGGCGGAGACCACCGAGGCCGGCATCGCCCTTAAAGATCTGGAGGCCTTCTATCAGCGCGCCAAAAAGCACTTTGACGAAGACCCGGAATTTGCCACCACCGCTCGCGAATACGTGGTGCGCCTGCAATCCGGCGACACAAAAGTGCTAGCCCTGTGGCAGCAATTTCGGGAGATCTCCCTGAGCCACGGCGAGGAGATCTACAACCTGCTCAATGTCAGCCTTACCCGTGCCAACGTAATGGGTGAGAGCGCCTACAACGAGGATCTGCCAGTACTGGTAGCGGAGCTTGAACAGCAGGGTTTGGCAGTAGTCGATCAGGGCGCCAAGGTGGTCTTTCTGCCGGAGCTGGCGGATAAGGCCGGCAATCCAAGCGTGGTGATTGTGCAGAAGCAGGATGGCGGCTACCTCTATGCCACCACCGACCTGGCTTGTATCCGTTACCGAGTGGGCAAACTCAAAGGTGATCGACTGATGTATTTCATCGATCAACGCCAGGGGCTGCATATGCAACAGGTCTTTGCCCTGGCCCGCAAGGCGGGCTTTGTCGGGCCAGAGGTGAGCCTGGAGCACCATGGCTTTGGCACTATGAATGGCGAAGATGGCACCCCCTTTAAAACCCGCGATGGCGGTACCGTGAAGTTGGCGCAGCTGCTGGTGGAAGCCGTTGACCGCGCCCGGGCACTGATCGACAGCAAGGGCTCAGACCTGCCCGACTCGGAAAAGGCTGAGGTGGCCCGCAAAGTGGGTATTGGCGCCGTGAAGTATGCCGACCTCTCCAAAACCCGCACCACTGACTACATATTCAGTTGGGAGAAGATGCTCAGTTTTGAAGGCAACACCGCGCCTTACCTGCAGTATGCCTACACCCGTATTCAGAGTATTTTCCGCAATGCCAACGTCGACCCGGCCTCGCTAGATGCCACTCTGGTGATAACCGAGCCACAGGAGCGACAACTGGCCATGAAACTCCTGCAATTCCCTGAAACAATAGAGCTTATGGTCAAGGAGGCCTTCCCCCATGTACTGTGCAGTTATCTGTTTGAACTGGCCAGTCTCTACATGAGCTTCTATGAGTCTTGCCCCATTTTGAAGGACGGTGTAAAAGAGACGACACGGGATAGCCGTTTACAGTTGTGCCGAGCAGTAGCCGAACATATGCAATTGGGTCTGTCACTGCTCGGCATAGAGGTCATGGATAGAATGTAATCACTCCATCATCAATTGGCAGGGATTTACAGCATTAAAATTGGACGATGGATGAACGATGAGTAGCTGGATTGTACTCGGCTCGATAGTGGTGTTGCTGGCCCTATTGGTGAGCGGTAAGGTTAAACCGGCAATACTGTTTTGCACCTGGGCGTTTGCCTACTTGGCTTTTGGCCTGGTTGACAGCAGTGCACTATTGTCGAGCTTCGCCAATCCGGGTTTGGCAACTCTGCTCCTGCTTTTGCTGGTGTCACTGGCTTTAGAGCGCTCGCCGCTGCTGGAGATACTCTCCACCAAACTGCTGCTCGGCCCTGAGGGCTTCGCCCGCCTGAAACTAATGGTCACGGCGGCCAGCTTGTCGGCCTTTCTGAACAACACCGCTGTGGTAGCCTCCTTTCTCAGCACACTGACCAAGCAGACCCGCTTTGCCCCTTCCCGCCTACTGATACCACTCTCCTACGCTTCGGTTCTCGGCGGCATCACCACGCTGGTGGGCACTTCCACCAACCTGGTAGTCGACTCCTTCGCTGTCGAGGCGGGCCTGCCGGAATTCAGCATGTTTCAGTTTTCCCAGGTCGGCATACCGGTTGCCATCGCCGGCCTGATTGTGGTTTTGATCAGCTCCCGCTTTCTACCCAAGCACCGCAATAACGACACCAAAACCAAACTCAACTACTTTGTCACCGCCGAAGTTAACCACGACTCGGCCATGGCCGGCTTGAGCATTGAAGCCAACAAACTGCGTGGCCTGCAAGGGCTCTATTTGCTGGAGATAGAGCGCGATGCGCGCAAGATTTCGCCAGTCACACCTGACGAGATTCTAGAGCCTGGCGACCGCCTGCTCTTTACCGGGGAAGTGGAGCAGGTGCAGACCCTGCAGAAATTTCCCGGGTTGACCGTATTCGGCACTCAAGCGGCGGAGCTACTAACCACCAACCTGGTGGAAGTGGTGATTGCCCATGAATCGGAGCTGCCCGATAAGACCCTGCAGGAGGTGGATTTCCGCACTATGTTCAATGCAGGCGTAGTGGGTATTCGGCGGGGAGAGAAACAGCTACGCGGACAATTGGGCCGTATTCCACTGCGGGTGGGTGATAGCTTGTTGCTGGCCATTGGCCCCGATTTCTTCCAACACCGCAACATTGATCGTAACTTTCATGTGCTCTCTGGCAGCCTGCAGTATTCCCGCCTCAACCAGGGCCAAAGTATTTTTGCCATGGTCGGCTTTGCCGCGGTTATCGCGCTATCCGCACTGGGGTGGTTACCACTGTTCACAGGGTTGGCGCTACTGCTGGGGCTGTTTTTGGCGACTCGCCTGCTCAGCGTGCAGGAGCTGCGGCGACGCTTCCCTTTTGAGCTGATGGTGATTATCGGTTCCGCACTAACTCTGGCCAAAGGGATGGACAGTTCCGGTGCCGCCGACCTCATCGCCACCTTTATGCAGACGCTGTTTAACGGTTATGGACCACAGATGGCCCTGGTGGGGATATTTCTAATGACCTTGGTGCTAACGGAATTGATCACCAACAATGCAGCGGCAGCGTTGGTGTTTCCCGTGGCACTGTCCACGGCGCAGGGCTATGGTGTGGACCCAATGCCATTTGTCATGGCGGTTGCCTATGGAGCCAGCGCCTGCTTTCTAATCCCGTTCGGTTACCAGACACACCTGATGGTTTACTCGCCTGGTCACTATCAGATGCTGGACTTTATCAAAACCGGGTTACCACTGACTCTGGTCTATTGCATTGGCGTACTGTTACTCGTGCCCTGGGCTTTCCCTTTTTAAGCCCCAGTTAGCTGTCTTTTGCCAGTTGCAGGTGGCTGGTATCAGGCTCGGGGAGCGGCACATCTGACTTGGGCTCGCCCATCTGACTACCCACCGGCGCAATGTCAAAATCAGGGGGCGCCACCGGTGCCACTGCCGGCGCTGAAGGCTCCACCAAATCGGCGCCCGCTTCAGCCACGTCCCAATCAGCCTCCATAATGGGTAGCGGGATAGTCTCGTCAGCCAAGGTTTCCAGGAGTGCACCCGGCTCCGCCAACCCCCACTCCCCGGCCTGTACGGCTGCTACGGGCGCTTTGGCGCGCTCGCTATCATCCAATAGATCACCACTTTGCGGACGCAAACTCATGTGGTCGAGGTTGGGAACGGCCGTGGTCGGTTGTTCTTTGGCGGCGCTCCTCGGAATCACCGAAGCACCAGCAGGCGCCACGCTCAATTTTCGCTCAGGGCTGACTTTACCGGCTTCGCTCCTCGCCGCACTGGCGACCACCGAAACGACAGCACCCGCCTTTTGAAACGCGGCACGGAATTTTGCCGCCTGCTCCTGCGATAAACCCCGTTTCAGAACCACAGACTTACCGGAGAAGAGCTTGTCCACCTGGGCTGGTCCCAGCTTAAACATCTGGCCCACACGCAGCTTCACTTGGTCAATGGGTTGCCCAATGACGATATCCCCCCGAAAAACAATTTCATACACCTGTTCAGACATGTCCCAGCTCACCAGCTCCTTATTCTCTTCGCCGTTGGTATTTCCAGCACCTGCGCAACCGCCCCAAGGCGCAATCAATCTTGCCCTTAAGTGTAGCAGCTAACCATCGGCCTACCCCCTGCTGGAAAGTTATCGATAATGCCGAAACAAATTAATATACGATATCGTAAAAAAATATCTGTTGGGCTGGGATTATGGCTGGCAGTGCGGCACTTCACACTATGTCGGTACTGACAATAGCCGCAATGGCGCTATCCACTTAGGGGAAATACGAATGAAGCTTAGCAGCCACCGAAACAACACCATGGCGGAGCTGGAGAGCCTGGATAATCGCATCCGATTGCGCACCTTGGAGCAACAGATTTTGCACCTGGAAAAGGTGATTGCCGGCCTTGAATTTGGCGATGAGAACAGCCTAAATCACCGCAATACCCTGCAACAGGCCCTTAAAGAGTACTGCCAGATTTACAGTGCCCTACAGAAAGATAGAGACATCAGCTTTCGTGGCCGGGAGAAGCACTAAACCGCACCCTATAACTGAACCCTGTACCTATAACTGAACCCTGTATTGGAAGCCGGGCCAGCACTGCAACACTCACGTGATCCAAGACGTGATCAAAACCTGTACAAATCGCGCCCTCTCGTTCCCTACCAGCAAATAAGCAAAAAGCGCCACTCGGGCGCTTTTTTTTGTTCCGGCTGGATGTGGTTGGCTAGTAGACGAGGTCGTAGCTCAAGACAATGGTAAAGCTAAACTGATCGACACCCAGCGTAGATGGAATGGGAGTAAAGGGCTCTGCACTGCTGGCGGCATCCAGTGCCTGGTCATTAAGCAGGTTATGCCGGCTGGGCTTAGCGATGTTTAGTTTCTTAATTCGGCCTGAACTATCCACAGTGACATCTAAAGTTACGTCCCCTTCCATTCGACGGGTAAACGCCGAGAAAGGAATAGTTTGGTACTTGCGAATCTGCCTTTCCAGCTCGGTTTGATAGGCTTGTTGAGCCACAACCAACTCTTTGGAATCGCCCTTTTTGGAGGAAGCATTGAGCAACTGGGCATCACTCATGGCCAACAGCCTGCTGTCACTCGGTTGCGGCTCGCTTAACATCGCCACTTGAACAGACGTCTTTTTGTTTTTGTCATCCAAATCTACAGGCGGCGCCTTTTTCTCCGGCGTAGCGGCTGCCACTTTGGTTTGATGCGGCGGTTGTGGTGGCGTCACCTTGACAACGGGTTTTTGCACCGGAGCAGGCTTAGGTTTCGGCTCAGCTTTAGCTTCCGGTGCCCGACTCTTTTCCGCCGCCGCAGAGGGGCTCGCGCTGGCCACCGTCACTGGCGCCGCTTTGGGTGTTGGTTTAGGTGTTGGCTTGGCTACAGGCTCCGGCTCCGCAGACGCCACCTCTTCCTCCGTTGCCTCCTGAGCTGCGGTAGCTTCGGCAATTTGCTGTGCCCTCTGAGCTCCGGGCTGCAGCGCCGCATAGGCTCCTTTCAGCGCTTGGGAGTCAGCCGTTGGTGTCAGCATCGCCTGCTTAAACTCGGACGACAAGGGTACATCACCTAACAACCCCTGCAGCATCAACACCCCCAATTTAGAGCCTTGCAGACTCAATGCAGGAAGGGCGTTAACCTGAAGCGATGTTCCTTTTCCAGGTAGAAATTCCACGGTGAAGTGATCCCCGCGGTACAAGTCATAGCTCACAAAAGAGGAGAGCTTCTCAATATTGTCACTCTCATCGGCTATTTGCGCAGCACCGACATTAATACCTAGCGACTCGCGCCAGAGACGATTAAAACGTCGATCTGAAAAGTATTCAGCTTCTATGGCGAGATCCAAGCGAAAAGCAGAACGGCCAGCCAATAGATCACTGGCCTCCAATTTGGCTGTAGTGCTCTGTAGATGCGCAATAAAAACTGGCCTTTTGTACTGGTCGTAACGGGCAAAGTTACCGTCGACCCAAGACTGCGCCTGCACAAACACCGCACCGAGTGATGCCAGCAGTAAAACGAACAATTGAAGGTATCGATTCATTCGATTCACAAAACTCCGTTATTGAAAAACACCCAAAGGTCTAATTAGCCTGGGAACAAATAAAAAAGTCTATCGGCCTAACCACCCACTCTACTCACAACCTTTACCACCTTCCCAGGCTTTAGAATAAGTTTGTCTAGAATGCCATTTATAGACACAAAAAGGGTATATAGAGGAGTTAATTTAAACGCCAGCTTTATTATTTAGCAGAGAAATGTCGCTGAATCCAACATAAACTGGGAACACATGAGGAAATGCTCTAAGAAATTAAATTTGATAACCAAATGCCGATAAATTTTCTCCGCTATTGAACAAAATTAATGAAGTTGTTAGATGAACTCATGAAGGAGCTGTAATTCCTGGTCACTCAGTTTCGACAACAATCGAAGGTAGACAAGTTGCCTGTGGTTGACCCCGCCATCACCAATTATCCAGTCATTTACAAACGCTTATTAATAGCCGCCCAATAAGGCTCTCTTCACACGACTAGTCTGTTCGATGGGGCATTGAGTGAGCAGAACAAATAACGTCACCTATTTCAACATAGATAACTGATGCGAATTTCTGCGTTGGGGGAATCTACACAGCAAGGCAAGTCAACCAAACCATGAAAACTAAAATATTCCGATATAATTTCCAGACCAGGGATTTCGGTTTAGAGTGATCAATAAAATGGGCAAGAGAAATAAGAGAAAGGCAGCCAAAAAACGCAGGCCTTACCGTCTAGCCCAGGCTGCAATAAACACTAGAAACTAGCAATATGCTTTTTGCATCTATACAACTGCTAGTAGCCGCCACCGGTAACCACTCGCTAAAATCCCAGCTGCACATTAGCCGTTATAGCCCGGCCAGCACCAATCAAACCATACTCCAAGTTACTGACCTCATTAGCGGGGTATCGGTAATCTTTATCCAATGCATTGGAAATATTGATATTGAACAACAGTTGGGCTGTTGCCTGATAACGCCAGTTAGCCCCTATCAACCAATACGCTTTAGCTCTTCTGCCCAATCTTGCCGCCGTATCGAGTTCACCATCGTTATTAGTATCCTCATAACGCCAATCGGTATCACGGGCATCAACGTAATTACCATAAAGGGCCCACACATTAGCGCCTGCACGGTAATCAACCTTTAACTTAAATAAATTTTCGGGTGAGTAGCCTATGCTCAACTCACCATTAACATCCTCGGTTGACTGAGTGCTTAACGAGGTATAGAGACGCCACTGCCCCCCCACTCTGAATTCACCATTCATTTCGTAACCACGCGTACGCCACACGCCATCATTAACGGAAGAGGAGACAAATCGACTACCGTCGAACATTAGTACGCGCCGTACAACGCTCTCAATTTCGTTGTAGTAGATACTCTGATTTATTTGCCAATTATCACCTTGCAACACATAAACAAGCTCGCTGGTCTGAATAGACTTTGGATCGGAGAAGATTGTCTCTTCTGAATCCTGCGAAGCAGTACCATGCAAAACTTTAAATTGCTGGCGTGGCGATATCTGATAAAGCAACGCCGCACGATAATTAATAAGGTTTCTATCTTCGGTATCGAGATACTCAACCAACGCTGGCTGGCCAAGCTTGTCACTATAGGTTGTAAATCTAAATTTTTCTGGCAATCGACTAAAGCGCAACCCCAGCACCACTTCAAACTGATCACCAAGCGCTTGCTGCCATTGACTGAAGAGATCATGCAGCTCATATCTGCCAGTTTGACGATCAGTATCGGCAATATAACTACCAGAAAGTTCTACTTCAGCATCATTGGTAATAGAATCCAGAGCGCTGTAGCGATAACCAATTAACAAAGAATGACTCTCTACCGGCTGAAATATTAAATTTTGCTCAAACTCCAGGCGGCTCGACCGCTGCTGTTGGTAACCACTCAAACTAGGTGAACCAAAACTGATATCGTCCAAGCAGTACTCGTCATTACTGGCTATCAATAAACTGTTGGATTGCCACTCTGACCCCATATCCCTGTGGTACCTTAAAGATCCCTGCCAAGTTTTAAGCGTTAAATCGTTATCTCGGATCGGAACACTGGTGGGGAAAAAGGGGTATCCACTACTTTGATATCTAATATCCGCCTGCCATCCCCGCCAATTAAGGCTGGCATCCAAATAGTGGAGCTCTCGCTCCATATTGCCATTCATCGTTGTTTGCGCATTGGGATCCAAATTACCAATTTGATCCGCACCCAGCATATCGCGGTAGCTACCAGAAAACCCATGCTGCTGCGCTGCTCCGATATTGGCAAGAAAGTTACCGCTGCCATTATCGAAACTTTGGCTCACCCGAATAAAAGCCTCACCTTGCTCATCACTACCAATCGCCAATTTTGCAAACTGTTCTTGATTATGGTTGGTAATAATATTGATCGTGCCTTGGAAGGCGTTGTTTCCATAAATTACCGACATTGGGCCACGGATAAATTCTATGCGGTCTATGGCAGAAACTGGCAGATTGAGGCGATTAGCCTCAACGGTAGACAACCCCTTTTGTAGATAGGGATGCTGAGCTACGCCATTGTATAAAAAAAGGATACCGCCGCTGATTGACCCGCGGGTGCCAAGATAAACCTCTTCGGTATCCTCCTCCACATAGAGACCAGGAATATTTCTCAGCACCTCAACTAATGATGTATATCCATAACTCGCGATCTCTTCACGAGTTAGAACGGTTACATAGGCGGGAATCTCTTCCAGTTTTTGCCTTATCTTACTGGCGGATGAAACCTCTATTTGCATCAATTCTTGGAGAGAGAGGTCAAATAGATCATCGGTAGTTTCACCGGCATAGCGCTCTGCCGCACTAACCTCAATGAAGGGGCACGCAACAAAAAACAACAGCACTCTACTGGACGTTAGGAGGTTCACTGTCTGCAATATCCTTGTATACAAGGCATGCCTTTATCCTGAAAGTAGACAATAACCCACAAAAGCATTAGGGCTTAATGGTTAAAACTACATACATTAAAGAAGCATCTTATTAAATGCCTCTCAGAAAACTGTAGTACTTTTTAGCAATTTATGTGAGAAAAGATAAAATTTTTATTGGTAGAAAGGGCTGCAGCTACTGATACTTCCTTACAATCTTTCCTGTATCTACCGGCAACCACAGTAAATTAATTTAGTAGGTTAAATTATTGCATCCGCATAGTCGGAAAGTGATTCCAAAATTTGCATTTGGCTAGCCGTCAGAGCGCCGCTCTCTTGCAGCTCAAAAATCTTCTCATGCAAACTTTCCAGCGTCATACTACCCTGTTTTGATTCCATAAGGTTTCGGTAACGATACTCTTGCCACTGCTCCAATTCAATTGTTGAGAGTGTTTCAGGAAAATTTCTGGCGCGATATCGAAACAGTAGTGGTGCTAAACGGCGATCTTCAAATTGGAGGGCCATTTTCGCAATTTGATCACCATCGGCTCGATGTACCTGCTCCACTTTGGCCTTATCAGAATGACTCAAAAAGCCATCATACAGAGCGCTCTCCTCGTCACGCGGGCGATCAAATTCCCTTTCAACATATATATTTTGTAATTTAGGCGCCAATGTGTGCCCTTTAAGTTGCTGCCAATGGTGTTGACACAACTCAAGATCAATTCCCAATCGTTTAGCGGCCGCTGGCTCCAGTAAACGTGTCGTCGCCAGAACAGGGCTTTTATTCAGGTGAACCTCTTTTAAGGCAACTCTTTCCACACCTTCTGGCAGATCAGCTGAGCGCGTATACAGCCGTTCCCGAAGTGTGTCGGCAGGCAAATTCAGTAACTCAGCAGGATCTGCGCTTAAGTCGTAACAGATTACAGAATTTTTATTCCGTGGATGCATCATCAGCGGCACGATCAACGCGGCACAACCCCGAGCTGCGGGAAACATTGATGACACATGTAAAAGCGGCCGACTATTCGGAATATCGATCAACTCAGCCACCTTTCGTTTATCACGCAGTTGATACAGATAATCGAACAGACGCGGCTGCTGCTCTTTGATCAGACGCGCCAAGGCGATAGTGGCATAGACATCTGAGAGAGCATCATGGGCGTGGTCATGATTTAAATTATTGGCGGCAGCCAGACTTTCCAACTTAAAACTGGGTACACCATTAACCATTGGCCACTCAATACCTTCTGGGCGCAAGGCATAGGTGAGCCGAACCATATCAATAATGTCCCACCGACTATTGCCGTTTTTCCACTCACGCTCATAGGGTTCATAGAAATTACGCCAAAGAGTATGGCGGGTGACTTCATCATCAAAGCGGATGCTGTTGTACCCAACGCCACAAGTACCGGGTCTACTCAACTCTGCATAAATTTTCGCAATAAATTCACGCTCGGGCATACCCTTTGCCAGAGCTTCTTGGGGCGTGATACCGGTTATCAGGCACGCTTCCGGTTGCGGCAGGAAATCGTTACAAGGGCGACATAAAATATTCAGCGGCTCACCGATGATATTGAGGTTCTCATCCGTGCGCACCCCGGCAAACTGAACCGGTCGATCAACAGAGGGGTTGGCGCCCCAGGTTTCATAGTCGTGCCAGTAAAAGCTGTTCAAAACCAAATGACTCTTTTTTATCGATTAGAAATAAGTTGGTTGAAAATGATGCCACGGTAGTCACCTTGTGAAGGGAAACAAATAGAAACCAGCCACAGATAAACAACAACACGCCTAGTTTTCGACGGTGTATTAACTGTAGCTATGCCGATCCCTATACTGGGTTGAGTGAATTTACTCAGGTACGAAAGTGGGTTGTTTCGACCCTTTCCAATTCACAACACGGCGATGTTACCGTCGGTGTCATTGCTATTGGCCAGCAGTAGTGCGGCTCATCACCGCTGGCGATTGACCACCCTGGCACGGTCGGCCACGCAATTCAGTTTGTCACACTCACCACCAACTTCCGCTCACACCAACGGGGATTGAACCGAACCATCACAGCTGAATGTGCTTAGCCAGGCAACGTCCGCTGCCTGCCGCAGCTGCCTAGAAATTGGGGGTGGGTTCAGCATAGCGCCCTCAGTTGGTGATCTGCACCGCAGGGGTTACCCTACTATTGACCACCGGTAACACTGAAAACCGGGAGATCATCACACTTGGCAGCGAGGACAAAGTCATTCAGGTGCAGCCCTGCAATCGTATGTGTCCACCAGTTCACCGTAAGCTTACCCCACTCCACCAGCAGGGCCGGATGGTGATCAAATTGCTCGGCCAGCTCAGCAATTTGTTGCGCCGCCAGCATGGCCTGCTGGAAATCAGCCAGTATATACCGCTTACGCAACAGCTTGTGCCCACCCTCTGTCACTACCTGCCAACCGTCGAGTTGCACCAGCAGTGGCTGCAGAGCTTCTTCCGTCAGTGCCTGGCTTTGTGAATTACACGGCACACACCGCTGTTTAGAGAGCATGGATCACCTCCCGCATTGCAATAAAAAAGGCCGGTCGCTGCCGGCCTTTTTCTGTGAAGGGTTACTTAACCTCAATCACACCTTCTTCGATTTTAGCCTTCCAAATTTGTGGGCCGGTTTGGTGAACAGATTCACCATTGGAATCCACCGCTACGGTTACCGGCATATCCTGCACCTCAAACTCGTAGATGGCCTCCATGCCCAGGTCTTCAAAGGCAACCACTTTGGCCGCTTTGATGGCCTTGGAGACCAGGTAGGCCGAACCGCCCACCGCCATCAAATAAACCGCTTTGTTATCTTTGATCGCTTCTATGGCCGCAGGTCCGCGTTCAGCTTTACCAACCATGCCCAGCAAACCGGTCTCTTCCAGCATGGTGCGCGTGAATTTGTCCATGCGTGTTGCAGTGGTTGGGCCGGCCGGACCCACTACCTCGTTGCCAACTGGATCCACTGGGCCCACGTAGTAGATCATGCGGTTGGTGAAATCGACCGGCAGCGCCTCACCTTTGCCAATCATATCAACCATGCGTTTGTGGGCGGCATCACGACCGGTGAGTAATTTGCCGGAGAGCAGTACAGTTTCGCCCGGCTTCCAGTCGGCGACATCGGCCTTAGTGAGAGTATCGAGATTAACGCGACGCGCGTTGCCCACTTCCCAGGTGATTTCCGGCCAATCATCCAGGCTGGGAGGGGTTTGCAACGACGGGCCGGAGCCATCCAGTGTGAATTTCACCAACCGGGTAGCGGCGCAGTTGGGGATGATCGCCACCGGCTTGTTGGCCGCGTGGGTAGGGCAATCTTTGACCTTCACGTCCAAAACAGTGGTCAAACCACCCAGGCCCTGGGCGCCAATACCCAGTTTGTTAACCCCATCCATCAATTCCAGGCGCAGCTCTTCGGCTCGATTGGAAGGACCACGTTCGCGCAGGTCTTGGATATCAATTGGGTCGAGCAGTGCCTCTTTGGCCATCGCCATTGCCTTATCGGCGGTACCGCCAATACCGATACCCAAAATACCCGGTGGACACCAGCCCGCCCCCATGGTGGGTAGCATTTTCAGAACCCACTCCACCACAGAGTCGGATGGGTTGAGCATCGCAAATTTGGTTTTCGCTTCACTACCACCGCCCTTGGCGACAACGTGGACCTCCACCTTATCGCCGGGTACCAACTTGTAGGTGATCATTGCCGGGGTGTTGTCGCCGGTGTTCTTACGGGCACCATCTGGATCCGCCAGCACAGAGGCACGCAGCTTGTTATCCGGGTTGTTGTAAGCGCGACGAACACCTTCGTTGACCATATCCTCAATGCTGCAGTCGGCATCCCATTGCACATTCATACCAATTTTCATGATGACACTAACAATTCCAGTGTCTTGGCAGATGGGGCGGTGCCCTTCGGCACACATCCGCGAGTTGATCAGAATCTGCGCCATGGCATCTTTGGCTGCGGGATTCGCCTCACGCTGGTAGGCCTCATAAACCGCTTTGATGAAATCTTTGGGGTGGTAATAGGAGATGAACTGGAGGGCGTCGGCAATACTGTCGATCAGATCTTGCTGGCGGATTACGGTGGTCATAACGCGCGTCTCACTCATATCGGCTAATTAGATTAAAGCCCGGGATTCTACACCATGCAGCCGTGGATTTCCCACTGTATTGGTTAAGGGTAAATCCAGACCAAAACCCTACAATTAGTACCGCAAATCATACCCAGCACAAGATATTGGGATTTTAATCAAATACCGACTTGAAGAGTTGGCATCTGGTACTACACTTCCTGTATGAGAGCCTTGCTTGGTAAGGTTGACGTCTCATTATCCCGCGTTTGGCATGGACCGCCCCTGCCAGTAACGTTAGCGGGGCAGCACGCACAGCGCCCATGGTGGCCACGCGGGCTTCTTCAACTGGTTAACTTCGAGCGGAACTCCTCTGTATATAAGAGGCAGCAGCTCCAGAACCCGATCTCGAAGTTAGCAGTGGGGCCAGTAAGCTAGGCCCAGTGGAGTATTTATGGCTTTACAAATCGAACCCTGCCCGTTTTGTGGCAGTGAACACCTGCATATGGTGGTGCACTCTCTAACCTATTCAGTAGCCTGCCAAAGTTGTCGGTGCCGAGGCCCGCAGAGGGAAAATCAAGAGTTGGCGGTGATGCAGTGGAACGCCACCAGTCGTACCCACGCCCGTGCAGCGTCTACACTGACGCCGGAAGCAGTCGAGCAGAAAGGGGAACTGGTCAATCAACGCCTGCCAGGGCTAATGGCCAAGCGAGAGAGCAAACCCGCCCGGGAGCTCTAACCCCCCAGGCGCTGTCAATGCGGGACGCTACTGAGCGCCATTGACCCGCTGCTGTAACTCCAGCAGCTGACGGTTGATATTCAGGCGATACGCATCAATCGCCTCGATAGCCTCTTCATTGCTGGTAACACGGGAGTTCAAACTCTGAATCGTAGCCAACTGGGACTTGAGGCTGGACAGTTGCGAAGAGAGATCTTTCAAACCCGCCATCTGGCTTTTCAATGTAGCAACCTGGCTTTCATTGGCCGCGACCTTACCATCCACACTCTGTAATCCGCTCTGCAACGCAGCCACAGACTTATCAAGCTTACCCAGGCTCGCTTTCACCTCTTTTCCTAAAGCCACAATCGCCGATTCGTTGTCGTTAATAGCTTTGCGATTGACATTGCGGGTATCCCAGAGCTTGCGAATTTCTGTCTCATTAATACCGACATTACCCAGGGCCTGCTTAAGGGCCGCCTGCAGCGCAGTCACTGACTGAGTGGATTCATCGTCGGATAATGCCAAACGATTCTCCAGCTCCGTCAGGCGGCCATTGGCCTCGGCCAGCTGCTGCGAGGTCAGCCAGAATTGCCAGGTGGCAAAACCACCGATACCCAATGCCACCAGCGCCAACAGTACAGCAAATCCAGCCAGTGGCGACTTGGCTTTAACCACTGTTGCGGTCTTCGAGGGAGGGGTTTTTCCAGTTGCCGCCGCCGAGCGTTGCTGTCGAGAGCGGGGGCCAAGATCGTCATCCATAGGAAGAGAGAGGTCGCCGGAGGAGATGGTTGGTTCTTTGCGCGATTGCACCATAGGTAATTGAGTCCTTGAATGTGTCACTGGCGATAGAAATGGCACGCTCGGCTACAGCAGATGCGCCGTAACGCAAAGCCCACTGCTGGGTGCCCCTATCAAATTTGGCCCTATTCTATAGTCCCCAGCCAGTTTATAAAGTGCCTAGCACGCTATCACAGCTCCCCAAAAGCACAAAGGCCCGCCGAAGCGAGCCTTTGTTTGGAACAGGGTTTGGCTAAGCCGGCAAATTACATCATGCCGCCCATGCCACCCATGCCGCCCATACCACCCATATCTGGCATGGCAGGACCTGCTTCCTTCGGTGCATCCGCAACCATGGCTTCAGTGGTGATCATCAGACCAGCAATGGAACCGGCAGCCTGCAGCGCAGTACGGGTAACTTTGGCTGGATCCAGAATACCCATTTCCAGCATGTCGCCATACTCACCAGTCGCGGCGTTGAAACCGAAGTTGCCAGTACCTTCACGTACCAGAGAAGCCACAACAGAAGCTTCATCACCCGCGTTGGTAACGATCTGACGGAGCGGCGCTTCCATGGCACGACGGGCAATAGTGATACCAGCGGTTTGCTCTTCGTTGTCACCGACCAGGTCGGCAATCGCGGCAACGGCACGTATCAGCGCGGTACCACCACCAGGCACAACACCCTCCTCAACCGCAGCACGGGTAGCGTGCAGGGCATCTTCCACGCGGGCTTTCTTCTCTTTCATTTCCACTTCAGTGGCGGCACCCACTTTAATAACAGCAACACCGCCAGCCAGTTTGGCAACACGCTCTTGCAGCTTTTCGCGGTCGTAGTCAGAGGTGGACTCTTCGATTTGAACGCGGATTTGAGCAACGCGCGCTTTGATCTCTTCGGCATCACCGGCACCGTCAACAATGACGGTGTTCTCTTTGCTCATGGTTACGCGCTTGGCGGTACCCAGGTGCTCCAGAGTGGCGCCTTCCAGGTCCAGACCAACCTCTTCAGAGATAACGGTACCACCCGTCAGGGTAGCGATATCCTGCAGCATGGCCTTGCGACGGTCGCCGAAGCCAGGAGCTTTACAGGCAGAGACTTTAACAATGCCGCGCATGTTATTAACAACCAGAGTCGCCAGTGCTTCACCTTCCACGTCTTCAGCAACGATGACCAGGGGCTTGCCGGATTTGGCTACCGCTTCCAGAACGGGCAGCAGCTCACGGATGTTGGAGATCTTCTTGTCAACCAGCAGGATGAAGGGGCTGTCTACTTCGACAGACATGCTGTCCTGGTTGGTGATGAAGTAAGGAGAGAGGTAACCGCGGTCGAACTGCATACCTTCCACCACGTCCAGCTCGTTTTCCAGGCCAGACCCTTCCTCAACGGTGATAACACCCTCTTTGCCCACTTTTTCCATGGCTTCGGCGATTACGTTACCGATGCTGGTGTCACTGTTGGCAGAGATGGTACCTACCTGGGCGATAGACTTGGTGTCGGCACAGGGCTGAGCGATGGATTTAACATGGGCTACGGCCGCGGCAACGGCTTTATCGATACCGCGCTTCAGATCCATTGGGTTCATGCCGGCGGCAACGGCCTTCAGACCTTCGTTAACAATCGCCTGGGCCAGAACAGTGGCGGTAGTGGTGCCGTCACCCGCGTCGTCAGAGGCTTTGGAAGCAACCTCCTTAACCATCTGTGCACCCATGTTTTCGAATTTGTTTTCCAGCTCGATATCTTTGGCTACCGAAACACCGTCTTTGGTTACGGTGGGGGCGCCGAAAGATTTATCGAGTACTACGTTGCGGCCTTTGGGGCCCAGAGTGGTTTTTACTGCGTCAGCCAGAATATTTACACCTGCGAGCATGCGTACGCGGGCGTCATCACCAAATTTTACGTCTTTAGCGGCCATTGTTGATTCCTTCTATCTTGTATTCAGTTGCTTTACTTAAAGGCGACAGATGCGGATTAAACCAGCACCGCCTTGATGTCGGATTCGTTCAAAATCAACAGTTCTTCGCCGTTGACTTCGATGGTGTCGCTGCCGGCATACTTGCCAAATACCACGGTGTCACCCACTTTTACGTCTACTGGGCGGACATCACCGTTGTCCAAAATGCGACCGGTGCCAACTGCTAATACTTCGCCTTGATTAGGCTTGTCGGTAGCCGAGCCAGGCAAAACGATGCCAGCTGCAGTTGTCTTCTCTTCTTCCTTTCGGCGAACCACAACACGATCGTGTAAAGGACGAATGTTCATCTTTATTTTCTCCTGAAGTATTAAAGCAACCCTGGGGTAGCGATTACTGTGTGTTATCAAACTTACAGGCCAGTATCGGCCTGGCTGGATGGCTGCTGGTTAAACATCAGCCACCCGGGATAGGGTGATTGACGAAATGGGGCTTATAAAGACGATTTCAACACCCTTAGGGCAAAAAATTTTGATTTTTTTTGTCTGAACGGGGGTGATCTGCACCCGTTTCCTCAAACTCACCCTCAAAGGTGCGCCCGTTCTGGTATTGGCTGCCGTGGAAGCGAAAACGGGTGAACGAAGAGCGAGTGATCGGGCCCAACATTCTGCGCGCCAACCACATCCTGAGGCCCGGTATCATCAACAGAATACCGACACCATCACTGATAAACCCGGGGATGAGCAGCAATAACCCACCCAGAAAGAGGGCCAGCCCGGAGACCATCTCGCCGGCCGGGGATTCCCCCTTATTCATCTTCTCCTGGGCCTGAGCCAGAGTTGCCAGCCCTTGGCGCTGGACCAGGGACAAACCAATGGCAGCCGTGGCCAGGGTAATCAAAACCACCGCCAGGGCACCAATATGCGTACCCACCGCCACCATCAGCCAGAATTCCAGCACCAAGTAGATAAAGAGAATAAAAAGCAGACGCATGAGCGCTCCGTTGCCTACAAACCAGAGGTATATCAGATGACTGTCTGAGGGCGGGAGCGGCTGAATTCAAGCAGATCGCCACAAAAACCGGTTCAAAAAGCAGATTTGACCACCTTTTTACACTCTGCCGGGAGGGAAAGTCGGAATTTCAACAAAACATCGTTAGAATGGCCCGCTTAATTTGAGTGCCGAGACCTGCACTTATCGAGCGAATTGATTTTTTAGGAGCTTTTATATGACGAGCAAACGCTTTATCGCCGCTACTATTCTGACTTTTGCGAGCAGCGCCGGCTTCGCATCCGAGTGGAGTGGTGTCGGCGAGGCCGGCTTGGTCATGGTGGACGGCAATTCCGAATCCCAAGTCGTTAACGCCTCGTTAACCTTTGAAAACAGCCGCGAAAAGTGGGATCACAAACTGAAATTGGCCGCCACCAGTGCCGAAAGTGATGGCACCAAGGATGCTGAGTCCTATCTGGCCAACTGGGACAGCCAGTACAGCCTCACCGAGCGCACCTACCTGTTTGGTGATTTACGCTACTTCGACGACAAATTCGACTCGTTTGAAGCGATCTACACCACCGCCTTCGGTGCTGGTTACAAGATTTTTAACACCGACACCATGAAATGGAAAGTCTCTGCGGGTGCTGGTTATCGAACCACCAAGCTGGAAGAGACTCAGGAAAAGCAGAGCGGTATCAACTACTTGATCACCTCGGACTACAAATACCAGCTGACCGAAACCGCCACCCTGCTCAACGAAACCCGGGTGGAGATCTCCTCCGACAACACCTTCACCCAGAGCATCTTTGGCTTTGCGGTCGCCATCAACAGCTCCATGGCGCTTAAGCTCGGCTATGAGATTCGCTACAACAGCGACCCCGCCCAGGGCGATCTGCACGCCGATACCATCACCTCCGCCAACCTGGTCTACAACTTCTAACCGTCACACTGACCCCCATGGAGCAGCGGCTGGCGGCGCTCTACTTGGTGTTGAGCCAAATTCCCGTGGGCCGGGTAACCACCTACGGGGATCTGGCCAAGCTGATCGGCCTGGCCAACGGCGCCCGCTGGGTGGGGCGTACCCTTGGCCAACTACCACAAGAGAGCCAATTGCCCTGGCATAGAGTCATCAACAGCCAGGGCCGTATCTCCCTGCCCGATGAGCGTGGCCAATATCAAAAAGGGCTGCTGCAAGCGGAAGGGATTGTCTTTACAGGCGAGAGGACAAGCCTGGCTCGCTACCGTTGGCGGCCATAGCTCTGAAATGCCCCCTACACTACCCGCCCTGGTGAAATCTTATTTCGAATTCTCGTAAAGACTTGCCCAAGCGTTAGCATTCGGGCAAGGTTCACAGCTAATCTCGTTGACCCTAGCCCATATCTTCATGCCCAACTCCTGGTTTCAAACGCTCAAGCTCTACTCTGATATTCGTCTGTTGTGGATTTTTTTAATGGGAATGGCCAGCGGCTTCCCCTTCGCCCTGATTGGCAGCAATTTAAGTGGCTGGTTAAAGGATGAGGGCATCAGCCGGGGCGATATTGGCGCGCTCGGCTCCGTAGCCCTGATCTACGCGTTTAATTTCCTCTGGGCACCATTAATTGACCGGGTGCCTCTACCCGGTCTGAGCCGATTTGGCCAAAGGCGCAGCTGGATACTGCTGATGCAGATGCTGTTGCTGATGCTTTTGTTGGCCATAGCCCAGGTCTCGCCCAGCTCACAACTGGCCCTGTTCGGTGTGCTGGCGGCCCTGATTGCACTCTGCTCAGCCACTCAGGATATCGCCATCGACGCCTTTCGAATCGATCAATTCTCCCCCGCCGAAAGCGACAAGATGCCAGCCGCGGCGGCGATGTCGGTGATCGGTTGGTGGTCGGGCTACTCCTGGCCCGGTTACCTGGCCTTCTCCTCCGCCGACCAGATTGGCTGGAACCAGGTCTACCTATTGATGGCCGGAGTGCTTGTGGCGCTGATCATCGCCACCCTCTGGGTGAAAGAGCCAAAGACCGAGCGTGACATCCTGCAGAAAAAGGCCGAAGCCAGCGTACAGCACGATCTGCATCTGTCGCGGGAGAGTAGCTGGCTGCTGGTCACGGTGCTGGAGCCCTTCCGCGACTTTTTCCGGCGCAATGGTGTGCGCATCGCCCTGTCGCTGTTGCTGTTTATTTTTCTCTTTAAAATCGGCGAGGCCTTTCTCGGCCGAATGTCGATTGTCTTCTACCGAGAAGTTGGCTTCAGCAACGAACAGATAGGCCAGTACAGCAAAATGTTTGGCTGGGTGCTCACGGTAATTTTCACCCTGATCGGCAGCCTCTTTAATACCCGTTTTGGTGTCGTTCGCGGATTGATGGTCGGTGGCGTGGCAATGGCGGCCAGTAACTTAATGTTCGCCTTGATGGCACAACTGGGGCCTCACGAGTGGCTGTTTGCCCTCACCCTTATCGTCGATAACTTCACCGGTGCCTTTGCCTCGGTGGCCATGGTCGCCTTTTTGTCGGCCATCACCGGCCGCGCGTTTAGCGCCACCCAATACGCCCTATTGGCATCACTCGGTAATCTTGGGCGCACCTCATTGGCCGGTTTAAGTGGCTACCTGATCGACTGGCTGGGTAGTTGGTCGCTCTTTTTTATCGTCACCACCATCATGGTGCTCCCCTCGCTAATCCTGTTGTGGGGTATACGCCATCGGATCAGCCGATTGATTGAACAGGATTAATTCAATACCCGCACCTGGGCTTTCGCGTTGGTCTCTGTGACAATACGGGCAATTTAAATACGCCTCTATTGATTACAGCTCTGTGTTATTACAGCGCATGTAATTTAGGCACCGGTGATCTGCTGCAATGACTGTCATTCTTGAAGTTCGCAATCTGCGTAAACATTACAAAAATGTTGAAGCCGTAAAGGGTATCTCCTTTGCCATTGAACAAGGTATCTGCTTCGGCCTGCTCGGCCCCAATGGGGCCGGTAAAACCACCACCATCGAAATGATGGAGGGGATTACCCAACCTACATCCGGTGAAATTTTATACAAAGGAATCAGCAACAATCCCAACTTCAAAGCCGAGGCGGGAATTCAATTTCAATCCACAGCGCTGATGGATTTTCTCACCGTTATTGAAGTGTTGCGGCTGTTTGCCGGCCTCTACCACAACAGTGTCGAGCTGGAGGCACTGATTCAGCAGTGCAGCCTGGGGGACTTTCTGCACCACCCGGCCGCCAAACTCTCTGGCGGCCAACGGCAACGGCTGCTACTGGCCCTGGCGCTAATTAATAACCCTGAAATTGTCTTCCTGGATGAACCCACCACCGGCCTGGACCCACAATCGCGGCGCAATTTCTGGTCGCTGATTCAAAGCATCAAAGCCCAGGGTAAAACCATTGTCCTTACCACCCACTACATGGATGAGGCCGAGTCCCTGTGCGATAACCTGCTGATTGTCGACCGCGGCGAAGTGGTCACAGAGGGCTCGCCACAAGCGCTGCTGAAACAACACTTTGGTTACGCTTACGTCTGCCTGCCCCAGGAGAGCCTGAGTGCAGAAGCTCTGGTGCAGTTTGATTACACGATCCACGCCGGCAAAATTGAAATTACCAGTTACAGCATTGAACAGACATTACAGCAGCTGTTAGCCAGCAATGCCGACCTAAGCTCACTGCAGGTAAGAAACCCGACACTGGATGACCTGTTTTTAAAAATTACCGGCCACAGTTTGCGTGAGTAAGCCCATTAGCCAGAACAATCACACGCGCAATCGGCAATAAAGTTCAGGTAAAAATCAGAGTACCCATCAGAGCGCCCCATGCAAAGAATTCTCAGTTTATTAATCGCCCGCAATAAAGAGTACTACCGCGACCGGGCCTCCCTGATGTGGTCGTTCGTCATGCCGCCACTCATCATAGCCATTGTTGCCCTGGCCTTCTCCCGCGGCGACGAAGCGGTGTTTAAAGTGGGTGTTGTTACCCCAGACCCGGCCTTACTTGAGCAGGTGGAGAGCTTTGATGCGATCCAAATCATACATTACGACGAGCTCGCTCCGGCCATTACCAAGGTGCAGTATCACCAAGTTGACCTGTTAATAAACGACAACCACTACTGGATTAACGCCAGCTCAAGCAAAGGCAAGCTGCTTGAGCAGTTACTGGCACTCAAGCAGTCGGACCAATGGCAGGCACAGTCTATCGAGGGGCGGGAGGTGCGCTACGTCGATTGGGCGATTCCCGGCATCATCTCAATGAACCTGATGTTTTCCAGCCTGTTTGGCGTGGGTTATGTGATTGTCCGCTACCGTAAAAATGGGGTTTTAAAACGCCTGCAGGCCTCGCCGGTGCGGCCCATTGAATTTCTAACTGCACAGGTATTGTCGCGCTTCATTATCAATATCGGTGTTTGTACGCTGGTATTTATTACCGCCGACCTGGTGCTCGATTTTGTGATGCTGGGCAGTTACCTCACACTGTTACTCGTTGCCGGCTTAGGCATCCTGTCACTGCTCTCCTTGGGGCTGATTATCGCCAGCCGGCTGGCCAGCGAAGAGCTCGCCAACGGCCTGCTCAACGTGTTTGTCTTTCCCATGATGCTGATGTCGGAGGTCTGGTTTCCGCTCGACGGCGCGCCCAGATGGATGGTCTATTTCAGTGATTTTCTGCCGCTGACCCACATGGTGCAGGCTGCCCGGGCGGTCATGCTGGATGGCGCCACACTAATGCAAGTGAGTAACCATCTGCTGATTTTAGCCGGCATGACCGCGCTCTTTTTATTGGTATCGGCGGCACTGTTTCGCTGGCGGGAGAGTTGAACACGACTGCCGAGGGCTCGCCAGCACGCACTAGAAAAGAGAGGGATTTTAATCGCGAAAGTTATCGAACTGTAACGGCATATCCAGATCGGCTGCGCGCAGCATGGCAATGATGGCCTGCAACTCATCGCGCTTCTTACCGGTCACACGCACTTGATCGCCTTGAATCTGCGACTGCACTTTAATTTTGGAATCTTTAATCAGTTTGACAATCTTTCTCGTCAGATCCTGATCCAGCCCCGTGCGCACCGTCACCTGAGTTTTCACCTGCTTGCCAGACTGTTCCAACTTACCCTCCTCCAGGCAACGGATATCCACGTTGTTCTTGTGCAGGGTGGACTTAAGAATATCCAACATCTGATTAATCTGAATTTCGGCATCGGCCCGCAAAAAAACCACATACTCCTGGCGGGTGAACTCTGCATCGACACCTTTGAAATCAAAGCGGTTACCGATTAGTCGATTGGCCTGATCGACCGAGTTGGTTAACACCTGTTTATCCACTTCGGAAACAACATCAAATGAGGGCATAACTTTCTCTTATTTCTTTTAAGCTGATTACAAAAGCAGAGTGAACACGGCAATCACACACACCCAAAGTACCATGGTGCGAGAGTAGAGCTGCTGTAACTCAGTTAACTCTTTCTCCCCACAGCGGGGGTCTGACGAATCGGCTTTGGTGACACTTAGCGCGCTTTCCACAAAATAGACCAACATCTGTGAAGAGCTGGTTTTGGTGCAACTGATAAACTGCCGGCAACGAGAAAAACAGCTGGTGAAATTGCCGGTAATCGCCAGCGACAAACCAAACAAACGCACCACCGGCCACTCGACCAACCAAAGCAGGCGCTGCAACTGTTCCGCTTCATCGCCATCGTCGGTGTGATCACCGTAGAGCGCTACTAACCGGTAGGCCAGCGGGCCAACCACGCCGGTAACCACAAACCAGAAGAGCACGACAAAAATCCGTTCAAAGCCCCGATAGGCGAGTTGCTCAACCACCAGGTGATTGAGCTCGCTCCAGTCGTCAGACTCCAACCAGTGGGTCTCTATGCCCAACTCCTGGGCTATGGTAACCGCCGCCTCCCAATCCTTGGCATGCCAGATACTCACATAGCTGGCCACCAGCTCCGAAAAAAGTCCCCGCCCCATGGAGTAGACCAGCACCAATATAGCGAAGGCGGCAGCCAACCAGGAGGAGATGTAATCTAACAGCGAATAGCCAATTACTACCAACAGTAATGCGGTGATCAAAGCGGCCGAGAAAGCGCCCATACGAACCGACGCCAGGCGATCAAATTGCGAATAAAAGTTGAGCAGGGCGTAGAACCAATTGTCTTTGTGCAGCGGTTTGCCAGAACCCCAGAGTTGAATCAGCAACAGGCTGCAGACGACGGTGATCAGTAACATAGTCGTTTTATTTCCTTAATATTTTATCGACCGGCAACAGCAGTGGATGACCAGTGTTGAAGAATTAACCACAGCGCCCCACCCTAGCGAGCGAGAGAGTGCCGATAGCCAACCCAGTCGAAACAGGGGCCCGGATCGGTTTTGCGGCCGGGGGCAATATCGCTATGACCAACGATGCGCTCTACAGAAATCGCAGGAAAGCACTCCATGATGACCCGACTAAGCCACGTGAGACATCGGTATTGATCCACGCTGAAGGGCTCAGTATCGCAGCCCTCTAACTCAATGCCAATTGAAAAGTCGTTGCAGTTTGAGCGGCCATGGTACTCAGAAGCGCCCGCGTGCCAAGCTCGATCGTAGAAACCGACAAACTGGGTAAAGCCACCGGAGCGGTCAATCAAGCCGTGGGCCGAGACCTGCAATTCGGCAATTTCCGCAAAATAGGGGTGTTCATCCTTGGGCAGTCGATTTTGAAAAAATTGCTCAATGAAGCCACCACCATAACAGCCAGGTGGCAGGCTGATATTGTGTATAACCAGCAGGGAGATATCAGCTCCATTCGGGCGCTGATTAAAATTGGGAGAGGGCCGGTGCTGTACCCGTATGGGCGCATCCAGCTGCAGCCAGCCTTTGCGGTCTATCATTGAGCTATCCATCCGAACGATAGTCGCCAACATTAACACAGCAGCCAACCGAACAACCAGCGCTGGCCGGATGGAGCCAGGAGTGGAAAAATAGGAAAGGTAAAACCAGGCTTGGGTTAAAAGACAAAGCGCGGCAGTTAGCCGCGCTTGTTAACGGGGGGGCACTAGTCGTTGCTAGCGGTTAGTCGGCGAACGGCTGTCACGCAAATTACTGATTACCGACTCCAGTGCGCGATCAAAAAGCATGCTGTTATCCAACATGCGAATTTCGCCGCTACGAAGATTAATCGCCAACTCGTTGCGATCCTTCTCCGCCACCTTCATGCCACTGCGGTTAACGAAAATATACTTGCCTGTGGGCTTGATGATCGCCGCCAGACGACAACGAACAGAAGCTTCACCACTACTTCGCAATTCAAACCAGCTACCCTGCGAAAGGCCATCCACCTGATCGAGAAACTGTGGCTCTGGCTCTACCGCAGCTGGTGCCGCCGGTGTAGTTTCGCCTCGGCTTGGCAGACGGGGTTCAACAGAGGAAGTTGCCACAGGCGAACCTGCGGGTTTCTCTGGCGCAGCATCAGTGGTAGTGCCGCGCGGCATTAATGGCCGGGGTTGAACTTTTGTCGCCACGTCTGGCGTGGCTGGCACCGTTGCATTGGCCTGCGCAGAAGCGGGTTTCCCGCGCAGCTGCGCCAAGTGTTCCGCTTCCAGATGCTTGAACAGTTTGCCCATATCATAGGCATTGAAACTGATGCTTTCCAAACCGGTTCGCAGCCGTTTGAGCAGCTCCGGCAACAGCTTAATCAGGCGCACGCGGTTTTCAGAGGTGACCTCTGTGGTCAAACTCCAAACCAGGTTACGAACGGTACTGTGGGCTGAATTCCATTGCGGACTATCAACACCGTCTTTCAAGGCGACCAGGAACATGACATTGGCCCAGGCTTCATGCACCAATGTTTTCATCGGGTCGCTGAGGTTATCAACATTTTTAAGCTTGGCCAGTGCACTGGAGACTTCACTTCGGGCCGCCTCGGCTTTGGCTTTACCGGCCTCCGCATCCAGGGTGCGCTTCTCTAAAATGGCGGCTTGCCGTTTCTCTTTCTCAATAAAAGAGAGGAAATCCATCAACATTTCGTCGAACACTTCAGTGCCGACATTCGGGTCTTCGCAGATGCGCAGAACCGTTTGTTCAACTTTGCTATAGAGGTTATCCCGGCCCTTTTGGTTGGCAACCCAACCCAGGGAGGCGGTGGCCATTTCATTAAGCAGCCGTTTGGCGGGGTGACCACCGTGATCAAAAAAGGTCTTGTCGGCAATCGCCACCTTCAACAGAGGGATTTGCAGACGGCTGAGCAGAACTTTCATCTCTGCGGCCAGATTGCGATCATCGACGATGAATTCAAACAGTAGATTGATCAGGTTGATCACATCGCGATCGATCTGGCCAATCACCCCTTTGTGTTGGGCCGTCAGAATATTCTGCAGCTGCTGTACATCGATGCCGGCGGTAGTCACTTGCGGATTACGCATCTGCTGCACTTGTACCTGTGACAACAGCTGCAAGAGGGTACTTTCGCTGATTACAACCTGCTGCTCGCCGGCACTATTCTCCTGGCCGGGCAAAGCCCCCTCACCGACCAGGCTGCGGAAGGTTTGCAACACCTCCTGCGAACCTGGGGCGCGGGTTGCGGCACCAGTAGACGACTCGGCGGGATTGCCACGTTGACGAGAGGCGTTGGTAGTCAACGACGGCAAAATGTTGCGCTGAATCATCAGCTCATTGGCCAGGTCGTAGAAGCCTGGCAGCTCATTCATTACATGCCGTTCAAACAGCTTGAGCACCACCAACTTGACTTTGATATTGGTATCCAGACTCTCCGCCGCTTTCAGGAAGGCATAACAGATATCGTGCGGACCAACGGGGTTGTTGCGTTGGTAGACCTTACACGGGACCAGGCTGTCCAGCCGTAAAGTCAGGTGTTGTAGTGATTCGGGATTGGCTTCTATGGCCTTGTTCACCATAGACTCAACGGCAACGTTTTGTTCCAGCTGCTCGTTGTTAACCAGCGACAGGTTATCGGTATCAACCTGGTATTCCCACTCCTCGTGGCCCACCGCATGTGGATCGGCCAGACGGTCGAAGCCAGCGTGAACACGTTCGATCAGGGAGTTTTCGATCTCGCGCCGACAGAGG
The DNA here is from genome assembly GCF_033283405.1 of Halioxenophilus sp. WMMB6. Taxonomy (NCBI): domain Bacteria; kingdom Pseudomonadati; phylum Pseudomonadota; class Gammaproteobacteria; order Alteromonadales; family Alteromonadaceae; genus Halioxenophilus; species Halioxenophilus sp. WMMB6. Next base: position 75,538 of record NZ_JAWMQR010000003.1, read on the forward strand.
CGAACCTGGCGCATAGACTCGAAGTAGAGACTCTGGTCCTGGTTGGTGTCCGATTTGTCGGCCAGTTCAAACAGGGTATCGTCGGCGCTGTCAAATAGCGCCAACATTGCCGACTGTAAAAAGTAGGTCGTTTTCTCTTTAAGAAGATGAACCGCCGCCGGCAATCGAACGGCCGACTGGCTGCGCTTCAGTTTGGCAGCCGGGCGGAATTCCACTACATTTTGACGCTGCGAACTGTCTGACATATCAATTAACCTAACCAATTGAACCACCGCTTTTGGCGGTACGACGGAACTTCAAGGTAAGAAGTCTGGCCTGGGCGGGGCGCAGGAGAGCAGGCCCTACCGTTTAGAAAAACACCTTAAATTCTCGATGTGGCGCAATAAACATCACTCGAAAAGAGGCTGTTACAGCCTATTTATACGCTCTAACTCCGAGCACCGAAAATGACACTTTTCGAGATTGCAAAGAGTTTCACACAATCATCTAAAAATCCCTTTTTTTTATAACTAAACGTAGGAAACAGCGTCAAGAGCTGCGGTTTCGTGCATAAAGCCGGCCAAAAAATTGACCTATTTGGTCACATTCTGCCCCACCAAGTCAGCCACCTCCCATGCCTTTTGCTACCACAAAAACAGATCAACACGACGCACCTATATCTATCTAGCCGATAAGTGATTGCAGCAAGTTGCATTTAGGAAATGCCATTTTTTGCTGTACAATGCCGCTCCCGGCGGGCCTTGGCGCCCTTTTTCCAACCAACCATGATCACAGAGCCGCTATGACAGAATTCGCTGCAATCCTATTGGGCACGGTTCTCGTGAACAATTACGTGTTGGTGCAATTCCTTGGCTTGTGCCCATTTATGGGAGTCTCCAATAAGTTGGAGAGCGCCATCGGCATGGCGGGCGCCACTACCTTTGTGCTGACGCTGGCGTCCATCTGCAGTTATCTGGTTTACACCTGGATACTTTCACCCCTGGAGTTGGAATACCTGCGTACAATCGCCTTTATTATGGTGATCGCCGTAGTAGTACAGTTCGCCAAGATGTTTATCGAAAAGACCAGCCCCCTGCTCTATCGGGTACTGGGCGTCTTTCTACCCCTGATTACCACCAACTGCGCCGTGTTGGGCGTGGCTCTGCAAAACACCAACAAGGGTTACAACTTCTGGCAATCCAGCCTCTACGGTTTTGGCGCCGCGGTTGGCTTTTCGTTGGTGCTCATTCTCTTTTCCGCCATGCGTGAACGGCTGGCCGCCGCCGATGTACCGCTCCCCTTTCAAGGGGCGGCCATTGGTATGATCACCGCGGGATTGATGTCATTGGCCTTTATGGGCTTCGCCGGATTGATTTAGAGCGTTGTGAGGCACTGAAGAATGCAAATGCTATTGGATCAACCCGTTCTCGCCGCCGTTTTGGCACTCGGCACCCTGGCTTTAATCTTCGGTGGCGTGCTTGGCTTTGCCTCAGTGCGCTTTAAAGTCGAAGGCGACCCAATCGTTGAGCAGCTCGACTCGCTGCTGCCGCAAACCCAGTGTGGCCAGTGTGGTTACCCCGGTTGCCGACCCTACGCCGAAAAGATCGCCGAGGGCGACGTGATCAACAAATGCCCACCCGGCGGCCAGGCCACGGTTGATGCCATCGCCCAGTTACTGGGAGTTGAAGCGCCAACCCTGGATGCCGGCGATGCCGCGAACGCGGAGGTAAAACGGGTGGCCTTTATCCGCGAAGATGAGTGTATCGGCTGCACCAAATGCATTCAGGCCTGCCCGATGGACGCCATCCTGGGCGCGGCCAAGCAGATGCACACGGTCATTGCCGAAGAGTGCACCGGTTGCGACCTCTGCGTAGAGCCCTGCCCAGTCGACTGCATTGATATGGTCCCCATCGCCACCACACTGGCCACCTGGCATTGGCAAAAGCCAAAACCGGCAGGCCTCATCGCCTCTGACCGCGACCATCAAGCCGCTTGAGCCCAGGGGAGAATGTAGTGTCAGCACCGTCTATGGATACCAAGCCCGAACAGCACGTCCGCAAGATTTACCCCATTCCTGGGGGCGTGCATCCGCCGCAAAATAAGGCGCAATCGACACAAACTCCGCTTACCGAGGCCACCCTGCCGAAACAGGTGATCCTGCCCCTGAGCCAACATATCGGCGCCGCTGCGGTGCCCATGGTTGAGGTTGGTGAGCGCGTGCTCACTGGGCAGTTGGTGGCCCAGGCCAAGGGTGTGGTCAGTGCTAATGTACACGCCACGATCTCCGGTACCGTTAGCGCCATCACCGACTGTGTTCTGCCGCACCCGTCGGGTATGTCCGGCCCCTGTATTGTGATCGAATCCGACGGTTTGGATGAGTGGCAACCTCTGGAGCCCTGTGAAGCCTATCTGGAGCAGGACGCCGACACCCTACTGGCCAAAATCCGTGCCGCTGGCATCGTCGGCATGGGCGGCGCCGGCTTCCCAGCCGCGGTCAAGCTAGCGGCGCGCAGCCCCATACAACATCTGATTATCAACGGCACCGAGTGTGAACCCTACATCACCGCTGATGACATGCTGATGCGCAGCTACCCAGAGGCAGTTATCCAGGGCACCCTGATCATGGCCAAGATTTTGGGCGAGCCGGAAGATCTCGTCATTGGTCTGGAAGAGAACAAACCCGAAGCACTGGCCGCCCTGCGCCAGGCTGCCGAAGGAACCCGGGTGCAGGTGGTCAGCTTTCCCTGCCAATACCCGTCAGGGGGCGAAAAACAGCTCATCCAAAGGCTGACCGGTAAGGAGGTGCCCTCTGGCGCCCTGCCCGCCAGCCTCGGCTGCGTGGTACAGAATGTCGGCACCGCCTACGCCGCCTTTCGCGCCGTACGCTTTGGCGAGCCTCTACTGAGCCGGGTAACCACTGTTGTGGGCGAAGCCCTGGAGAAGTCGGCCAACGTCGAGGTTCGCCTGGGCACGCCGGTAGGCGAGCTGCTCAGCCAGTTTGGCTACCAGGCCAAAAAGGCATCACGGCTGATTATGGGTGGGCCAATGATGGGCTTCGCCCTCACCAGCGACCTCATACCCGTGATCAAAACCAGCAATTGCCTAATCGCCCCCAGCCGGCGCGAAATGCCAGCTAACAACCCACCCGCACAAGCCTGTATTCGCTGTGGCTTGTGCGCCGAGTCCTGCCCCGCCAGCCTGCTGCCGCAGCAACTGTACTGGTACGCGCGCTCAGAGGATTTCGACAAGCTGGAGAGCCACCATCTATTTGATTGTATCGAGTGTGGCGCCTGTTCTTATGTCTGCCCCAGCAATATTCCGCTGGTGCAGTACTATCGCTCAGCCAAAGGCAGTATCCGCCAGGCCCGCGAAGACAAAATCAAATCAGACCACTCCCGTCAGCGCTTTGAGTTCCGCCAGGCACGGCTGGCCAAGGTAGAGGCCGAAAAAGAGGCCAAGCGCCTGGCGCGCCAGCAAGCGGCCGAGAAGGCCAAACAGAAACTGGCCGATAATCCGCCCCCCGCAGCAGCCATCCCCACTGCCCCGGCAGCGGTTAGCGAAGCTGGCGGCGCCGATGCCATTGCCCGACTGGAACGGGCCGTCGAGAGCGCCCAGGCGCGGGTAACCACCGCCCAGGAGCGCTACCAGGAGGCCGTTGCCGAAGGCAGCGAACGCGCCGAACAACTGCTGGCCAAGCTTAAACAGGCCGAAGTTCGCGCCAATGAAGCCAAACAGAAGCTGGCGGCCGCCCAGGCGGAGCCGTCTGCTACACCAGTGGAAACCAGCGACGACCCAGTAGCCGCGGCCATCGCCCGCGCCCAGGCCAAGCAGGCCATGAACCCGGCCGAGAAGGCCAAGGCCAATGTCGAGAGCCTGCAAAAGCGGCTGGCAAAAGCCCGTGAAAAGCTGGCAGAGGCCACCCAGGAGAACTCCGATAAGGTCGAAGCTCTGCAAAGCGGGGTGGAGAAACTTGAGCAGAAGTTGGCCGACGCCGAACAGGAGCTGGCCCAAACCGCCGGCCAGCTTGAGCCTGTGCTCGCCGCCGCCGACGACCCGGCCCAGGCCGCCATCGAACGAGCCAAGGCCAAGGCCGCAGCTGCAGCCACCCTCTCCCCCACAGAGAAATTGACCAGCCAGATAGAGAGCCTGCAGTCACGTCTTGCGAAAGCGCAGACCAAGCTGGCCGAAGCACAAGCCGCTGAGGCCGACAACCAAGAGGCGCTGGCACTCGGGGTTAGCAAACTCACTGAAAAACTGGCGCAGGCACAACAGGTGTTGGCCGAGCTTGAGGAGCAGGCCAACCCATGAGTTTTATCCAGCACTCGTCCCCCCATGCCCACGGCAGTAACAGCACCCAAAAAGTGATGCTGACGGTTGCCCTGGCAACCCTGCCGGGGCTGGTCGCCATGGTCCTCTTTTTTGGTATTGGGCCGCTGATCAACGTCATGCTGTGCGTTGGTTTTTGTGTTGGCTTCGAGGCGCTGGCCCTGGCTCTGCGCAAACGGCCCATCGGCTTCTATCTGCGCGACTACAGTGCGCTGGTCACCGGTGTACTGCTGGGCCTGGCACTGCCACCCTACTGCCCCTGGTGGCTACTGCTGGTGGGTGCCTTCTTTGCAATTGTCGTCGCCAAGCAGCTCTACGGCGGTTTGGGTTTCAACCCGTTTAACCCGGCCATGGTCGGCTATGTGGTGCTGCTCATCTCTTTTCCGGTAGCCATGACCCAGTGGGCAGCCCCGACCGGCGTTGGCGACCACTCATTACCGGGCCTGGCCGCAGCCTTGAGCCAGGTCTTCAGCGGCCAGGGTGCCGACGGCTATAGCGGTGCCACACCGCTCGATGCATTCAAACAGGCCCAAGGCCTCACCGTCGACGCCATCTATGAACAGCCTCTGTTCAGTGCCGGCCACATCGCCGGCGCCGGCTGGGAGTGGGTCAACCTGGGCTTCCTCATCGGCGGCCTGTTTCTGCTCTGGCGCGGTATCTTCAGCTGGCACGCACCAGCGGCCATGTTGCTGGCCATCAGCCTGCTCGCTTTTATCTTCTTCGATGGCAGTTCCGAAAGCGGCGGCTCCCCCCTGCTGCATCTATTTTCCGGTGCCACCATGCTGGGGGCGTTCTTTATTGTCACCGACCCGGTCAGCTCGGCGGTTTCCAAAAAAGGGCGCCTCATCTATGGCGCAGGTATCGGCGCGCTGGTCTACGTTATCCGCACCTGGGGTAACTATCCCGACGCCGTCGCCTTCTCCGTGCTATTGATGAACTTCGCCGCCCCCTTTATCGACTACTACACCCTGCCCCGCACCTACGGCCACACCCGGCCACGGCGGGCCACAGAAAAGGCAGATAACTAATGCTGGGCCGAGCGATCAGTAAAAACAGCCTGGTGCTGGCGCTGTTTGCGCTCTGCACCGCCGGTGTTCTAGCAACCACCTATCAGCTCACCAAAGAGCGGGTGGCCAAATCGGAACGCACCGCCGCTGCGAAAGCTTTGTTGGAGATCGTGCCGCAAACCATGCACGACAACGATCTGCTGGTAGACATAATTCCGGTACCGGAGGCGGCTTGGTCAATGCTCGGCCTCGCTCAACCCGCCAATATCAACATCGCTAAACTGCACGGCGAAATCACCACGGTTATCGTTCCCGCCACGGCGCCAGACGGCTATAGCGGCGCCATCGGCCTGATCGTCGGCGTTAATCGCGATGGCTCCCTGGCCGGAGTGCGGGTATTAACCCACGGAGAAACCCCGGGGCTCGGCGATAAGGTCGACCTACGTAAAAGCGGCTGGGTGTTGGGTTTCATCGGTAAATCACTCAGTAACCCGACCATTGACAGCTGGGCCGTGAAAAAAGATGGCGGCGAATTTGACCAATTCACCGGCGCCACCATCACCCCGCGCGCGGTCGTCAAGCAGGTGCGGAAAGTGCTAGAGTTCGCCGAGCACTACCAGAGCCAGCTATTTAATCTGCCGCCCGCCGGCGATGAGGAAGCCCCCGATGAGTAACACCAGCTACGGTCAATTGGCCGCCAACGGCCTCTGGAAAAACAACCCGGCGCTGGTGCAGCTGCTCGGCCTCTGCCCTCTGCTGGCGGTAACCGGCTCTGTGGTCAATGCCCTCGGTCTGGGGCTGGCCACCACGGTTGTACTGGCCGGCTCCAACTTGGCGGTTTCGATGATTCGCAATGCCGTCACCGATGCCATTAAGCTACCCGCTTTTGTCATGATCATCGCCTCCTTCACCACCTGTGCCGAACTGTTGATGAAGGCCTTTACCTACGAGCTCTACCAGATTCTCGGTATCTTCATTGCGCTGATTGTCACCAACTGCGCCATTCTCGGCCGGGCCGACGCCTTCGCCTGTAAAAACCGGGTGCTGCCCGCCATGGTGGATGGCTTAATGATGGGGCTCGGCTTTGCCCTGGTGCTGGTGGTGGTAGGCGCCATCCGTGAACTGCTGGGCAACGGCACCCTGTTTGCCGATATGCACCTGTTGGTCGGCGAAATAGGTCGCAACTGGAAGATTACCGTGGTGGATAACTACCCCGGCTTTTTGGTCGCTATACTGCCACCGGGTGCCTTTCTGGTTACCGGCTTTCTTATCGCGCTGAAAAACATTATTGATGGCCGCCTGGAGGCAAGCCGTGCACAACGCCTGGCATCCGCCGGCGAGGCCAAGGTGAGTCGCCGGGTGCGCACCACCGGCCACATCGAGTAATCTGGCCGAAAGAGCCAAGGTTCTGACTGCCATCGGCTTGCGAAAAACGCGTCAATATAAATCCTGCATCGTGCCTGGTGGTCAACCTGCCCGTGCCCAGACGGCAAATTTGCCAAAACCTGGCTAAAACTTTGCCATTTCTCCAGCTTGGTGCACATGAAATTTTCAGATTCAACTATAATTTAGTCTCAACTAATGGGATTGGATCCGTGCATGTTTCATAAGCTGTTTCAAAAAGAGAAATCAAAACCCAAAAAAGCGTCAATACAGATGGAGGCCATCGACCTCTCAGTCTTCTCGCTTGATAAGCTCAAAGGTCTGATTCCTTTTGCCTCCTCTCCCGAATCCACCAATATCATTACCATGAGCTTTACCGAGCTGGTCGAGTTACGTACCAGCGAACGGCTGTTCGAAGCCGGGCTCAATGATGAATGGGACTACTACCTACTGGAGGGTGAGGTTGGGCTGATCGCCTTCGATGGCCGGGAATCGGTAATTGAGGCCTCCTCCCCCAAAGCCAAAAGCCCTCTGGCCTACCTGCGGCCACGGAAATATTCAGCCGTGGTGCGCTCTAAAAACGCACTGTTTGTAAAAATCCCCCACCACGTACTCGACCTTGGCTTTCAACAGGCCAAGAGCAACCACCAGTGGGGAGCTCAGGAAGCGGTGATCATTGGTCAGGTACACCAGGAGACACTGTTCGATCGGGTGGAGCAGGAGATTCACAAAGGCACCCTGGTGGTACCCACCCTGCCCGAGGTGGCGGTTAAGGTGCGCGAAGCCTGCCAAGATAACGACAGCTCAGCAGCCACCATTACCAAAATTGTCGCCCACGATACCTCTATCTCCGCCAAGCTACTGGCGGCTTCCAACAGCCCACTCTACCGGGGCGCGGTGCCCATCAACACACTGCAGGACGCCATCGCCCGGCTCGGCCGGCAGACCACCCAACACCTGGTCTACTACTACGCCACCAAAGAGCTGTTTGAAACTCCGATTCCCCTGCTGCGTAAGCTGTTCCAGGCCAACTGGCAACGCTCCCTGGAGCGGGCGGTAATGGCTCACACGCTGGCCAAATTCAGCGATTCCGAACTCAACCCCGATACCGCCTTCCTGTGCGGGTTGCTGTTTAGAATTGGTGATCTGGTGGTATTCCAGTATGTGGCCGATATTGAAGAGGAGCCCAATGAGCTGGCGAAGGTGCAGAACATTGCCGAGGCCACCTCCTCACAAATCAGTCGCCTGCTGGTGGAAGATTGGAAACTGCCAGAGGCGGTGTCAGAGGCGCTGCAGTTTGGTGGCCAATGGCGGTACACCAGCGGCCAGAAAGAGCCGGACTATGGCGAGCTGATGATCGTCACCAACATCCACCTGCGCATGCTGCACAACAATATGAATGGCCTGCCCGACCTCAACCAGGTACCCGCCATCAAACGCATACTGACCGAAGATTTTGCCCCCGACACCAGTATTATTATCGAGGCCAAAAAGGCGCTGGCCGAATTTATGCGGCTTTAGTAAGCAACGCTGCCATTGCTGGCAGCGTTGTTGTCATCAAACAGATACTACTTATCAAAGGTCAGTACAAAACTGACCGGTACCATCTGGCTGATGGTGCTTAAACCAGCCACTTCACGCAGTTTTTCCACTCCCGCGGCCAAACCAAAGTCTTCCGCTTTGATCATCACTGGCGTTACCGCGCTCACCACCCAATTTTTGCGGCCATGGGTAACCAGCACCTGCAAGGTGATATCCTGAGTCACACCGTGTAGCGACAGTTGCGCTGGAATCTCTACGGTTTTACTGGACGATTTTTTAATGCTGTCCATCACCGCATTAACGTTGGCGGTAATGGTGGCGGTGGCGAATTTCTCGGTTTCAAACAACATGGAGCGCATGCGCTGATCGCGCACCTCAATGCCGGTGGCAACACTGATCAGATCGATCGAGACAGTCGCCACACCGGCCTTGTCGATACTGCCACTGAGGCCGGTAAAGCGATGCACCTCGGTAATGGCGCCATTCTTGGTGGTAATGAAGGTCAGGCTGGAGCGTTCGCTATCGAGGGCCATATCCGCCCACACACCACTGCTGAACAACGCAACCATCACCAGGGCCAAACTGGCAAACATACGGCGGCTGATACTTTTCATAATTCTCTTCCTATCGTCTGAAAACTGATTACCGATGAGCCGGCCGGCTGTCGTTGCAACCGCTTAAGTGGCATTCCCTTAAGTGGCAACCTCACACAACTGGGCAGCGACTCCCATCCAACGCCGGCGCTGAAACCTGCGGGCGGCGAATATGAAACTTGCGGGCGACCACTCTGCCACCAAGTGGCGTCGTTGCAAAGCGGTAGCGACCCTAGGATCGAAAAATAGCCCGAGAGTTTCCCCAGGCCGGCTATTTCGCTGTCTTAATCCTGTAGCAATTGCATTGCACATTAGCGGAGTTTTTACTCTGCTATGGCTGCATTTCGTTATGATATTGAAACCCAACCTGCTGGCCACCGTAATCGCCGGCGGCCTGCTCACCACCACTCCCTCGTGGGCACAAACCAATCACCCAAGCAACGCTATCGAAGAGGTTTTGGTTACCGCTCAAAAGCGTTCACAAAACATACTGGATGTCCCCCTTACCATCTCCTCGCTCTCCGGCGACACGCTGCAAACCTTGGGTATCAACCAATTTGATGAAATATCTGAATTGATACCTGGGCTGGTGGTGCAGCAGCAGAGCATCAACAACAACGGCTATGTTATCCGCGGCATCACCTCCGATGACGGTAGTGCGCCCAGTGCCGCGCGGGTGTCTGTCTATTTAAATGGCGTTGATGTGTCCCGTTCCCGTGGCTCCTATTTTGAACCCTACGACATGGAACGGGTGGAGGTGGTAAAAGGGCCGCAGGCAACGCTGTTTGGTACCGCCGCCTCGATCGGTGCCATCAGCTTTATCACCAATAAACCTCAGAGAGAGTTTGCCGCAGAACTCCACTCCAGCGCCGGTAACTACGGTCTGTTTGAGGTGGGCGGCTTTATTACCGGGGGCAGCGATTGGCTGCAGGGACGCCTCGCCTTTTTAAGCCGCGAGCGCGATGGCTATGTTAAAAACCGCTCCTCGGAGGCGGATCTCAACGGTTTTGAGCGCACCGCCATACGCCCCGGTCTACGCTTTACCCCCAACGATCAATTCACGCTCGACCTGATCTACAACTACGAGAAGGCCGACGACCCCGGCACCGCCTTCTCCAGCCACGACGCCCTGTTTACCGATCAATTGGCTCTGAGCGTACCCAATGAAAGCAACCTGGGCATGGCCAATGTTGGCGTCGAACGCGAAACCAACGATCTCAACCTGACCAGCCAATGGCAAATTAATGCACAGTGGCAACTCACCTACATCGGCGCCTACCGCGACCACGACTCCCTGGAGGCCTTCGATGCCGATGGCACCGCTTACGAATTTCTCAACTTTGCCGAGCAAGCCGATGGTAGACAGAACAGCCATGAGCTGCGGGTGAATTTCAGCGGCGATCGTGTCACTGGTTTCGCCGGGCTCAGCCATTTTTCCGAGCAGGCCAAACAGACCGTGCCCTTTACCACCGAAGAGGGGCTCTTTTTAAGTTGTATCGGCCAAGCAGCGGTTCTGGGAATTACACAGTGTGATCCCGGTACCACCCAGTTTGTTACCACGCTGATACCCGCACTGCCGGTGCAAAATGCTATCCCCTACCAATCCTATTACCGCAATGGTGCCGACAACCAGGCAGAGTCGCTCTTTGCCGATGCCACCCTGGCTATCAGTGATAGAGTGGAGCTCACCTTGGGGGCTCGCTACGTGGATGAAAAACGCCGCTCCAGCTATGCCTCTGATGTTCCGCCCTCATTTTTTGCCACTCTGCTGACCGGCCAACCCACCGACCTTTTTGGCGGCGGTATCTATAACACCAGCGGCACCAAATTAAACGATGAGTTGACTAATAGCTCCCTACTGCCACGCGCCAATTTGCGCTGGCAGATTACGCCTCAACTCAATGGCTACGCCACCATCGCCAAAGGTGAACGCGCCGAAGTATTGGAACTCGCCAGCGGCTCAGCCGCTATCACCCCAGCGGAAAAAATAACCAACTACGAAATTGGCCTGAAAGGCAGTAACACCACCAACTCCATCAATTATTCTCTGGCGCTCTTCTATCAGGACTACCAAAACTTCCAGGTTAACGTCATCGACGAGGCGACCGGCCTGCTGCACTCGGAAAATGCCGGCAACGCCACCAACAACGGCTTTGAGGCAGAGATCACCTGGCTCGCCAACCACTACTTCACGGTTATCGCCAACTTGGCGTTGATCGATGCCGGCATCGACGACGATGCCAGTAATGGCGAATTTGCCGGCAATCAATTCCGACTGCAGCCCGAAACCAGTGGCGCCCTGGCGTTGCTGTGGCACTACCCCATCGCCAACAACCTGGAGCTCAACGGCAGCGCCAACTACAGCTACCGCTCGGAAGTTTATTTCGATATCGAAAATAACTTTAAAGAGAGTGCGGTCGGCCTGCTCGACCTGCGCCTGGGCATGGCCACCCAGGATGGTAACTGGTCGGCCGCACTGTTTATCGATAACGCCACCGATGAGGAGTACATCATCGACGCCGGCAACACCGGAAACGCCTTTGGTTTCGCCACCTATATTGAAGGCGCTCCGCTGATGTACGGCCTGGAGCTGCGCAAGCACTTCCAGTAATCAATCGCAAAAATAAAATCTCTCGCACTCTGTAACACAGGTGAACGCGGTGAGAAACAGAGGAATAGGAGTCAGTATGAAGAGCCTGAATCGACGGCAGTTTATTGGTCATTTAGGTGCCGTAGCCGGCAGCGCGACCCTGCTGAACGGCTGCGCGGTAGCCACCGGCAGCAGCAGTGCAGCCGGTTTTGAACACGGTGTCGCCAGCGGTGACCCACTGCAGGATAGCGTCATTCTTTGGACGCGTATCACCGCCAATGCGAAACAGCCACAGGAGGCGTTCAAGGTGCAGTGGCGCCTGGCCGAGGATGCAGAATTCAAACGTGTGGTGAACAGCGGCGCGGCCAGTACCTCAGCGGCGCGGGACTATACAGTGAAGGTGGATGTCGCAGGCCTTGAGCCCGATACAACCTATTACTACCAATTCCAACTGGGCCACGAAAAAAGCCCGCTTGGCCGCACGCGCACACTGCCCATCGGCGACATCGAGCAAACCCGCCTGGCAGTGGTCTCCTGTTCCAACTTCGGCTACGGCTATTTTAATGTCTACCGGGAGATCGCCCAGCAGGATGAGCTGACGGCGGTGCTGCATCTGGGCGATTACATTTACGAATACAACAACGAGGGCTACTCGGATCACAGCCTCGCCGCCGGCGAACGGCGGCTGCAGCCAGAACACGAAATTATCGCCCTGGACGATTACCGGGCCCGCTACAGCCTCTATCGCCGCGACCCGGACCTGCAGGCCGCCCACGCCCAACACCCGTTTATCTGTGTGTGGGATGATCACGAGCTGGCCAACGACGCCTACATGACCGGCGCCGAAAATCATCAGCCCGAAAGCGAGGGTGACTGGCAACAACGCAAGGCCGCCGCCATTCAAGCCTACCGGGAGTGGCTACCCATTCGCGACTACCAGGATGCCAGCAATCCGGCACTCACCTACCGCAGCTTCCAGATTGGCAACCTGGTGAGCCTCTATATGCTCGATACCCGCATTATTGGCCGCAGCCAGCAGTTTGATTACCAGGCCGATATGATCTGGCAGCAGATAGCCTTTGACACCTCCCAACTGGCCACCACCGGCAAGGCAACAGCACTACTTGAGGCCGGCGCACTGGCCAAACTCAAGCCCGAGCAGATTCAATGGCTGACAGTACCGTTTGATCTGCGCCAGCAGCCACCAAAGCCCCTGCTCGATTGGCAACAACTGCAAACCCTCGACCCACACAACCTGCCCGAGGGCTTTGCTTTTTTACCCGATGTCGAACAGGTACGCGCCAAGCTGCTGAATGATCCCGACCGCCAGCTACTGGGACTAACCCAGGAGGCCTGGCTGAGTGACGAGCTGCAGAAAAACAGCCACTCAACCTGGCAGATATTGGGCCAGCAGATCATTACCGGGGAGGTGAAATCTCCCGAAATTCGCGACCTGATGGCTACCAGTGAAGGCAAGTTGCCAGAGTACATCAACGGCATAGTGATGCTTGGCCAGTTGGGGCTGCCCTTCAACAGCGACGCCTGGGACGGTTACAACGCCTGCCGGCAGCGCTACCTACAGCTGTTAAAACACCACGCACGCAACCCTATCTCACTGGCCGGGGATTCTCACAACGCCTGGGCGTTTGAGTTAACCCCCGATGGCGAATCCACGCCCGTGGCCGTGGAGTTTGCCACCACCAGCGTCACCTCCCCCGGCATGGAGTCCTACCTGGCCAACAGCAACCCAGAGGAGCTCTCCCGTCGCTTGGTGGATTTCAATAAGGGTATGCGCTACCAGGACAGCTACCAGCGCGGCTGGATGTTGATTACCGCCACCCGCGACCACTGTCAGAGCCAGTGGCACTATGTGAGCACGGTTAAATCAAAACAGTATCAGGCGATCACCGGCCCCACCTGGCAGGTCACTAGCGGCACGCATACCCTGCAGGAGGTAGTCAGTTAAAGGCCAATAACAAGCGCAAGTAAAAAAAGAGTGAGTGAAAGAGAGACGGTGAAAAAGAAATTGTGAAAGAGGAAGTGCGAAAGCGGAAGTGCGTAAGATAAAAGCCAGAAATAAAAAATAACAAAAAGTAGCACCACCTGAAAAAGAAAAGCCCGGCATGCCGGGCTTTGTTTTTGGCGTAACAGCCACTGGCCAATGCCAGTAACGGTCAATCGCGCACACAGTCGATGTGGTAACTCACCTTGCCATTTTTCACATCTTTTACCAGGCCGTGAATATCAGTTTCAAAACCGGGGAACTGCTCGTTGAAGGTACGCGCAAAACGCAGATACTCAACAATGGTTTTATTAAACCGCTCACCCGGAATCAACAATGGGATACCCGGCGGATAAGGGGTAACCAGCATGGCGGTGATGCGCCCTTCCAACTCATCAATGGCAACCCGTTCAATTTCCCGGTGGGCCATTTTCGACCAGGCATCGGTGGGCCGCATGGCTGGTGTTAAATCACTCAGGTACATCTCAGTGGTTAGCCGGGCCACATCGTGCTGGGCGTAGACGGCGTGAATCTGGTTACAGAGATCCTTCAGGCCCATACCCTCATAGCGCGGGTGCTTGGCGAGAAACTCCGGCATACAACGCCACAACTGCATGTTGGTATCGTAGCAATCTTTAAATTGCTGCAACTCGGTGACCAGTGTGTTCCAACGGCCCTTGGTAATGCCGATGGTAAACATAATGAAGAAGGAGTAGAGGCCGCACTTCTCGACAATAATGCCGTGCTCGCTCAGGTATTTGGTCAGAATACCGGCGGGGATGCCCTCCTCGGCAAACTCACCATCGACATCCAGCCCCGGGGTAATAACGGTCGCCTTGATTGGGTCGAGCATATTGAAACCTTCAGCCAAATTGCCGAAGCCGTGCCAGCGCTCATTGGCTTTTAAGGTCCAGTCATCGCGTGCGCCCATCCCCTCCTCGGCGATGTAGTCCGGGCCCCACACCTTAAACCACCAGTCGGTGCCCCACTCTTCGTCCACCTTGCGCATGGCCCGCCGGAACTCCATCGCCTCGGCAATGGACTCCTCCACCAGAGCGGTGCCACCGGGTGGCTCCATCATGGCCGCGGCCACATCACAGGAGGCGATAATCGCGTACTGGGGCGAGGTGGAGGTGTGCATTAAATAGGCCTCGTTAAAGAGGTCTTTATCCAGCTGGCGACTGTTGGAGTCCTGCACCAGAATCTGCGACGCCTGGGAGATACCGGCCAACAGCTTGTGTGTACTTTGCGTGGCAAAAATCAGCGACTCGTCGCAGCGTTTGCGATCTTCGCCAATGGCGTGGTAGTCACCATAAAATTCGTGAAAGGCGGCATGGGGCAGCCACGCCTCATCAAAGTGGAGGGTGTCGATCTTGCCATCGAGCTCCTCTTTAATCTCCTCCACGTTATAGAGCACACCATCGTAGGTACTCTGGGTAATGGTCAACACCCGTGGCTTGGCAGTTTTATCGGTGATAAAGGGGTTCTTATCAATTTTGGCCTTGATGTTTTCCCACTTGAACTCGCTTTTGGGAATCGGGCCGATAATGCCGAAGTTATTGCGCGTGGGCATCAGGAAAACGGGAATGGCACCGGTCATGATAATGGAGTGCAAAATCGATTTATGGCAGTTGCGATCCACCACCACAATATCCCCCGGCGCCACCGTGGAGTTCCAGACAATCTTGTTGGAAGTGGAGGTGCCATTGGTCACAAAAAAGAGGTGATCGGAATGAAAAATGCGCGCCGCGTTGCGCTCACTGGCCGCTACCGGCCCGGTGTGATCCAGTAACTGACCCAACTCGTCCACCGCGTTGCAAACGTCGGCCCGCAGCATGTTCTCGCCAAAAAACTGGTGGAACATATGCCCGACCGGGCTCTTCAGAAAAGCGACGCCACCGGAGTGCCCCGGGCAGTGCCAGGAGTAGGAGCCATCGGCGGCGTAGTGAACCAGCGCCCGGAAGAAAGGCGGCGCCAGGGTATCCATGTAAGCTTTGGCTTCGCGCACCACATAGCGGGCGATAAACTCCGGCGTATCTTCAAACATATGAATAAAGCCGTGCAGCTCTCGCAGAATGTCATTAGGGATGTGGCGGGAGGTGCGGGTTTCGCCGTAGAGGAAGATGGGGATATCGGGATTGCGGTGGCGCAGCTCCGCCACAAACGCCCGCAGTTGCGCCAACGTGGTCTCGGCCTGGCCATCATTAAACTCTTCGTCGTCGATACTTAATATAAAACAGGAGGCCCGGCTCTGCTGCTGCACAAAGGAGGTCAGATCACCATAGCTGGTTACCCCCAGCACTTCGATACCCTGGTCCTCAATGGGTTTTACCAGCGACCGAATACCCAGGCCAGAGGTGTTTTCGGAACGAAAATCTTCGTCGATGATAATGATCGGAAATTGAAAGCGCACTGTCGACCTCGAAAGTAGATTGCGGCCCTGTCGGCCGTAAACGTTATGATAGGTGGCTACGCGCGGCCGGAACCGGCCGAGCTGGAAAGCTTTAGCCGCGGATTTTAGACCATTTCCCTGGCTAACAGAATGATCCTATGGCTGCGGCTTAGGTAGAAAAATGTGTTTATCATCAAAGCTTCCACAAACCGTTTAACCACCAGGGGCATACATATTGCTTTTCGACCACAGGCAAGCTTGCCACGCCCCTTCGATTAACCCCGTAAGACAGGCCCCAGAATGAAATCCCTCGCTCGTTGGTTCTTACTCACCGTTGTTATCATTACCACCACTGGCTGCCAAACCACCCCCGAACAGGCCGCTGATCCCACCGGTTACACCGCCGTTATGGTGGCCTACGCCCCCGAACTGGAGGGTATTCTCTCCACCTTGGAGAGCCTGCCCCATGCCGGCATCGATCGGATCGAAACCATTAAAGGGGTCACCTACCGCATTGGCCATTTCCACGACCAGCCCATTCTCATTTTTGCCACCGGCATGAGCATCGCCAATGCCGCCATGACCACCCAGATGGCACTGGACTATTTCCCCATCAACGAGGTGGTCTACATGGGCATTGCCGGAGCAGTTAACCCCCAATGGCAACCCGGGGATGTGATCGTACCCGAACGCTGGTACTACCACGATGAAAGCGTCTACAGTAACCCCGACCCGGCAGAGCCCGGCAGCTACCTGATTCCCGACTACTACCGCCGTTTTCTGGCGGAGCAACCCGCCCGCCGCGCCGCCGACCCCAATGTTCCCAACTATCAACCGATCGGTTTTATCCACCCGGATGAAGTGGTGGTAATCAAAGACGGCCTGGATAAACCCCAGGACACCCCCTACTTCAGCGCCTCGCCGCGCCTGCTCAAGGCCGCTCAGCAGGCAATCGCCAGCATGCCCACCCAGCGGGTGTTGGACGAGCGTGATGCCGTATTAAGTGTGGGAGGCAATGGCGTCACCGGCTCCGTCTTTCTGGATAACCGCGAGTACCGCAAATGGGTACGCGACGTCTTCAACGCCGAGGTAACCGAAATGGAGTCCGCCGCCGTGGGCCAGGTCTGTTACGCTAACGAGGTGGATTGGATGATCATTCGTGCCATCAGCGACTTGGCCGGGGGCCAGGAAGGGGTCAATGTCGAACACATCTACGACAGCGAAGTATCCCGCATTGGGGCAGAGGTACTCTTTGCCGTACTGGAGGAGCTCAGCCATGACTGATCGTCTAAATTGTTGTTACCGAAGCGCGGGCAAGGTTACTCAGCGCACGAAAGCAGCCCTGCTGGCACTGCTGCTGGCTCTGGTTGCCGCCCACACCCGGGCCGAGCCTGAGAAGATTATCATTGATGCCGACGTCGGTATTGACGATGCCATGGCCATACTGCTGGCCCACGCCTCACCGGAGCTCGAGGTGGTGGGCATCACCACCGTATTTGGCAACGCCACCATCGAAAACAGCACCCGCAATGCGCTCTATTTAACCCAGCGGTTGCAGGTGGCCACGCCGGTTGTGCAGGGGGCCCGTAAACCCCTGGTACTGCCGGAAGGGCCACCCACCGATTTTGTCCATGGCGCCAACGGACTGGGTAATTACCCGGTGAATCTGGCCGGCGACCGAATACCGTTAAACCTGACCGCCGCCGAATTTATTATTGAGCAGAGCCATATCTACCCCGGGGAATTAACCCTGGTGCCCGTGGGCCGACTGACCAATATCGCCCTGGCACTGGCGCTGGACCCAACGCTGCCGTCTCGCATCAAGCAGGTGGTATTAATGGGCGGCGCCTTCCACCACCCCGGCAATGTCACCCCCGTGGCAGAGGCCAATATCATCGGCGACCCGCACGCGGCTGACGTCGTGTTTGGTGCCCCCTGGCAAAAGCTGGTAGCCATCGGTTTGGATGTAACCACGCAGCTGGTGGTGGGCCCGAAAGACCTCGCCGCCATTACCAAGAAAAACCCCACGACCGGCCAATTTCTGGAGGGAATCAGCGCTTTTTATCTCAATTTCTACCGTTCGGTCGGGGTCGAGGAAGGCTTCTATCTGCACGACCCAGCGGCCATTCTCTACGTGATTAAGCCAGAGCTGTTCAACTTGGAGGGCGGCCCGGTACGAGTCATCACCGAAGGTATTGCCATCGGTCAAACCATTGCCGCAACCGCCGACCAGGCCGCGCGCTTAAGCGACTGGCAAGCCACGCCGGCCAGCCTTTACGCGGTTGGTGTGGAACAGAAAAAAGGGGTTAAATTATTTTTATCCCGTTTGCAAAAACTGCCCTTAAGCAGTGAATAACCGTGCCGACAAAAAAAGCCCGGAATATTCCGGGCTAAGCCAGCACAGAAGTGCCATCTGCCTCAAGAGAGAACAGATGCACACCTCTTTTGGGACCTCTTAAACTGCATTACACTCCACCTTCCACGGGCGCCTGCTCCGCTTTCAGCATGCGCTCAAACACTCTCCGCACCCGCAAGCCACCGGCGTCGCTGGAGAGGACTACAGGCTTTAACTCCCAAAAGCCACGCCCCTGCATATTTTTGAACTGCGCCTCGATAACCGGTTTATCCTCCTGGGTAAATGCTTCGGTCATACCCGCCATTTTCGCACGGTTGTAGTCGCCATCACCCAGCAGGTAATTGCGCGAAGAAGCAAAGAAGTAGTGGGTGGTGGATTCGGTTTCCGGGGTTACCGTATGAAAGTCGTAAAGCACGGCTCCGTCACGATGGAAATGGGGGCTATCCTGTACCGCACCAACGCACAGATGCATATGGCTTGGCGCCTGCCAGGTGACCTCAACAAATTGATCGGCCTTATCTTCTGGCCGCGGCAGATGCTCGCGCAACAGCAGCATCGCCGGGTCGGCAATCCAGTCCCATCGAATATGAACCCGGTTATCATCGGGCTCGCTTACCTTAGGGATCTGCTCACTCAGTTTGCCGGCGGTATTGATTAACGGGCCATGCAGGTGGTCGACATGACTGAGGTCCATTACATTGTCGATAATCAGGTCGTAGCTGCACCGGTTGTACATATACACATGGCCAACCGCCGTCTCCGGCTGTTCGGTATAGAGGCTGTTGTTAGGCACCAGCGCCAGCTGCGCCTGCTCAGGCTCCCCCATCCACAACCAGATAAAACCATCCTGCTCGACGGTGGCGTAGCGCTTAACCGCACAAGCACCGGGTACCCGCTGGTTACCGTGAGGATTATGAATGCACTCACCCACGGCGTTAAACTCCAGTGCGTGATAAATACACTCAATGTTATCGCCCTTGCGCTTACCCAAACTGAGCGGCGCAAAACGGTGTGGACAACGATCCTGCAGCGCGGAAATCTGGCCACTAGCGCCCCGCAAAAGAACAATAGGTTCGTTCATTACGGTACGGCTAAACAACGCTTGCGTATCAACCTCGCTCGACAAGGCCACCACATACCAGGCATTGCGTAAAAAATAGTTGGGGTTTTCCTTTGCGATTACTTCGGTCATTAGTTGCCACCCTATTTTTATCATTATGGTAACGGTGAGATTACTGTCACCGCCGCAGAAGAGGACGGTGACAGCAGAACAGATCACATCGATTGGCTCGCCAATTAACTGCCCGAGGTGCGCATATTTTGCACGGTAAATTTATCCAGTGGGCTAAGGCTTGGATCGACAATCCCTTTAAATTGCGCCGTGGTGCAGTGATTGGCCTGAATATCAATCATGGTTACCGCATCATCGATAGAGACACCCGAACCTTTATTGATCGCCAGGTGGTGGTCCGGATGCGCTTGACCAATGGTGAAAGACTTCCACATATCGCCCTTGCGGTCATACAGCACGTTGCGCGGCATGGTGAAGGTTTGTGCATCGATAAAATGTAGCCGTTTACTAATGGGATGGCTTTTATCAATGGGGGAAGACTCCAGCACATAGACTTTTCTGAGCTGGTAGCTAACCTCCGGGAAACAACCGCCTTTACCACCATAGGCCACCATCTGAAATCCATCCTCGTCGTTCTGGTGAATTTCAGTATCAAATGAAGTCAGATCGTTGTGGTTATAAAATGGCAGTAATATGTTTTTTGTGCCCAAAAACTTCCACTGCATATCACTAACACGGCCGTTGTAGCCTTCGAAATCTTCGATCATCAGATCCGTACCCAAAAAGGCATCGGTGGTTTGGCCGGATGAGAGTCGGCGCACTCGACGTTGAAAGCCGAGGTAGAGATAGGCATTATCCAATTTTGTGTCATCTTCAAAACGGTGAATGAGCAGCTGAGTATTTTTAACATCAAACGGCTCAAGCACCATTGCGTAGGTACCACGGAAGAGATTCGATGGATTGGGGGTAATTTTCGGTAACGGCTCTTGCGTGGTGCGATGTGTGTAGTTCAAAAAGTTAAAGTTGAACTTCAAAGTCCGCTCCTTTTTACCGGAGTCCATATTGCGCATAACCCAATAGAAGGGTTTGATCGCGGCAGAATCGCCCCAGTTATAACCGTATTTAAAGTTCCAGGCCAACTTCTCCCCGGCACGAGGATCATCCAACGAGGGCTCTTCCGGAAATGGCCGCCCGGCGACAGTCTCAGACAACTCACCGTTGCCCGCCCCCAAGGTAACACCCGCCGAGTATTTGCGGGTGGCATCAACATAGCTTTGGTGAAGATCAAAGGAGGTTGTTTCACCCACCGTGATAGAGGTGTCACCCGCCTTAATAAATTGGTACATAGCAGGGTCGAGAATCTCTTTAAATTGATCGACGTTGCTCTGATCGATCGTCATCCCCACCGATAAACCAGGGTATGAGGGAACCCCATTTTTATAGGGGTGAAAAGAGTTATTGATTACCTCTTCGCTTATCTCGGCGGCTTGAGTCGAGATGGATACCGCAGCCGCTAGGGTTACGGCGAATAGTTTGAGCTTTAACATGAGTACACCTATCACTTAGTCTTATATTTATGCATTAGAAGCTGTAACGAATAGTCAGTTGGACCTCGTCTTCATTATTGGCAACCCCTATTGGACCATTGGTAAATCGAGAGAGCGGCTCGGTTACGCTGGCACCGCCCGCTACTGTCCAGGGGAAGGTCTCATCGCCACCGGTTTTAATATTTAAGCCCAGGTTGAAGAGCCAATGATTGCCCGACAAATAGGAGATGCTCGGAGCAATCGCCGTAGCCTTGCCACCCACATCGTGCGCCAGAATAATTTGCGGGCTTAAACGGTTGTTGATATAAAAACCTTTAAACAACATCGTCGCTATCCAGTTATCCTCTTCATTCGGCATATCCTTTTCAAAATCGAGAATATGTTCACCGAAGAGCTGCACCGATATCAAAAAGGCGCTTTGTGTACCCAGCGCCGGAATTACGAGGTTTTTATCCAAACCGATCACATAGCGGGCCATTTCAGTCTCTTTGTGGCCATCCGTATCACGCGCTAACTCTTCGCCTTCGGTATAGGCAAATTCAACCCGCCACACGGCATCAGCTGCCATGGAGTAGTAATCGATAGCACCGCCCAGAAGGTTAACCCGCGGGAATACAATATCGAACACACCATCAGCGGCTGGAATCGGCAAACCTTCTGCGAAGGGACGGAAATGCAGTGACGGTAACTGTTGACGATAGGTCAAGGCATTGAGGGAAAAGGTGGCATCGCCATAAACGCCTTCCCACTTTAAACCCACCTGAGTGTTAGAGAGATTCCAATCCGGCTCTTCCACATCGTGGATAATCGGAACATTGCCGGCGTACAGTGCTGGCAACCCCATGGAACCCAATACGGCATTTAAGTAGCTGGCATTCACGTAGGAAGAGAAGAAACAACCGGCATCCAGAATACGATAGGATTGACCACAGGTACCCAGGTTACTCGGCCGGAATTCATCAAAATTCCACACCAGTTGGAAATTGGAATCATCGAAAACCTTATTGGCCCCCATACGCCAATCCACCTTCAGCATCCACTGCGGAATACGGATATCTTCCAACTCGTCATAAATATTGTGTCGGGAATAATCGACCGGGTTGATTACATCCAATACCCGAAACAGATCCGTTTTACCCCAGACCACCTGCTGTTTACCCAGTCTGAATGAGAGAATATCGTCACCACCTACAACCGTATCGGCGGTAACGTAGAGTTCACGGATAAAATCATAGGAGTCGTTGAAATCTGGATAGCGGATATCATTGCTATCCTGGTCCATATAGCCATCCAAATTGTGACAGAGCAGCGTGTCGTTTTCACAGGGAACCGCAACACCGGGCGTCAGAATTACCGGTGATGAGACATCGCTGGAGTGCCAATCCTCGCCCAGGTACTGGTAGGTGACATCCTCACCAAACTCATCATCGTTCATATCATAAACACCGTCGTAGGTTCCCCTGATAATGGCGTTTACAGAAATAGAGCGAAACAAATTGCTGCTAAATTTGGATTCAAACTCCAGCTGCAGAGTGTTGCGAAACTTGGAAAGGCCAACTTCGTCGCGGTAATAACTTGCGTTTTCAGCAAAAACCTCAAGGTTACTATCCGCGGCCGAGACCCCATTTGCCATGGTTAAAGTTAATGCAGACAACACCAGCGACAGTGGCTTTCGCTGCACAGTGATTAATTTCGACATTGTGGATACCTCATTATTATTATGGTAATGACTAAATTTATACAGCTACATAATTTAGGCTGTTGCTTTTTTTAAACAGGTGGCAGAGGTCGCTTCCGTTAAAGGCGCAGCATCCGAGTCAGCGCTGGAATCGGCATCCGCCAAACCATGGATAACTCCGTCCTCATCGCTATAGGCGCTGGTAATAAAGGCCGGCTTGAATATCAATATCCATGAGGGGACTAACAGCAGCGCAGACAATCCATTGAGTACCACCATCACAATCAGCAGCAGGGCCGCATCGCTTTGGAAGCGCAAATCAGAAAGTACCACCCACATAACAATGCCCGCGATCAACGTTATAGCGGTAAAGCTCACCGCCAAGCCGGTGGTGCGAATCGCTTTTTGGACCGCCGCAATCAAGCTGTGCGAGAGCACCATTTCCGCCCGAACACGATCCATCATGTAAATGGAGTAATCGATACCGACACCCACACCAACGGCAATAATCGGTACCGTATTGGAGTTAATGCCCATACCGACGATGCCCATGTAGGCGTAGGTCAGTGTGGTGGCGAAGAACATGGCACCAAGCATCATGGTGCCTGCCAAGAACGAGGAGTAGAAAAGAGTGACGGAACAAAAAATGAGTAGAAATACCAGTGGCAGAACGAGCAGATTGGTCTGAAAAGCCGCCTCGTTTTGTGCCGCAATCACACCAATAGTGCCACCCGCCAGGCGAATGGTTAACCCCTCTACCTTACCTTCGTTTTCTGCGATCCAGGTTTTTGCTGCGTAGATCGCCCGGCGAATAGTCTCCCCTTGATGATCCTTATAATAGAAGACCAAGTTCGCTACCCGTTCGTCGGTGTCGATAAATTCATTGAGGGCACCGGGTATTGGATTAGACATCATGTAGGTGTACATCAAACCACCGACATACAACTGATCGTCGGGTATCTGTGACCAGCGCGGGTCGGTGTTGTGCAACAGGCGATTAACCTGCTTGACCAGATCTGGTGCACCCTTGGCCCCACCAACCTCTGGATCGAGTAACATATGCCGTTGCAGATCGGCCAAAGCTTTAAGTACTTCCGGTCTTTTTATCCCGCCTTTTTCGTCCGTTTCGGCAACGATATACATCTCCTCGGAACCGGGAAAACTATCGTTAATCGCTTTGGACGCAAGGTTGTATTCGTGATCTTGATACAATATTGGCGAGCCAGGTTCGGATTCGCCAATCACAACTTTCGAAGAGAAATAGAGCCCACCGGCCATTAATAGCAGGCCGGCAACCAAGAGTCGTTTGGCCGACTTCTGGTCGCTGATAAGATCCGCACACAGAGAACCCACGTGGCGGAAAATATTATGTGTTGCCTGGCTATTTTTCGGTTTCGGCAGCACCGACAACAGCAGTGGCACGGCAAGCAGGACGGTAACAATAATGCTCAATGCCCAGATTGACGCGTAGTGGGCCATTTTTGTGTTAAGGGGAATCGAGCCAATTGCGATAAGCAACAACCCAATAGCGTCAGAAACCACACCTAAGCTTCCTGGTCTGAACAGATTTTCAAAGGTCAATCTGGCAGCCAGGTGGTGATTATCGTGGGTGGTTAACTCTTGATAGTAGCGCTCAACCAGCTGTATCCCGTGGGACATAGCTCGCGCTGAGATCAGAAATGGAATCACCAGGCTGAGCGGATCCAGGTTGTAGCCAAACAGAGAGATAATACCTACCCCCCAAATGGAGGAGACGATCACCCCGGCCAGCGGAATTAAAATTCCATAAGCTTTGCGAAAATACCAGATCAACAGAGAGACCATAATCAATCCGGTAAACAGGAAGATCACAATTATCTGGTCAAGATATTGGTAGCTCCAGCCGACCAACATCGGTTGGCCGGTCACATGTATTTTTACCCCTTCTGCCTGCTCAGACTCCTGCAGCGCACGAATTTGTCGAAAGGTTTCGGCATAATCGAGTTTCCCTTCAATCAACTGTGCCTTAATTAAGGCCATGTGCATATCAGGGCTTACCAGTGGCCCATAGACACGGGCATCAGCAATGACATCACTTTTTAGTGAGTCCAGTGCGGCATCGGTTTGATTGGTCTGTTCAGGATTGTAATAGGGCTCGGAGTTTAAATTGCCCTCGGGGGTTAACCACACTTTACGGGTATTTCGGTGGGTCAGACTGGTAACCAGGTTATGATTGACGCCGGGCAGTGAATCTATTGCCTGCGTCACCCGATGAATACGAGCCAGGGCATCGTTATTAAAGATATCACTCTGTGTGTATTCCACACCAACGATAATCACGTTGGCCCCACCAAACGACTCCTTGATCTCATTATGCAATTCAATGTAAGGGTGCGTTTGCGGGAGAAGATCAGCAAAATCTGAATAGATTTTTAAATTGGGCAGCTGCAATGCAAAGAAAATAGCAACCAGTGCTATTAAGCCCAATATGATTTTTGGATACTCAAACACCTTAGTCTCGAACAGGTGCAGCCAATGGGTAATCTTATGATTATTCGCGGATTTCTTATTCATGATTTTTACCACCACACAACACTTATAAAGCCAGTGTTAAAATTGAGCCCTGGCCACCAACCAAAAGCAGCTGCTGATCCGCAACAAGACCCGACCGGAGAAAAACAGGAGGCAGTTCGACCGGCACACTCTGCCAGAGGCCATCGATTTGCTTTAATAGCGTCGCGTTGTCTCCCACCACGTAGAGCGAACTACCATCTGAGACGATGCCATACAACGGAGCAGATACCGGAGTGACCATCGACTGCCAACTGTTGCCACCATCGTCGGTGTGTAACAGCACTCCATCCAGGCCCACTGACCAACCCTCTGATTTATTGGCGAACCAGGTTTGTTGCGGGTAAAAATCATCCAGCATGGGATCTAACAGCTGCCACTGCTGGCCACCATCAGTGGATTTGGCCAAGAGGCCAAATTCGCCGGCTACAATCGCTGTCTCTTTATCAATAAATTGAACTGAGGTGAGAAAAGCATCTTCATTGAGAGAAGACTCGTCCCAAGATTGGCCGCTATCGCTGCTGTGCAGGAGAGTGGAGAAGCTACCCACCACCCAAATTGAACCGTCGGGAGCACAGGTCAGATCCATCAAATTTTCCGAGGTCGGCAACTCCACCTTTTGCCAATTAGTGCCATCACTCGGAGCAAGCCAGACGGTTTGATCAAAGCCGAGAGCAACGAACGTTTGATCGGGGCAAACAGCCAGGTCGATCAAGCCGCTCTCCGATGGAAGTTCCTGACGTTGCCAGTTGGATTGATTTAACTCTCGACGCAGTATCAAGCCGTTGTTGCCGACCGCGACTTGTACTGCCTGGTTGGCGGCGACCGATTGAATCTGATCCGTTCTGCGAACGGCTTGTGTTGTGGTTTGCTCAATTCCGGTTAAATCGAGCGAGGCTTCACACCCAGTCAGAACACCCACCAGAATGGGCAGCCACAGTGGCTTGAGTCGGAAGCCATTCGAATTCAATTTATTGTTATTCATCGTTGGGCCATTTTTGTGCTAGCGCCGCTATTAAACATCGGCATTATTATTAGTGAGATGATTGGTCGGGTTTAGAAAATCACGCGAAAATATCATCTCTCTGCGCTGACAAGAATTACTCTAATTCAGCTAGCCCATACCCATCCAATACATTTGACGCAAGGTTTCAATACCTTTAGAGTATTCAAGAAAAAAGAGAGCAGCTCCATGGATCTACGCAAGCTTCGTTATTTCATAACTGTTGCCGAAGAGGGTCACATAGGCCGCGCGGCGACGGCGCTCAACATCTCACAACCACCACTGACTCGGCAGATCCATCAACTGGAAGAGGAGCTGGGTGTTGAGCTGTTTAATAGAACACCTAAGGGAATGGAGATAACGGAAGCGGGCACTATCTTTCTGGAGGAGGCGCGAAATATTTTTTCGCTGGTGGAACAAGCTACCGAAAGAGCTCAACGAGCCGGCAGTGGCAGGCTGGGGAGGCTGGATGTCGCCATCTTTGGATCGGGCATACTCGACACAATCCCCAGAATATTACTCAGTTTTCGCAGTGATTATCCGGATGTAAAAATCGTTCTGCACTCAATGGGCAAAGGCGATCAGATAGAAGCGTTGCGCCAGCGCAGAATATCCGTGGCTTTTAACCGAATCATAATGCCGTTACCCGATATTAAATCCGAAGTTATTATTTCGGAAAACCTTCTGCTCGCGGTCAATACCAACTCTCCCCTATCGCAACAACAGAACGTTGATTTTGCCGAGTTGGATAAACACCCTCTCATCATTTACCCTTCCCGCGGGCAACCCAACTTTAAGGGCAAGCTGCTTAATCTATTTCACGAAGCCAAAATGTTTCCGACGATATCCCATGAAGTTGGCGATGCGGTTACTGGCGTCTCGTTAGTAGCGGGTGGTTTTGGGGTCTGTGTGGTGCCGGAATCCGCTGCTGCACTTAAATTAACCGGCGTGAAATATCTGCCCATCTCAAAAGCGCCAGCCGGCGCCAAGGTCGATTTAAGCTGTATCTATCGGGCAGACGACCAATCCCCCCTGCTCTTCTCTTTTTTGGAGAAGGTAAGGGAATTCTCTCGCAACGCCAAACGTGACAACGACTAGATTACTCTGCAAGTTTATCAATACCACTCCTAGCTAAATATTTTCAGCAATAAGAGCGTGTAACAGCATCAGGATAACCTAACCGTCGCCTTGCCAGCGGAGCTGTGATCCTGCAGCCCCATAGCGGCTTCCAGGCCGCCGAATTTGAATTTCATTTTACCAACCACCTGCAGCCGGATATCACTATCCGGAAAAACCCGACAGGCCAGCAGACACTCACTATCGATATCGTCATCACAGATATGGCAACTGCTCATCGGCTTACGGCGATAGACCCCCGATATAATCTGTACTTTGCAGATACCACAGCCACCGCCGCGACAGCCGGAGGGAATTCCCTTGCGCCCCAACCGGTAGAGGGCTGACAGTATCGACTCGTCGCTGCGACAACAGAAAGCCTCGTGCGCACCGCTGTCGATGTCAACAATGTAAATGGTGTGCTTTTCCAAGTCGTCAACTCCGCACTATTATTGTTATTACGTCGATGATTCAAGCAAAGGTAGAGTTAAGAGATCGCTTTCTGCCTTGCTTCTATCTCATCTTTTCTGATATCGGCTGCCGGGTAACCGGCGATACACCAATCCTCCGGGTCTACCTGCACACACCGACCTCGCACCACGGATTTATCGATCGACAATATCTCCGATAGAATCTCGGTAAAACTCATCATCAACTCCTGTCGCTGGGCTGGCGTACGGCCGCGCAACACGTAGGCCTCAAAAAAAGGGGCACCACTATCACCGGTGTGGAGCGATCTTCCCAACAGAGCCATTTCGTAGGGTTTATGGACAGTTATAAATGCCCGTACCCGCTCTATGGGGGCATCTAAGATACGCGCGTAGATCTGACAAGCGCTCTCAACCAGAAGCCGACAGCGCTCTTCGCTGGCTTCTGTTTGGCAAACATGAAAATGTACAATTGGCATAGGAACACCTCGTTGGTCGGTCAGGTCTGCCCCCTCAACTCAGGGCAGACCTTTGCGTCGGCCGGAATCGAGCATAAATGCGGATCCGGTCATGGCATCGGCTTGAGGTTCCAATAAAGTCGTTACCGCCCAAGCCACCTGCTCCGGTGTGGTAAAAGCGTCGAGACTGGATTCACTGCGCATCTCTGTTAATACCTGTTGCAGGCTCACACCGCGCTGCTCGGCCCGGGTGGCAGCTACCCGATGCAGGCGCTCGGTATCGGCCGGGCCGGGAATAATCGTATGGGCCGTAATTTGGCGGGCGCCATAGGCCAAGCTCAACTGTCGCACCACATTTACCAAGGCGGCATTGGCCACACCCGCCGATGCGGCATAAGCCGTTGGCTCGAGACCATAGTGGCCACCAATGGCGATTATTCGAGATCGCTGTGTAAATTGTGCATCCGCCGCCCGCACCAGGCGCAATAACCCGCCGACTTTAATATTAACCGCATCGACCATGGTCTCTGTCGGGGCGGTTAATATACCGCCGGCAACCCCCACGCCTGGCCCATGCACTACCGCCCGCACTGGACGATCTATGTTGCTTGCGATAGCAGCAATGGCGCGGTCATCGGCAATATCGGCAACACAGCCAATCAATTGCGATGACTCCGCCACCAGATCGCGCACAGCACTTTCGGTACGAGCCACGGCCATTACCGACAAGCCTTTATTCAAAAGGCTGGCAACAATTTTTTGACCGAAGTCCCCAGTCGCGCCGACAACGATCGCCAGCTCATTTTGAAAATTGGCCATACCGCTTACCTCAGCTTAAGCACCCACTGCCTTAAGCAAACCACGCTCCTTGGCCATGGTCATCGCGGTATCAAGAATCATATCTTCCTGACCACCGATCATCTTTTTGCGGCCCAACTCCACCAGAATATCCCGTGCCGGCACACCAAAGCGCTCGGAGGCGCGCTTCGCGTGCAGCAAAAAGGTGGAGTAGACACCAGCATAACCCAAGGTTAGAGATTCGCGATCAACCCGGACAATATGCTCCATCATCGGGAAGATAATATCCTCCGCGATATCCATAAGCTTAAACAGATTAATACCCGTCTCTATACCCATACGCTCCAAACAGGCGGTGAGTGACTCCAGCGGAGTATTGCCGGCACCGGCACCCAGGCCTCCGACCGAGCCATCAATTCTCGATGCCCCAGCTTGAATAGCGGCAATGGAGTTGGCGTTACCCATACCCAGGTTGTTATGGCCGTGAAAGCCGATTTCAGTTTCGGGCTTTAATACCGACTTCAACGCTACTACCCGTTCTGTTACATCCGTTGGCAACATGTAACCGGCAGAGTCGGTGATATAAACCGTATGGGCGCCGTAGGATTCCATTTTTTTGGCCTCTACAGCCAAACCCTCGGCACTGTTTAAATGGGCCATCATCAAAAAGCCGGAGGTATCCATGCCCAGCTCTCGCGCATAGGCAATATGTTGCGGCGAGGTGTCGGCTTCGGTGCAGTGGGTTGCCACGTGCACACTGCGCGCCCCTGCTTCGTAAGCCGCCTTTAGCTCTTTCATGGTACCGAGCCCCGGAATTAGTAACACCGAGACCTTGGCCTGTTTCATAAGTGGGGCAACAGCGGAGATGTACTCTTCGTTGGAGGCCAGTGCAAAGCCATGTTGTAGCGAATTACCCCCCAAGCCCGCACCGTGGGTCACCTGCAGAAAGGGCATTCCCGCCTCATCCAACGCCGTGGCAACCTTTACCATCTGCGCCACCGATATCTGCTCTTTTTTAGCGTGCATACCATCACGCAGACACATATCGTGCAGAATTACTTGTCGTTTTTGATCAGACATATCAGGCCACCTCAACCGGTTTTAACTCAATAGCGCCCGAGAGAATCTCCTCGGCGAACATCTCCGCCGTGCGCGTTGCGGACGCTGTCATAATGTCCAGATTGCCAGCGTAGGTGGGCAAGTAATCACCCAGGCCCGCCACCTCCATAAAGACCGACACCATATTGCCGTCGAAGTCCGGCCCATTCACCAACCGGTAACCCGGCACATAAACCTGGACCTTCTCGATCATATCCAATATCGATTTGGTAATGGCTTCTTGGTCGGGGGTGTCGCTGGTGCGGCAGTAGATGGTGTTCCGCATAATCATCGGTGGTTCAGCGGGATTGATAATAGCCAGTGCCTTACCTTTTTTTGCACCGCCCACTTTTTCAATGGCGTTAGAGGTGGTGTGGGTAAACTCATCCAGGTTGGCTCGGGTACCAGGCCCAATCGAGAGCGAGGCCAAACTGGCAACAATCTCGGCATACTCAACCTCTTGTATCTGCACCACGGCATTCACAATCGGAATAGTCGCCTGGCCGGCGCAAGAGATCATATTGACATTCATCTCCAATTTTTCAGCATGCTGCTTTAAATTCACCGGCGGCACACACAACGGGCCAATAGCCGCCGGTGTCAGATCAATCATCATTACGCCCAGCGCATTGAGCTTACGGCTGTTTTCGGCATGAACGTAGGCACTGGTGGCATCGAAGGCAATTTGAATTTCGTCTGCCAGCACGTGCGGCAATAGTCCATCAACGCCTTCGTGAGTGGTTTTCAAGCCCATCTCGCGGGCTCTCGCCAAGCCTTCGGATTCGGGGTCGATACCCACCATCCACACGGCCTCCAACACCGGACTGCGTTGGATTTTATAGATCAGATCAGTACCGATATTGCCCGATCCGATAAGAGCACATTTAATTTTTTTCATGGCTACTCATCTCCACTGGATTCGACTGCACGCAATTGATCGCTCGCTCGACCAGCTTTACCCGCTACGTAAAACTCATCTTTTGCATGCTCTGTGATTAGAATTCGGACCGTCTCCGGTGCCACACCCAGCGCCTCGGCGGCAGCGGAGGTGATGGCTTGGGCCGCCCTACCCTTGGCTTCGGTGGAGCGGCCCGCCAATAGATGCATTTCAATAATTGGCATTTTTAATTATTCTCCAATGTTATTCGCCAAAGCGAATCGATACAGAACCGAGGTGTTGGTAACGGGCGATGATATTATCCCCCGGCGCCACTGCCACAGCCGCAGTGATACCACCACTCATAACAAAGCTACCGGCCGGCAGGGTTTCGTTAAATTCAGACAAAATATTAACCAACAGCGCAACCGCTTCCGCCGGATCACCCAGCACCTCTGCGGCCGCACCCATCTGTACAATCTCGCCATTTTTCTCTAGCACCACACCAATGCTACGCAGTTCGATATCGTGTACGTTGCGGGGGCGGCCACCGCCGACGTAGCGGGCAGAGGAGCTGTTGTCGGCAATTACGCTGGCCAGGTCGAATTTAAATCCGTGAAAACGCGAGTCGATCACCTCAATGGCGGGCAGCACATAATCCGTCGCTTCCAGCACCTGTTCGGCGGTGCAGTTGGGCCCGGCCAGTGGATATCTGGTTACAAAGGCCACTTCACACTCCACCCGCGGGTGCACCAGATCAGCGACCGAGATAACGGTGTTTTCAGAGCGCGCCATTTTGTCGGTTAAGAAACCCACGGTGGGTACAGCAACACCCATCTGCTCCATTTTTGCCTTGGAGGTCAAGCCGGCCTTCCAACCCGTTAAGCGGTGGCCCTGTTGCAGAAAACGACGGCGCAATTCATTCTGCACCAAGTAAGCATCAGCGATGCTCATCTCGGGATACTCGTCGGTTAATTTCGGTATTGAGTAGGCTCGAGTCTGAGCCCCCTCCACCCGTTCACACAGGCGTACCACATCCTCGCGATTGAGTGTTGTGCTCATGCTCGACTCCTCCCGCTAAATTTAACCCGACAGGAACCCAAGCCCCCGACGGTACACACCAGCTCGTCACCATCGGTCACTTCCACCAACCGTGATTGGGAACCGGAAAGAATGATTTCCCCGGCTTTAAACGGCAGCCCTAAGCTACCCAGCGTATTGGCCAACCAGGCCACCGCATTGGCAGGCCCGCCCTGCACGGCCGCACCCACGCCGGTGCAACACAACTCGCCGTTTTTGTCCAAAACCATACCGGCCATGGTGATGTCAATTGAGCGCGGGTCGCCCTTGATATCCCCCAGCACAAAAACACCACAGGAAGCGTTATCGGCAACGGTATCCTCAATTTTGATTCTCCAATTATCGATGCGGGAATCGACAATTTCGAAACAGGGTGCAACATAGTCAGTGGCCCGAATGACGTCCATTGCAGTAATACCAGGCCCAACCAGATCCTCTTTTAAAACAAAAGCCAGCTCCGCTTCCGCTTTCGGTTGAATGAGGTTACTCAGGTCCAGTGTGCTGCCATTGGGAAAAATCATGGCGTCGGTCAGCTGACCAAAATCGGGTTGATAAACGCCCAGCATATCCTGCACCGCTTTACTGGTTACGCCGATCTTCTTGCCAATGATTTTTTCACCGGCGGCCAGTCGTCGTTCGGTGAAATAGAGTTGTGCCTGGTAGGCCTGCTCCAGGGTGATACCGCTATAGCTCTCTGTGAGTGGCGCTATCGTGGTACCAGATCGATAGGCGTCGTAGAGTCTTTCGCCAATCTCTTGAATCTGTTGCTGTTCCATAATTACCTCTACAACTTAATACAGACATTGCGAGTTTCGGTGTAAAACTCCAGTGAGTGCACACCGCCTTCGCGACCAATACCGGACTGCTTAGAACCGCCAAAGGGGGTGCGTAGATCCCGCAAAAACCAGCTGTTAATCCAGGTGATACCCACCTCAACCTGCTCGGCTAAACGGTGGGCGCGTGATAAATTTGTGGTCCAAATGGTGGTGGCCAAACCGTAGTTGGTATTGTTGGCCAGCGCGACCACTTCAGATTCGGAATCAAACGGCCGTATATGACAACAGGGGCCGAAGATCTCTTCGGTGCAAACTGCCGCATCGTCGGCAAGGCCGGTCCAAATGGTGGGCTGTACCCAATTACCCTCAGCCAGCTCTGGTGGCATATCGGGAATGCCGCCACCGGTCACCACGGTGGCACCTTCCTGCTCCGCTTTTTTGTAGTAGGAGAGCACCTTCTGTTGGTGCTCGCGACTAATCAATGGGCCAAAATTGGTGGCGTGATCCAGGGGCGAGCCGTACTTCACCGCTTCGGCTTTAGCTTTTAATGCCGATACGAATTTGTCGAATATGGGCCTCTCAACGTAGAGCCGCTCGGTACCCAAACAGACCTGCCCGGTGTTTAAGAAAGCACTGCGGAAGATCCCGTCAACGGCCTTGTCAAAATCGCAGTCGGCAAAAATAATCCCCGCATTTTTGCCACCCATCTCGAAGGAGACATCCCGCGTCCCTTCAGCGGCGGCTTTCATAATCGCGGTACCGGTACGGGTTTCGCCGGTAAAGGTAATGGCATCCACCTCCGGGTGCTCAGTAACGAAGGCGCCGGCGGAGTCGGGGCCAAAACCATTGACCACGTTATAAACACCGGCCGGCACACCCACTTTATTCATCACCTCACCCAACAGCGCCGCTGTTAATGGTGTCTCTTCCGAGGGTTTAACCACCACCGTATTGCCACAAGCGAGGGCGGGGCCAACCTTCCAGGTCATCAACATAAAGGGGGCATTCCAGGGCGAGATAACGCCAATCACCCCTTTCGGTACTCGCAGCGAATAGTTGAGCGCGCCCAGGCCATCCGGCGTTGCCATACGGAATGATTCGGAGGCTACATTTTTAATGACGTCGGCAAATATTTTAAAATTGGCGGCACCACGGGGAATAAACACATGCTTCATGACGTGCTCTGGCTGGCCGGTATCGGCCATCTCTGCCTCAACAAAATCATCAAAACGTCGCGTGATCTCGTCGGCAACCTCGTACAACATGGCCACACGCTGATCGGCCGACAACTGCCCCCACTCCCCTTTCAATGCCGCCCGAGCGGCCGCCACAGCCTGGTCGACATCGCTGCGATCCGCTTCGGCAATGGTGGCAATGACTTGGTTATTGATCGGTGAACGCTTGTCGAAGGTTCTGCCGGATTGGGATGGCTGAAAGCAACCCGCTATGAAATTATTTACTTCTCGCATTTGCTACGACCTTTATTATTTTGTCGTTTCAGATAGCACGCCGAAACGGCTGTAGACAGAGATAATGGCTGATGGGATTAGCTTAATTAACCAATCGAATACCATCTAATACTATTTTTTCGCCTTCCTCATACCTTTATAGTAATCAGAAACTGTAGTGCACAACCGACAGACCAGCAGGCATACACCTCCGCTCTTATGGCCAGACGCTCAATCAAATTCGTTTAAACAACGCCGATCTTGACTGCTCTTCGGCACCATCGGCGGCAGTAACAAACCGCTCCATATGAATATCGCGCTCAAACAGCCTGCCTTGCATCAGGCTGGTGATGGCGGCGTCGATCATGGGAGGGGGGCCGCACAAATAGGCTTTATGTTCACTAAACCGATTGTTGAAATGAGCCATGGCCGCTTCGTGAACAAAACCGGCAAACCCGGCCCAGTTATCCTCCGGTAGCGGTGCATTCAGGGCCGGCACATAACAGAAATTACTGTGTTTTTTGGCCAGTGATTCAAACAATTCCCGGTTGTAGAGCTCAGCCAGATTGCGAGCCCCCTGAAACAGGGTTATCTGTCGCTCACAGCCCTCTTCTAACAGATCTAAAATCATCGATTGCGGGCTCGACAAACCGGAACCACCAGCGATAAAGATAAGATCTTTTGGATCGGACTTGCGCACAAAGAATTGGCCGTAAGGGCCGGAGATCTGTAGTTGCTTACCCACCTGCAACTGCTGGTGCAGCCAACTGGTACCAGCCCCGTCCGGAACCAACCTCACGTGCAGCTCCAAGCGGGTGGGTTGGGATGGCGAGTTGGCGATAGAAAATGCCCGCGTTCCCTCGACACCAGGAATCGTGAGGTTGACGTATTGGCCAGCTTGAAATTGCATCGGACGATCCAGTTCGAAGACCAAACCTTTAATCGTGGGTGACAATTGATCTATAGCAATGGTGGTGGCGGTATAGTCTTCAACCGGGTAACCACAAAAATCGGGGTCGACATCGATATCCGCTTCAATCACCATGTCCGTTTCGGGCTTGGCACAGCAGGCCAGCAACTTGCCTTCATCGCGCTCCATATCCATCAGTGCGAAGGGTGATGCCTCGCCAACATCTGCCTCGCCTTCCAACACCTGAATTTTGCAGGTGGCACAGGTGCCGTGCCCGCAGGCAAATGGCAACCACACCCCCTGGCGCAAGGCCGCGTCGAGAATGGTCTGCCCCTCTTCCACAGTAATCACATCACCGGTGGGCTCGATAGTAACTTCGTAGCTCATGATCCTACCTGCTATATGCCAGCGGCACTAATGCCGGTTAATTCAGGAGTCTGTATACGCAGAAAAGACTTGTGGGTAATCCCCTGGTCGACTAACGTGCATTCCAGTTGCGGGGTAAACGGCTCACCGTTTAACAGCCAATGAACCTTCTGCCAATCAATGGCAGTCCACTCTGGGTGCTGATTAAATGCGTTGGGCATCACTTCATCGCGCAACGATCGAAAAGATATTGCTGGCGATACCATCAGTGTAAAGGGTGCAGCAAACAGCAGGTGTTTGTCCCAATTGACATAGACCAGCTGATTACCATGGAAATTTTCCTGCCGATCTTTAGCAGGGTATTTATAATCTTCGTAATAGGCTTTAACAGACACGTCGGCCTCCTTATCATTATTATTTATTTGTTATCTTTCTCCGGCCCGGCATTAATGTTAAACACCAGGCCGCTGAGCAGATAAACAACACATTGCCAGAGTGAAAATCAGCGATTTTATCTAGGCAACGCCCTTCCACTTCTTCCAGCGCTGCTCATCCGGCGAATTGACCATATCGAGGTTGTCCTCGCCCAAACTGAAGCGGTAGTACTCGGATAGGATCTCCTCCAGCCCAGGTCCGCCACAATTGCCTTGATATATTTGGTGAACCGGCAACCAGGATTGCACGTATTTCTCTGGCTCATCCTCAAAGATGTGCTGACAACCATCGGAACAGAAGTGGTAGTGATCACCTTCATACTCACTGCTTCTATGGCTGGTTAAGCTGGGATCATCCATATCGGTAAACAGCAACGGAATTTGACACGTGGTGCAGAGCATTGGCAGCGTGCCGTTGTAGAAGCGCTTGCCCTCTTGCTCCAGTTTGCGTGCGTACTCGTATCGAGGGCGGTAGTACTTATCAAAAGTATTCGGGTATTTTTCACTCAACCAATCGAGCTCATCGTCGGTAGGGATCCAGGTATGAAAACCTGCAACTTGGCCATAGGTATAAAAAGTCCACCAGGCCTGGTGTGACACATGCTCCTTTTCACGCTTGATCAGCTCCGCATACTCCGGCATTTTAATTCCGTAGCGAGCCAGATCTTTAAACAGTGAGCCACCCGCCTCTTCAAAATAGGTTTCCCATGCCTCCTGCCAACTCATAACCTTATTGGGTAGCATGTAATCCATCATCATGGCAACGATAGTGAGCAGTCGACTGCCCCGCCAAAACCACTTATCGATCCATTTCTGGATAATCGGCAGGTTATCTTCGTGCTGCTCAAGCAGGAATTTGATTACCTCCAAGCCCAGCGTCATATGCCTGGCCTCATCGGACTGCGCCGAAAAGCCAAAGGTAACCGTCGCCATATCCCCGTTGTAGGCCGCACCCGACATAAACGGCACGAATAGAAGGTTGGTTAGCACATATTCAAAACTGAAGCTGATCGCCACCAGAAATTCGAAGGGGCCGGCACTGCGCGCATCGTTGAAAAAAGACTTGGGAACAGAGAGGTACCACACCTTATCCTGCATGTGCGTCCACTCTTTGAAGCCATCAAAAAACTTGTTGTAATGGCTCATGGCGTGCACCTGAGTTTGCACATGGCGCAACTCATCAATCGACTGCATCTGGCAGGCGACGCGAGCGCCGACACCACCATACTGTCGACCCAGGTGAGCAAAGCCCTGATACGCCTGATACTCCTGAGGGGTAATACCCGTTAGAAACAACTTGATGGCATTAACATAACGGGGATCAGAGACATTTAAATGGCCGTTATTTTGTGCAAACACGTCAAAGATGGCGTAGAGCTTTTTTTCCTTTTCAGCCTGGTACTTCCAGTAGGCATCCATGGTCAAACGAAACGGATCTTCCCATTTGGACCAATCGGTAATTTTTATTCCCTCAAACTCTTCCAAGGGGAAAGCCGCTTTGCGGTCTGTGTAAGAGAACTCCCAGTCAAGATCCCGAGTCAGCAGCCGGTATTTATCTTTTATATTTAATTTTTTATTAGTCATCGTGCATTCCCCTAGTAATTCCAGGTTAAACTTAACTGTTCGTCATCTTCGTCGACGTTGCCGCCCAGAGTGACTAAATTAATATGTAACTCTTGGATATCCCAGCTTCGTCCGATTTTCTCCTCAACACTCTCACGCTTAATGACCAGTGAGTTCTCATTTTCAATACGGATCATGGCTGGTTGATGGATAATATTGACGTCGCCATTATCCTGCTCTATCGCCTCTACGATAAATCGAGAGTCATCGTTGTCTTGCAACACTAAATAGACCTTAGACATAGCCCCCTCCTAGCAAAGCCCCAGTTTAGTTAGTCGTTTATCCAGCTCAGCCAGGCAAAGGTTTAGCCCTTCACTACCCAGAATACTGTCAGCGATCGGTTGATAGGCTTCGGCCACTTTTGATCGCCAGAGCTCTGTCCAACTACGCAATAGTTGTGCGTTGCCATCCGATTCAGCCAGAGTAACTTTAACGACTGCGTCGACCCAGCGGTTGGAATCTTTTTCCCACTCGCGCATAAACTCGGTGAGCATACCAATGTCTTGCCCCCCCTGAGCCACCAACTGCTGATCAAATTGTCGATAGAAAAGCTCGGCGGCCAAGCCGTCCATCACCACGTTTTGCGCAATGAACAGTTCAAACCAATCTTTTACCACCAGCGTCGACTCACACAGCGCCCTTAAACCTTGCCACATTGGATCTTCCATCCAGGCCTGCTTAGCCTCAGCCAATGCCGAACCGGTATTGCCATCCAGCAGCAGGCCAATACGGGACAGATACTGCGCCATACCTAATCTATCCATACCGTTATAGAGAAAGGCCTGGGTTAATGTCGTACCGAAACCGTAGGCGCAACCAAACATATTATTTAGGTTGGCGGTGTGCTCCACGTGGCGCAGTGGTACCAAATACTTAATAACCCGGGACTTGATATCGTCCGTTAACAGCTCGGCCAAATTTCGCTTATCAAAAAAGCTATAATTGCCTTCAGCTATCTCCTGCATTTTTGCCCGCTGCTGAACATAGGCGCCATAGTAGTATTGGCGGGGATCTTTTAAGTCGTACCAATCGCGCATCACTATTTGCGTACGACTGGCATCCACCATTTCATGATCATGATCCCAGAGCGGACGATAGTGTTCATTGCCTTCTGGCTGAATATCATAGGTCGCTTCCTGATAACGGGTTGCCGCCTTTTCGCCAAAGCGTCTGCTGATATTGGCGAATGTCGCGCGCACCGGTTCTATCGAAGCCGTTTTAATTTCGATGGACATAGTGAGCCCTCTATTTTGTTATCTTTATCTATTTGCAATCGGGTAGTGATGTGTGTCGGTTAATCTGGCACAAGGTCACCAAAGCGCCACCGGTTTTCTGCCGCCTTAATCTCTACCACTTCGCGCTCAGACAACATCTGCACATTGTTTTTTTGGCAGAATTCAGCGAACGCGACCGAGGGTAGAATTAACTCGGCGTAGAGCGAAGGATCACCTATAGCAAAGTTGAACTCTACAAAGCGGCTGCTTCTGTGTGTGACGTGCACATATTTAGTCATATTGTCGGTTGGTAGCTGATCGATAGGCATAGGTATCCCCTGACGCTCTCCAATTAAGTGAACGCTCTAGCTGACCAGTAAAACTTTCTGGCCCGCAGAGCTCTACAAAACCAGCTGATTAGCTAACCACGGTTAGGAAAGTCTCATGTAACTTCCGCTGCGGGTAATCCAGCCCCTGACCAAAATTCTCTGCCGTCCAGGTGATGGGCTCATAATCGGGATAGGGTTGATAACCACCCATAAAGGTCTCGAAGCGGTTGCCGGAGGGATCCCAGGCGTAGATTGTGCAACCACGGGTAATGCCATGTCGGGTGGGACCGATATCGACAGCGACTTCATTCATCGACATGATGTCCCCCGCGCGTAGCACCTGTTCCCAGGTTTCCATCAAGAAAGAACAGTGGTGCAACTTACCTGGTTCTGGGTATTCAACAAACGCGATGTCGTGGACTTTATGCGAACAGGAGAGCCAGATAGCCATCTCTGTAGAGCCATCCTCACCCAGCACCCGCTCCACCAGATAGAAGCCAAGCACCTCTGTGAAGATCTTTTTGACCTGATCGATATTGGGGCCATAGAGGAGTGCATGATCAAAGCGTACTGGCGAGATACCTTTCTCTGAATCAGCACACCAGGGGCCAGGATTGGTTAACGACATACCATTACCAACCGAGGTCTTGGTTGCGAATAGCTCAAGCTCATGACCAGAAGGCAAGGTGAAACGGACCCGCTCACCGGTTTCAAGTAGGTCACCAGCAGGAATACGTCGGGTCTCAATACCGTAATCGTTTAAATCTTTCTCCAGAGTGTTAAGCGCATCTTCGTTTTGGACTTTGAAGCCGATAAAATCGATGCCCGCCTGATCACTCTCGCGGATAATGTAGCTATTGTGATCCCGCTCGTCCCAGCACTTAAAGTAGACACGGCCCTGATCATCGCGACCGGTCTCCACCAGACCCATAACATCACGGTAAAATTTAACGGACTCCTCCAGGTTAAGAACCCGGACTTGAGCGTGGCCTGGACGTAAAACACCAGTCATAGCCATATTGAATCTCCTTTGATTATTTTTTTTATGTACATTGTTATCCGGCAGAGCAGCCGGGCTTACCTTAAACAAGGCAAAGGCGAGACCAACATTTATAATTCGTTGTATTTATTGATATTTTTTATTTTCTGTTGTTTTTCCCCACTATTTATTTTACATATTTGTAAAGTCAAAAATGGTGAATGTACAAAGTTGTAAATAACATTGGTCACTAATAATTTACGACCCGATAATTTATTTACGTGAACATCTAGAATCACTTCGACCAAAGTCGAACAGACAGAAAATCATCGGAAATAAAAAGGGAAAGGGAAAGGGAAAATATTAAGAAACGGAAAAACGAGCAACACCTAAGAAACACACACCAATTAATTCACGGCAACCACCTCTGGTTGCAATCGTTATCAGGCAGTCATTTGCACACGGGTAAATCTATAGCCTCGACTTTTTCAACCATGACCTGCTAGGTATCCAACTTACTCATTTTATAGGCCACCTGCCTGCGACTTAGGCCTAGCAATCGGGCGGCTTCTGAAACATTACCGTTAGCACGCTTAAGGGCAATTTTTAACAACTTGTCTTCATGCTGTTTTAAATTCAGCTGATCATCAGGTAGCTGATCGTAGCGAACCTCAACACTCTCAAAGTGATCTTCGCTAACGGCCCCATCCGTTTTAACATTAGCCAACATCTTCCGTGCGGACTGTATTTTTAACTGTTCAATACCAATCCACCCATTTTCCGGCAGCAGTAATATGGCCCGTTCAATTACATTTTCCAGCTGACGAACATTACCTGGCCAATCGTACTGGGTTAGCTCCGCTATAGCTTCATCAGTCACACCGCAAACTTTTTTATCGTATACCGGCGCGTACTTTTCGATCATCGCTTTAATCAGCAGTTTGATATCCGATGCACGTTCTCTTAATGGTGGTATCTCCACAGGGTAGGCAGAGAGGCGATAGTAGAGGTCCGAACGAAACTTGCCCTCATCAATTAATTTGTTGAGATCAACATTGGTGGCCGCCACCAGGCGAACATTAACGGTACGGATTTTATTGTCGCCCAGCCGTTCAATTTCGCCGGTTTGCAACACTCTTAACAGCTTTACTTGAGCCGCCAGTGATAACTCACCTAACTCATCTAAAAAAAGTGTACCACCATCGGCCCGCTCAAACTTTCCGGGCCGTGATTCCTGGGCACCGGTAAAGGCACCACGGCTCACACCGAACAGCTCTGCCTCAATCAATTCACTGGGGATGGCACCACAGTTAATCGCAACAAACGGTTCATTGTTACGATCACTGTTATCGTGCAGCCAGCGCGCGAACACCTCTTTGCCAACACCCGTCTCACCTAAAATTAAAACGGAGATAGGCGCCTTGGCCGCCCGACTGAGAATATCAAAACACTGTTTAAAACCATGGGATTCACCCACCAGGTTGCCTTGTGTCGGCACCTCGGCGCGCTTGCCGCGCAGATGTTTTAGCTCATTTTCTAAATCGGCCAAGTCCCGGGTAACGCGCTCAGAGCGGAATAGATCAACGTAATTCTGATCATCCCAAGCTTCCGCGGGCCTGCCTTCTATGATGCAAACTTCATCGCCTTTACAGGCGCACTCAATCTCTTTAAAAACAATAAAGCGTTTAAAAAAACCGGTGGTATAACCAGAGGCATAACCCGCCATGGCCCAACAAGCCACCTCGTCACCAATACCATAATGACGAACATGCTGTTCGGCTTCGGCCGAATGTTGGCACTTGGCTCGACCGTAGAAAATACCCTGCTCCCAGTCGATATCGGCCTCAGTCACTTCGGCTTTGGTCAATCCTTCAAAGGCGTGCAGTTCGGGCCCCAATTTAAATACGTCAAAATTGTCACCCTCTTCATACATCTTGTAGGCCAGAGCGGAATCTTGCTGTCCGGAGATAAAGCCCATACGCAGAAACAATGCCTTTGCAGACTCTATCCCAAAGTTATCGATT
Organism: Halioxenophilus sp. WMMB6; assembly: GCF_033283405.1. Taxonomy (NCBI): domain Bacteria; kingdom Pseudomonadati; phylum Pseudomonadota; class Gammaproteobacteria; order Alteromonadales; family Alteromonadaceae; genus Halioxenophilus; species Halioxenophilus sp. WMMB6. The sequence continues at coordinate 117,516 of NZ_JAWMQR010000003.1, forward strand.
ATTGAGCGCCTGAGCTCGCCGAATGCGGCGGTATGTAGGAGGAACATGCGATTCTGCCCCAGCCAAATGTGCCCTCTGTCTATGTCAAAGCGCAGGCTGGAGCGTAGATTGAAATGGTCGATGAGACGCATTTTAGTCAACATTTTTGTTATTCTGGCGACTTATCTAGCTAATAATGTCGTCTAATCTATCGACTTCTACAAAATTGTCAAAGCCTTCTTAGCATCATTCAAATAAGGTATCGCAAAGTAACAAAAATGGTATCAACAGCGCTGTTGGCCAATAAACACTGCTGTTTATTTACAAATTTGTACACCGCTATTTTCCATACTGGAAAAATAGTCATCCCCCGCGCTAACACTGAACGCAAGAGCGTGAATTCGACTGAGCAGGTGATGGCAGTAGAATCCCGCCAACTGAACCCGATCTTTTAAATCAGCGCGGGCATCATTACTGTTGTCAAGCATTGTCTGCGCCTTTAGCGCACTGCGACAGAGTAGCCATCCGCCAATCAGGTAGCCCATTAACATTAAATAAGGCGTAGCAACGGCACCCAGTTTATGTAGATCACTCTGGGCAGCCACAATTTGTTCAGTTGCCTCTCTTGCAACTGCAGTGGCATTGGCCAGTGCTCGCCCCATGGCCGCCAGCGCCGGATTGTTGGCTAGAGCCGCAGCACTCTGTTCGATATCCGTCAACAGTAGCAGAGCGGTTTCACCACCCTCCAGCGCGACTTTCCGGCCAATCAAATCCATCGCCTGTATGCCAGTGGTACCCTCGTAGATAGTGAGAATACGGGCATCCCGATAATATTGGGCGACACCCGTCTCCTCAACAAACCCCATACCGCCGTGCACTTGAACAGCCAGGTAAGTGAGCTCCTGAGCCATCTCTGTAAGCCAACCTTTTGTAATCGGCGTAAGCAGCGCGAGGCGTTTGTGCAACAAAGGTTGCTCACTCTCCGACTCCGCCAAATCATCCTTGAGCGCGGCAACCCACAGCGACAGCGCACGCATGGCAGAGGTGGCCGATCGCATGATCAACAACATGCGCTGTACATCTGCGTGCTGATTGATTGCGATACTGTTACCCGCTTGATCGCTGCCCTGCTTACGCTCTTCGGCGTAACTCATGGCTGCTTGTAACGCTCGCTCCGAAATAGCGACACCCTGCGTGGCTACCTCTAAGCGAGCATGGTTCATCATGGTAAACATACAGGCCAAACCCTGGTGCTCCTCACCAATCAGGTAGCCCACAGCCCCCTCCTGTTCACCAAAATTCATGGTGCAGGTTGGCGAGCCATGAATGCCCATTTTATGTTCTATCGCTATACAGCTCAGGTCGTTCGCAATAGCGGGTTCGTTGTTGTCATTCGGCAACCACTTAGGCACTAAAAATAGCGAGAGGCCTTTAACCCCCGGTGGAGCATCACTTAAACGGGCTAACACCAGGTGGATGATATTACTGCTCATCGTATGGTCACCCCAGGTGATAAAAATCTTCTGGCCTTTAATTCGGTAGTGGTCACCATCGCGCTCGGCTCGGGTTTTGATTGCCGCCAGATCCGAACCCGCCTGGGGCTCGGTTAGATTCATCGTGCCACTCCACTCACCGCTAACCAATTTAGGCAGCCAGTATTGCTTGAGTTGTTCACTGCCGTGGTGACTAATTGCTGTGATAGCGCCTTGCGTCAACATTGGGCAGAGCGCCCAAGCCATGTTGGCACTGTGCCAAATTTCATTCACGGACGAAGCGATAAGCGCCGGCAACGCCTGGCCGCCAACGGCTTCCGGAAACGGCAAGCCCATCCAGCCCGCCTCAACGAACAGGCGATAAGCCTCGCTAAAGCCAGGCGCTACAACCACCTCTCCCCGCAACGAACAGCCCTGTTGATCACCAACACGATTAAGCTCGGCCAGCTCCTGTTCACCAAATCGTGCCGCCTCCTCCAAAACCAAACGGGCAGTATCAATATCAAATTCGCCTGCCTGAACGCCACTGTTTTCATTCCGGCTTTCTACAATTTCTTCCATTAAAAAAAGTACATCCTGCAGAGGATAGCGATAGCCTGACATTGATTATGCCTCTCGATTTTGCGTTTGATGGAAACAACAGACAGACTAAATATCGCCATCCGACCACTGTATGAGCAGAATGTATTTATGTCGTTGGTTGACGATTAATAGCTGCGAAACGGGTAATCTCTGTTGCGGATACAGGGGGCACAGTCTTCCAAATAGGCGGCGTTGATCCAATAGCCAAAGCTGACAATAGCTTGATATTATCGGACACCAGCTTCAGCCATTTTTAGAGACGAACAACGGTAAACCACTACTAGCCATGTCGTTTGAGGAACAGACCATCTCTATGCACTACGCGCGCGCAGTGATTCGCTCTGCGGCAAAAAATGGCTTAGATACTCAGCAATTAATGGCCTCGGCCAAGATACTCCCCAACAATATCGATTCCAAAACGATGCGCATCACCGCCGCCCAACTGGATGTTCTGGTCCGGTGTTATTGGCAGATGGCCGACGATGAACTGCTGGGCATGGCGAGTGAGCCGTGTCGCTATGGAATTTTTGCGTTGATGGCGGAGCAGGCTGTTTTTCAGAAAACCCTGGGCGATGTTTACCGCTATATTTGCCGCTTCTACAACCTGGTTTGCCCAGGCTTTAGCCTAACCTTGGCAGAGCAGGAAGAGACCGCCAGTCTGTCGATGACACTAACGAGTCCTGCACAGGATGCAGACCACATGCTTACCGACCTCTACCTATTGATCTGGCATCGCTTTCCCGCCTGGTTAATTGGTACCTGGGTACCGTTGATTTCCGTCAGTTTGGCTCACCCTGAACCCAGCCACGTTGAGGAGTACCGGTTACTCTTCCCCTGTCCAGCCGAATTCAAACAAAGCGTTAGTCGTATTATTTTTCCCGCCCGCTTATTGGCTAAACCCGTGGTACAAACGCCGGACTCTATTCAGCAACACCTGGCCGAAACCCCGCTCAATTGGTTTCGCCGACAGAGCTATTGGCCGCGCTACTCGCGAATTGTTTTAGACCAACTGCAAACGCCTGAGCAGTTGCAAACCACACAAATTGAGCCGCTGGCCAAACAACTCAATATCACTTCGCGCACGCTGCGACGAAAACTGGCCGAAGAGCACACCACGTTTCAAGCCTTAAAACAGTCGGCGCAACGCGATCTAGCCCTCCACCTACTGGCGAAAGGTGGCCTGACGCTCAACCAGGTGGCCGCCGCCGTTGGCTATTCCGACGCCGCTTCATTTTCCCGTGCCTTTAAAAGTTGGACTGGCGTCAGCCCCAACCGCTTTAAATAGCTCGTCCCTTTTACCACCGCGCCATTTTTGTTAGCCATAAAAAAACCGCACAGTTTTTAGCTGTGCGGTTTGGTTTATTCGTCATTAACCGTGGTTGCGAGTTAATTCACAATCATCAATACCGACGAGGCGGTCACCAACCCTAAAGTGCGGTTGAACCAGACAATCTTATGAGGGCTCGCCAACCATGATCGAATCTTCGCGCCCATAATCGCCCAAGCCGAACAGCAGGGTAAGCAGAGCAGCGTCTGCACGCTAATAACCGTAATAATACTCGGCACCAGCAGCTCGCCATTTAAGCTAAACGCCGAAATTCCGGTAACGCCCATGGTCCAGGCTTTGGGGTTAACAAACTGAAACAGCACCGCCTGAGTAAAGCTCATCGGCCGCGTGCGCTCTTTACCTGCACCGGGCGCACTGGCGGTGAAGATTTTGTAGGCCAACCACAATAGGTAGAGCGAGCCGATCACCTTCAACGCGGTGTGCACCACCGGAAAACGGACAAACAGACTACCCAAACCCAACGCGGTTAAGCTCATTAAAATCAGGCAACCGGCACAGATGCCTAAAATGTGTGGCAGTGTGCGCTGGTAGCCGAAATTCATACCCGAGGCGGTCACCATCAGGTTGTTTGGCCCCGGCGTAATGCTCACCGAAAAAACAAATAACAGCAGTGATAAAAAATAACCCAGCGTCAAGCTGGTGTATTGTAACTCCAAACTGGTGTCTAACATGATTTACCTTTACACAATTCCATAGGCCGGTGGCTGAAATTAATTAACACCACCGGCCTGTAATTAAATAGCGATTACCCAAGCGGCCATCGACTCTTGGGCCGCGCCCAGCTTTTGATTTTTGGGTTTGGCTTTTGCCTTACGCAAGATAGAGCGAGCCCTTCATATAGGTGACAGCGTCGCCGGCCATGGTTACCCGCGCGCCCTCCACGCAGCAGTGCAACACGCCACCGCGCTTGGAGGCCTGATAAGCCTTAAGGCTGTTTTTAGCCAGGCGTTTGGCCCAATAGGGAATCAACAGGCAGTGAGCCGAGCCAGTGACCGGGTCTTCCTCAATACCCAAACCGGCAAATCCAAAATAGCGGGAGACCACATCAAACTCGCCAGAGCCCTGAGCGGTGAGAATAATGCCACCATCGCCGGGCTGGTCGCTGAAGTGGTGAGCAAAGCCACGCACATTGGCCTCACTGGTAACCACCAACCACTGGCGGCCGGTATTCAGGCACGCCTCCGGCTCAAAGCCCAGTCGCTCGGCCAGGGCTGCCGGCAATGTTGCCGGTTCGCCCAGCTTGGCGGGAAAGTCCAGGCAGTAGCCATCGCCTTCGCGGCTCACCACCAGTGTGCCACTGGCGGTATAGAACTCCAGCCGGCTCGCCGAGCTGTAGCCCTCGGTAAACAGGATATGGGCACAGGCCAAGGTGGCGTGGCCACAGAGGTCGACCTCCACGCTTGGGGTAAACCAGCGCAGCTGCCATCCCGCCCCTTCCGGTACCAGGAAGGCGGTTTCCGAGAGGTTATTCTCGGCTGCTATCGCCTGCATCATGCTCACCTCCATCATGCCCAGCTGCGCCTCTTCCATAACCACCACGGCGGCAGGGTTGCCGGCAAAGCGCTGGTTGGTGAAAGCGTCTACTTGGTAGATGGGGAAAGTCATGGTTTTTACCCTCGTAAAATAGCGATAGTTATCCAGTAAAACACCAAATTGTATGCATACAATTTTAAGCAAAGCGTACAAATCGAAGGCAAAAGCTAACCTACTGCGTTAGATCCGCTAAATTGTACTGAATTTGGTGAGATAGAGGCAGAACAGCGATAGTTTTGCTACCCAGGAATGGGTACAATCGGAGTTTAGCGCTTATTAAACCAAGGTCAATTGAATTTTTGTCACCATGACAATTTGGCATCCCCCCGAGTTAAACCCTGAACAGCCCAAGTACAAAGCACTGGCCGACGCCATGGCTACCGCCATCGCCGCCGGCGAGCTGCAACCCGGGCAGAAGCTTCCCACCCATCGCCACCTGGCCGACCGCCTGGGCGTCACGGTCGGCACCGTCACCCGCGCCTACGCCGAAGCGGAAAAGCGGCAGCTGATTGAGTCGCGGGTGGGCAGCGGCACCTATGTGCGCAGCTACAACAGCACCGAGTTCGCCATTGGCGAACCACTGCCGGAAGAGATCGTCGACCTGAGCTACAGCATTGCCCTCAACGTCGACCAGGCCGGCCAGTTGGCCGAGGACCTGGCCAGCCTAAGTGGCAACCGGCCACTGCTAAAACAGCTGCTCAACTATCAAACCCCTGGCGGCCTGCTGCGCCACCGGGAGGCGGGCCTGCAGTGGTTGCAGATGACCGGTATCGACAGCGGTGATCTGGAACGGTTACTGATTACCAACGGCGGCCAGCACGGCTTTCACACCGCCACCGCCGCCCTCTGCCGAGCCGGCGATACGGTGCTCTCTGCCGGCCTCACCTACCCCGGCTTCTCGCTGGTGGCGCAACAGATGGGGCTGCGCCATATCGGTATCGAGTCCGACAGCGACGGCGTTATACCCGAGGCACTCAACACCGCCTGCCTGCGCTTTAAACCGAGGCTTATCTACCTCAATACCCGCGTCAACAATCCCAGCTGCGAACAGACCAGCGCCGAGCGCATCGACCAATTGGCCGAGATCCTCCAGCGGCATCAGGTGTGGGTAGTGGAAGACGATGTCCAAGGCTGCCTGCTGGATGCCAGCCAACCCAGCTTTGCCAACCGCCACCCGGAGATCACCCTGTTTGTCAGCGGCACCTCAAAAGCGCTCACCGGCGGCCTGCGGGTGGGTTACCTGCTGCCCCCCAAGCCCCTGCTGCGGGCGGCGGCCAGCGCCATTCGCTCCAGCTGCTGGATGACCGCGCCACTGATGGTGGAGATCGCCAGCCGCTGGATCACCAGTGGCGTCGCTAGCCGTTTTATCATTGAACAGCAGCGCCAACTCACCCAACGCCATGCCCTGGTGCGGCAGGTGTTAACGGGGCTGGACCTGCACTCGGTGGACTACGGCCTGAATGTCTGGCTGCTGCTGCCAGAACCGCGCCGGGGTCAAGAGTTCTGCCAAAGTCTGGAGCGACAAAAGGTGATGGCCAAGCCCTCCGCCGCTTTTGCCGCCGGCCACTTTAACGCCCTCCAGGCGATCCGTTTTTGTGTCGGGGGCGACACCAGCCTGCCGGCGCTGGAGAAGGCGTTGCACATTATCCAGGGAGAGCTGCAGCAACCCGGCCCCGAGTTCGATATCGCCCACTAACGCGTTAGCTCGGGGCCAGCGAATTGCGACCTGGCCTCCAACTCCACACCCCGCCACCGCTGGCCTCCGGCAGACTTGATGAGTATCAACCTGGCCTCTGCCACCCCGCCTACAATGGCGCCCACCGAGGTAATCACCCTCGCACAAAACTATGGGCAACAAACAAAAGGTAGGCGGCATGACATTTACCAAGGTGCACTGGAATCCGGAACTGATCAAACGCTACGATCTGGCCGGGCCACGCTATACCTCCTACCCAACCGCGCCCCAATTCGTTGAGGGCTACCCGCAAAGTGAGGTCGATGCCGCCATCGGCCGCAGTAACCAATCGGGCCGGCCGCTGTCGCTCTACCTGCACATCCCTTTCTGCGACACCATCTGCTACTACTGCGGCTGCAACAAGGTGGTCACCGCCAACAAAAAGCGGGCCCGCCCCTACCTCGATGCCCTGAAATTGGAGATCGAACTGCGCGCCAGCCAGCTGGATCACTCCCGCCCGGTGCACCAGCTGCACTGGGGCGGTGGCACCCCCACCTACATCAGCGACGAAGAAAAGCGCGAGTTGATGGCGCACACCCGTAACCACTTTCAACTGTTGGATGACGACAGTGGCGAGTACTCCATTGAAATTCACCCAGGCGGTTTAACACCAGAGACGCTGGGTGTACTGCGCGAGATCGGTTTTAACCGTCTCTCCATGGGCGTACAGGATTTCAACCCGGCCGTGCAGCAGGCGGTGAACCGTTTTAATTCGGTGGAAGAGGTGCGCGCCCTCTCTGAGCGGGCCAAGGCCGAGGGTTTTCACTCCCTGAGCATGGATCTGATCTACGGTCTGCCCTTGCAGACCCGCGCCAGCGTCAACGCCACCCTGGCGCAGGTGATTGAGCTCAGCCCCGAGCGGCTGTCGCTGTTTAACTACGCTCACCTGCCCCACCTGTTTAAAAGCCAAAAACAGATGGACGCCAGCCAACTGCCCGAGCCCCAGGAAAAACTGCAGATGCTGGCCGACGCTATCGAAACACTGCAAAACGCCGGTTACGTTTATATCGGTATGGATCACTTTGCCAAACCAGACGACCCCCTGGCCATCGCCCAGGAGCAGGGCCTGCTGCAGCGGAATTTCCAGGGCTACGCCACCCATGGCAACTGCGACCTGATCGCCATGGGCGTCTCCGCCATCAGCGCCATCGACAATATTTTTGTGCAGAACTACAAGGATATCGCCAGCTACCAGGAGGCCTTCAGCAACCAACAACCGGCCAGCTTTAAGGGGCTCACCCTCACCTGGGACGATCAACTGCGGCAGGCGGTAATCAGCCAGCTGATCTGCCATTTTCAGCTCGACTTCGCCGTCTTTGAACACGCCTGGAATATCGACTTCCAAAGCTACTTCGCCGATGCCCTGGCGGAGCTGGAGCCGATGATTGGCGATGGTTTGATTACTCGAACTGAGCAGGGGTTGCAGGTCTCCAGCGATGGGCGGCTGTTGATTCGCCGCATCTGCATGGCCTTCGATGCCTATCTGAAAGTACCGCAGGCGGTTAAATATTCCCGCATTTTGTAGGTGGCTGGCCGGAGCAATCCGGCCGGTCGAATCATCAGGCCGACGCCAGATGATTCCCCAGCCGTAACGCCAAGCCCACCAGGGTCAGTGTTGGGTTAACGGCACCACAGTTGGGGAAGACGGCGTTGGAACAGAGGTAGAGGTTGTCGGTGTCATGCACCCTGAGGTTGCCATCCACCACACCGTCGGCGGCATCGACCGACATCCGGCAGGTACTGGTGGCGTGGTCGACCCGATTGCCCCAGAAGGAGCGATCTTCAATATTTTTCAGCCCCGCCTCTTTTAACACCCCCACCAGATGCTGGTGATGCTGCTTGCGTGCGCGCAGGGTCGCCTCCGGCTCGCGGTGCTGAATTTTGGTTCGTGGCAACCCCAGCGCTGTCGTCCCCGGCGCCAAGCCAACCTCATTGCCGGGTTCATCGAAGGCCTCAATCATGCCGCGCAGCTCCACCCGGCTGTGGTTCAACACCTCATCATCAATCGCCGCCGGCGACACGCCATCCAATAAACGCTTATCGTAATTGATGCCAGAGACCTGGTTGTAGCGCAGGAAATACATCTTGCCCAGCTCTTGATACTCGGGCGAATCGAAGTGGCGACAGGCCAGAGTGGGGAAGCCCAGCTCATCGGCCAGCCGTTGCTGGTTGTTGGGGATTTCACCGGTGGCGATGGCAAAGGGGTGGGTCACCAGGTGTTTGCCCAGGTGGCCGCCCTGGTTGCCCAGGCCGTTGGGCCAACGCTCGGAGACCGACGCCAGCAGCAGTTTGGTCGACTCAATCGTACCCGCCGCGACAATGATTTTATCGGCGGCGATAAATTGTTTGGCGCCAGTTTGCGGGTTGAGCACCTCCACCCCGGCCGCCTGCTTAGGTGAGGCCATGGTAATGGCCAGCACCGGGCTCTGCAGGCGCAACTCAATGCGCCCGGCATACTCCAGCAACAACCGGTCTAGATCCGACACCGCCGTGTACTTGGCATCGAAGGGACAATAGACGCAGGTGCCAGTGGTGCGGCACTTCTCTGGGTGACGCGACACCGGCATGGCTTCGTAGCCATAGCCCAGGCGCTCCAGTGCCGGCATGATCACGCCGTCAATCGCCGAGTAGCCGGTGGCGGCAAAGGGGTATTGGCCCTGGTTGCGCGGCGGATTGGTAAGCGTCGAATCACCGCAAACATTGAGGAAGATTTCAGCCTGGGTGTAGTAGTCGATAAAATCGGCGTAGTTAATGGCCCAATTGAGCGCCCGGTCGCCTTTGACCTCGCCCAAGGCGAAGTCTTCCGGTTTCAGGCGCGGGCACCAGCCACCCCAATGGCCGGTGGTGCCGCCCTTGGCCAACATACGGCCACCGCGCAGCTGCATACCACCATCAGTATTGATATCGGCATCTTTTACCGGGTCGTTATAAGCCCGGGTAGGTGAGACACCCGACATAATCATATCCAGCCACTGCCGATAGTCGGCCGCAATAAAATCACCACCCGCCTCCAGCAGGGTAATCTGCACCGTGGGGTCACTGGCCAACAGGCGCCGGCTTACCGCCACCGCCGCCACGCCCGAACCCACCACCAACACCTGACTCACAATCCGTTAACTCCTGCGAAACGCACCTGCCTCGGTAAACGCGACATTGATAAATCCATCGTAATTTTGCGAACCAAAACGCCGGAAGCCACCGGTTTTAATCATGTGCCGCACCAGCTCGTTAAACACCCAGCGCTCCGCCCGCCCAAGCCGGGTGGCGTTACTATTTTTTAAATCCCGCCCGGCAAACAGGGCGTAGGTGTAGGCTTGGTCATCACTCTTTTCACGCGCGCGGGCCGCCATCAACAACGCGGCCGCACTTTGATATTCGGCCAGGTAGCTGGGCGCCTGCTGAGTTTTTAACTCGAGCAACGCCGGCAACTGAGCGGCGTAATCGTCCAGGCCGGGCAGCGCCCAGGCGGCAATCGCCCAACGGCAAAAATCCTGCAGCTGGCTAACGGCGCTGCCATCGAGGGAGCCGGTCTGTTCTGCCCGATAGGGTTGGTTGGCGGGAGCGTTTTTATCACCGGCAATAGGCGCCAAATCCTCTTCGGGAAGAGAGACCAACAGGCCACTCAATGGAATGAGCGCGGCAACACCGGCGGCAACTCCGGCAGAGATCAGTAAACGGCGGGTAATTTTGGCGGTCGGCATGGTGGGTCGCTGGCACAGTGAATTGTTAAGGAACTGTTAACACAACAAACAGGCATAACACAGCGCTTGATCATAACGACTCACCCGCCAATTTAAAACAAAAGGCGGCCAAATCATGGCCTTGGCGTCAGCGGCGAAAGAGGTTGAGCAGCAGGCTCAACACCAGGCTGATCAATAACAGAGAGACAACGGGAATATAGAGACCACCGGTTTTGGTTTCTATGCGGATATCACCGGGCAGGCGGCCAAACCAAGTGAATGCTTGCGGAAAGAGGTAGCACACCACACCAACCACAAAAATAACTGCACCCAAAATCATTAGCAGCTTGGCCATGACGCCTCTTTCCAACAACAACCCGGCTCCGGCACGCCGGCAACCATGACCCGATTAAAAGGCCAGGCACATAAGCCAGATGGAAGCCACCATACCGATTGCCCAACAGAGAGAACGCAGAGGAGGTACATCCGCGAAGTAAAAGAGTGCGTGGCCAACACGGGCAACAATATGCACACCACACAAAATCTGCATGGTAAACAGCGGTGCCTCCCCCCACAGCGCCAGCAGCACACCGGCGGCAAACGGTGGAAAGGCTTCAAAGGCATTGTTATGCGCCGCCAACGCCCGCAACCCCAAACCGGTTAATGCCTTCTGCTGTTCCCTGGGGTTGTGGTTATCGTAACCACCCGCCATTTTACTTTGTGCGTAGCCCATGGGCGCTTTAGCCAGCAGTGGCAGCAGTGCCGCAACAATCACCGATGCAATGATCAAAGCCATAATCAATCCTTAGAGAGCCGTCTATTTTTGTTCCAATAATCGTTTCTGGTTTAAGCGCCGAGACTAGCGGAGTTTTATTGCCGCCTTGAGTCAGGCCATGGTTAAAGATCGCGATAGGAGCTGTCTATGCGGTCGACAATGCGTTGCATGGCGGAAAACTCCAGTGCCCCTGACGGAGCACCCGCCGTTTGGATACTGAGCAGTTCAAAGGACTTGTCGGCAATATCGTCGGCGATAGGAATTAACGGCCGGCCGCTGCTGTCGGCCGCCACCTGAATCTCACAGGCGCGCTGTAAAATCCATAAATTGGAGAACATCTCCGGGATGCTGCGGCCGCAGGTCAGAATGCCGTGGTTGCGTAAAATCAGAAAATTCTTGGTGCCGAGGCTATTGACCAACCGCTCCTTCTCACCCGCCACTACGGTTAACCCTTCGAAGTCGTGATAGGCCACCTGCTTGTGCAGCAGCACCGAGTAGAAATTATCGGTGCGCAACCCCTCCTGCTGACAGGCCACCACCGAACCGGCATCGGTATGCAGATGGCCAATACAGATCACATCCTCACGCGCGGCATGGACTGCGGAGTGGATAACCATCCCGGCGGGGTTGGGCCGATAGGGAGAGTCGTCCAATTGCTGGCCGTTGATATCCACCTTAATCAAATTGCTGGCGGTCACTTCGCTGTAGTGCAGGCCATAGGGGTTGATAAGGAAGTGGTGGTCGGTTTCGGGAATTTTGACGGTGATGTGATTGAAGATCAGCTCATCCCAGCCCAGGTGGGCAAAGATGCGATAGCAGGCGGCGAGCTGGATACGCAACTCTTTTTCGGTTGCACTCATTGAGCTTGCACTTATTGAGACAGGCATAGGGCCTCCGCAGTGGTTATTGTTATCGTTAATACTGCAAAACAGACCCAGTCTACACGCTAACTCAGCCCCTAAAAACTATAGCCGGGCCTAAAAATGGGGCCGCTGTTAAAACAGTGGCCGGTATAGGAACAGATAAGACAACCAACAACCGCTGTTGCTCAATCGCCGGTGTATTCGTACAGGTAGACCGGCAGGCCATCATCAATGCTTCGCCAGGCCGGTTTCTCGCTCACCCACATGTGGCCAGTCACCGCCACTGGCAGCTTGCCATTGGGCAAACCGTCCGAATGACTATCCAACAGCCCCATGCGCACACGCAAAAAGTCGGGCTCGTTGTTGGTTACCACATAAATGGGTGCAAAACAGTGGTCGCAATAGTAGCGCCATTTTCCAGGACGGGACTCGTAGCTGAGCAGATGGCCGGCACCCCGGGTAAGCGCGAACTGATCACAGTCGACATGGGCCACCACCGAATAGTCGGCAGCGCTTAATTTTCGGCAGGTTTGGCAATAGCAGTAGCGCACAGTCAGCGCTTGGACAGTGATCTCGAACTTAATCTGCTGGCAGTGACAGGAACCATGGATCACGCCTTTTTCCTCCCTTTAGGGTTTTCCTCAAGGCCAACGTCCCGCCCCAATGGCAACTAGTGGTTCGTCTCAAAACTGTCGGCAATCGCCAGCATCGCCCCACGATTGCGCTCAAAGCGGGCGCGGGCGGTGAGCGTCATCACCTTATAAAAATGCTCATCACCCTCTACTGCCACAACCAAGCCCCGCAGCGGCACATTATTGGCGGCGGCGGTGAATTCAAACAACCAACCGGCGTTGCCATTAATCCCGTGTTCGCCAACATCCTGAAAATCGGCATTTTGAAAACCGGCAAAGGCGTAGTCTTTCAACATTTGCGTGTACTCGGCCAGGCTGGTGTCACCACCGAAATCAACCTTCGCCTCTTTCACCACCACCACGCCAATATCGTCCGGCTCATTGACATAGGCGAGCGCCGCCTCCGGCAGACTCTGTTGCCGCCAGTGGCCTTCGGGCAGGGAGAGCGACTCGGTTCCCGCCACTGAAGCCACCAGGCGGCTCCCCAGTGTTCGGGCCGCGCTGCTATCCTCCGGCAGGCGACAGTTGGCTGGCCGAAAACGGTTGGGCAGGGTACCGCCATCGCAGTGCCAGCGGGCGGGGGTAAATTCAAAATTGGGGGTTAGCACCAGGGTGTAACCCTCCAGGCTGGGGTGGTCGGCCAGCTCCAGTTGAATCGCCCCCTGCTCGTGCACCGTCAGAGCGGCGATGTGTGGGGTAGCCACCGCCTGCGGCAGATTCATATCCAGGTTGGCGCTGGGGACAAAATTGGTCCGCGCGACAAACGCCTCCATCTGCGTTTGATAGGGTTTGGCCTCAGACAGGGCGGCCGCCACGGCGGCGCGGGTGGTGTAATCCTGGTAAGCCGGCAGCGCAATCGCGGCAATTATGCCCAACAACGCGGTACCCCCAAAGAAACCAACGACGACAATAATCGCCACATGGATGCCTTTGACATTGCCATACTTACGCTGCCAACGGGCCTTTGGGGTAAACAGAAACACCAGGGCCTCAATCCAGGCGACGGGGATCATGATGAGGTAAAAGAGGAAATAGAAAATTCCCCACCACTGGCCCAGGTAGAGGCGGTGCGCCCCCAGCCCGCCCAGGAAAAAAGCCAGCAGTGCCGCCACGTATTTACTGCGCGGCTTGCCCGGCTCGCGATAGGTGCCACAGCTCGGGCACTGCGCCTCGCCTTCCACCAGTTGCACACCACAGCCCCGGCAATAGACGATAGCGTCGCGGGTGGTTTTTGCCTGGGGTGTGCGGTAGGGGTTGAGGGGTTGCCCCTGGGCGGTCATCGCCTCGGTGGCCTGCATGGGCGTTAATGATATAGCTGCTGTCGATGGCTCTTCGGAGGGTTCATTGGAGAGTTCCGCGGATGGCTCCGGCGCCGCCGCCGCTGCGGTGCTGGCAAGCGCTGGATCAATGCTGACATCAGCCCCCAGCTGCCGAAAAAAGCTGTAGTACTTTTGTGCGCTGCTCTCATCCAACGCTTTTTTCAAAATGACCGATTTACCACTGAACAGTAACGCCACTTTTTCCGGAGCGAGCTTCATTCGCTCTGCCATGGCCACTTTAACCTGATCGCTGCTAAAGCCCGCCAGTACCTGCCCGGAAAATTTGATCGAGTAATTCATTATCGAGACTTGCCTGTCACGTCCATGAGAGAAACCGGTAGCCGCCATAGCAGCCACCGGCGTAAGCACTGAATAGTAACAGCAATAACGGCTTAAAAACGCAACCGATTCGGCAGAGTTACTCGCCACCGCCGAGCGATTTCACCATCAGCAGCCACTCACCACCGTGCAGGGCACCCGGGTAGAGCGCTACCGGCAACGAATCGATCACCTGGTAACCGAGCTTACAATAGAGTGCCTTGGCGCTGCTGTTTTCCGAGGCGACAATCAGGCTCGCCTTGGCCACGCCTTGTGCTTGCGCTCGCGCTTCCGCTTCGGCCATCAGCTTGGAGGCCACCCCCCTGCCCCGGGCGCTCTCGCGGGTGGCAATGGCGTTGATGTACCAGCTGCCGGGCACCTTGGCTTCGAGCAGCACCAGCGGTTTGACTACCTCCGGGTAGTCATCGAGCTCCGCCAGTGAGTAAGGGTCATCCAACTGGTAGTCGATGATCATACCGAGCAGTTCACCGGCCTCGCGAATAACCCGCGCATTGCGATAGCTGAAACCGCCCTCCTCCCGGGCGGCCCGCTGCGCACCCACGGCCATGGCACTTTCACCGGCCTCAGCCATGTCCGACCAGAGATACTCTGGAATGCCTTCGCCGGCGAGATTGATTAAATAGGCGAGTTCCGCGGCATCGCCCTTGACTGCGTTTTCAATGTTCACTGATCTTGCCTTAATTGGTTGAATAGGTTGGTTAAACAGTTATTCTTTTTATTAGTGCCTATTGCCAAGGAACACCTATAACTCTTGCGCCGCACTCAAGGCAACCAGATCGGCACCAACGATCGCTGCCAGATTGCGGGTGATTTTCTCGGCACTCCAGTCCCACCAGGCGAGCGCCAACAGCGTGTTAACGGTTGCCTCATCGAAGCGTGGTTTGATCACCCGTGCCGGGTTACCACCGACGATACTGTAGGGCGGTACATCATCCACCACTACCGACTTGCTGGCAATGATCGCACCACTGCCCACCTTTACCCCCGGCATAATGGTGGCCTCGTAACCAATCCAGACATCGTGGCCAATTTCGGTATCGCCCTTGTAGGGCAGCTCACCCGCCTCGGGCATAACCCGCTGCCAACCATTGCCGAAGATTTGAAAGGGATAGGTAGAGAAACCAGAAAGCTTATGGTTGGCACCGTTCATTATGAATTTCACATCCTTGGCAATCGCGCAAAATTTGCCAATCACCAGCTTGTCGCCAATAAAGGGGAAGTGATAAAGCACATTGCCTTGGAAACGTTCTGGCCCTTCGGGGTCATCGTAGTAGGTGTAATCGCCGACGATAATATTTTCTGAGGTAATAAAATTTTTCAGGTAACCCACCTGGGGAAAGCCTGCCATCGGCGCGCGATTATTAGGGTCGGGTCCGTTCAAACAAACCTCCAAATTGCAGACAAAAATGAGGGGCGCAATTTACCCATTTAGAGAGGAAACCGCCCCCTGAAAAATGTTTAAAAGTGTTTACAACGTTTTATACATCACTAAGGCATCAACATAGCCCAGGGCGGGGTGATTAAACGCTTTTGGCAGACGGCCAACAGTGGCAAAGCCGAGCTGATTCCACAAACGCACCGCTCCCTCATTACTGGCCGCGACAAAATTAAACTGCATAGCCAGGTAGCCAAGTGTTTTGGCCAGCTGCTGCGAATGCTCACACATGGCCGTAGCCAAGCCCCTGCCTCTGGCCGCGGGCGCCACCATATAACCACAGTTGCAGACATGGCTACCCGGGCCGGCTTGATTGGTTTTTATATAGTAGGTACCCAGAATTTCACCCGCCTCCTCCACCACGAAGGTTTGACGCGGCAGCTCCAGCCACAGTCTATAGCCCTGCTCCTTGCTGGTGGTGGGTTCATAGGCGTAAGTTTCACCTGCGCTGACGATGGTTTGAAAAATTGGCCAGATAGCATCCCAATCCTGGGCGGTTGCGGGTCGAATGTTCATGCGAATATTTGCTGGTTACTCTGAATATTGGTGGCTGGGAAGGGTTTAGGCCGACGCCTGTGAAAGGGTCGCCACTATGGGTGCACCCCGGGTAATAATAACGGTGTGCTCGTATTGCGCCGACAAATTTCCCGGCGCACCCACCAATGTCCAACCATCCCTGGCCTCGGTCACGAAGCTGCTGCGCGTCGAGAGAAAAGGTTCTATCGCCACCACCTGGCCTAACTGCAATCGGCGTCGGTCGTATTTATCAAAAAAGCTGACGATATCGGTCGGCTCTTCATGCAGGCTGCGGCCGACGCCATGGCCGGCCAGGTTTTTAATCACCAGAAAGTGGTGCGCTTTGGCGGTACGCTCTACCGCACTGCCAATTTGGCTGATGGCGGCTCCCGCCCGCGCCACCTTCAGGGCATTGGTCAGGGCTTGCCGGGTCGCCTGGCAGAGACGCGCCTTGATGGGTGCCACCGGAGGTACCACCACCGAGCCACCGGTATCGGCAAAGTAGCCATTCAGCTCCGCCGAGACATCCACATTCACCAAGTCACCGGCGCGTATCACCCGCTTGCCAGGAATGCCATGCGCCGCTTCTTCGTTGATGCTGATGCAGGTGGCCCCGGGAAAGTCATACATCACCCGGGGTGCCGATTGGGCACCATGGCGGGCCAGCAATTCAGCACCGAGATTATCCAGCTCACCGGTGGTCATCCCCGGTTCAATAGCGTTCAACATGGCATCCCGCACCAGAGCAACAATGCGGCCGGCGGCCAGAATGCCATCAATATCCCGTTGATTTTCCACTGTCATAAGCTGAATCCCACTCTGTTAGGTACGCATTGTGCGTTAGAGGTTGAGGCTGAGGTTGAGGCTGGCGTCGGGGAGTGAGCGCATGGTACCTGAGCATACCGGCTGCGCAAACCAGAGAAGCAGAGCTCAGGGACGAACGACCAGTGCATAGACGAATAAGCCGGGGCAATGTTCAACGGCACCCGCCAATGGGGGAGATTAAACGGCACAACCGGCCGTTAAAACAGCATAGGCAAAAGGTATTTGTTAATCAGCATCAGAGCGGTAATGGTGGCCATTACCGAAAAGCCCAACTGCAGAACCCGGCCGGAGAGCAGCGGCGCCACCGCACGTCCAATCAAAAGGCCGATAACGGTACTGCCAATAAACCACCAGGCCTGGCCGGAGAGCCGGGCACCGGCCAGTAGTGCATTAATGACCGTCCCGGTGGAGATAAGTGTAATTACCGCCAGCGAGGTGGCAACAATGCTGTGCATCTTCAGGTTACTGAACTGGCGCACGCCGGGCACGATCAAAAAGCCACCGCCCACCCCCAGCAGACCACTGGAGAGGCCCGACAGGCCACCAATGGAGATAAACGTCGCCACACACTTTTTACTCAGCTGAAAGCGGCCGGTATCGGCCCGCACCAGGCAATTGGGCGTCAGTTCATCACCCAGCCCCTCACTGTTTTTCTGCCACGCCTGGCGAGCCATACGCACCGCAATAAACAGCAACAAGACACTGAACAGCAGGGTGAGAACTTCGGTGGGTAAGCGGTGAGAGAGATAGATGCCCAGCGGCGAACAGGCAATACCGGCCAGCGCCATAATGGCCGCCGCACGGTAGCGGACAATACCCATGCGCAGCCCGTGAATGGTCCCAATCAGCGAAGAGAGGCCCACGGCAATCAGCGCCACCGGTGCTGCCGCCTGCAGACTGAAGCCGAGGCCAAGCATCAGCGCCGGCACTGCCAGCACACCGCCACTGCCGGTTAAACCCAGCACAATACCAACGCCGATCCCAAGCACTATTTCTGTAACCACCGATAAGCCTCGCTAATTCAATTATTGGCCACAGCCACCGCTGAATAGATTCAATGGAATTTTCAGGTAGCTGGTGCCATTGTCATCCGCCGGTGGCAGATGGCCAGCGCGCATATTGATCTGCAATGACGGCAAAATCAGACGCGGCATGCCCAAGGTAATATCCCGAGCCTCGCGCATGGCCACAAACTCCGCTTCACTGCGGCCAGCGCCAACGTGAATATTGTGCGCCCGCTCTTCAGCCACGGTGGTCTCAAACAGTACCCCTCGCTCCTTGGGATAATCGTGGCACATAAACAGGCGGGTCGCCTCTGGCAGCGAGAAGAGACGCATAATCGATTGATAGAGCGTGCGCGCATTGCCGCCGGGAAAATCGGCACGGGCGGTACCGCCATCGGGCATAAACAGAGTATCGCCGACGAACACCGCATCCCCCAAAATATGCACCATGCAGGCCGGGGTATGGCCCGGCGTATGCCAAGCTTGGCAGACCATACCGCCGACGGTGTAGCTGTCGCCATCTTCAAACAGACAATCAAACTGGGAGCCATCACGTGCGAATTCCGTACCCGCGTTAAAGGCCTTGCCGAATAGCTCCTGCACCTGGGTAATTTTTGCCCCTATGCCCAACTTACCGCCCAACTGCTCTTGAATATAAGGCGCGGCCGAGAGGTGGTCGGCGTGGACGTGGGTTTCAATAATCCACTCCAGCTGTAACTGGTGGGCACGAATAAACTCGATAATGGCGTCTGCCCCGGTAAAGCCGGTGGTACCGGAGGCGTAGTCGAAATCCATTACCGAGTCGATCACGGCGCAGGCGTTGGAACCCGGATCTTTCACCACATAGGAGAAGGTGTTGGTGGCCTGATCAAAAAATGGGGTCACTTCAGGCCGAGTCGTTAAATCAATTTCGATTGGGGAAGTCGCTTCCACGTTTTAAAACCTCAACTATTTTTTTGCCGATTACCAAACCGGAATACTCGGGAATTCAACAGTCCCTGTTAACAACTTGCACACGCCCACACGGATAACCGGGCACAGGCAGCAATTTTGTTATCGCTACAACAGAGCAACTCAAGTGATCTGGCATTCCTGCTACAAGAAATATAGCAAACGGCTACATCGCTCTGGTCACTAATTGCCACGCTGAATATTAAACCGGGGCAACCGCAATCTCTGTGGCAGGCACCTCAGAATAATCCCTTTGACCAACCGATTTGCCTTTGATAGGCTAGACCATATTTCGTTTTATGCTAATTTAGTATAAAACAAATTACAAGAGTCTGTTAGACTGGCCAGCAATTGAAAATCGGCGCCTCGTGAGCAACCGTTATCTGCCTCTTCGGCAACCCTTTGTAAACCATAGATAAAAATAGATTGATAAAAATAGATTGATGAAAGTGGATAGCTGAAAGTAGCTAGCTAAAAATGGAGAGCTAAAAGCAGTGGGCATTAACTGGGTAAGAGCGATCTACTTGGTTGGGTAGGGAGGCGATTGAAAAGCCACCGGCAGCACCCATAGTGGCAGAGGCGCACCAAGTGCAGCGGGTAACAAGCTGTGGCGAAATTAGAATCAAATGCAAATAGGCTATTCAGCTGCGTGCTTTTTGGCCCTGATCAAATCGAGCCCCTTGCACCAATGCCAGACTGTGCGCTTGTACCTTCGCGAACTCCTAGCCTCGCAAATTAGTAGCCTTGCGAATTAGTAGCCTTGCGAATTAACAGCTTCACAAATAGCGTGTGCAGAATTAGCCAGTTAATGACTCACCAGGCTCGGGCCAGGCAGTAACTCAAGCCAAGCCGAAAAAAGAACAATAACAATAACAGTATTAAAAAATCAGAACACCAACAGCAGGTAATCCCAGTAGCGGTTTACCCGCTCAACTCCGGCAACTCCCGGCGGAGTGCCACATCCTAAAAACGACTAAAGGCAAGCACTATGAAAAAGATCGTTGTCATTGGCGCAGGTATTGGCGGACTCAGTGCTGCCTATGAGTTACGCGAAAAACTCGGTAAAAACGCCGCCATCACCGTGGTCTCCAACTCCCCTATTTTTCAATTTGTCCCCTCTAACCCCTGGGTGGCGGTTAACTGGCGCGATAGCAAAGAGATTTGTGTGGAAGTCGAAGCACCCCTGCGCAAGAAAAATATTGAGTTCAACGCCTCCGGCCTGAAAAAACTGGAGCCCGAAAACAAACGCCTGGAATTGGGCGACGGCAGTGAGCTCTCTTACGACTATTTAATATTGGCCACCGGCCCGCGCCTAGCCTTTGAAGAGATTCCAGGCCTGGGGCCTGAGGGACACACCCAATCCATCTGCCTGGTGGATCACGCCGAGCGCGCCCGGGAAGCCTGGGACAATTTTATTAAAAACCCCGGCCCGGTGGTGATTGGTGCGGCACAGGGGGCCTCCTGTTTTGGCCCGGCCTATGAGTTTGCCTTTATCGTCGATGCCGCCCTGCGCAAATTAAAAATTCGCGATAAAGTCCCCATGACCTACGTCAGCCCGGAGCCCTATGTCGGCCATATGGGCTTGGACGGTGTCGGCGACTCAAAGACCCTGCTGGAGAGTGAATTTCGCGAGCGCCACATTGATTGGATCGTCAACGCTAAAATTTCTGACATCAGCGAAGGTAAAATGGCGGTGGCCGAGTGCAACGACAGCGGCGAAGCCATTAAACAGCACAGCCTGGCATTCGACTTCTCCATGATTCTGCCACCGTTCACCGGCATAGACCCGCTGCGCGATATCGACGGCTTGGTCAACCCGCGCGGCTTTGTTGTGATCGACAAATACCAGCGCAACCCCAAATACCCGGAGATTTTTGCCGTTGGTGTGTGCGTGGCCATCGCCCCGCAAAAGCCCACTCCGGTCGCTACCGGCGTACCCAAAACCGGCTATATGATTGAATCCATGGTGGCCGCCACGGTGGAGAATATCGCCGCCGATATCGAAGGCAAACTACCCGAAGCCGAAGCCACCTGGAACGCTATCTGCCTGGCCGATATGGGCGATACCGGTATCGCCTTTGTCGCCATTCCGCAAATTCCACCGCGCAATGTTACCTGGGCGCGCAAAGGAAAATGGGTGCACATGGCGAAGATTGCCTTTGAAAAATACTTTATGCATAAAATCAAAACCGGCAATACGGCCCCACTTTATGAGCAGCAGATCTTTAAATTACTCGGCATCGACAAGCTGAAGAACTAACTTGGATCTGTCCCATTCCATCAGCCGGTCGCAGGCGGTCAAAGCGCCTGCGAGGCTAATTAAAATAGGTACCAGAGAATAATCAGGTAAAGCCAGGTTAAGGCAGCTCGTTAATAAACTGAGTCAAAATTTTATCGATGGCAGAACGGGTGGAATCCAGCGTTGCGCTCTTCATAGCAAAAGGCCCGGCACCCCACATCTGGCCACCCTTGGAAGAGCCCTCGGCACTGTAGCTTTTATTGAGCATCTCTTGGCCATCTTCCATTAACTTGATGGTCATCGAAACCTTAGCTCGGTAGTTGTCGAACTCGTAGCTATCCAAGGTGAACGCTATCAGGTTACCCTTATTGGCATCGGCCAGCTCGCCCTTCTCCAAACGATCAAAGGTCGACTGCACATAGGGGGCATTCAGGGTCTCATCCAAAATTTTGCCAAACTCAACAATCCATAAGTGCGCATAACCCACCGTTGCGGCCCGGAATTCATAGCGGTGGTTTTGGGTTTGGCCATCGATAATGTAGTTGGCATCCAGGTCGGCCGGTGGCAGGCTGCCCTCATTGCCATACTTGGCCAGATACTCAGGGTAACCCTCTGCCACCGGGTGGCTGATGGAACAACCCGACAAAGCCCCCACAAAAATCAGCGCAGCCAAAATTATTATATTATTGTTCATGATTCACCTGCTTGTTTGTTATTGGAATTATTAAATTTGAGCCACTCAAAGTAGCAAAATCGTCTGTACAACAGCAAGAATATTTTCGCGGTTAGCGTTATCGATGTGGGGAAAACCAGAAAGGGAAATGCACTCAAAAATGAGCGCAAAAGAGCGCAACAGGCGAGCAAAAAATAAGCAACCCCCACCCTAAACCGACTTACCCTGCCGCCCGAAAAAAAACATCCCGGTCAACAGCGGCGCCACGCAGGCGGGGTCAAAGCAAAAACAGGCCCAAGCTACCAATAATGGCAATAAGCCGTGGCGATAATTAATAACAGAAGAACCACGCTACTCGCCGCGGTGAACCTCCACCGCCACATGGACCAAATTGTCGCAGCAATCCAATCGGGTTTTATACTCCGCCGGGGATGAGGGTTGGTCGGCGACCACGGCAATTTGCGCGGAGTAGATCGCCGGGCCGATGGACCAGACATGCAGGTCTGTCACGCGGCTATCGCCATCTGCCTCAATGGCCTGGCGGATCATAGCTTGCAGTTCCACAGGCGCCTGGCGGTCCAGCAAGACCGCCGCCGTGCTGCCCAATAAGCCAAACGACCAACGGGCCACCAGCAGCGCACCCAACAACCCCATTACCGGGTCCATCCACAACCAGCCAAAATATTTAGCACACAGCAGTGCCGCAATCGCCAGCAGTGAGGTGAGTGCATCGGCCAGCACATGCAGATAGGCCGAGCGTAAATTGTGATCGTGGTGATGGTCGTCCTGGTCGTGGTCGTGGTCGTGGTCGTGGTCGTGGTCGTGGTCATGACTGTGGCCGTTAAAGCCCAAAATAAAAACACTGGCACCGTTCACCACCAGTCCAATCACCGCCACCACCAACGCCTGACCATAGGCGATAGCAACCGGGTTGATCAACCGCATACCACTTTCAAAGGCCATGTAGAGGGCAAACAGGGCCAGCAGTATGGCACCGGCAAAGCCGGCCAAGGAGTTCACCTTGCCGGTACCAAAACTGAAATCGCGGTTGTAGGCCTGGCGCCGGGCGTAGATGTAGGCAAAGGCGGAGATACTCAGCGCCACCGCGTGGGAGGCCATATGCAGGCCGTCGGCCAACAGTGCCATGGAGCCATAATGGATACCCGCCCAGACCTCCACCACCATCATGGTGGCGGTAATGACAATCACCACCAGAGTGCGCGACTCGCCAGGCCGCCGTTGGTCCTGTGCGAAGGTGTGGTCATGCTGCCAGGGTTTTGGGTTGTCGTTATCCACGGAGTAAAACGTCTCACAGTTGATTGGTGGTTAATGCTGCCGCTCTTTTAGCAGCGTGCTGGTTCGGGTTATTTTAGCAGCGCGCTGCTTCAGGCTATTTAAGACGATAGGGATACTACCCGAAAAGCCAGCCGCAGGTGGCCAGGCGGAAGTAAATTAATTTGGCCAACGGCAAACGGCCACCGTCATCACTCTTCCCCGGCCAATAGCTGCCAAAGGGTTTCTAGCAAGGCGCTCTTTTCCCGGCCACTCAAGCGTGCCACCACAATCTGCACGCGACTGCCACGGATAAAATCACCGGTCAGCTCCAGCAACTGGCCACTGGCCAACTCCCCTTCGATGAGGAAGCGTGGCATATGCCCCCAGGCGATCCCCTGCCGGATAATCTCCCGCTTGGTGTACTGATCACCCACCGTGATGCGGTGGGCATCCGGCAGCACAAAATAACTGGCTCCAGCCTCAACACCGGCCGAATCGCGAATCACACATTGGGTGTAGTCCTGCAGATCCGTATAACGCAGCGTTGACGTGAGCGGGCATTGCAAAAATCCCGCCGCCACCACCGGCACAATGGCCACCTCACACAAATCACGGTACTCATAGCGCGGGTCGGCCTTATCGATATGGTGAATAATCAGGTCGGCGTCACCGGCCAACAGCCGCTCGTTGGGCCCGCCGATGTTCTCAAACAGCAGGTTTAAGCGGGCGTGAGGGTAGCGCTCACTGAAGCGGCGCAGCCGCTCAAGCACCAGCGCCTGCGGCGTCACATCGCCAATCACAATATTGAGCTCTGCCGCCTCCTCCGCCGCCAGCGCCTGGCTGTACGCCTCCAGCGACTTCATCTCCTCTAGCAATGCTTGTGCGCGTTGATAGAAAAGACGCCCCGCTTCCGTCAGCCGGCTGCGATAACCACTGCGGTCGAACAAGGGGAAGCCCAGGTCGCTCTCCAATTTTTTGAGGCTGGTGATCACACTCGGGTGGGTTTTGTGCAAATGCTCCGCCCCTGCCTGAATACTGCCATGGCGGATTACCGCCTCGAGGGTTAACAACTGCTGTAGGGAGATGGCCATTTATGTTCCTATTTCCTACATAGATTGTTCGAATAATGTACTTTTACGCTACATTAGGTGCGCATAGGCTGCAACCTCCATCGACCAGAGGAGTCAGCCATGAGAGCAATAGTGAGAAAAGCGTTTGGCGGAACAGACCAGCTCGCCATTATCGAAGTTGCAGATCCCAAACCGGCCAGCGGCGAGGTGCTAATCCGCGTGAAAGCCTTTGGCCTCAACCGCGCCGAGATCTACATGCGCAGAGGGTTGTGGGGCGAGGTCGCCGCCATCAGCGGTATTGAGTGTATCGGTGAAGTGGTGCGCGACCCATCCCATCGCCTGCCCGCCGGCCAGGTGGTGGCGGCCGTCATGGGCGGTATGGGCCGCAGCCGCAATGGCAGTTACGCCGAACTGGTTACGGCACCGGCCAGCAATATCTTCGCGCTAACCAGCAACCTGCCCTGGCCGGAGCTGGCCGCCATTCCGGAATCCTACGCCACCGCCTGGTGCTGCCTGTGGCAAAACCTGCAGCTGCAGGCCGGGGGTAGGCTGCTGATTCGCGGTGGCACCTCTGCCCTGGGCCAGGCCGCCATCAACCTTGCCCGCCAGCTGCCCGAGGTGACCCTGCTGGCCACCACCCGCCAGCCACACCAGGTCAGCCGCCTGCAAGCCTTGGGCTGCGACCAGGTACTGCTGGAAAGCGACTCCCTGCACAGCCAGGTTCGGGATCTCTACCCCAGTGGCGTCGACGCCGTGTTGGATATCATCGGCAACCGCACCCTGCTCGACTCCCTACACATGGCCAAAAAAGGGGGCTATGTCTGTAACGCCGGGTTTCTGGGCGGTGGCGACCCCATCCCCTTCAACCCGCTCAGCGATATGCCTTCTGGAGTGAATCTCAACTTTTTTGGCAGCTTTATGCTGGGCAGCGCCGACTACCCGCTATCGGCAATCCCCATGCAGGCCATAATCGAGGGATCAGCCAACGGGCACTACCACAACCAACCGGCCGCCGTATTTGCTTTTGAGCAGATCGCCAGCGCCCAGCAATTGATGGAGAGTAATCAGGCAGGGGGGAAAATTGTGGTGCAGATATAGCTCGCCCGCGCCAATCCAAACTGGCGAATTTTAGCGGGCATAATTAGCGGGCATAAAAAAAGGCAAGCCCATGGCTTGCCTTTTTTGTGCAGAGATCGGTAACGCTTACAGCGGCACGATTTCTTCGGCCTGTGGGCCTTTTTTACCTTGAGTTACGATGAACTCAACTTTTTGGCCTTCGGCCAGAGTTTTAAAGCCGGAGCTGACAATCGCGCTGAAGTGAGCGAAAACGTCTGGGCCGGACTCTTGAGCGATAAAACCAAAACCTTTGGATTCATTGAACCACTTAACGGTACCGGTAACTTTGTTAGACATAGTAACTATCCTGTAGATAAAAATTGATTGCCTGTCGGGGCGGGAATAGCAAAAGAATTATTAGTCTGAAATTTTGTAACTACAGGACGAAGAACGAAGGGTACTACGCTTGAAGTGTTTAAAAATTAGGCTAAGGTTCTAGCTGCTGGAACAGTATAGCCCACCCGATTGGATGTCAACTATTTTTTTAAGGTCAATCCATTGCCATGAAAGCGGGCCGGCCGAGTAGAAACGACGGGCGATCACTGGCCTGCCGCCGCCAGCGTTGGCACCAGAGCCATAAACTTAACCACCTCGCCCGCCACCTGGCCAAGCGCTTTGGCCAAAGCCTCCAACTCCGCTTTCTTAATGGTCTCATTAAAGTTGGTATCGGCCTGGGTTTTGGTGGCGACAAAATCCTCCGAGGCAACCACCGATTTCACTATCACGCCGGAACGAATATCCAGCAGCACCGCCTCTACGCTGCAGTAGGATTTGCTCTCGCTGGGGCTGATAAAGCGATACTTTTGATAAGAGTGGCATTCACTGCGGTAGGCAAGCAGCAGATCAGCCTGAAAGCGCGCCGCCGCTTCCCGTAACGCCGGTAGGTTTCGCTTTTCCGGCACCAACATCGCCGGCAGAAAAGAGGCGTCGTAGACCCGGGGAGAGGCTCTTAACTGGGTAATCAGGTTGGTGACCAGGGAGTCGTTCAGCTGTGTGAAGTCATTGGAGTAGAAACGCCAGTAGTTATCCCCGCTCAATTTCAGTATGGCGATACGATTCTGTTGCGGCAGAGTCAGGCGGTAGCTGAGCAACTCTGCAATTTTCTGGTCTTCGTTGGCCAGCAGTGGCCCATCCAGCAATCCACCCTCACCCGCCGCCGGCTCCTGATAATAACTGGCAGGCCGCTCTATGGAACTGACACTGGAACAGGCCGACAGCAGCACACACCCCAGCAGTAAAAGGAGTTTTTTCATTGTTCATCCCTAAGCAATGTTATGGTTAATGGAGCCGGTAATCGATGCGCTGTAACTCGCGCACTTCCCCCTGAAAGAAGTCGCCCTGAATCAGTTCATAGCCGCTTAAGCCATAAACCTTACCCCGCAGAAAAAACGGACGGCTGTTGCCATACCAGTCAACACAGGAGACCACACAATCTTCAGCCACAGGTTCCGGTGCCTGCTGCGAGTGAAAAGCACCGGCTGGTGACAACCGGTGGTGGCGGTCCACAGCCACAAAATAGAGGTCGGCGGCCTCCGCATCTTCGCTATAGTCATCGGCCTCTTGCCAGCTGCTGCTCGGCCGGGTGGTAAAACCAAAAAGCGCCCCGCCCTCTAACAAACGGGTGGCATTAAAGGCGTGGCTGCGATACTCGTCCTCCATCACACCGGTAAATTGGAAGTCACTCAAAATGCGGGGGTTCGAATCGAGGGAGACGATGGAGCCGAGCAGGTTCTCCTGGTCGTCGTAACCCAGCACCAGCAGGGAGTCATCGACAAATTCCAAACGGCTGCTGGTATGGCCGGTAAAGAGTTCCAGCGCCTGTTGCTTATGAATATTGTGCAGCGTCAGCACAAAGCTGTTGCTGTCGAGAAAGCCGCCGCTGTAATTAGCCTGGCCCAGGGCCAACCAATCGCCAACAAAACGGCTGTTCAGCCAGTCGTCATCGTGATAACCGGCCACCCTTACCGGTGGCGGCTGGCTGTCAGTATTACCAAAATCCGCGCGCGCCAGGTTGTAGAGGAAAATACCGGACAACTCATCATCGCTGCCATCCCGGCGGGTAAGCAGGTGGATACGGTCGCCCTCCTCCAGGAAGGAGAATTGATTAATGGGTGTGCCGTTAATTGGCTGATTAGTCAGGCTGAAGGAGTCCAGATCAATCCGATAGAGGTCGTAGACAAATGTGTTCGGGTCATCCTCAATGTAGTAATCGAACTCGGCATCGATTAAAAACTCTTGGCGCAGCGACTGGCTGGCCAGGTAGATGGACTGCGTGGTGACATAACTGGTCACTTCGTATTGGCCGGTGATCACCCCCACCGCCGAGCACAACTCCAGCTGGCTGGCCAACGGGCATTTAACAAACACCTGCACCACCGGGTGCAGTGAAGACTCTCTCGGTTTGTAGATCTGCTGGGCCGTAAGCAAGCTCTGCCAGCGAATCGGCTGCTCCGGTGAGTCGGGCAGCAGGCCCATGCGGGCAAACTGCAGAGGCCCGCTGCTACCCTGGTAAAAGAGATCATCCAAGGCCATGGGAAAGTTAAAGATCAGCTCGCCATCGACGATGCGGGTGGCGTAGTTTTCAGACGAGAAGTAGTCACCGGCGGCAATCACATAGCTGTTGTCGTGACTGAAATGGCCATCGTCCGAGAGGCTCAATATATTGAGCTCCACCGTGCCCTCGCCGATTACCCCATCGTAGGCGTAACCGATCACCACCAGCTGGTTTTGGTAGACCAACAGCTCATCGATCCACGCCTGGTGCTGCCAGCCTGGCTTCAACACAGAGATAGCATCCACCGCCTGCAGCGTGTCGCCACTGTAGCGCACCGAGAAGAGCTGACCCTGGCGCAAGATCACCAGGTAGTCGCCAATCACCTTAACAATATCGCCCTCATCCACCCCCGCTTCCTGGTTATTGGTAATCTCCGGGTTGGCTTCCCGGCGGCGGGCGGTCACCACAATCGCCTCCAGGCAGAGCCCTTCCCCCGCCTCACAGGCCGGTTTGCCATACTTCTTCTGATTCACCGCCCGGCGTACAAGCTGGATCTCATCATAGTAGCGGGTTAATTCAGCATCGGATTCAAACTTGCCGTCGCCGATATTTTCCAGCCGGTTGAGTGCCTGGTGGGCTTGATAGGAGGAGACCGAGCAGCCGGTGGCCGCCAACAGCGTGAGACTCAAAATTATTATTCGGGTGATCATCTTGGGGGCACAGATAGCCTGTTATTATTATTTGGAATGAATAGGCCGGCGATAGTACCACGCCCCGGGCTAAATACAGAAAGGTTGTCACTATTGGTCAAATACACCAGGGTCTTGGCCAGCCCGCCTCAGCCACACCCCAAACCGCCACCAGCTAGGGCGGCCCCCAACCGCAGCACTACTGCTCAGCCCCACCACGCAACCGCTTTATATACTCCAACTCTTGCAGGGCGATGCTATCGTTGTGATTGATCGCCAAACACTCCCGGTACTTGGCTTCGGCCTTATCCAATTGGCCGATTTCAATCAGTACATAACCCTGGCCACGCTTGGCCCGAGCCAGCTCATCCGCTTTTAGTGCCTCCGGTGAGAAGGTGTCCGCCGCCTCTTCGGCCTGCTCAAACAGATCCAACGCCATGGACCAGCGCTTTTGCGATTGGTAAAGATTACCCAGCTCCGACAGCTACATGGCGTTCACCGGTGCCATGGCCAGCGCCTGATTCAGTAGCGCTTCGGCCTGCTCTATCTGATCAATCTCCACCGCGGCATAGGCCTGCAGATAGAATGCCCATCAAAAAAACAGTGGCGTCGGACAGTCACGCTTTTGACAGAAGAACGGTATTGACTAACGCCAGTTCCCCAACAGTTGTTCAAAAACATATATAGCAACGCCGCCTATATGCTTCTTTATTATGAGTTTTCAGGCGCCTTGTGAAAAACTGTTACAGCCTTGCGGCTTGGATGTGACCTGATTGGCGGTTAAGCTTTTTTCCGACCCAGCATAAATATCGAGCGGAGAGGGATATGGCCGAGATCTGTCGAGTCGCCTCCAATACGAGAGGCCTGTCTGCACTGGCGGTCAGCCTTCTGTTCATCCTGCTTTCTGCCTGTGGCGGCGGTGGTAGCAGTGGTGGGGGAGGCAGCGGCGATGGCGGCGATCCGATCGATAGCGTGACGGCGGATTTCGATAGCACAGGCGGTAAACTCAGCAGCAGCGATGGCGGCCTGACCCTAATCGTGCCTGAGGGCGCATTGGACACAGACACTACAATCACCATTAAGCCCATCAGCCCTGAAGATCTGCCGGCCGAATTTGCTGGCCTGGGTATCACGCAAGCTTATGAACTCGGCCCATCCGGGCTGCAGTTTAATACCCCGGTCACCGTGCGCTTCCCCGTTATTGATGATGATATCGATCCGGCCAATCTGCAGGGCGTGATCGGCCTTAACCTGTATACCTCCAGTGACGGGCAGCTGGAGATCCTTGCTGATGTTACCCTGGAATTGGATGAGATTGGCGATACTGCCACTCTGACGGGCGGCTTGTCGCATTTCTCACCGGTGGCACTGGGCTCGCGCTCGTTATTTGATGGCGCTTTGGTTGAAGGGGTGCCTCATGTTGTTAATGTGAGAGAAGATTTCACAGTCAAGGTGCGCCTGTTACACGGTGTTGATTCCACCCTGTCGGCGGAACATGTTTTCTATCTCGAAAGAATCGACGCCTCGGGCATTTGGTTGACTGACGACAGTCTGGATCAATTCGCAGAACTCCAGGGCTTACCCGGCGAACTGGCTCTTCCCTTTTTCGAGTTACTGGCAGGCGAAGAGAAGAATGAGGAGCAGGATGTCAGTTACTTTTGTACGTCTCACGGAATTTTTCAATTCAATGCGAGAATGGCTTACTTTAACGTGGAAGGTAATGCGCTTAAACCGCAGGTGAATGCAATTGAATTTTTCCAAAGAATATTGTGTAAATCGGCAGAAGTGACTATGGGTGAGGTACGGCTGGTTGCTAAATCTGCGCTTCCGTCAGAGCCTCCGGCGCAATGGCTATTCAGTGCGGTAGCAAACACGGTCAAAGCCAACGTCGGTGATACTTTTACTATTATCCTGCAGGAGAATGGTCCTTTTGGTGTGACCGATGCGGACACCTATGTGATCGATTTTGTCGATACTGTTCCCAGTGTATTGTCAGCACCTGCGCTCAGTAAACCAGCAACGCTGAGCGGTACTACTGACGTTAATTTTGCATTTGGCGGACGGGAGCCGCTGATGAATTTCGAGTTTTCGGGAAGCGTTAACGCCCAGCGTATAGACTTTACCTGCGAAACCACAGGGGCCACCCAGTTGGCGTTTGAACTTGAGGTATATGACCAACTCCCGACACCGACTGAGGACTTTGTCGCTCGGGAAGCCCTGCTGGTCAACGTCAGTTGTGGTGAGGATCACTCATCCGTACCGGATGACAGCGATGGCGACGGCTTTGGCGCCAGCGAGGATTACTGCCTGAACGAAGCGGGCGCCTACAACGGTTGCCCCATTGTTGAGAGTAATGGCGAACTCACCCAATACTGTGCCAGTGAAACCCGCTGTGATACCGGTGTCGACAATGGCTCTTGTTCGGACTGTGCGGTAACCGGTGGCGATGGTTGGGCTAGCATCTGTGATGCGGATAGTACTTGCAGTTATCGCAACGACAGTGTGCGGGAATGCAGCGGTGGTTGTAGCCTGGAAACCGATGGCGTGCAGGCCAGTTGCGCTGATGGAGCCGTGTGCAGTGTCGATTCATCGTTGTTTAGCTGTGAATCCGATGCTAACGGCGAGGGTTGCGCTATCAGCCTTAACAACGGTGAAACCCTGGGCTGCCCAACACCGGGCGTAGCCTGCACGCTGCTTGCGTCGAAAATCGTAAGTGATTTAACGGTGGAGGCAGCCAGCAACAAATTCACCATCCGAGCGCTCAGCGAAGGTGGCGACAGCGAGTTTCAATTCGACTGGACGTATAACGATAGCCAATTCCCACGGGTTGCCATGGGCGACTTCCCGATTACCACCCAAAATGGCGTTGGGACCAGCGAGCTGCAGCTGGTCACGGCCGATGCCGCTGACCAGTTTATAGTGTGGGAGACTCCGGTAATTCCCTTTGAATTAAGCTCGGTTCAGTGCGTGCCCTCCGAGCCGGTGAGCTTGGCAACAGACCTTGCCTTGACCACCGGCGCCGGTGAGACCGTCTGCAGTTTTCTCAACCTGAGTTCGGAACCACCGCCAAGTGGTGTGTTCTCCGGTCCTGATAGTGCCATAGGGGTGGAGGAGTGTTCGTTGGTGGATGGCAATGCCTTCGGCTTGAATAGTACTGAACCGCTGATTGCCTGCGGCGGCGCGACGCGCACTGTGATTTTCAATCCGCTCACCGGTACGGTTCCGTATGCACAAAGTCAGCGCCTCAGTTTCGATAACAGCCCGACCCAGACCTATGGTGCGGTGGTATGGCTGGACCCGCAACTGCCGGGAGAGGATCTGCTCTACTCCTTCGGCGGCAATGGCTCACTCACCCGCACCTTCGACGTGAATAGTGGCGTGATGGGGGGAATCATCGCTGACTTTGCGAATACCACCCAGATGGTCCATCTCGGTGGAGATCCGGCGGCGGATACCCTGCTGCGGGTGGAGAACAGCGTCAATCGCATTGATGCGTTAGTGCCCAACGTCAATGCCGGTTCCGGCTGGCAGTTCCGCGACATCATCGAAGTGGAAAACCTGCAGGACCTGAATAACCCTGCGGTTTCCGCATTCGCGTTCAGTCTCGGTAATCTTGAATGCTTTAATCCCTGCCTCAACGGGACCAATATGCCAACCGGTTGCAGTGACCAGATCGATGCGGTGCTGTCAGGCAATTCCGCCTGTGCTACCGATTGGGGGCCAAGTTGTGTCACCACTTATAGTGAAAGTAACGGCAATTTCTGCGACCTACCGGCAGAGCAGCGCCAAGTGAATTTCGGCGGCATGGTGATCGGTGTGACCGGTGGCAGCCCCAGCCAATTGTTCCTGGCTGATCCCGCTTATACGTTCTTCGGCCGTGCACAGGTGATCGGTAGCACAGGTAATGAAGCGCGCCGGGTAAGTTGCGTCGCCACAATTTGCGGGGTGACCAACTATGCCTCAAACACGCTGAGCATCGTGCAATGGGACGGTTTGCAGAATGCCACCATTGTCGACACCGTGACAGTAGGCGCCGGACCAATCGGCCTGTCATTGCGTGAGATCAACGGCAATGTGCAGATACTCACTACGGGAGAACAGGCAAACAACTACACGCTTACCGAAGTCGATGCGTCAGGGACTGTGTTGAGTTCCACTACAACACCGGTACCCTCAGGTTGTGAAGCTCCCAGCGGAATATTGTGGTTGCCCGATTCCGACAGCGCGGTGATCAGTTGTACCGGCAGCGACGCCTATGCCGTAATTCAACCCTGAGTCGTAGCTGCCGGCAGAGTCGTGTGCAATGAGGCGGCGACGTCCGCTCGCGCCCTGCCGGCATTTCCCACCTACGTAAAAATGGGCCGGATTGATGGCGGCGTATCTTTTTCGTCGGCTTTATACAAGCCGCATCGTGTCGTTATTGTTATAGCTTTTGAAAGTGGTGAAGGTCCTAATCAACCGGCCAGGCAATGTAAATTAATCGGGCCACCCGCCAAGGCGCTCGGCTAGCGCCCCTTTTCCCCCAGAATTAACACATTGGCGTTGTCCTGGGCCTGCTGCATATAAACCCGCAGCGCGGTGACCTTTTCGTTCTCATCAAACTCATAAACCGACATGGTGTAGATCACATTCTCCCCCTGGGCGCGGGTGATGGTCTCTTCCAGCTCCTGAAAAACCACATTTTCCACCACGTGCATAAACCGCACTTTACCGCGCCAGGTAGAGCTGCCGGAAAACTGCAGGTATTTTTCCAGGCACAGGGGCCAGTCGGCCTCATCTTTATAAATACCGGTGCGCTTGAATTTGTCCACCGCCACCAGCTCGCTGATCGCATCGAAATCGTTGGTGGTAATCGGCCGCTGCTGGGCCAGTTCGCACACCCCCTGGTAGAGATCCGCCCACCGGCGCACGATGGCCACCAAGCGCTCGGCTTTGGTTTTCGATTCACTCATTACACAGCTCGCTTGTTTTATTGATTAATTAACATCGGTAGTGCCGGCGGCATTCGCCATATAGCCATCCAACACCTGATGGAAACGGGCCACGTTGACCTCTTCACGCACCAGGCGCACTTTTTTTAAGGCCAGGTTGCTCAACCCCTCCTGCTGGCGCTGCATCTGATCGTAATCCTGTTGCAGCGCTAAAAAGTAGGGATAGCTGCCCGGCTCCTGCACCTCCAGTAATTGGGCGCGCTGGCCGGCGCGCTCGGCTTCGGGCAGCCATTTGTAGGCGGTTACATGCCACAGGCAGCGGCCGGCATCGCCACTGGGGTGGGGCATAGGCAGAATGGTGGTCATCTCGCCGGCGCGGATGGTGGCAAAAAAATTGGGGAAGAAGTACCAGGCCTGGTTATCACTCATCTGGTCGTCGGTGAGGCCGCTCACATCCATACCCCGGGCGGTGAGGCTTGCCCGGGTGGCCTGTTGCAAAATGCCGCGCACCGTTACCCCCTCGGGCAACAGCAACTCTCCCTGGCCATTGCGATAGCTGGCAATACTCTGCTCAAACAGCGGCAACACCTCGCGCACACTGGGGAAGGTGGCGGTGAGTGAACGAATGCCCTCCACCTGCTGCTCCAGGCTGCACTCATCCAGGTTTTTCACCTCAAACGGCCGCACCACCATGCGATGGTCGCCGTAAAAGCCGTGGCGGCTGGCCCCGGCCTCCACCCCGGTCACACTCAGCAACTCCGGGTGCACACCAATAATGTGGTAGCCCTCCGAGAAGGCATCCATCACCACTTTCCAGTTGCAGTTAAGCGCCTCTTTGACATCCATGCCCACCGGCACCATCTCCTCCAAGCGATAAGGGGCCAGCAACTCGGCGACATCGGCGCCGATAAAATCGAGCAGCGGCATGGCGTTGGAGTCGGGGTTTAGAAAGATAAAACCGGCAAAGCAATCCACCGGCACCGGCAGCAGGCCGAGTTTGGATTTATCAATCGGCCCCACCAGGTCTGGCCGGGCAACGCCCACCAAGCGGCCATCCAAACCATAGGACCAGAGGTGGTAGGGGCAGGTGAAGCGGGCCGAGTTGCCCTTGCCTTGGCAGAGTTTGTTTCCCCGGTGGCGGCAGGCATTAACAAAGCCGCGCAGCTCGCCATCGGCGCCGCGCACAATAATGTAGCTTTGGTTAAACAGCCGGTGCTCTTTCCAATCCCCCGCCTTGGGCAGCTCGTCGACCCGGCCCACCACCTGCCAGGTTTGCAGCCACACGGCGTTGCGTTCACGCTCGGCGTAGGCCTGGCAGTGGTAGCGGTCGGTAGAGAGTTCAAAATTGAGGGAGTCGAAATCGAGCTCGCCAAAACGGCGGGTTTTGCTTTTCCAGTCGCGGGTAGATGCGCTCACACCAAATACCTCAGTCGTTATTATTATCGTTTTGGGTAGTGGTGAAGATGCTAATCAACCGGCCAGGCAATGTAAATTAATCGGCCCGGGGTACTGAGCTGGGTGCTTAGGCTTGCGCAGAAAAACGTAAGAATGTTGGCTTTTTGAAAGTGGCAGGCCGAGTAGTCAGTCCTCAGCTACTGGTCGCTGGCCTGCACCGCCAGAATATAGCGCGCCAAGGCCTGTACCAGCAGCGCGTATCGCTGAGCGTTCATATCGCCCCGGGCCGGCGTTACCCAGTTGGCGTTGACCTCCAGTTGCAGCGCCGGCACACCCAGGCCGGCGGCAAATTTGGTGACCGTCTCGCGCTTTTCGGCCGCAAAATAGTTTTGCGAAATGGCGTTGATCCCCTCCCCCTTTAACGCGCTAATCAGTTGCTCCAGCAAGGCCGCATCGCCCAACAACGACTGTCCGTGCAGCGTGCCAATATCGATATCGTAGGCGCGGTAGGGGTGGCTGCCGTGAATATCCAACAGCAGTGTGGGTTGTTGCTTGGCAATCAGCTCGGCCAGGGCCTGTTTGTATTCATTCGCATCGTAGTAGTTTGGGTCGGATGGCCCTTCGTAGGTGGTGTAGATCACCGTCGCCCCGGTGAGTGCGGCCACCGCTTTGGCCAGGGCGGCGGTGCCGGCACCATCGGCAAAGCGGCGTTTGCCCTCGCGCAATGGACGGGTGGCATGGGGGGCGGAGATCACCACCGGCAGCGGCCCCTCAACCACCTGAAACCAACGCGTATCCGCCGGTAGCGGCAACCCCTCACGGCCATTGAGGCTCTGCTCAAACTCGATGGAGGAGGCCACACAGCGGATATCAACCAGGGCCCGCTCTGGCTCGGTCAACGCCGCCAGGCATTCAATATCGGGCAGCGTTTCGCCGATTGGTTGATTAACGGATGGCTGATTAACGGCC
This sequence comes from Halioxenophilus sp. WMMB6, assembly GCF_033283405.1. Taxonomy (NCBI): domain Bacteria; kingdom Pseudomonadati; phylum Pseudomonadota; class Gammaproteobacteria; order Alteromonadales; family Alteromonadaceae; genus Halioxenophilus; species Halioxenophilus sp. WMMB6. Next base: position 153,376 of record NZ_JAWMQR010000003.1, read on the forward strand.
GGTTGAATAGCGGACTGAAAGCCACAGCCAGATAACAAAATTAACAAGCCGAACAGCGCCGATAACCTGTACATCACTATTGAATGACTCCCCATAACCCCAAATACCGACCTAGTGTTAGCCACACTACTCGGGAAAGCCCTCAATCTTATTGGCAGCAATACCCTCTTCATACCAATCGGCCCGCTCGTGCCAAAAGAGTTGGTCCTGGGGCGCTATCGCCACCGGCTCATTCAGGCTGCCCGCCGGAATTACCAACGACTGGCCACTCTTGGAAACATAGGGCACCGGCGAGCCACAGTCACCACAAAAAGCACTGCTGATGGCCCGGCCCGGCACATCGTAGCGACGAATCAACGCTTCGCCCGATAACCAGTGGATATTATTGATGTTGGTAAACAGGTTGGCCGCATGCGCCGAACCCGTGGTCTTTTGGCACTGTTCGCAGTGGCACAGATGAAAGCTGCTGAACTCGCGCTCGCACTCAAAGGTAACAGCGACACACAGGCAGCTGCCGGAAATCTTGCTCATCTATATCTCCTTGGCGTTACTGTTTTTCACTATGGTGCCGAGCTCAGTGGCCCAGCTGCCAACCGCTTTTTCAATACCCTTAAGCAAACCAGCCATGGCCGCCGCATTAAATTTTTTGGCGGCGGGGGTATTAAGAAAGGCCTCGTATTTCGCCAGGCTGGTGTCATCAATCGGCTGATAGGTGTAAACGAAGGAGGCAGCCATCATCTGCTCGATGTTGGGCCGCATCTGCGCCTGGGCCGCCGCAATTTGTGCCCGGTAGCCATCCAGATTCAACGCTTGCCCCGGCGCCATGGCCGACATCATGGCCGCATAAACCGCCACACCACTCACCTCCTGCATCTGCATGGTTAAATCGGTTGCCCCCAGCAGTTTGTCCAAACGCATCGCGAAATCCACCCGCTTGCGGTCAGAGAGCAGCTGCCGGCCATTGGCCATTATCTGTTGGTAGGCCTCAGCGGTGGAGGCGTTCTCCTCGGCGGTGGTGATGGCTCTGCCCGTCTCCGACTGGTACCAGGTTAACAGCGACTGTAGTTCGGACTCACTCACCGCACTGGCCACCGCCTGGCGCACATCCGCCATAATAACGGCGGGTAATATAGTTTTGGAGACACTCTCGGTTATTAACGAAAGTTCACGCTCGGGAATATCCGCCCCCTGCTGAGCCCCCTGCATCACACCGGCCTCAATTAAACCTGGAAACTCATTCACCTGTTTGGTGAGGCCAGAGAGCAACAGCACCCGCTCTATGTCCGCCTCTGGCGTGGCGGCAACCTGGAATGAGCAGACGAGGCCGATCAACGCGGCCAACAAAAATTGCACCCTTGGAGCATTCATAAATAGTCCTTCTATTTTGTTTAATATTGGCTTGCCAGCGCACGCCAGCGGCAAGATAGAGTCACGCTTAATGACGATGGCCAGCGAATACAACGGACGAATCGCCAGGCCTGGCCATCAAATTTCAGCAACAACCCGGGCCGCACCACGCTACGCGCTGGTCATAAATTGCCGGCGGTTAGTATGCCCAGCACAGGTTGCTTATTTATTAACATTTTTATAAAAGAGCATGGCTGGCAGCCGCTCCTCCCGCTCTGGGGTAAAACCGCACTCCCCTCGCCATTCGGCGGGATTTTCATAGGTACCAAATAACCAATCCCACCAGACAATATCGCCATAATTATTTTTGTGGCGGTTAGCCTGGTGGTGTATTCGGTGCATCTCCGGCCGCTGAAAGATAAACCCGACCCAGCGCGGCGTTTTGATATTGGTGTGGTAAAAGAACTCTCCCACGGCGGTACAGAAGGTGTAGATGGCCCCCGCCTCCAGCGAAAGCCCCAGCAAGGTATACACCAACAGGCTGCCAATAATAGAGTTGACCACCATCTCCCCCGGGTGCTTGTAAAAGGAGGTGATCACCTCCAAACGCCGGGGGCTGTGGTGAATTTGATGAAAGGCCAGCCAGAGAAAATCGGATTCATGGCGCCAGCGGTGCCACCAGTAGAAGACAAAGGTGGCCATAAAATAGGCAAGACCGCCACCCAATATCGGGGAGAGCGATTCAGAGAGATGCAACAGCGACCAGGAGGAGAGCCAGCGCTCCCAGGTAAGCCCCGCCAGCAGCACCACGCCCAACTGCACCAGATTCACCAGCAACACCCGCACCGGCCAGGTTTTCACCTTGGGTAACGGCCACCCCGCAAACAGGCGCTCGATCACAAAGCAGCCGACAAAGATAATTAAAATTTCAATCAACATGCTCCATCCCTGGTTTTAGGTTTACCCCTGCTTTTAAACGTTTAGGCCCGCCCTGTTAGCGGCTTAGCCATTGCGCTGCTACTAATACCCCAAAAGATAAGGCGCCAGCAATCAACTTCGTCGGTCATTTGGCCAACCAACTACGGCCGCAACAGCGCAACAATGCTCTCCAGCTGCTCGGCCCAACTGCTGTAACAGGCTACCCAACCACCCGGCTGGCACTCCGCCTGCCCCACCCGCTTCAGGGCAAAGATCCGGCGCTTATCGATACCGGCGCCACCATAGGCAACAAAATCGGTACTGGAGTCACCGTAGGCGGCGACAAAATGCCAACCCTTGGCCGCGTATTGCTGCAACACCCGCTGCTTGAAGGCGGCGTGATCACTACGGTCGGCGCGGGATTGGGTTAAATGAATACTCCCCTCAGGAAAGCCATTGGCTTTTAACCACTTGGGAATACCCGATTGCAACAGCGGCGTGCGGGCACTGAGGTAAACGATTTTATAACCCGCCTGCGCATAAAGCTGCGCGGCCTGCGCGGCATCTTCCCGGGCAGAGTAAATCGCAATCGGCTTTGGTGTTAACGTGCCGTCAATATCAAACACCACCGCCTGGTCTGGCATTAATGGGGCGCCCTGAATGTCGTAGGAGGGTTGTGAACAGCCTGCTACGAAGATAACGCTAATCAGTGCAAAAATTTGTCGAATCAATTTTTTATTCCATTTTAGGCTTGCCACTAGCGAGCAAATCTAATGCGCAGAAAATTTCAGGATCGATCTTTCACAGCACCCTTAAGCCGGTTTATCAAACCGCAGAAAAACCATCTCCAAATCCCCATCAACATCCAGGCGCTCGTCAAAATCGCCGTCGGCAACCGCCGCCACAGCCGAACGCCAAAAATTCAGGGCACCATGATTCTCCTTTAACACACGAATCTGCCACGGCCCCGGGTGCCGTTCCACCAGGGTGGCAAAGGCACGTTTACCTACACCCTTCCCCTTAAACCTTCGCAGCACAAAAAACTGTTCAATATCGTTCACCTGGGGAGCGCCCGGATACGGCCTTAGCAAGACAAACCCCGCCAGGCTGCCATCGGCATAGATAAAATAGGGGCTATAACCGGGCTTTTGCCAGTAGCTATCCAACGACGAGCGATTAAAAGGGTACTGCCCGCTGCTATCCAGCTCCCAGGGCATAAATTGAGAGAACTCATAAACGTAGTAGGTATAGAGGTTCTCCAATATTGCGCGGGCGGGCTCTTCTATTGCTTTTAAAGTAACTTCCATAATCGACGATTGTGAGTGCTTTTTGCTTTTTAATTGCCGTTATCTATTTACTCAGCGACCGCTTGTTCCATCACACGGGTGATATTAACCCGAGCAGCTCGACGACTGCCGCTCCTGCCGGGCATCTTTCAGTATGGTTACGCCGCCGCGAATCACCACGATGGCGATCAGTGTGCCGATCAATAGATCGGGCAGCCGGCTGCCCAGCAGCGCCACCAGCAGGCCGGAGACAATCACACCCAGGTTGGCGATAACATCGTTGGTGGAGAAGATCCAGGAGGCGCGCATATGCACACCCCCCTCCCGGTGCTTGGCGATTAATAACAGGCAGCTAATATTGGCCAACAGCGCAACCGCCCCCACACTCATGATGAGCATACTCTCTGGCTCACTGCCAAAGATCAGCCGCCGCACCACCTCGAACAGCACACCAACCCCCAAGATAATCTGCAACCAGCCACTCAGCGCCGCCGAGCGGGATTGTTGTACCACCCCCTTACCCACGGCGTAGAGCGACAGACCATAGACCGTGGCATCGGCCAGCATATCGAGGGAATCGGCAATCAAGCCGGTGGACTGCGCCAACCAGCCCAACACCAGCTCCGCCACAAACATCAGGGCGTTAATGGCCAGCAGTGTGATCAGTGTGGTGCGCTCCAGCTGCTCGGCCTGCTCCGCCCCGCATCCGCAATCCGACATTGTTATCTACCCCTAAGATTTCCACCCAGCGCCCGACTATAACGCGCCCTAAAACGGGCGTACAGTGCCGCCAATTCAGCCGAAGGCTAACCGTTGTAGGTGTAGAAAAGCCACTGACTCTTCCGGGTGGGCAGGGCTTTATACAAGCGTTGCGCGGTGGTGTTGTCGGGGGCAGTAACCCACTGCAACGCACCCGCCTGCCTGTGTATAGCTTCAGGAGAGCGGACCTTTTTTGGAGGCGAAGGGAGTAATTTGCTTTGCGGTTGGAGCGTTTCGCTCCGACGATGGGCTTTTGGGCCCAAAAATGTGTTCAAAATTTCAGCGACATTGGCGCTCTTTGCTCGGGTGCCTGTGCATAGCTACCCGATAACCGGGCTCTTAGCGCCAACACCCTCGCTTCGAGCGCCAAAAGTCGATGCTTTTTACACAGACAGCGACATTATATGCACGGGTGCCGAGTTGATATGCACAGCTGCTGAGGCTTTTTGCTCCAATGTCGAAGCGAGTTACACCGATGTCGGGGCTTTTTGCTCTACAGTCGAAGCGTTTTACGCTGGCACCTAGCGGCCTTTCTAAGGCACCGATGCGTTTGTCAAAAACGCAACCGCCTTATACCCGAAGTGCGACCAGGCATGCACTGGGGCCTATAGACACCACTCAGCGCTTAAAGGGCCATGGTGCAGCGCCTACGAGGGTAACTACCTCGTTCAAGCCAGCGGTGAAGGTAATCCGCAGAGTGAGTCTGAACGCTTGGATTGGAATAATAACGGAGGGAAGGACCGCTGGTACCGCTAACGGCGCAGCGCAAGCAATTCAGGCACAGTCTAAACGGTCAACGCCAAGCTGCTCAGACCGAATCCGATAAAGATGATACCCGAAAGATAACTGAGCCAGCGTCCACCGGGGATGAGCTTTTCCGCCAATACAAACGCGGACAGCAATGCGATGGCAAACAGATTCATCACGCCGGTAACAAACAACACCAGCATTAGAATCCAACAGCAACCCACACAGTAGGCGCCGTGATGCAGCCCCATATAAAATGCGCCGGTATAACCCTCGCGCCAATCTCGCATCAGAAATGAGAGCGGCGAACGGCAGTGTTGCAGACAGGTCTGTTTGAGTTTGGTGAACTGAAAAACGCCGGCGCCGATCAGAATGGTGTTTACCAAATAGGGGACGCCGACTTGCATATCGCTGCGGATTAACGCGTGTTCATGCAACTGCCATTGCAGCAGTGTGGCCAGCAGCGAATAGCCGCTCCACACGACAATATAGCCACTGACAAAAATATAGGTCGGCACAACGTTGCGCTGTGAGCGAGCGCGCCGCTGATTAACGGAGAGAAAGGTGAGAATCATGGGGCTGGCCGATGGCAGCATCATGGCCACCATCATCACAGCCCACATAAGAAACAGCAGCAACAGATCGAGCGCGCCCCACGCGGTGACCATTGAGTTCATCGCGGATGAGTTCGCAGACAAGGCCTCCCCGGGCATAGAGCTCATGGACGTTGAGCTCATATCCATAGAGCTCATTTCCATTGAGTCCATCGAACCTATATCCATTGACTGCATATCCATTGACTGCATATCCATTGAACTCATAGCCAATGCCATGTCGATTAAATACCACCACGCCAGCGTTACCATCAGGGCGAGCCCGATGATCAGCAGCCACTTCTCGCGGTTCGTCCTTTGCTGGAGCTGTTCGGCAAACATCTAAGCGGCGCGGTTGGACCAGTCGAAGTTGTAATAGATCCAGTTCGAATTGCTCGCCCCCACATCCACACCTTCGGCGCTGGCTTTAAAGGTGCCGCTGCCGCACTCGCCACGCGTCCAGATAAAACCGGTGGGAAGATCAACAAAGGCGTGATGCGGCTCGCCGGTAACCGGGTTTTTAAAGGTTGTGCCCTGAGCTTCAGCAACCCCTTCGGCGCAGAAACTGCTGTCGGTGCCTTTGCCTGTAATCGTGATGGGCGTTTTGCGCAAGCCCACCACTTCAAATGAGGGGCCGAGCAATTCCCATGGCATACCACCGAGGTCACCGCTGAAGACTTGCGCCAGTGCATTTATCTGATCATCGGTGGTCTCGGGTTCGACGACGAATACCGCTTTGCCGTTGCCCTCGTGAATGGCTTTAGGCCAGTTGACGATGGCGGCGCATTTGAGCCCACTCACATCCACGTTGCCAACCTTGCCGCGTTTAATATCCAGGCCGACAAAGGCTCGGCAGCTGCCGTCTTCCGAATTCGGAAAACCACCAAAATTACAGCCACAGCCAAAATCGCAATTACAAAATTCGTAGCCGGTGCCAGTTAACGTCCACGCTTGTTTCGGTTCGTTGCTAGTCATGGTCACCCTCCGTTTATCGAAGTAGGAAGGCGTAATTATTTGCCTGTGCGGACCTAACTGCAATGATGAATATGACGACTGCGGCGTGATATTTAAAATCGGTTCGAAACGCAAAGTGTTAATTCGCTTGGATGCTAAAAAGCGGTTTGATAGCGGCTGTATTTGGAAGAAAGGAACATTTGTAGCAGCCATTTGCCACAGAATACAAGAGATCCACGTTGCCGCTTTTGTCGATGCCGATTACAAAAACTATCGGGCAGCTGCAGCCCTGTTAGTCTTCATTTGGCTGTCCGCTGTAGCGATTTGTTGAGCGCGACCGTCCCATTCGAAGCTCATCGTAGGGGATTGCGGTCGAGAAATTCAGAGACCACCTGCGTGACTTCCTCGGTGCGTTCAAAATGGAGCGCGTGGCTCGAACCGGGACCGTCGAAGCAGGCTATCTCCGCACCCGCGATCGCGTTTGCCACCTCCTCGCATTGCCTGCGCGACGTAAGCAGATCCTGCTCGCCAGAGAGCACAATGGTCGGCGCTTTAATCTCCGGCAGCCGACTGAGTGTGTCGTGAGCAAAGGCAGCCTGCCACTGTTCACCGACCACCCGCACCTGTTCCAGCGTTTGTGGGAAAAGGGGAATGAAGGGCTTGAATATGGCTTGAAACTCCGGGGCGTTGAGGAGTTGAGGCGAGAAGAGGATCCCCGACGCCGTGAGTGCGGCGGTTATGTCGCCAGTGCTCCACGTGGACCGCAGCCCGGTAAGCACCGCGGTCTGGAAGCCATCGCGGCGTGCCCATGTCCCGTTCAGCACAAGGCTGCCGACGCGCTCTGGGTGGCGCAGCGCTAACTCCTGGCAGGCAGCACTGCCGAGTGACCAGCCGAAAACGTGTGCCCGCTCGATGCCAAGGGCGTCGAGCACTGCGGCGGCATCATCGGCCATGCTGGCCACACTGATCTCTCCCCGTCCGCGCTCCGAGCCTCCGAGGCCCCGGTTGTCGAATGAAATGATGCGGCGGCTTTCAACAAGCGATGGCTCGAGAGGGCTCCATAAACCGAGCGACCCGGCAACGCCCATAATCAGGAGCAGAGGCTCACCCTCACCAACGTCGCGGTACGCGAGGCGTGGCCCGGTTGATGCGACAACGCTTCCAGTCGGGGTAACTATAGCCATCGCCACCTCCCTTTCATTGCGTTTTATAAAATTGGCAATACACTCATAGTAAGCCTTATTTAACGCAATGTTCAGCTATTTTCTGCTTGTCGCTGCTAGGTATTTGCTTCGTATCTGTGTGTGTCTTATAGCGTTTACCTGTCAGATTGCACAGCCCCCAAACCTTAACATTAGGACAACCCCAAACTAACATTGCCGCGCCACTAGAACTTCGTGTATAAACCCAGTAAAGATTATGGTAATTCGCCCAACAGGAAGTACATGCTCCGTTTATTCTTTTCTACACTCCTTCTCATCAGTTTCAGCAACTTACTATTTGCCGAGGAATTTTCACCCGCTCATTTCGGAGAGGCTGAAGAGATATTTTTTAAGAAGCTGTCACTACCCAAACTACCTGAAGGTGAAACCCTGCTGATCCGTTGTAGCAGTAAGCTTTCTCGACGGGGCGGATTGAGAGAACTAACCTGCTTTACTAATCGCGATGAGCTAGACATATCCCACGACTATGTGAAAGCCATCGACTACGCTGCCCGGTATTTAAAAATTGAACCAGCAGTCGTGAATGGCAAAACAATCTCGGTTTACTTTAATTTTGCGCTAACAGTGCAACAAAAGGACGGCAGGCAATATATAGAACTTTTCAACAATCACCTTTACAACTACAAAACACTTGGTAAAAACTATATTTCTGCACAGCGCTACGACTTTTCCCCCTGGCAGTGCAATCTAAAATCAAAAATGCCTGTGAATATGAGCATGGAGGTTTCCGCTTCGGGTGAGGTTACCAACATTCAATCCTCACGTTCTTTCGAGAACAACTTTTGTGCCCGGAGAGTGCGCAGCGTTATTGAGCAAAGCCAATTTATTCCCGCCATGAAGGATGGGCAACCACAGCCATCCACCTATGTGGAAACCTTCTACTAGCCGAACAACACCTCACCGCAGCTTTACCAGGCCAGATAAAACCCCTTGCAGGTCATTTCAGCTCCTCAGAAATTATTAAGATTTCAAACAGATCCAAAACACTATCGCACCGTCTATCAAGACACCAACAGTAAGCCTTTGGTTCGTTTAACGAGAAGGGGCCTATTAACTACGGCACCGCCAACACGGGCAAATGGAGCACAACGAAGCCAGCCCCAGCTGTAGTTTACCGCAGCATAGTGCTTGGCTTTGTCATGCATTAGAATTTGTAGCCCACCCTAAAATAGACAAATGTAGCCTTAGCCATCGTTTCAGTTGGGTAACCCACTATTTGGAACTTTATACCAGGCCCTATCACAACTGACTGGTTAATGATTACACCAGCATCTACTTTCATTTCACCCAATGCTCGATATTTCTCACTTTGCAGGTTAAATCTTGCAGCGCCTACACCGAGCGACATACCAACGTAGGATGAAAGCGTATTATTTATTTGATGCTGATCTTCTTGTCTAAGGCCGACTACCAAGGATGAGTATTGATCTTCCGGTAATTTCATTTCGGACTCATCAACATCTGTTACGGTATATTCAACATACCAATGGTTGCCTTCACCAAGATTTAACTCAACCGATGCCGCGACGCCCCTATCCAGGTTGTATTCATCATAATTGTCTGGAAATAACCCTCCCTCATCTTTATCCCCGTTTACTTTTGCATAAGGGGCATAGGTGACATTCAATCCGGAAGCGTTACATAAATCGGAAAACAGCAGTAACAACGCGATACAGAGAAACTTATTTTTCATTCTTGATGGATTCTAATTTTGGGCTGATTAACGCCGGCCGAAACCGACGCGTTTGTAGTGGGCGAAGCGAACGAATAATGCGTCCAAGTTGACGGCATTGTATGACCAAGCTCACCCATCAATTTCTATTCCTTTAAAGCGTGGCCAATAATTAGCAACAATTTATGGATCGAACCTTACATTTGACAGCGGGTGTCAAATGTAAGGCTTGACCCTGGTCTCCCGCTGTTTGGCTTTGCGGCCAGTGCCGGTTACCAATTGGCGTTAAACGAGTGGGTAACCTTGGTGCCGGCGGTTGGTGTGCAACTGCAAAGCCTCGAGCTGGATGAATTTACCGAGCAAGGCGGCATGAACCTGGCGGTAGAGTATGAAGATACCACCCTGGTAACCGCCAATGCCGGAGTAACGGCGATGGTCAAACCTTACCGTTTAAATAACCACTGGCAGGTAACACCCACGGCCGAACTTGGCTGGCGCCACGACTTTAGCGCCATAGAAGAGGAGCTCACTGCCCGCTTTGATGCCCAGAGTTTCCAACAGCAAGGCTACCAGCGCGATACCGACCAAGTAACCTTAGGGGTGGGCGCAGCCTTTATTAACGACAGCGGGTTCAATATCCAGCTCAATTACAGCGGTGCATTCAGTGGTGATAGCAGTCGCAGCCAGGTCGCAGTGGGTGTGAGTTACGCTTTTTAATTAATGGGGGAGTTTATATGTGGGCGGGGATTACCTCGCCCTTTTTTATACGACGCCGGTGGGCCGCTGAAGTATTTTTTAGGGTGGACAAGTAGGAAATTAGCAAAGGCAATTAGCAATATGCCAATAATAAGCCTTATTTCTCGTGAAATTAATATTCAAGATTTATCAAAAAAATTAACACGCTTATCATCAGCACCCAAGACAACAGGGCTTGAACCCAGCATAAGGCTTTCAGGAATCCGCCAAGCTCAAACTTAAGAAACCCCAACAATGATACAAATTGAGTCATCGAAAAGCTTTCATTAAATCCAGATGTGAACGCAGATGGAGAGCCGATCTCTCGATAAACGTTAATGTGATTTCTCTCCAGGAGGATCAATATAGCAGTATTGTTAATCACCGAAACCAGAACCATAAGAACGAATATTGTGGTCACCATTCACACTCACATTCAATTTTTATAATCACATTAATATCTACAACACCCATAGCAACTTGTATAAATAGGACAAATCCTCCCCCTTCTTATTGCCTTCGATCCAATATTAGGCAATTACATCTTCGAATTTTGCAATTATGCTGATAAAGAACATCCAACATTTCTCTTGTGTAGAGAAATGTTCAGCAATTTTCTGCTTGGGACTGCGATGTGCTTGGTTCGTTTAATGTATTTTTATGTGGATGCCTTATTAACTTCAACCTGTTACTTCAGTGAAACTCACTTTTAAGCTCATTTTCTTCGGTAAGATAAAGAGGTAAGTTTAAATTATTTGAGCGCAAAGAACCGAACCACATTTGACCGCCGCCTACATGAAAACAGATGCCTTCTTCTCTAGCTTTTCGAAGATAGCTTTGTGCATCTAATGCACCGTAGCCATTTACATTTTGGAGCATTAATTCCGTATTTATCGGTATATACGCGACATAGATTCTAGATGATTTATAAACAGCTCCAGAGAGCAGTTCGTAGCCAAGCTTGTTTTGGGAACATGGTACTACTTGAAAGTAAAGGTGATGAGTGTACTTTTTTGCCATACCTTCCAAATCAGAGTTGGAACTAAACCTTACAGAAAGAAACGGACCAAGCGCCTTTTTATAAGGCAGCCCAGGATATGGGCGCACCACAACATCGTCTTCATAAATCTCATCTGTTGTTAAAAATCTACTTGACTCTATAGCGATTTGACGAGCGCAGCTCGATAAAAGCATAGTCGCCACAGCCGGCACCAGAAACATGCACATTAGTCTGAGCAAAATACGCCACCTAACACCGCCAACACAGGCAGACTGGAGAACAACGAAAGAAGACCAGGCTGTAGTTTGCTTCGCCATTGCGATTGGCTTGGCTTTGTCATGCATTAGAATTTGTAGCCCACCCTAAAATAGACAAACGTAGCCTTGGCCATCGTTTCAGTTGGGTAACCTACTATTTGGAACTTTATCCCAGGCCCTACCACAACTGACTGGTTAATTATTACACCAGCGTCTACTTTCATCTCACCCAATGCACGATATTTTTCACTTTGCAGGTTAAATCTTGCAGCGCCTACACCTAGCGACATACCAACGTAGGATGAAAGCGTATTATTTATTTGATGCTGATCTTCTTGTCTAAGGCCTACTACCAAGGATGAGTATTGATCTTCCGGGAATTTCACTTCGGACTCATCAACATCTGTTACGGTATATTCAACATACCAATGGTTGCCTTCACCAAGATTTAACTCAACCGATGCCGCGACACCTCTATCCAGGTTGTATTCATCATAATTGTCTGGAAATAACCCTCCCTCATCTTTATCCCCGTTCACTTTTGCATAAGGGGCATAGGTGACATTCAATCCGGAAGCGTTACATAAATCGGAAAACAACAGTAACAACGCGATACAGAGAAACTTATTTTTCATTCTTGATGGATTCTAATTTTGGGCTGATTAACACCGGCCGAAACCGACGCGTTTGTAGTGGGCGAAGCGAATGAATAATGCGTCCAAGTTGACGGCATTGTATGACCAAGCTCACCCATCAATTTCTATTCCTTTAAAGCGCGGCCAATAATTAGCGATAACTAATTATCGGAATCCTTGCCCGATTATGCACAGATCTTAGAGATCGTTAGCAAGCATGGGCGGGGCTCCGACCCGATAATTTAACTCGATCAGTCGAGGCACCCCTAGGGCATAAAGGGCTTCGAGCCCGAATTTAGCAAGGAAGAGCTCCTATGGCAATCAGGTTCAGGGCCTAACATGGGTGTCTTATTAACTTCGGGTGTCTTATTAACTTCGACGCGCCGGCACGGTTACTACCAACGATGTTGAGCTGGTTTCAATCCACGCGCTCGTGATGAGCGCGACAGTATAGAGCCCCTTTCTGTAGTTGAAGTAGTTACGTTTCAATCCACGCGCTCGTGATGAGCGCGACCGATATCGCAAACCCAATGGTTAGTTTTCCGCAGGTTTCAATCCACGCGCTCGTGATGAGCGCGACGTACATTAATTAGTGTTGTGGAGTTTCATAAATCGTTTCAATCCACGCGCTCGTGATGAGCGCGACTTTGAGACCACGCCGGAATAGTTGTTCCATTCGGTTTCAATCCACGCGCTCGTGATGAGCGCGACTTATTTTCGTCGTAACGCTGGGCGATTCCGTGGGTTTCAATCCACGCGCTCGTGATGAGCGCGACGACCGCGAGCATGGAGTCAACTGCAGCGTTTGCAATGTTTCAATCCACGCGCTCGTGATGAGCGCGACATTATGGGCGAGACCGGGATACCATGGCTGCTTGGTTTCAATCCACGCGCTCGTGATGAGCGCGACGGCCAAACCGGGTCCCTAACTCGATCAAATCTACTGTTTCAATCCACGCGCTCGTGATGAGCGCGACACCGGTATACTCATCCAAAATAACGTCGGGTTCGGTTTCAATCCACGCGCTCGTGATGAGCGCGACTAGGATATGACGAGGCCAAGTTTCAGGAGGCAATGTTTCAATCCACGCGCTCGTGATGAGCGCGACCTTCCAGGTCGTCCAGGGGGGTGCGGCGTGACGTGGTTTCAATCCACGCGCTCGTGATGAGCGCGACATTAAATCATTTACCTCTGACCTATTCCACTTATGTTTCAATCCACGCGCTCGTGATGAGCGCGACCGGAGATAACGCCTACCTGGGCGTGCGGATCGATGTTTCAATCCACGCGCTCGTGATGAGCGCGACACAGCTGATCATTGATGGCAACAGGTACTACCTGTTTCAATCCACGCGCTCGTGATGAGCGCGACACACGCAGGCCAGTGCTTATGCCAACCCTGGTGTGTTTCAATCCACGCGCTCGTGATGAGCGCGACTAAAGAGATAGGGTTAAAGCCCTCTGTTGGATTTGTTTCAATCCACGCGCTCGTGATGAGCGCGACCTTCGGTCATCGGACTAACTTTGTACTTATACTGTTTCAATCCACGCGCTCGTGATGAGCGCGACCCTTCACCAATCTGTACGACAACCGAGATTTAGAGTTTCAATCCACGCGCTCGTGATGAGCGCGACTTTGGCATCTTCAGGATGTGCCTGGCCGGACTGGTTTCAATCCACGCGCTCGTGATGAGCGCGACATTTGCCAAGGGCAAATTTTGGTTCTTTTACAGTGTTTCAATCCACGCGCTCGTGATGAGCGCGACCAGATATTATTAACCGTTTTTCACCCCCAAGCGAGTTTCAATCCACGCGCTCGTGATGAGCGCGACATAATCCATCGAATAGTTGGGTAGGCATGCAAGGTTTCAATCCACGCGCTCGTGATGAGCGCGACGCCGCCTACCCTCACTTGCACACGATAACTACCTGTTTCAATCCACGCGCTCGTGATGAGCGCGACGGCCGGGGGGGTGGGTAAATCTCTACAGTCTAACGTTTCAATCCACGCGCTCGTGATGAGCGCGACCTGGCCACTGCGTCGCGCACAGTGGGCGTAATCGGTTTCAATCCACGCGCTCGTGATGAGCGCGACCTTGGCTTTGCGTAAAGCCGGCCCGGAAATTACCCGTTTCAATCCACGCGCTCGTGATGAGCGCGACGCCTCCCGTGGTATGCGTTACTCGCATCTGCCGATGTTTCAATCCACGCGCTCGTGATGAGCGCGACAAATTATTTGGTGTGAAGTCCAGTGAAGTGGTGTGTTTCAATCCACGCGCTCGTGATGAGCGCGACGAAAATGACTGGCTAAGCGTTGATTTGAGCGCTGGTTTCAATCCACGCGCTCGTGATGAGCGCGACTTCGGCAGGCAGGACTACGCCAGCGACGTATCGAGTTTCAATCCACGCGCTCGTGATGAGCGCGACCCTGAATCTCTACGGCTTCCGCGCTACGGATCCGGTTTCAATCCACGCGCTCGTGATGAGCGCGACGGAAAAAGTGGATGTTCAAACTGGCATGACAGTGGTTTCAATCCACGCGCTCGTGATGAGCGCGACAGTTCGACAACTTTTTCTGCCCAGTTCCTAGCCTGTTTCAATCCACGCGCTCGTGATGAGCGCGACCTTGATTTAGTTAGGCAAGGTGTGTACATGGCATGTTTCAATCCACGCGCTCGTGATGAGCGCGACTCAGCGATACGCAAAGTCTCACCATCCATGGTGTCGTTTCAATCCACGCGCTCGTGATGAGCGCGACAGAAAATAGCGCTTGGGTCTATCAAAGACCCTGGTTTCAATCCACGCGCTCGTGATGAGCGCGACGGGGCTAATTGGGTTTATGATCTATACCTAAACAGTTTCAATCCACGCGCTCGTGATGAGCGCGACAAAGCCTTGATAGAGCGCTCATCTTTCATTAGATGTTTCAATCCACGCGCTCGTGATGAGCGCGACCTAGATGGGATTTTAGAACTAAGGCGGTTGGTTAGTTTCAATCCACGCGCTCGTGATGAGCGCGACCAAGCGCCGACACTGGACGAGGCAAAGCTTGTCAGTTTCAATCCACGCGCTCGTGATGAGCGCGACTTAAGCACCTCTGCCATTGTTGGAGCCATGGCAAGTTTCAATCCACGCGCTCGTGATGAGCGCGACTGAGGCGCGTAGTGTCTTTAAGATCACTAAAGATGTTTCAATCCACGCGCTCGTGATGAGCGCGACACTGCTACCGGGGCGCTTACAACGCCGGCAATATGTTTCAATCCACGCGCTCGTGATGAGCGCGACGCACCGCATTGGTTGAGATCAGCTGCCGATATGCGTTTCAATCCACGCGCTCGTGATGAGCGCGACAGATAACGGATCTATCTGAGCGGTTATCGATCGGGTTTCAATCCACGCGCTCGTGATGAGCGCGACGGTGATACGCGAAACACCGACTCCGGCCACTCCAGTTTCAATCCACGCGCTCGTGATGAGCGCGACTGGGTCATCGGGATTAAGGCCCCACCGCCGCATGGTTTCAATCCACGCGCTCGTGATGAGCGCGACTGTTCCGCTGGTCGGCGCTGTTGTGTAAGTAATCGTTTCAATCCACGCGCTCGTGATGAGCGCGACACTTTGAGCCGTTTGAAAATTCTGCATGGATTGAGTTTCAATCCACGCGCTCGTGATGAGCGCGACCATCATCTATCCTATCTGTATTGGCGTTAAACAGTTTCAATCCACGCGCTCGTGATGAGCGCGACTCGATACTATGCACTTGAGGGATATACAATGAGTGTTTCAATCCACGCGCTCGTGATGAGCGCGACGGTTGCAGCGCCGCGAACCAAATTTGCATAGCCTGTTTCAATCCACGCGCTCGTGATGAGCGCGACCTCCTTTTCTCCTTCAATTATTTTGCCGCCGACGGTTTCAATCCACGCGCTCGTGATGAGCGCGACAAACGGATCGTCGCCCAGGTAAGCAGCATCTAGAGTTTCAATCCACGCGCTCGTGATGAGCGCGACGGATTTCGCATTAGAAGGTGTTGTCAGAGAATTGTTTCAATCCACGCGCTCGTGATGAGCGCGACCGTTATATCATCGTTGACGTTTTCGTACAAGTGGGTTTCAATCCACGCGCTCGTGATGAGCGCGACACGGGTGGAAAAACTATTGCCGACACCAACATGGTTTCAATCCACGCGCTCGTGATGAGCGCGACACTTGTCTAGAATGCTCGTAATTATGAGGATTAGGTTTCAATCCACGCGCTCGTGATGAGCGCGACAATTCCTAGGTTACATCGACACTGAAGAACGAGACGTTTCAATCCACGCGCTCGTGATGAGCGCGACAAATGCGAAAAACCAACAACGCCGCAATATTCCAGTTTCAATCCACGCGCTCGTGATGAGCGCGACTGGATACCCGGTAACCTTTGCTGCTTACCATTTCGTTTCAATCCACGCGCTCGTGATGAGCGCGACGTTAGGCAGCTGGTGAGCGACTTAAAAGCAAAGGGTTTCAATCCACGCGCTCGTGATGAGCGCGACCGACCGTAAGGCCCGTAACGCGGCTGCTATTCGAGTTTCAATCCACGCGCTCGTGATGAGCGCGACCTCGCTAGTCGGTAAGCTGGCAGTCGTAGTGGAGGTTTCAATCCACGCGCTCGTGATGAGCGCGACGACCATGGCGAATAACGTAACTTACAAACAAATTGTTTCAATCCACGCGCTCGTGATGAGCGCGACATTTTATGACTGGACCAGGCCATCAATCGCTTATGTTTCAATCCACGCGCTCGTGATGAGCGCGACCAATTCGTAGAAGTCGAACTCCTGCTCGCGATCGGTTTCAATCCACGCGCTCGTGATGAGCGCGACACAAAACAATTTTTTTGGAGTACTGAATAATGAGTTTCAATCCACGCGCTCGTGATGAGCGCGACCAAACCCCCCAGCACATTAAATCTCAAATGGTGGTTTCAATCCACGCGCTCGTGATGAGCGCGACGGAAAAAGTGGATGTTCAAACTGGCATGACAGTGGTTTCAATCCACGCGCTCGTGATGAGCGCGACTTTCTGCTAGTGATGATTCAATTAGTGTTAAATTAGTTTCAATCCACGCGCTCGTGATGAGCGCGACTGTTTACCACAGTTCCTGTAGGCACAATGACAAAGTTTCAATCCACGCGCTCGTGATGAGCGCGACGGGTGGGTTTTACGATTACACCCTGGCGTTTAGTGTTTCAATCCACGCGCTCGTGATGAGCGCGACGCGGCCAGGCAAACATGGTCAGAGCCATAAAAGAGTTTCAATCCACGCGCTCGTGATGAGCGCGACTGTTTAGAATATGTCTCTGCAAACGGTATCTATTGTTTCAATCCACGCGCTCGTGATGAGCGCGACTTTCTCGCCCTGGTAATGGCGGCAATATTTGTGCGCAAATAAGATGTTTCAATCCACGCGCTCGTGATGAGCGCGACCCAAGTTTGCACTTGGTAACAGCCAAAAAAAAGAGTTTCAATCCACGCGCTCGTGATGAGCGCGACTTTCAGCGGGTTTATACCAGGTCTGGTGGATCAGTTTCAATCCACGCGCTCGTGATGAGCGCGACGAACTCCCAGATATACCCAGGCCGGCGTGGAAAGGTTTCAATCCACGCGCTCGTGATGAGCGCGACGCACTACTCAGCAGCTTCGATTTTTGCCTACTATGTTTCAATCCACGCGCTCGTGATGAGCGCGACGCATGGCGAACATCGAGCTCACAAAATTTCGCAGTGTTTCAATCCACGCGCTCGTGATGAGCGCGACACTGGTGGAATGGACCCTTGCACGTTGTTATCAAGTTTCAATCCACGCGCTCGTGATGAGCGCGACGGAGGTGCCCGTCGAATCTATCGTAAGATTCTCGTTTCAATCCACGCGCTCGTGATGAGCGCGACCTACGTCGCCCCAGTTCATAGCGTCACCCTATTCAGTTTCAATCCACGCGCTCGTGATGAGCGCGACTGGGCGGTCGGGTATATAATCCCGATCGTCTCCCAGTTTCAATCCACGCGCTCGTGATGAGCGCGACTGCCAAGGGTTATGGTCCAGCCTTTGTGAATCATGTTTCAATCCACGCGCTCGTGATGAGCGCGACCTTGAGTTAATCAGGCAAGGTGTTTACATGGCATGTTTCAATCCACGCGCTCGTGATGAGCGCGACCCCGACCACCAACTTCATTGGTTTCAGCATTACTGGTTTCAATCCACGCGCTCGTGATGAGCGCGACTGCCGCTGGCGCCGCGAATATCATGGATGATTTAGTTTCAATCCACGCGCTCGTGATGAGCGCGACCTATGAAACGCACCAGATTAAAACCAGAAGCCAGGTTTCAATCCACGCGCTCGTGATGAGCGCGACCTGCAGGTATGATCGAGCAGCACAAGGGGCAAGTTGTTTCAATCCACGCGCTCGTGATGAGCGCGACTATTCAGCAGCCGGAACAGTAAACGAAGATGTGTGTTTCAATCCACGCGCTCGTGATGAGCGCGACGAAAATTCAGCAGCGGCGGCGCCAATCAAGCTAGTTTCAATCCACGCGCTCGTGATGAGCGCGACTTAAGATATTGTGTGTTGCCCCAATAAAACGATTTGTTTCAATCCACGCGCTCGTGATGAGCGCGACGCAATAGAGTCACCAAACACTGTTGAATTAATGGTTTCAATCCACGCGCTCGTGATGAGCGCGACCGGTGTATTCTAAGTTGTTAAAAAACAAGAAGAAAGTCGTTTTCTTCCGCTAACCGATGGGGAAAGACTTATTACCCTAGATAAACTAGCGAAGGGAATAGAAAAAATATTTTATATATCAATCACTTACAGCCCCGCTAACTACCCGGCATTTCAATGTGAACCGGACATTAGCGGATTACAAAATAAGAGGGTCACGTAGTGGATCATCTATGGGCTTAGCACCTACATGCTCGACTCGTTGTCGGCCGCGCTTACCCAGAAAATAAAATCGTAAACTATCTTCTTGGTCATCGTAAATTTCCATTAGCTTATTTTTTAGCAGGGTAAATTGGGCGGGCTCCACCTCACATTCAAATACTGAATTTTGCACGCGCACACCATAGTCCAAACAGGTTTTTGCTATATTACGCAGCCGCCTTCTCCCGCCAGCTGTAACCACACTCACATCATAGGTTATTAATACCAACATAGATTCACTTCAATAAATAAGGGGTATAAAACTCGGTGTCACCACGGATGTGCCTAGCGAGTAACATTGCTTGGCTGTGGGGTAACAAACCTATAGGAATTTGCTCCTGTAAATATGGGTGCATAATTTCGGTTTGTTTGCGTTCTTGATAGGCTACTAGAAACGTTTTCCTCGCATCATCTTTCAAACGATAAGCCCCGCTTGCTTCCTGTTTAAAATCTTTCAATTGTACCTGCCGGCGATTGATTAAAGTTAATACAAACCGGTCGGCCCAAGGCGCCCGAAATTCTTCTAGCAAGTCTAGCGCTAAGCTCGCTCGACCTGGACGGTCTTGATGGAGAAAACCAACATAAGGATCGAGGCCAACGCCCTGAAGTGCTGATATACACTCTTGAGTAATTAACGAATAGACAAATGAAAGCAAAGCATTCACTGGATCTGTGGGCGGGCGGCGAATACGGCCGCTAAAGTTAAAATGCGGTTCACGAATCAATTCATTAAATACAGAAAAATAGCTGGCAGCGGCGTCACCCTCCATCCCCATTGCCTCGGCAACTGTTTGTGCGTTCTTAACTCGGCGCAAATTAGTTGCCAGTTTATCGGAAGCTTTGCTTAGCCCTACGTTCTCACCATGATTGCGAAGCTCGCGCAAAACTACAGAGCGCGAGTTGGCAATTTTCGCCGCTACTATTAGGCGTGCAATTGCTACGGACTTATCTTCCTTATCGGCCCAGCGATATTGAACTCGGCGCAGCAGCACGTTGCCCGCTTGCCGCCCCTGAACTCTCGCAAGAAATCGGCCATATTCGGTATAAAAACTTAGGCCGATTCCCTGCTCCGCACAATAACCCATCAAAAAAGGCGAGACAGAAACCTGGCCAAAACACGTGATGCTACCAATGTTTATCGCTGGAAATTGCCCCAATTTTTCGTCACCGTTTTTAATAACGATGGTTTCTCGCTCTTTATGCAAGTAACTCTCTTGGCGAGTAATGTACAAAGCGTTGAGCATTTTTTTCACGGCTTAAACATCTCATCTATGTAGAGGCTGGAGTGATCTTTACGAAAGGCTTTTGGTTCACAAAGATCAACCAGAGAACAAGCACGACAGCGCTGAAGATTGGTGGTAGGACCGGGGGTTTTACCGCTGTGCAAAATATCATGAGCCATTCTAATGTACTCAACGGTAGTGGCCCGCAGTTCCGTTGTAATGGCAACCTCCTCCCGTCGCCGAGTTTCCCAATACCATAGGGCGCCCTCGGTAATAGTGCAATTGCGCATCTCTTCCAAACAGAGCACTTGAGCACAGAGTTGAATACGATCCCAATCTTCAACTTTGGGTTTACCGCGTTTGTATTCCACAGGGTAGTAAATGGGCGGGTTAGCGATTTCAATCTCCAATAAATCCATTTTGCCTTGAATTTGATATTGCTCGGAACGCAACATCACACCGCGCTCATAACGCGTGCCCCGCCGCTGTTCTGCCAAGCCGGAATCGACCCGCTCATGTAGAATCTTACCCTCGGCAGTAAAACGGTTTTCCTCCCAGGCTTGCTCCACATGAATTAGAGCGAACTGGCGCGGGCAATAAGCGATATGCTGCAGCGCGGAGATAAACAGCGGTTGGGGGTTATCATCCATTTGAGCACTACTCCCTGAACGTTAGCCATCAACTAAATTCTTAGCCTTTGTCCTCTGCTAGCATTTGCTGAATAGAATCAGCCAAGGGTTGCAGGTTGTTTTGCACCACCGCGAGAATTGTTAAAGGGTCAATTGTGCCCAAGTAGTTGGGCACGAGGATATTTCGAAAGCCCGCGATTGTTGCCAAGGAATCTCTACAAACTGCTGCTTTTTATCATCCGGCAAGCGCTGCGTTGCCTCGGATAGGGTTTGTAAATTGCGCAGAGTAGCATCGTAAAGCACTTCATCAGTCGTTAAGTCACCACGTGCTTCAATACGGCGAATCTTATCTATCGCGTCGAGAATATGCAGCGCATATGGTTGCCAACTTTTACTCAAAGCTCCACCGCCTCTCGCAATACATGCTCACGAATATGGCGGTTGAGCTCATGCTCGGGTATCAGCTCCAATTCACGCTGCAACAGCTCAGCAAGCTTTTCAGTGAGTGGCAACCGCTGGGCAAACAAATCGTACCCCTGCGGGAAGTCAACCAAGAAATCGACATCGCTATCGGGCCGATCTTCCCCACGGGCCACAGAGCCAAACACACGAATTCTACGGCCACCAAACTGGTTGACCAGAGCCTTGTTTTCCTGACGGTGGTTGCGCAGTTCTTGCAGTGACATGTGTTTGGCCTTGTTGTGCAGCTTTATCTATTTTGGCATGGGATTGAGGGGTGTGCCACGCATTGTGGCACGACTCCCAGCCTCCCGACTATCGGCTATGGCGCCCAGTAGTTAAGCATAGAAAATAATTCTACTTGGGGCCATTTTTCCTGGGACCCTATTTCCAAGGTGTAATCGTCCGGGCTTCGAGGAACTTCTACTGAATCTCTAAGCTTGACGTCTATCGATTTAAACAAATCACCGGCGGGAGCATTGCCCAGCTTGTCACTGTGTTTAAAAACCAACAAAGCTCTTGGGTTCATTTCGCCCCTGCTGGCTGAGCGGTCGTGGTCAAACATTTGTTGCAAAGCTTGCCAAAATAGTTGTAGATCATCGTCATCAAACCCGGTTTGATCCGCTAGATTGGCAGAGATAAAACCATGACAGCGGTAAAGCCCATAGGGAACAGTAAACTTGCGGCCCATAGTGCGATTGTCACCGCTTTGCGCTTCCGCTTCCTTCTCAGTGGTGACTGCCATACGGGTAATACTGTGTTCAGATGCGACAATTGGGTCGATTGAGCGGGAAAAGGTTAGCTGTATAGGCCCACGTACTTGCCCCGCATTTTTGCCCGTACTCATCACTGCCCCAAAGGTACGAATATCGTAGTAATTTTCACACATCCAACGTTTGGCCGCTTCGGTTTTGTCGCCTTTCTCTTTGGTCTTCACCTCTTCTTGTTCATGAGATTCATCAATCATTTGGTTAAGTATAGCTTTCTCACGCACAAAGATTTTCCTGCTGGGGTTTTCCGCTTGTGTTAATTGCACGAAATTTCTAACTTTTCTTTTTAAGCAAACATCGGTTACCAACCCCATACCCGTTTCTGCATCCACCCGCGGCAAATTACCGGCATCAGGGTCACCATTGGGGTTGCCATCTTTAACGTCGAATAAAAAGACAAAGTCGTAACGATTAACCAAACTCATGGGTTCTCTCCTTGTTCTTGATCCACTTTCTTAGTGAAAAAATCTTGTTTTTGGTGATAGTAACCAATGGCAAACAGCCCTTGGTGTTCTAAATTCAAATGGGCAGGAAACTCAGAGATCAACTCCATCACTTCTCGGATACGCCTTTCAGCGGCACCTCGCCACTCTGGTTTGTCCAATTTTTTTAAATGGTGAGTCGAAAGCCTCATTAGGGTTCCAAATACTGCTTTGGGTGTAGTACTGGCGCTGCTGTAGTAACGATCTCTGATGGTTGCGTTGATTCCAGGTTGGGCATCCTGTTGCAGCTTTTCCAACACCGCAAAAAGTCGCCCCAAGCAATAGCCTGTACGGGTATCCTGCTTATTTATTACCACTGTTAACTCCTTCTGATTTTCCGCAGCCATACGGTATTTGCGGTTTAAATACGCTTTTATTAGACTCGCCCGAGTAAAACTAACACTACCCTGTTCCGCTCGAATACGCCGTAAAACCGATTGAATTAAAGTTTCAGGCAGACGCCCGCCAGACAAAATCGCTCTTACGACTTCGCCCGGCAAGTTGGGAGGCACGTTGTCATCTTTAAACTGCAGCGCTGTAGCGCGCAGTAATTTTTTCAGAGTTGGGTAGCCATAGTGCTCTAGCCCAATCAACTCAAGGTCAGCGAACCAACGCGCAAAATTTTCCGCAAGTTCAGCAATGTTGCCAACCTTCCAATAGCGCACAACAATTCGGGCAGAATTGGGAGCTAAACCCAGCACAAAGAAGCGGTTCTTGCCATTGTCATCTTGATACGCTCCAGTATGAATAGTATTAAATAGCGCCTTCACCGCTGTGGCGATGCCATCTGGATCATCATCACCAAATGATAAAAATAGAGGTGTGTCCGTTTCCAGCCGATGGGGCTTCTCCGCCCAACATACGTAGGAAGTTTCGCCAATTCGAAATTTATTCGGAGCAGATTTTCGCAATAGATGATTTAGTGCAGTAGCGTATTTGAATACTGCCTGGGCACTTGCAGGAAAGTTAAAACCCTTATCCTTGTTGAACGACTCGTATGCCTTATCGTTAATTGCCGCAAGTGGTGCTGGTTTTTGATTAACACCGGCCACCATATCGTGCAGCCTAACAATTTCAGATTTTTGCCCAGTGATTAAACAAAAGCCCTCTTGTACATCACCTTCGGGTAAAGGCTGTGCTCTAACCCACTCAATGACTTGTTCGGATTGACAGACTAGGTTTGTAATTCCAGCCAACCGAAAACTCAAATTACAGCCCGCAACTTTTAGGCACTCTGCCCAGTTGTCATGCATCTTCAGTCGTTCTATTTCTAGAGGAGAATCTAAGAAGGCTTTAACTGCTTGTACACCAACGTCATCCGGTAACGCCTCTGCAATTCGTGTAACTTCGCGCACAAAACTCTGGTGTTGTTTAACCGCATCCGCAACTTCCTTTTCCCCAGGTACGGCATCTGGTTTCGCCAACTTAGGCTGCCCTAATACATAACCATAGTGGTCCCAAAGACAGTAGGCGACTTGATACGATTTTGAACCACTGCGACCGGTAGCTCTGGGCACCCGCAAAGACCGAACAACGGGTTTGCCATTCTCCAACTCACTATTGGCTTCTAGATTGACAAATTTTCCTTCCTCATCAATTACGATTATGAAAGGAATGGATTTTTCTTCGAAACCAAACTGCGGTAAATCTGCCTTTTTTCGATCATAGTAATCATTTAAAGCTTGTAGAATCATCCCCTAACCTCCTCGCTACCACGGTCTGGTACGTGAATGACGCCACTGTTTAATTCTGCGTTAAAAAACAGAGGTTGCGGGTTTTTCGGACCAGAAAAATCCAGGTCGTAAAGCATCCAACCTAAAGGCCGACTTTCAGAAATTGGGGAAGGCTCGTTCTCAATCTCTTCAATCAGTCGAAACTCACAACTGAATTCACGGGTTCCAAGGTAGGGTTGATTGAAACACTGCCCCTTGCGTGCTCGCCGGGAGAACATATCGGCAAATTTCGCTGCGTTATCGGTGGACCCAGCTTTGGCCGTTAGTTCAAAACTACCGTGGAGACGATAGGCCACATCGCGTAAGAAGAGCCCAGCACGTTGCTGGCGGTTATCTTCAACATATAACGCCGGTGCCGCACCTCCCGCCATTGCTCTGGTGATATTGGTCACTGGTAACACAGCACCAACTTCATTACGGCGAATATTCACCCATCGAATGGGTTTGAGGACCTCTATTTTGTGGATCCGCCACGCAATAGCGGGCTTCCAGAGTATGGACTCAAAGACAGCCCGTGCCGCCGACGGCGTAATTACGTCATAACTTACGCGCTCAACCTTCATTTCGGGGCGGGTGAAGCAGGCGAAGTCGCCAGTAACCTCTAGAACAAACCCCATAGTTTCCTCCTTAAAAAACGCACTCTCCCGCCGGCAGCGGAAGATCCGGGCACTGAGCCCCCCAGCGTTGATGATAAAAGCAGTCTAGCAATACATTCAGGCCTGCACGCTGATCTATACAGCCACTGTCTCGGTACTTTGCTATTTGAAATTCAGAGAGCGTGATTGTGTAGCGCTGCAGCTTTCTGTAGATCCATTTTTGGGAGGGATCACGCTCAAGCATTGCCAACCAAGCTTCTACTGGGCTGGCAGACTCGCCAAAGGGTATAAATGGTACGACTACCGCCTCTCCAGCGTTGTCGATCAAACGAAATTTTTCTGCCGCTTCACGAAATTGAATCGCCAGCGGAATGTCTTGGCTCTGTTTTGCGGTGAGTAATTCGGTAATTCCATGCTTATCGCGCTCCCCCTTACTGTTAAATAACTCGAAATAGAGTTTAAAGCTGTGGGTAGATAGAGGATCACTCAATCTACCGCTCGCCAATAGCTCCAAGGTTACATCTTCACCTTGACGTAAAAACCCTGGTGGCGCAGGCGTTTCTGGCTGAAACACATAGACCTGCCCCAAACCTGGTAACCGCCCTTCACGGTTGCAACGCCCGGCGGACTGAGCAATAGAGTCCAAACCAGCCATGGCTCGATAAACTACCGGAAAATCGACGTCGACACCGGCTTCGATCAATTGCGTGCTGACAACTCGAAGCGGACAATGACTCCCCTCTCGCCGGTCATTTAATCTCTTCTTAATTTCCTTAATCACCTCAGAGCGATGTTCTGCGCACATATTTGCGGACAGATGTAGGCAATTCTGTTGATCAGCTATAAGTTCTGTCAGTTGTCGCGCTTGGTTACGGGTATTAACGATGGCCAATACACTATCGTGCTCCATCAAGTTATGACTTAGTTGCTCCCAGCTAGTTTTTCCTGACGGGGCGGCATCAGGAAGATGAACATCAACCCGTTTAAGTTGGAGAGCCAGTTGCATAGGACTTTTAATGATTTCCCGAACATTATTCAGTCCTTTTAACAGGTGCCGGCCAAAAGTATCTTTTTGTTCGGTCAATACGGGTTGGGTTGCCGTACATAACACCCAAGTCACCCCATAGTGATCGGCCATTTGCTGCATAATTTTTGTTATCGGGGCGTGAAAGTCTCTTGGCAGTTGCTGGGCTTCATCCAGAATAATGACGCTGTTAATTAAATTATGTAGTTTTCGGCAGCGGCTAGTACGATACGCATGTAGCGATTCAAATAACTGTACATTGGTGGTAACAATTAACGGTGCATCCCAGTTTTCTGTCGCCAATCTATTGCGTAGATTTTCTTTTTCAAGGCTCACCTCTAAATTACTGTGATGTTCGAGGACGGCGTCATCACCCAAAAAGCAACGAAACACTTCAGAATTTTGTTCAATAATGCTGGTGAAGGGGATGGCATAAATAATTCGTCGCTTATTAAACAGCTTTGCATGCTCGAGGGCAAAGGCGAGGCTGGAGAGCGTTTTACCACCACCAGTGGGAACCGTTAAGCTGAATAACCCAGGTTGCCAACGGGCGGCATCAAGGCAGGACCGATAAATTTCGTTACGAATTTTATTCAGGTCACTCGCCTCGCTTGCGCTTCGCAGGCTAGTCATCTTCTCTTCAAAGCGCTGTGAAAGCGTCTCTAACGATAAGCTCTGAGCTCGCTCAGAGGTTTTTTCTGGTTGCATATAACGCTCAGTATCCAGAAAATCCGCATCCACTAAACAGGAAAACAACATCCTCATCCAGGTGGCAATATGTTCGGGGTGCCGGGCGCAGTCCGGCGGAAGTCCAATATCGCCAGTGAGAATAGTTTCCGGGATGTTTGCCTCTAGAGCCTGTTGGTACTCTGACTGCCCCTCTACTAGGCGATATTGCAGGCTTCCCTTACCGTTAAAGAAATCAGGCAACCCAGCGTGATGACCAGCAATAAGGTAGGCGAGGATATGCCCAAGGCCGGTCGGTAAGGTGTTGATGGCGTGAATAGCGCCTGCAGTCGAATGGGGTGCCCTAGTGCCGTTCTCTATGTGCGCATTCTCTTTCTCGTAACCGGACTGCAGACGAATATAGTCCTGAAATTTTTTCCGGTATTTGCCCAAATCGTGCCATCGCCCCGCTAGCTCAGCCCACTGCGAACCAATATCTAGCGCCATATCATGAGCTAAGGCCGCAGTACTGAGGAGATGATCCGAGAGCTCATGAGGATTAGCCCAATCGCCAGTAGCGGTTTGTTTGACATGGGCAACATAGGTATCTGGCATATTGGAGATCTTAGTCCTAATGAATATAGGAATTAAAAACGAAAAATACGCCAAAGGCCATATACTGTACGGATATATATGTCGCCTAATTGAACAGAACACTCTTAAAAAACACTAAATAATCACACCCAGATAGACATAACCTATTGTTTTTATTAGAACTATTATTATCAAACCTCTAAACTACACAAATATTACATAACTGCTCATTTATCCTTTACTTAACCACCCTCCACCTTGAACAAACATTCTTCTCTCTACGGCCACCTGGTATTTTCATTCACGCCCATTAGTGTTCCCCCTCTTTCTGCTCTTTACTTTAATAGCAGTAATAAAAAACCCGGCCGAAGCCGGGTTTCATTTTAAACAGCTAATTAATAGCACTACTCCACCACAATCTCCCCACGGTACATCTGCATCTGGCAGTGGAAGGGGTAGTCGCCGGGGGCGAGTGCTGGCAGGTTGATGCTTTTGGCGTGGTCCACCGGCAGGCTTTCGCTGATATTTAATTTGGGGATTAATACCAGCTCGGCACAGGGGGATGGGTCTTTGCGTAGAAAGCGCAGCCGTACCGGTTTGCCGGCGGGCAGTTGTATGCGCGCCGGGGTGTAGTTGCCGTTATCCACCACGATTACCGTCTCCGCCGCCGAGAGTGATACGGCTTTGGGTTTATAGAGCCAGAACCACCAGATAATCAGGGCGATTAACAACAACCCGGCAATGTTTATCCAGATCATGATGCACGCTCCTCAATGCCGGCCCGGGCTTTAAACAGGCGCAAGCGATTAGCGTTGCTGACCACCGTCAGCGACGACAGTGCCATGGCACCACCGGCGATCACCGGGCTTAACAAAATGCCAAACAGCGGGTAGAGCAGGCCGGCGGCGATGGGGACGCCGGCGGCGTTGTAGATAAAGGCGCCCCACAAATTCTGTTTGATATTGCCCAGGGTGGCTTTACTCACGGCGATGGCATCGGCCAAGCCGTGCAGGGAGCCGCGCATTAAGATGACGTCGGCACTTTCTATGGCGACATCGGTACCGGTGCCGATGGCAAAGCCGACATTGGCCAGCGCCAAGGCCGGGGCATCGTTGATGCCGTCGCCGGTCATACCGACTGTTTCGCCGGCGGCTTGCAGTTCGGCCACCTTGGCGTTTTTCTGGGCGGGCAGCACCTCGGCAAAGAATTCACTAATGCCCACCTTGGCGGCCACCGCCTGGGCGGTGGCGCGGTTGTCGCCGGTGAGCATCACCACCCGTATGCCCTGTTCCTGCAGGCGGTGAATGGCGGCGACGGAGTCGGCTTTGATGGGGTCGGCGACGGCGATGATGGCGGCCAGCTGGCCGGCCACTGCCAAGTACATGGGGGTTTTGGCCTCGGCCGCCAGGGCCTGGGCCTGCTGCTGCCAGTTACCCAGCTCTACGCCCTGTTCGTGCATTAGCGCCTCGTTGCCAAACAGCAGCGGCTGGCCATCCACCTGGGCCTGCACCCCGCGCCCAGTTAGTGCCTGAAAGTCGCTCAACTGGCGGGGTTCCAGCCCCTCGGCGTGGGCCGATTCAACAATGGCCAGCGCCAGTGGGTGCTCGGAGCCAGACTCGAGCGTTGCCGCCAGTTGCAACACCTGCTCGCGCGGCCAGTGGCCGGCCACCACCACATCGGTGACCAGCGGTTTGCCCTCGGTGATGGTGCCGGTTTTATCGAGCACCATGGCGGTGATTTTAGCGGCGCTCTGCAGCGCCTCGCCGTTGCGAATCAGTACCCCCGCTTCGGCGGCCTTGCCCACCCCCACCATTACCGACATGGGCGTGGCCAGGCCCAAAGCACAGGGGCAGGCGATAATCAGCACCGTGGTGGCAGAGACCATGGCGAAAGCCAGGGCCGGCTCTGGGCCGAAGTTAAGCCAGGCCAGCGCCGCCACTACCGCGATAATCATAATAGAGGGCACAAATACCCCGGCAATCACATCCGCCAGGCGGCCGATGGGGGGCTTGGAGTTCTGCGCCCGTTTTACCATGCCGATAATCTGCGCCAGGGCGGTGTCTTTACCCACCCGGGTGGCCTTTAACAGCAGGGTGCCGTTTTTGTTGAGGGTACCGGCCACCACCTCACTGCCCGGCGCCTTCATCACCGGCATCGGTTCGCCGGTGAGCATCGACTCATCAACGGCGGTGGTGCCCTCCACCACTTCGCCATCTACCGGAATTTTCTCACCCGGGCGCACGCGTACCACGTCGCCCAGCACCACCCGCTCGATGGCGATATCCAGCTCCTCTTTGCCGCGCACCACGCGCGCGGTTTTGGCCTGTAGCCCCAACAACCGTTTAATGGCCATGGAGGTGCGGCCGCGGGCTTTCACCTCCAGTGCCAGGCCCAGGTTGATAAGGCCGATGATCATGGTGGTGGCCTCAAAGTAGACGTGCCGGGCCATATCTGGCAGCGCCGCCGGCGCCAGTACCACCACCATGGAGTAGGCCCAGGCGGTACCGGTACCGAGGGCAATCAGGGTATCCATATTGGCGCTGTGGTGGGTGAGCGACTGCCAGGCGCCCACATAAAAGTGGCGCCCGGAGAAGAGCATCACGGCCAGGGTCAGCAGCCCCACCGCCAGCCAGGCGAGGCGCTCGCCGCCGGTGTGCACGGTCATGGCGCCGCCGGCCAGGCCGTAGATCATCAGCGGCACCCCCACGCCCAGGGCAATACCGGTATTGCGCAGCAGCTGGCGGTAGTAGACGGCCTCGCTCTGCTCCTGCTCGGCAAGGGCATCGCTGGGGTTTTCCGTGGAGACCATCTGGCCGCTGTAGCCCGCCGCCGCCACCGCCTCTAACAGCGACTCGGCCGAGGCGTGGCCAACAATGGTGACGGTGCGCAGGGGGAAGTTCATCTCCGCCTGGCTCACCCCCGGTACCTGTTTAAGGGCGGTTTCGATCTTGGCCACGCAGCTGGCACAACCGGCGCCCTGCACCACCATCTCCTGGCTACCGGGGGCCTGGTGGCAGATGCTGGGGTGCTCGGCGGCAGGCATGTGCGCGCAGTGAGTACCCGCTTCGCTGGCAGAGCCTGTGGCTTGGGAGGGGTCGAAGGTCGTTACGGGGTTGGCGTGTTTAGTCATGGTACTGCTCCTGGCCGTGATCGTTGAAGCTCGTGATCAGATGGCAGATAACAGGGCCCTGGGTATCGCTACAGGGCTGTTGGTCGGGCTGTTGGTCGGGCTGTTGGTCGGGCTGCTGGCTCCAGGCGCCGATGGCGGCGCGCATCTTTTCGCGCAGAGCCAGCATCTCTTGGATGTGGCGTTCGTTTTCGGCAAGACGCTCTTCAATTAACTGGCGGGTGAGGCGGCAGGGGCTGTTGCCCTGGTCGGCGGTGGCCAGAATGCGGCCGACATCCTCCACAGTAAAGCCCAGTTTACGCGCCCCCAGAATAAAGCGCAGGCGCTCTTCATCGTGCCGGCTGAAGGCTTTGTAGCCGTTGTCGGCGCTGCGCTCCGGCACCAGGTAGCCCAGGCGGCAGTAGTAGCGCACGGTGTCGGCGGTGATCTCCAGCTTGCGTGCCAGATCGGAAACTCGCATTACGCACCTCACAGGTTGGTTGTTTTACCCGGCGGGCTAGCACGCCCGGTGCCGGTAACAATGCAACAAGGTTAAACCTGTGAGTTAGACCCAGGTCAAGGGGTTTAGTTGGGGACTTAATTGAAGGGTTTAAATAGGGGTTTGAATGAGGGGGGTTTGAATGAGGAGCTTGAATCGGGAGAAACCAGCGCAGTATAGCGCGCTGGCCGGGCGCTCATCCCTGAAGAGCAGCCCTGCAATTCAACCCTCCAAGTCAACCCTGCAGATCAACCCTGCAGATCAACCCTGCAGATCAACCCTGCAGATCAACCCTGCAGATCAACCCTGCAGATCAACAGAGACACCCACCCCAGTCGCCAGCGCCTTCTGGTAGACGTAGTCGGCGGCAAACAGATCCTGGGCCACCATGCCCAAGGATTTGTAGACAGTGATCTGGCCGGCATCACCGCGGCCGGCAATGCCCCCCAGCTGCAGCTGGCCAAGTTCGCCGACGATGGCCGCCTCGCTAATCACCCCTTCACTCACCGGAATCATCAGGTCGCCCGCCTCGCTGCGGGCGGCTTCGAGCAGGTCGACATAGAGCCGGGCCTTGGCGATAAGGTTGGAGTCGGCCTCGCGGGTGGTGAGGCTGTAGGCGCCCACCAGGTTGACGTGGCTGCCGGGTTTTACCCAGTCGCCCTGGAGGATGGGCTTGGGCGAGCCGGTGACGGTGCAAATCAGGTCGCAGGCGGCGGCCTCGGCCGGGTCGGCCACGGCCTGCACCGGCAGCCCCAGCCGCTGGCTTTGGGCAGAGGCAAAGGCGGCGGTTTTGAGTGAGTCGCGGCCCCACACTTTAATCCGTTCCACCGGGCGCACCGCGCGCATGGCATCAATATGGCTAACGGCCAGGGCACCGGTGCCAAATACTCCACAACTGCTGGCCTCTTGCCGGGCCAGCAGGCGGGTAGCCAGGCCGGAGGCGGCGGCGGTGCGTAGGGCGGTAATCTCGCCGCCCTCCACCAGCGCCACCGGGCTGCCACTGTCGCGATCAAACAGGGTGACAAAGCCCTGAATGGTGGGCAGGCCGCGTTCGGGGTTGTGCGGGTGCAGGGTGATCAGCTTGGCGCCGTAGGAGTTGAGCTTGGGCGAGGAGCCGGGCATCAGCCCCAGGGAGCCGCGCTCATCAAACAGTGGCGCGAACAGGCGCGGCGGCAGGGCAACCTCACCGGCCGAGGCGGCCGCCATGGCCGTGGCCATTACCTCGATACACTCCGCCATGGGCAACAGTTCACGCACCTGGCTGGCGCTGATAATTCGAATAGCCACAGTTAACACTCCTCTCTTAGCATTGGTTAGCAGGCGCTCACACACCAAAAG
This sequence comes from Halioxenophilus sp. WMMB6, assembly GCF_033283405.1. NCBI lineage: Bacteria > Pseudomonadati > Pseudomonadota > Gammaproteobacteria > Alteromonadales > Alteromonadaceae > Halioxenophilus > Halioxenophilus sp. WMMB6. Next base: position 185,589 of record NZ_JAWMQR010000003.1, read on the forward strand.
GGGCGCAGTTTACCGGCCAAGCGGGTCACTCTGCCAGTCGAACTCCATCTGCCGTGCAGTGGCTTCGGCCAGCTCGCGGCCGTGCAGGCGCTGCAGCCAATAGAGGCTCATATCGATACCGGCGGAGATACCGGCGCTGCTGATAAAGTCGCCCTGCTCCACCCAACGCCGGTTGCCGATGACGGTCAGCCCCGGGTAGTGATTGCGCAGGTCGTCGATATCCTGGTGGTGGGTGGTGACTGTCTCGCTACTGAGCACACCGGCCTCGGCCCAGAGAAAGACGCCGGTGCAAACCGAGCTGCGGTAAGCCACCTTAGCGCCCTGCTCCGCCACCCAATCGAGCACCGGACGGCGGGTGATCACTTCGCTGTGGTCACCACCAACCAGCAGCAACAGGTCCAGCGGCGGGTGGTTGGTAATGGCGCAGTGTGGCGTTACGCTAAAGCCGCCCCGGGCCAGCAGTGGCCCCGCCTGTTCAGCAATTAACAGCACCTTAAACACCGGCGTGGGCGTTAAGCGGTTGGCAGTGGAGAAGACCTCAAACGGGCCGGAGAAATCGAGCACTTCCGCATTTGGGTAGATAAAGATACCAATCGTTTGCATAGCATCCCTCCCACAAGGGTGACTGAAACCAAGCCTCGGTTGGCGGCGGCCTGACTAACCGCCACCCGCCTAGTAGAAGATTGCCAGCACAGCAGTAATCACCGCCACACAGACGATATTGAGCACCAGCCCGGCACGCAACATGGTGCCACCGGTAATCAAACCGGTGCCGTGCACCAGGGCGTTGGGCGGTGTCGCCACCGGCAGCATAAAGGCACAGGAGGCGGTAATCCCCACCGCCAGTGCCGCCTGTTGATGGCTGATGTAGGCTTCCGGCAGGGTGATGAAGATGGGTACCAACAGCGCTGTGGTGGCGGTATTGCTGGTGAGCTCGGTGAGGAAGACGACAAAGGTCACCAGCACCAGAATCACCACCACTGTCGCCTGCCCGGCCACTATCTGGCTGAGCGCGGTGCCCAGGAAGACACTGGCGCCGGTGGATTTCAGCAGCGCGCCCAGGGCCAGGCCGCCGCCAAAGAGCAGCAGAATACCCCAGTCGGTGTGCTTTTGAATCTGCTTCCAGGTCACCACCTGGCTCAGCATCAGCAGCACCAGAGTGGTAAGTGCCACCCAGGTATCGAACTTCGCATCAATGCCCAGCCACTTGCCCAGGGGCTTGCTGAACACCCAACCCACCACGGTAAACAGGAAAATAGAGACCATTAACAGGCGCGGCCGCGACCAGGCGAAATCGAAGTCGGCCAGGTTCACCTTGCCGCTGCCAAAGTCGGGCTTTAGCAACCACCAGAGCACCACCATCATCAATGGCCACAACAGCAGGTATACAGTACCGCCCACCTGTAACCACTGGCCGAAGCTCATGCCCAAGGCGGCGGCGGTTATACCGTTGGGGGCACTGCCCACCAGGGTGGCGATACCGCCCAGGTTGGCGGAGTAGGCAATGCCCAGCAGGCAGAACATTTTGGTCTTGTGGCTGAGTGCATGCTTCTGCCCCAGCAGGCCCAACACCAGCGGCAACATTAATGCAGCGGTGGCCATATTACTGATCCACATCGACAGCAGCGAGGTGGCCAGACAGAGCAGTATCACCGCCCAATTAAGGCGGCCACCGGTAAAAGAGAGAATGCCGTGGGCCAGGTAGAGATCGAGCTTTTGCGCATTCATGGCGGCGGCCAGGCCATAGCCACCAAGGAAGATATAGATGATGGGGTGGGCAAAACTCTGCAGAGCTTCGGTGACATCCATCAGGTGCAGGGCAGCGGCCAATACGGGAATAATCAGCGCCGTGGCGGTGACGTGAATCGCCTCCGTCAACCAGAGCACCGCCGCCACCCACAGGATAATCAACGCCCCTTTTACCGCCGGCTCTGCCACCAGCAAACCTTCAATACCCGCCACACCGGCAGCCAGTAATCCCAATACAATCAGCAGCTTTCGCATAATTTCCCTGTTGTGCCCAGTCTGAGGCGAATCACCCAGGTAACCCTTATACCAGCGCCAGCCACCAGTGTGAACACCCCCACCCACCTCAGAAAACCGGAAAACCGCCGCCCTGGTGGAGAGAAACCGGGGTTTGTGGAGGTAAAGGTTAAGGCGTATGCAACCATGCATTGCACCGCCAGCCGTGGTGAAACCTTTGGTAAAAGGCTGCTATTGATGGGGGAGATAGTAGAGGTGGCTTCTACCCAGCAGTTTCAAAAGCGCTTAAACCCTTCCCTGGGGCGCTCGCGTCAAAACATCCCTGTTTTCACAGCGTTTTGAAACCGCTGGGTAGAAGCCAGGAAACCCTGGGCCAAATTTAAACCTGCCGGGATAACAGCGTTGAGAACGCACAACGCTTTCTAAAAATTGATCGAATTACGGGAAAGAGGTAGGAGGATGGAGTGGCACCGGGACCGGATTTTGCTCCTCGGCAACCGCTCCTGCGTTGCTCTAATCTGAGACTTCCATGTATCGATGCAAAACGGCATACAGCCGGGGCGGCCTTCCGCATCCATGGCAATAACGTGCCGCCGCCAGCAAAGCTGGCGCGAGCGCCTTCGAGCCAAAAAAATTATTCGAGCAGAGCTCTCACCCCTTCGGGGCCGCCCTCTGGGCGTTGTTTCGCAAGCTCAACTTCACACAATTTTGCAGAGCTCGAAGGCGCGACACGGGAATTGTTCAGGAAGAACAATTCCCGCTATGCATCAGCACCCAAGATCAACCTGAGCCACACCATCGTTAACCGGGAAACAGTTACCGGAAGGCAGTGAGCTTGGCTCGTAGCGCAGCAGATTGGGATCGTAGAGAGAGATCTCCAGGAAGGCGGTGATGTTGTCGATATCTTCCTCGGTCAGGCCCAGTGGCTGGAAGCGGCTGTCCAGGGTACCTTCGGGCAGAACCTTCTGTGGAATACCGGCGTTCATGTAGGCCACCACGTCGCGCACGGAGTTGAACGACCCGCCGTGACCAAAGACGTTGGTATCCAACAGGTTGTAGAGCTGCGGAATTTTAAACTTGTAGTTATCCGCCGCTTCGCCGGTAAAACCACCACGGCCTTTGGAGCTGGCCGCATCCACAGTACCGGTTACCGCCGGGTTATTGGGATCAAAGTCGGCAAAGCCCATCGACATAAAGACCTGGTCTTCAGTGGCTCCCGCTTCAGAGGAGAGGCCTGGGCCACGGTGACAGCTGCTACAGCCGGCGTCGCCGAAAAAGAGCATGGCGCCTTTCAACTCTTCCAGGCTCATCGCACTCTTGTCGCCACGCAACCAGAGCTGGAAAGGGGCTTGGTTGGCAATAATGCTGCGCTCAAAAGCGGCCACGGCCTTACCGGCATCTTCCAAAACATCGGTGCTGCCATCCGGGTAGGCGGCGGCGAACATCTCTTGATAGGTGGCGTTGGTCTGCAGAATGGTGTCGTCAACCACTTTCATACGGTGTACGGTCAAGCCGGCAATGGCCTGAGTCTCAATACCGGAGAGCTGGCGATCGTTGTTGGCTTTGGGAGTACCCGGGGTGGCCAGTACCGCATCGGCAATGCCCAGGTTAACCACACCACCAACCATATTGCCGAACTGGCCGTTCCAGAGCATTACCTCCTGGTAGGCGGCGTTGAGTACAGCGGGTGAGGTTAATGGCTGCACATCGGGGCGCATGGTTGGGTCGGCCGAGGCGGCATCGAAACCGTCGGCAAAAGTACGGCCTTCACCGGCCAGGCCAAAGCCTTCACCACCTTCGGCGATACCTTGCAAAATACCCGATTTAAAACCGGCGCGGGCCTGGTGACAGCTGGCACAGGACCAGGTACCAGCGCGAGTGGGATTAACGCCATTCACGGCAAGTGCGGTTTCGTGGTAAAGGAACTGACCGAGCGCGACTTTCTCGGCGGTGAGTGGGTTGTTGGGGTCTTGCGGGATACTGGCCAGGTCGCCAGCTTCAGGCAGCATGTAGGCTTCCAGGCCCACACCGGCGCTATCAGCTTTAAGAGTTGCTTTTAGATCAGAGGAGTAGATCTCTTCACTGGATTTGTTGTCGGAGCCACAGGCAGACAACATCAGAACAGCCGCAATCACTGCCGGCAGCTTTAAATTATCTAACATTTCCAATATCCCTCGGAGAATTTTCTTGTTTTGCAATTCGCTTGCAATACCTTCCTTGACATTTGGGCTAATTCAGTTAACAACCCGGAAAATATTGAGCCCAACGGACTTGTCTATTTAAGTCGGCGGCAAGGCTAAGTGATCTGCGCTTTTATGTATAGTCGTCCATGTCAAATGAGCGGCAGTTAGCATGACCAACGGTCGCAAATTAAGGATGGCTGCCTTGAACAAAGCGAGAGATGAGCAACCACTATTATGAGTGAGTAATATTATTAGCCGCGAGGGATTCGCAAGCTCGAACACAAAATAAATCATCACCCAGTTAGCGACCAATTTTTATGCAAACGACAGAATCGTTACAGCCGTTATTTTTAAAACCGGGCGCAACCGAGCGGTCAATCAAAAAAAGAAAATTGTTTAATTAAAGAGGGGCGGCATCTTTTTAAAAAAGATGCCGACAGAAAAACCCTGAACAGCACAGAAACGATTGGAACTAATGAAACGAACAGAAAAAGATCGACCATAAAAAAGGCTGAGCATAAAAGTGGTCAGCGATAGGCAACGGTACGCAGATAGGTAATTTTGCGTATTGACCTTGGCTTTCGGAATTATTATTTGCTGTGATAAACCCGCTGCAACCCGTCACTGGAATAGTCAACCCGCACCGTGCCCTTCTCCCGCAAAAATAGCAGCGTGCGTTTAATGGTGGCATCGTCGATACCGGCATCCGCCAGGCAATTAATTAAATCGCAGGAGCTGATCGACTGTTGGTCGTTAATAGCAGCCAAGGCCAGACGCCAGGCTTTTTGGTCGCTGCCTTCTGTTGCTGCGGGTGTGGCGCTTGAGGTTTGTACCGCTGCGGATGAGGGCGTACCGGCTGTGGCCACTTGCAGGCCTTGCACCAGCGAGGCGAGCTCATCACCGACAAGGCCTTCCACCGTTAAATCGACTTGCAGTGAACCGATACTGCCGGTAATGCGAATAGCCATGGGCACGCCCCTTTGAATTAATGGTTGTGGTTTATATTTTCGCCAACAATGTTCTGCCAACAAATAAATAGGAAACCAAAAACGAACACCGTAATTTATTCAACTAGTGATGGTGATGCTCGCTTTCCATCACTTCGCCGCTATCGGTAGCTGTGTGTTGCGCGTGGTTCTGGTGGCCGCCGCTGTAGAGGATGGTCCATACACCAAAAACAATTAACAGCAGCGCGAAGAGCCGTTTTAAATTGGCATTGGCCAACAGTTTTTGCAACTGCTCGGCCAACAAGCCGGTGACCAACAGCGCTGGCAGTGTGCCCAGGCCAAAGGCGAACATGGTCAGGCCGGCGGCGGGCAACGCGTGTTGAGTGACCGCCAGCGCCAAGGCACTGTAGACCAAACCACAAGGCAACCATCCCCACACGGCGCCGTATAAAATCGCGGTGGAAAAACGGCGCACCGGCGTCAGCTTTTGCGCTAACGGGGCAAAAAACCGCCACAACTTTTGCCCGCCCTGCTCCAGATACCGCAATCCCCGCCACCAGTCGGCCAGATAGAGGCCCATGGCAATTAACAGGACTCCGGCAATAAAACGCAAGCCACCCAGATAGAGGCGCAGGCTATCGGGCCCCAACGCCTTGGCCAACAACTGGCTGAGCAGAGCAAAGATCAACGCGATTAACACGTAGCTGCCAATCCGGCCCAGGTTGTAGCCAATTAAAATCAACAGGCGTAACCCGGGCCGCCCGGGCGGCAAAGCAAAACTCAAGGCACTGCAAATGCCGCCACACATGGCAATGCAGTGAGCACTGCCAAAAAATCCCAAAGCCAGTGCCGAGAGCAGCACGGCAACATTAATTTCACTCATGGTCGTTCGGTTCGCTAACGTTTTGTTTCATTGCCGGCTTTTGGTCGCCAACAGCGGTTGTACTTTTTTGGGCGGCAGGCCGTTTTTCATCAAATAAAATACGGTTGGCCTCGGTATTTAAATCGTCGTACTGACCGCTGTTGATCGCCCAAAAAAGAATTTTTATGGCGATGGCAACAAACACCAAAACGATCGGCACCAAAATATAGAGAATTTCCACAGCACACCTTTGCTCCGCTACCGAGAGCGGTTATTGGCTGAAATTTATTTACCCAGAATTACAGCGGCGACCGCCCCAAACGCATGGCGTTGGCCACCACCACCAGCGAGCTGGCACTCATGCCGATGGCCGCCGCCCAGGGAGGCACCAGCCCGGCTACCGCCAGTGGCAGCGCAATGCCATTGTAGGCCAGGGCCCAGGCCAGATTCTGGCGGATGGTCACCTGCAGGCGCTTGGCAAATTGCATGGCTTTCAACAACAGGGTCAGGTCGCCGGTCAGCAGCACGGCATCGGCCTTGGTTTGCGCCAGGTCGGTGGCTCCGGCCATGGCGATAGAGACATCGGCCCCGCTTAACACCGGTACATCGTTAATGCCATCGCCGACCATCATGACAATCTCGCCGCGCTGTTGATAGGCCTGCACCCGCGCCAGTTTGTCACCGGGCGCCACCTCGGCCACCGCCTCTGTCAGGCCCAGCTCGCCGGCCAGCTGTTCAACGGCCTGGCGATTATCCCCCGACAGCAGCGTGGCGGGAATGGCTTGGCGCCGGCACTCGGCCAGCGCCGGCGCGGCACTGGCGCGGGCACTGTCGGCCAACTGCACCCAGGCCAGCGCCTGCTGTTCATCGGCCAACAACAGCCAGGTGCCCGCCGCTGGCGGGGTTAAAGATTCCGTCAGATGCTGCTGGGCAAAATCGGGCCGGCCAAAATAGTAGCTGCGTTCATCCACCACCCCCACGACCCCGGCGCTGGCCTGGGTAAGGCGATGGCGGGCCAGCTTCTGCCCGCGCCAGGGGCTGAAGGCTTGGGCGATGGGGTGGCGGCTGTCCTCTTCCAGGGCGGCGATCACCGCCAACACCTCGGCCTCCGACAGGCCGGCCAGAGCCACCACCAACTCCACTCTCGGGCAGCCTTCAGTGAGGGTGCCGGTTTTATCAAAGACAATTCGGTTGACCTTGGCCAGGGCACTGAGAGCGTCGCTGTTCATCACCAGCAACCCCGCCTGGCGCAGGCGCGAGAGCGCAGCGGCGTGGGCGGTGGGTGTGGCCAATGAGAGGGCACAGGGACAGGTGACCACCAGTACCGAGAGCACCACCCACAGGGCGTGGCCGGGCTCACGCCAGCCCCAGTAGGCGCCAGTGAGGCCGGAGATGACAATCACCGCCGCTACAAACCAGGAGGCCATGGCATCGGCACTGGTTACCTGCCTGGGCTTATGGGCGGCGGCGTCTTCTACCATGCGCTCAATGGAGGAGAGCGTAGTGGCGGTACCCACGGCGGTTACCGCCACCACCAATGGGGATTCCAGATTGGTGGTGCCGGCCACCACCTTATCGCCAACGCTCTTTACCACCGGCGCCGCCTCGCCGGTGAGCATTGACTCATCGACCTGGGAGCTACCTTCCAGAATATCGCCATCGCAGGGGATCACCTCGCCCACCCCCACGGCCGCCCAATCGCCCACCGCCAGCGCCCGCAGGGGCAGCACGGTGCGCGTCTCGTCGTCGCCCTGGCGCTCCACCCGGGTGGCGGTCAATGGCAGCAGCTGGGCCAGGCGGGTCATACCCAGGCGATTGTTGAGGCGGGTGTTCATCTCCAGATAGCGGCCCACCAGCAAAAAGAAGGTGAACATGGAGACCGAATCGAAATAGACCTCACCCTGGTTGCTGAGTGTGGCCCAGACACTGGCGCTGTAGGCAAAGGCGATGGCCAGCGCGACCGGCACATCCATCACCAGGTGGCGGTTCTTGAGGGCGCGCCAGGCGGCGGTAAAGAAGGGCCGGGCGCTGAACAACACCACCGGTGTGGCGATTAATAAGCTGACCCAGCGCCAGAAGACCAGCCAGTGGTCGTCGGCCCCGGCGTAGATGGTCACCGCCACCATGCCCACCTGCATCATGCCAAAGCCAGCCACGCCAATGCGCATCAATGCCTGCCGTCGCTCGCGCTGGGCCAGCGCCTGTTGCTGATCTTCGGTGGCCGGTGACAACTGATAACCGATGGCCGCCACCGCCGCCATAATCTGGCTCAGTTTGATCTCGTCGTCGTGCCAGGCCAGGTGCAGACGGCCGGTGCTGGCGTTGACCCGCGCCAGGGTGATACCCGGCACCGCCAACAGGTGGCGCTCGATCAGCCAGACACAGGCGGCACAGGTGAGCCCTTCCACCAGCAGCTGCGCCTGGCGCAGATCAGTGCCAGCCTCGGGGGCCACCACAAACTCCTGCTGCAGAGGGGCGAGGTCGTACACCTGGTAGTTTTTGCGCAGGCTTTCGAGGTCGGGGCGCTGATTGGCCTGGGTGCGGAAGTCGTAGAAGCTGTCGAGCCCGGCGCTGTGGATGGTCTCGGCGATGGCCTGGCAGCCGGGGCAGCAGAACTCGCGTTCTGCGCCGGCCAGTTGTGTGCGGTAGTGGCTGTTGCCGGCTACCGGTAGGCCACAGTGATAGCAGGCCCCGGCTGGCTGGTCGCTCATGGAGCCTGGAGCTGTACCTGCTGGCTGGTACGAAAATCGATTTCGCCGTTCAAGCGCCAGTGCTCGGGCGCGGTGGCCTCTTCCGCTGTGGTGATGGGGGCATCGCCGGGCACCAGACGCAGGTACCAGCGGAAATCGGGGCGTGAGTCGAGGTCGGCGCGGTAGTAACCGGGGGCCACCTCTTTTAGGGTAAGGATACGATCCAGCTCTTCGCTCACGGGATGGTCGAGATAGAGGGTAAGCTCCTCGGGCAGCGGGGTATTGGCGCTCTCCTGCAGGCGCAGCAGCACTTCGCCGAGTTCCAGATCGAAGGTGATATCAGCCGAGAGGCCCAGGCTCGCGGCCAGCTCCACCTGCTCCATACTCTGGTTAATAAGACGGCCTTTTTTGTAGTAGTCGACGGTGACTTCGTCGTCACCGAAGCGTACCGCGGTAAACACCATCATGCCGGAGAGGATGATCGAGGCAATTAACGGAGCCAGGATGAACCACGCCCAAAATTCTCGATACCAGGGTTTACTGCCGGGTTCACTTGTCACACGTAACTCCAAAACATCGACCTCTGCAGGCTTAAAAAGGGGCCATATTACAATACAAACCAAGGCACTTGGCCAGCTTTGCCCGCCACACCGGGATGTGGCCGGCGGTATAACCGGCCCCGTTAGGCTGGGGAGCCTGGTTTCCGGCTGCGCCTAGTTGGGTTTTTCAACTACGCCTATTTTGGTAACGGCGCGATAAACGATGCCTCCTGCTCGGCGGTGATGCTCTCATCCTCGGCGGCGGTGACGGTGATGTAGACCTCACTGCGCTCGTGGGTGACCTGATCCCGGGGGATCTTCACCTGTACCGGCACGGTAAACACCTCGCCCTCTTCCAGGTAGACCGGACGGTGCGACAACTCATAGGGGCCATCGCCGCGCACGGTGATGTCGTAGGTGTGGTCAGAGCGGTCCATGTTGTTGATCTTCACGGTGTAGACGTTGACGATCTGGTCGTTGCGCACGCGGTACATCTGGGTGCCGCGGTCGCGCACCACATCCACCGACAGCGGCTCGCGATCGGAGATCGCGTAGACAAACGCACACAGCATGGCGATTACCGCAAACGAGTAACCAAACAGGCGCGGCCGGAAGAAGCGGGTGTGGCCAGTCTCCAGGGCATCCTGGGAGGTGAAGCGCACCAAACCGCGCTCGTAGCCCATCTTGTCCATCACGCTGTTACAGGCATCGACACACAAACCACAGTTGATGCATTCATACTGCAAACCATCGCGAATATCGATATCCACCGGGCAGACCTGCACACACCAGGAGCAGTCGATGCAGTCACCCTTGCCGTTGGCTTTGTAATCTTCGCCGGCCTTGCGCGGGCCGCGCGCCTCGCCGCGGGTTTTGTCGTAGTGCACCGCCAGGGTCTCTTTGTCGTACATCACCGACTGGAACCGGGCGTAGGGGCACATGTATTTACAGACCTGCTCGCGCATCCAGCCGGCGTTGAGGTAGGTCATGCCGGTGAAGAAGAGAGTCCAGAAGGCAGCCGCCGGCGCGATATTCCAGGTGACCACACCCGCCTCCCCAACATGGGGAATAAAGCCCAACAGCAACCCGCGCACCGGCGTGAAGTAGCCGACAAAGGTGATACCGGTAATAAAACCGATCAACAGCCAGGTAGCGTGTTTACCGCTTTTGCGGGCCACCTTCTCTGCATTCCAATCCTGGCGGTCGAGCTTGATACGCTTGTTGCGGTCACCTTCAAATACCCGCTCCGCCCAGATATACATTAAGGTCCACACGGTTTGCGGGCAGGTGAAGCCACACCAGACCCGGCCCACCAGGGTGGTGACGGTGAACAGGGTAAAGGCGGCGATGATCAACAACCAGGCGAGCAACATGCCATCCTGGGGCCAGAAGGTGGACCAGAGGATGTGGAATTTACGGGCCGGCAGATCGAACAGCATTGCCGGGCGACCGTCGATGGTGAGCCAAGGCATGATGACAAAGCCCAGCAGCAGCGGCAAACCGGTGTAGCGACGAATACTTTGGTAGAAGCCATCGATCTTACGAACGTAGACCTTATTGGCGGATTGATAGAGGTTGGTGTGGGTGTCGGCCTGTTTCACCGGCTCTTCATGGACGGGGATTTTATCAACCACGGTAGTTACCTGCTTGTCGTTGGTTGTCAGCGGAAGGCGGATAAGCGCCTTTATAGGGTACTGCAGCGTTCGGCTCGTCGCAGCGATGATGCCTGTGCGGCGACCGGCTTGAAAACGGGTCTGGCGGCGAGAACGCATTCTAGCGCCTTAATTCGTTTTATTCTAATTAAGAAAAAAACAAACTATTTGAGCTAAGCCAAATGGAGGCCAGTGGCCACACTTTATGGCTATAGAACACAGTTTTCAGCCATAAAAAAAGGCTGCAGCCGGTGAAGCGCTGCAGCCTTTTTACGAGCACAACGGCGAGCCGTTACTCGTTGTCGAGCGACAAACTGTAGACGTAGGCTGCCAGCAGATGAATTTTGTCTTCACGCAGCTTCTCAGCCTGGGCAGGCATGGTACCACCGCGGCCATTACGGACTGTTTGGCGAATACCTTTAGCGCTGCCGTCGTACAACCAGGTGTCGTCGGTCAGGTTGGGCGCGCCGGTGGCGTGCATGCCTTTGGCATCGGCACCGTGACAGGCGGCGCAGTTCTGAGCAAAGATCTCTTTACCGGCGGCGACGGCCTCTTCATCTTCAGCGCGATCAGTGAAGCTCAGTACGTACTGGCTCACGTCAGCAATCTTCTCTTCACCCAGGATATCTTTCCAGGCCGGCATAGCCGCCACGCGACCGTGGGTGATGGTGGTTTTGATGGCTTCCGGTTCACCGCCGTAGAGCCAGTCGTGGTCGGTCAGGTTGGGGAAACCAAAGTTACCACCGCCATCGGCACCGTGGCAGACGGCGCAGTTGTTGGCAAACAGCCGGGTACCCATCTTCATCGCTTTCGGATCTTCAGCAAGCTCCGCGATAGGCATCTGGCTGTAGACGTCGAACGACTCTTTGTAGCTGGCGCGGGCTTTCTCCTGCTCACGCTCGAGCTGGTTGTGCGAAGTCCAACCCAACACCCCTTTCCAAGTACCCAGGCCTGGGTAGAGAGTCAGGTAGATAGCGCCAAACACAAAGGTGGCGATAAACATCTGGAACCACCACTTGGGCAGCGGGTTATCGTATTCTTCAATGCCATCGTAGGAATGGCCGGTGGTTTTGTTTTCCGGTTCAGCATCGTCACGCGAGGCCACCTTGCGGTTGGCCAGCAGGATCCACAGCACCAGCCCCAAGTTGGTCAACGTCAGGCCGATGATCCACAAACTCCAGAAAGTACTCATGATTTTTCTTGCCCCTTGTCTCCGGTATCAGGCTCACCGGCATTATTCAATGAGTTCAACGACGACTCTGATTGCTTGTTTTCCATGGCATCGGCAAACGGCAGGTTGGCCGCCTCGTTAAACTTGGCCCGTCGGCTGGGGGAGAAGGCCCACCAGCAGACGCCGAAGAAGGCGATCATCACCAGGATGGTGGAGATGCCACGCAAGTTGTTAAGAAGATCCGATTCCATCATTCAACCTCAATCAAAGCGGATGTGAATTAGCGTTTTTGCTTCAGCAAAATACCCAGCTGTTGCAGATACGCCACCAGTGCATCGATTTCAGTGACACCTTCAACGGCCTCTTTGGCACCGGCGATATCGTCGTCAGTATAGGGCACGCCCACTTTACGCAGTGCGGCCATCTTGTCGCCGGTGTGCTTGCCATCCAGGTGGTTATCAAACAACCAGGGGAAGGCCGGCATGTTGGATTCGGGCACTACGTTGCGTGGGTTGTAGAGGTGCGCTTTATGCCAGTCGTCAGAGTAGCGACCACCCACACGCGCCAGGTCTGGACCAGTACGTTTGGAGCCCCACAGGAAGGGGTGCTCGTAGACGGACTCGCCGGCAACCGAGTAGTGGCCGTAGCGCTCGACTTCGGCACGCAGAGGACGAACCATCTGCGTGTGACAGACGTGACAACCTTCGCGGATGTAGATATCGCGGCCTTCCAGCTGCAGCGCAGGCAGGGGTTTCAGGCCGGCGACGGGTTCGGTGGTCTCTTTCAGAAAGAATTGAGGAACGATTTCGACCAGGGCACCAAAACTAATGGCCACCAAAGTCAGTACGATCATCAGAATGATGTTCTTCTCGACTATGTCATGGTTCTTCACGGGGTATTCTCCTCAATCAGGCCGTTTGGGCATCAGCGGCCGCTTGCTCGGCTTTTTCGCGAGCTTCAGCAGACAGTGTGCGGAACATGTTATAGGCCATTAACAACATACCAATCAGGAAGAAGGCGCCACCGATAACCCGCACGGTGTAGCCTGGGTAGCTGGCTTTAACCGCTTCAACAAAGTTGTAGGTCAGGGTGCCGTCGGCGTTGAAGGCGCGCCACATCAAGCCCTGGGTAATACCGTTTACCCACATGGAGGCGATGTACAGTACGGTACCGATGGTGGCCAGCCAGAAGTGGGTGTTCACCAGTTTCACACTCCACATCTCTTTGCGGTTGGTCAGTACCGGCAGCAGGTGGTAGATGGAGCCGATAGAGATCATAGCCACCCAGCCCAGAGCACCAGAGTGCACGTGGCCGATAGTCCAGTCGGTGTCGTGAGAGAGTGCGTTGACGGTTTTGATCGACATCATCGGCCCTTCGAAGGTAGACATACCGTAGAAGGAGAGCGATACCACCAAAAAGCGCAGGGTTGGGTCGGTACGCAGTTTATGCCAGGCACCGGAGAGGGTCATGATACCGTTGATCATACCGCCCCAGGAGGGCGCCAACAGAATCAGAGACATTACCATACCCAGGCTCTGCGCCCAGTCGGGCAGTGCTGAGTAGTGCAGGTGGTGAGCACCGGCCCAGATATAGATAGAGATCAATGCCCAGAAGTGCACGATGGAGAGCTGGTAAGAGTAAACCGGACGCTCGGCCTGCTTGGGCACGAAGTAATACATCATGCCGAGGAAGCCCGCCGTCAGGAAGAAGCCCACCGCGTTGTGGCCGTACCACCACTGCACCATGGCATCCATGGCACCGGCATAGGCGGAGTAGGATTTGGTGAAGGTTACCGGGATGAAAGCGCTGTTGACGATGTGCAACACGGCGATGGTCAGAATGAAGGCGCCGTAGAACCAGTTGGCCACGTAGATGTGGGAGGTTTTACGGGTGGCGATAGTACCGAAAAAGATAATCGCGTAAGAGACCCAAACCGCGGCAATCAGCAGATCGATTGGCCACTCCAGTTCGGCGTATTCTTTGGCAGAGGTCATACCCTGTGGCAGAGTGATTGCCGCCAACACGATGACTGCCTGCCAACCCCAAAACGTAAACGGAATCAAAATGCCGCCAAAGAGTTTGGTTTGACAGGTGCGCTGCACCACATAGTAGGAGGTGGCAAACAGTGCACAACCACCGAAGGCGAAGATAACCGCGTTGGTGTGCAGCGGTCGCAAACGGCCAAAGTGAGTGTACGGTTGCAGGATATCGTTCAGCTGTGGCCAAACCAATTGCGCTGCAATCAGCACACCGACGGCCATGCCAACCACACCCCAGATCACGGTCATGATAGAGAACTGGCGTACGATTTTTAGGTCGTAAGCTGGCTGCTCCCCTGCTACAGGATGACTACTCATAGTGATGTCCTAATAGTTTTTAAGAATTGCAGAAAAACCTGGAAGGCGGAAAACCCGGTTTAATCACGCTGCTAGCGAAATATGCACACGACTGTGTGCGCGGAGCTAAACGCGACGGATTGTAATAATTGGGTTGTTATTCCGCTTGACTCTAATCAAGGGCCTATAGGTTACCTTTGTTTAATAAAAAATCACACCCGAAGGCCTTATCAACTGGCCTTTTACCACCACCAGATATTGTTGAATTTTTGTGCTCTGGCGAACCTCTCCGGCCAAAATATTGGCCATTTTTAAAACAAAGATAAGCGAGGCTCATTGCCAAAACCGAGCCAATTGGCGCGGCTTTGGTTGCTATTGGCAGATTAAAGCGCGGCTATTCTCCCCGCCCAGCCAAAAAAATGCGAGCCTAAATTGCCCGCATTGGTTTAAAGATTGGTGCGCCCTTTATTGGCCGCAATGCGCATACGCAGAGCGTTCAATTTAATAAAGCCTTCCGCATCTTTCTGGTTGTAAGCACCGGCGTCGTCTTCAAAGGTGGCGATTTTTTCATCGAACAGGCTCTGGCTGGAGCGTCGACCAACCACTTCGACACTGCCTTTGTAGAGCTTGACGCGAACGTCGCCATTGACGAACTGCTGGGACTCATCGATAGCCACCTGCAACATTTTGCGTTCTGGGCTCCACCAGTAGCCGTTGTAGATCATCTCGGCGTACTTGGGCATCAACGAATCTTTCAGGTGGGCCACTTCACGATCAAGAGTGATCGACTCTATGGCACGGTGCGCTTTCAACATGATGGTGCCGCCAGGAGTTTCATAGCAGCCGCGCGACTTCATCCCGACATAGCGGTTTTCAACGATATCGAGCCGGCCAACACCGTTGGCACCACCGATTTGATTGAGCTTGGCCAGCACCTGGGCAGGGGTGAGGGCCACACCATCCACCGCCACGATATCACCGCTCTCAAAGCTGAGCTCCACGTAGGTGGGGGTTTCGGGGGCCTGCTCTGGGGCTACCGTCCAACGCCACATATCGGCTTCGGCCTCGGCCCAGGGATCTTCCAAAATACCGCCCTCATAGGAGATGTGCAGCAGGTTGGCGTCCATGGAGTAAGGAGATTTCTTTTTGTTGGAGGAGAAATCGACTGGAATTTTGTGGCTCTCACAATAGGCCATCAATTTTTCGCGGGAGGTCAGATCCCACTCACGCCAGGGGGCGATAACGCGCACGCCGGGCTTCAGGGCGTAGGCGCCCAGCTCAAAGCGGACCTGATCGTTGCCTTTACCGGTAGCACCGTGTGCCACTGCGTCGGCACCGGTCTCATTGGCGATCTCAATCATGCGCTTGGCAATCAACGGCCGCGCAATGGAGGTTCCGAGCAGATATTCACCCTCGTAGATGGTGTTGGCGCGGAACATGGGGAAGACGAAATCGCGCACGAACTCTTCGCGCAGATCGTCGATATAGATCTCTTTGATACCCAGAGATTGGGCTTTGGCTCGGGCAGGCTCTACCTCTTCACCCTGGCCGATATCGGCGGTAAAGGTAACCACTTCGCAGTGGTAGGTATCCTGCAACCAGCGGGCGATTACCGAAGTATCCAAACCACCAGAATAGGCCAAAACAACTTTTTTAACTTCGGACATTGATCAACTCCCAAAAATAGGGCCCTAAGCCCCTGGTAAGAAGCGGCGCGCATTGTAGCGATTATTTGCCACTGTGCCCAGTGGTTAGGCGCGAGGGAGCGGACATCTATGTCTAAAATAAGCGCCTGTGGCTGACAACAGGCGCTTATTTAACCGCAACCACTACTGCGTATCGGTGGCAGCGGGCGGCCCGAGGCTATCGAGGATGGCTTGGGTATCGAGGGTCTCCGGCTCTTCATTGCTGTCGAACTCGGGGATCTCTGGTGGTGGTTCTTTACTAAGGCGCACGGTTACCCGGCGATTCTGGGCCCGGCCATCGGCCGTGCGATTGCTGGCGACGGGATAACGCTCACCGTGCCAGCGGGTGACAATGGCGCTAGGATCCAAGCCGCCGTTGATCAGATAGTGCATCACCTTCTCGGCACGGCGTTTAGAGATCTCCAGATTTTCGGCGCGTGGGCCTTCGCTGTCGGAGTGGCCATCAATAAAAAGGCTCCGCACCTGGGTGTCGGCCTTGGAGTAGGTGATGATATCGTCCAACAACTCGGTTTCGCCGGTAGTCAGCTCCTCCTGACCGGCTTTAAACTGCAGCGAGGTGCGCTCTATCTGGCCATAATTGACCGGCAGCAGCTCGGCCAGACAGCCAACGTATTTGTCGTAGGCACCGCGAAAGTTGATGTTGGAGAGGCCAACTTTCACCACCTTGTTGTCGTCGTACCAGGCGCGCCGGGCAAACTCCACCTGCTTACCGTCATAGAGCTCCTGCAACAGCCGGCTGGCCATTTTTTCATCAACATTGATGGCACCCTTCTCTTCCACCACATCGACATAGCCAAGTTGTTGGATACGGCCGCCGGGTTTCCAGACTGGTGTCGTTACAGTGAGTGCGGCCCTGCCCGCTTTCATCTGTGGCGTACTGGCCAGCAACTGAAAATGGAGCTTCTCCCCGGCCGAATGCTGGAACACCGCTTCGCCAAACTCGGGAATGGGCTGGGATATGCGGCACTCAAATTGCGAACCCTGCACCAACCACTCGGCACTCTCCAGGCGTGGGCTGAACTGCAATGCCCAACTACTGCGAGCGGGCGACAGGCACGCGGCCGGCACCAGCGTCAGCAGCCAGAAGAAGCGTGCAGAGGTGAGATTCATCGCGGTTACCTTAAACAAACCAAGGGGATTGAGTTTCTGAGCGGCCACATCAGAGAAATTCTGCGCCAGTGGCAGCGCGCAAATACCATTACCACAATAGTAGTCGGCCGAAAGCGAATTTTCTTGAGTTTGGAGTGCGGGCAGAGCACTGCTGGCCCGGTGGGAACGTGTTATCATGCGCGGCTTTACGGCTAACCACTTGCACGAGACCAACGCATGACGGCAACACTCACCCTCACTCAACCCGATGACTGGCATATTCACCTGCGTGACGGCGCAGCGCTGGCCACCACCGTGGGTGATGCGGCCCGGCAGTTTGGCCGTGCGATTGTGATGCCGAACCTGGTGCCGCCGGTGGTCGACGCCGACAGCGCGCTCGCTTATAAAGAGCGGATAGCCGCCCAGATTCCCGCCGGCCTCCCCTTTGAGCCGCTGATGGTGCTCTACCTCACCGACAACACCACCGCCGAGACCATTCACGCCGCCAAAGCCGCCGGCGTGGTTGCCTGTAAACTCTACCCGGCGGGCGCTACCACCAATTCCGACTCCGGCGTCACTAACATTCAAAAGATCTACCCAGCCCTTGATGCCATGCAGTCAGCATCCATGTTGCTGTTAGTGCACGGAGAGGTGACCGATGCCGAGATCGATATTTTTGATCGGGAAAAGGTCTTCATCGACCGCACACTGACCGGCCTGCGCCAAGATTTCCCCGCATTGAAAATTGTCTTGGAGCACATTACCACCGCCGATGCCGTTGCCTTCGTCAGCGAACAGAGCAGCCACATGGCCGCCACTATCACCGCCCACCACCTGCTCTACAACCGCAACCACATGCTGGTGGGTGGCATTCGTCCGCACTACTACTGCCTGCCAATCCTCAAACGCAACAGCCATCAGCAGGCACTTATAAAAGCAGCAACTGGCGGCGACTCACGCTTTTTCCTCGGCACCGACTCCGCACCCCACGCCCGCGCCCGCAAAGAGACCAGCTGTGGCTGCGCCGGTTGTTATACGGCACATGCCGCCATCGAACTTTATGCCGAGGTGTTTGAACGGGAAGACGCCCTGGACAAACTGGAGGCCTTCGCCAGTTTCTATGGGCCGGATTTTTACGGGCTGCCGCGCAACCAGCAGCAGATCACCCTGCAAAAAAGCGCGTGGCAGATGCCCGCCTCGCTGGAGCTCGCCCCCGGTGAACCACTAACACCACTGGCGGCGGGTGAAACCCTGCAGTGGCGCGTGCTGGAGAAGCGCTAGGCCGATTTCGCACTATCGCAATCCCCTCGCCCGGCCTGGCGTGCTACCATGGCCTGGCTTTTCCTCAACCGATAACCTTCCAGTAAGGGAAAACTTTGTCTGAAGCGCCACCCTCGAACCTGAAAAATCGCTTCCGCGGCTTTCTGCCCGTGGTCGTGGATGTGGAAACCGGCGGTTTTAACTCCGCCACCGATGCCCTGCTGGAGATCGCCGCCGTCACACTCACCATGGATGACCAGGGAGTGCTGCGCCGCGATGAGACCCATCAATTCCACATTGAACCCTTTGAAGGGGCTAACGTGGAGCAAACGGCGCTCGATTTTACCGGCATCGATCTGGAAGACCCGGAGCGGCCCGCCGAGCCGGAGATGATCGCCATCCCCGAGCTGTTCAAAGCCGTGCGCCGCGCTGTGAAAGCCCACGACTGCAACCGCGCCGTGATCGTCGGCCACAATGCCCATTTTGACCTCGGCTTTGTCAATGCCGTGGCGGAACGGGTGGACGCCAAGCGCAACCCCTTTCACCCTTTCTCTTGCTTTGATACCGCCACCCTGGCGGGACTGGCCCTGGGGCAAACCGTATTGGCCAAAGCCTGTTTAGCGGCCAATATCAGCTTCTGTAACCGCTCGGCACACACCGCCGCCTACGACGCTGAGAAAACCGCCGACCTCTTCTGCTACATCGTCAACCGCTGGCAGAGCCTGGGCGGCTGGCCACCACCCAATAGCGAACCGGATACCGAATCCGAGGCATAAAAAAACCCGGCATTGCCGGGTTTTTTCTGTCTCGCTTTGAAGCTTACAGCTTGCTGGCGTTGGCAGACAGGTACGCAGCAACACCTTCTGGGTTGGCGCTCATACCTGCGTCGCCCTCTTTCCAACCGGCAGGACAAACTTCGCCGTGCTCTTGGTTGAACGCCAGGGCATCAACCATACGCAGCATTTCGTCAACGTTACGGCCCAGTGGCAGATCGTTAACCACTTGGTGACGAACCAAGCCGTCTTCGTCGATCAGGAAGGAGCCACGGAAGGCAACACCACCGGCAGACTCAACGTCGTAGGCTTGACAGATAGCGTGGGTGATATCAGCTACCAGAGTGAAGCCAACAGCGCCGATACCGCCGTTTTCAACGGGGGTGTTACGCCAGGCGTTGTGAGTCCAGTGGCTGTCGATGGAAACACCGATTACTTCTACACCGCGTTTTTGGAATTCGGCCAAACGGCTGTTGTGAGCCAACAGCTCAGAAGGACATACGAAGGTGAAGTCCAGTGGGTAAAAGAATACTACAGCTTTCTTGCCTTTGATGGTGGCAGAAAGATTAAAGTCATCAACGATTTCCCCAGTACCCAAAACGGCTGGAGCGGTAAAATCTGGAGCTGGTTTACCAACTAAGACGCCCATGAGAATTCTCCCTCGGTCTGTAATTGCTTAAGTGAATTTGTGGATTCTATGGCTGCACAGCCACCGTGAAATGAAGCTGCTATTGAAACAACCGACTACAGTCATAATGCAGGCTTTTTTATGGTACCGGCACCATTCCATAGCAGTGGGCTATCATACACCCTCTATTGGAGCAGTCCTATAGATTTTTTATATGGTTACCATAGTCTAAGCAATCAAAATAACTCTTTTAAAATCAAATAGTTATTTACCAACCACACTTGTTTGATATAGATCCAAGCTCCCTCATCCGGCTGGTGACAAACTTATTCCTGTAACTGAGTTTTACTAACAAATCGCATTAATTCACAAATCTTATTGACAACCATTATCGTTTGGATAGAATTCTCAACAAGGTTTGGGAAGCCAGGTAAGGTTAGGGCGCCAGCTTCATGCCCCCTCTCAATAAAACCTGGGGAGCAACAGCGACTCTAAACCATGGCAGGCACGGCAAGTGCGCCCTTGAAACCCAATAAAAAGAGCGGGGTCGGCTGTGAACCAAGCCGTTACTGACTCTTCAGGTGCTAATTTGCGAGTTTTGAGTATGTACGTTTGCATTTGTAAAGGAATAACCGATTCTCAGATCCGCCAGGCAGTTGCCACCACCGGCGGTAATCTGCGGGCTATCCGCAACGAGCTGGGCGCCATGACCCAATGCGGCAAGTGCGCACTGCAAACCCGGGATATCGTCCGGCAAGCACTGGCCGAACAGGTTGCCATCATCGACGACGACACCTGCTACAGCGCCGCCTAGCTAAACCTAACCCCTCAGCCAATGACGCGTCTCATCCGCCAACAAGCGTCATTGGTGGATAAATCTCCAGCTACTGCTCTGCCCGCTCACCCACGCTAGTATTACCCCAGTCAATTTCCTCCGATAACCGTCCAGACATCATTAGCCACAGAAGCCGTACGCACCAGTAACTACTGCAGCAAGCGCCTTGGTTAACCACAAGGGTGGTACTGCACGGCAGTTAATGCACAGTCCACCCTAGCGTTCCACGTGGGTATCTGACCACAGAAATAACTTTCGCACACCGGCCCCAGTCGCTTCCCCAAAGCTAGGTTCACTCCCTGGCGCTTTGCAAATGTAATTACACCGCAACAGCAGATAATAAAAATTCTAATTTAGATTAAAAATTAGCCCACAAAATCAATAACTTAGATTGACAGTCAACTATTATGCGAAGAGACTAAAGTGCGCCAAGCGACGGCACAGCCACATCAGCACCGCAGACATCAGCGATAATTCGCCTCATACAGCCCTATCAATCAGAGGAAAATCCAATGAAAGGTGACGCAAAAGTAATCGAGTACCTAAATAAAGTACTCTACAACGAGTTAATTGCTATCAATCAGTATTTCCTCCACTCCCGCATGTTCAAAGACTGGGGATTAAAATCACTGGCGGACAAGGAGTACCACGAATCCATCGATGAGATGAAACATGCCGATCACCTGATTGAACGCATTCTGTTTCTGGAGGGCATACCCAACGTACAGGATCTGGGCAAATTGATGATTGGCGAAAATACTCAGGAGATGCTGGAGTGCGACCTTAAGCTGGAGATGACTGCCATTCCCGATCTACGTGAAGCCATCGCCTATTGCGAATCAGTGCAGGACTACGTCTCACGTGAGTTGTTTGAGGATATTCTCGAGGATGAAGAGGATCATGTCGATTGGCTGGAAACACAATTGGAATTAATCAACAAAGTCGGCCTGCAAAATTATCTGCAGTCGGCGATGGAAGGTGCCAGCAGCTAAACCTCACGCAAATATCAACGGGCGCGGTCTGCTCAGGATCTACCCATTCAGATGCCCAATCAAACCGCTACCCATAAAAAAGCCGCTCAGTTAAAGCGGCTTTTTTATTGTTGCCATCAAAGCGATGATTAACCCTCTTTGGAGAGGTGCACATCCATTTGTGGGAAAGGAATTTCAATACCTTCGGCATCCAAGCGCAATTTGATGTTCTCCATCAGATCGAAGTAGGTAGGCCAGTAATCGGCCGTTTTCACCCAAGGGCGAACAACGAAATTAACAGAGGAATCGGCCAGCTCCAGCAAGCCAATGGTGACATCCTTCTCTTTCACCACCCGCTCATCGGCGGCAACCACCGCAGCCAGCACCTCTTTCACCTTCTTAATGTCAGCGTTGTAGCTAACACCAATCACCAAATCGACCCGGCGTTCACTTTGAGTGGAGAAGTTGGTGATATTGCCACCCATGATAGAAGAGTTCGGGACAATAATGGTTTTGTTGTCTGGGGTGAGCATGGTGGTGGCAAAAATACCGATCTCTTTGATCGACCCCATGGTACCGCCAGCTTCGACAAAATCACCCACCCGACAAGGGCGAAACAGAATGATCATAACACCGGCGGCAAAATTGGAGAGTGAACCCTGCAAGGCCAAGCCAACAGCCAGGCCGGCGGCACCGATAACCGCTACCAGAGAAGCCGTCTGAATTCCCACCTGCCCCAACACGGCGATGATGACTACCACCATGGCCAGGTAGTAGATGATATTGGTTATAAATGATGTGAGTGTGGCATCCAGGTTGCGGGCTGTGAGCGTCCTCTTCAGCAGATTGGTAATAGTTTTAACCAGCCATTTACCAACAAAGAAGATAACAATGGCCAAAATAATTTTCACACCATAGACCGCCGCATAATTTACCGCGTTGGTGGTGAGAAACTCGATTATTTCCTCAATGTTCATAGTTGAATTCCTAATGGGCTTGGAAGTGCCAGGGCAAGCCCTGGCGATTTTTGTTTTACTTAGTGACGATTTTTATTGGGCAATTATTGAGCGATGGTTTTCACCTGGGTTTTTACCACGGCAACCACCCGGCGGTTAGTGGCTCGGTTCTCGGCAGTGTCGTTGTCCACCAGAGGCTTCTCCTCACCGTAGCCGACAGCGGAAACTCGCTCGGCCGCAATGCCAAAGCGGCTGGTCAACAGACTGGCCACCGATTTTGCCCGACGCTCAGAGAGTGCCTGGTTGTAGGAGGCCGCTCCGCGGTCATCGGTGTGACCTTCAATCACCACACTGGTATTGACGTATTCACGCATAAAGGTCGCAACCTTTTCCACCTCACCCATGTAGGCCTCTGGCACTTCGTCCGAGTTATTGGCGAATTGGACTTTCAGCGTTACTTCGCGATCTTCGAGCAGCTCCAGATAACAACCTTTGCTGTCGACCTTGGCGCCCTTGGCGGTGTCTGGGCACTGATCCTGGTAATCGGCAACACCATCTCGGTCGCTGTCCACCGGGCAGCCCACCGCATCAACCACAACACCGGCAGGCGTATCGGCACACTGATCGGCGCTATCGGCAACACCGTCTTTATCGCTGTCTGCGGGAGTGTTGGCCACCGGAGTCGGTGCCGGTTTGCTGGCGGGCTTGCTCACCGACGAGCTTTTACCGCCCAACAGAATATTCAAACCAAAGGTAAGCGCGGCATCAAAGGTATCGTCCTCATCACCGTAGATCGCCCGCAGATCAGAACGCAGGGCAACCCGGTCGGTAAAGTAGTATTTCAAGCCACCCCCCAAATTGAGCATGGTTTCGTCACTGTCGGCGAAGCTGGTTTCGAAATTGCCGCGACCAACACCTCCAGCCAGGTAGGGTTGCCACTTACCACTGCGGTTGAAGTGGTAAAGGGTATCCAGGCGCAGTTGATCGTGGTCTACGTCAAAATTGCCAAAGCCATCCGCTTCGGTGTTGGCCTCCAGATAGAGCAGCTCAAATGCCCAGGGGTTGTTAAATTGGTAGCCCACGGCGATGGAGAAGAGCGCGTCATCTTCCAGGTTACGATCATTATCAAAAAAGTAGTAACCCAAACCTGGGGTTAATGTAATTCCGGAATACTGCTCCTCGGCCATGGTTGGCAGAGTGGCCAGGGAGGCACCGATGGCGGTTAGGGTTGCGATGGTAAATTTTCTCATGATTACGCTCCTAAATAGTGGGCCACTTCTACCAAGAAATGACTTTATTCTTTGTTTTACTCGTGGACGAGTTTCAAGCGGGCACTAGTGTAACACTGTGTAATAGATAAAATTATGTAAAACCCGGTAAAAAAATAGCAATGGTTTTTGTGAGGCCTTCCCGTTTTCCCACCGGTTGTTGATAGAGGGCGGTATAATTTATTCCGCTGCCGCCTCCAGATCAAATTCATTGTCGCAAAGAGGCAAGGTAACTTTAAAACAGGAGCCCTCTCCCAAGCGACTTTCCACTGCAATTCGACCACCATGCTTGTTGCAAACCGTATCGACAAAGTGCAACCCCAAGCCCGCACCACTGATCTCCAGGCGACTGCCCGCGCGATGAAAACGCTCGAAAATTTTGGTCAGTTGCTCGGCGCTGATTCCCTCCCCCTGATCAACAACCGAGATATCCACTTCATCCTGCCGACGCTGCACCAGCAGCCTGATTTGCGTGTTGGAGTCACTGTATTTGATAGCGTTAGACAACAGGTTAATTAACAGCCGCTCCAACAACTCGCCATCCCCCCACACCCAGATGTCATCCATGGAGCGATCGACATTGACCTCGATCGATTTTGCCAGCGCCTGCTGCCGTACCATCAACAGGGCGTTGTCGATCACCGAGTGCATATCGCACAGATCGAAGTTAGCATCCCCCACCATCTCAGCTCGAGCCAGTTGGAGAAAACTCTCGGCAAAGGAGAGGTTCTTGCGCGCGTAGAGTTCTATCTCGGCCAGTATCTCGGTAAAGTCGCTCTGACTCGCCGGCTGCTCGCCATACTTTGCGCGATAGTGTTCGATTAATGCCAGAATGGAAACCACTGGCGAGCGCAGATCGTGCGACAGGAAATGCAGCGCCTCGGTGCGCACCCGCTCGCTCTCTTTGATGACCGTGATATCGGTAAAACTGAATAACAGGGATTCGCTGTGAGAGAAGAGCCATGGCAGCCGGGCGAGCTGCATAAAATACTGTTTTTGATCACCCTTGGCCTGCACCTCGGCGAACAGTTCGACATTGTTGTGCAGCTGCTTTTTCAGTACCGCCGGCCAACCACCCTCAATTGAGAGCTGTTCCAGGCAGCCCATTAAACTCTCTCCGCGATTACTTTGTACCGTAAAACTGGCTCTGGCCCGGGCATTGGCAAACAGAATCTCACCGAACAGATTGGCCACCAGCACGGCATCCTGCAGATTTTCCAGGCACTGATCGATTATCGCGCGATTCTCTTCGGCTTTTTGATTTGCTTCGCGCAAACGGGCAATGGTATCGGTGACCAGCTCGGCGGGTTGGATCTGAGCACGGGAACGGGTGGCCGCATCCAGGTTGGCCAGTGCCGATAGCCACAGCTGTTGATCAACGGTTCGCCCACCCCCATCCCGCCAAAGCAGTTGACAGGAGCGCAGCTCGTCGTCGATGTGCAAGCTCATCGCCAGTTTGCCGGCCAGTGTATCGCGATTCGCTAACAGAGTTGGACTCCCAGCCAGAGTTTTGTCGGTGCTCGCTTCAACCAGCTGCCAATCGTCAATGCCGGTCAGCTGGCCGAGAAAAGTAAGTTTCCGGGTAATTTCCGCCAGCGTGCTGTGTACTGCCGGCGACGCCTGCTGCTCAACCCGAGTCAATTCACGCCGTAAAAAACGCAGCGCCTGCTCCAGCCGACGCCAGCTCCAGAGCGGATAAAAAATCAGAATCGGTAAAATCGCCGCCAATGGCGCAAACCAGATCTGCAGCACCACCAGGGTTGCCACCGAAGCCGCCAGCAGAGAGAGCGTCGCCAGCAGTGTTAACAATAGATACTGCCTGGGAGTGGCGCGCAGGCCGGCCATAATCAGGCCAAACACCAACAGCACACTGGCGACCAGATGAACACCGGCGGTAACCGGCACCAAGGTGGCACGATTGCGCAGGCTGTTAAGAATATTAGAGTTAAACTCGACACCTGGCATAGGCCCAGCGGGCGTGGCAACTATGTCACCCAAGCCCTTGGCGGTAGCTCCGACAATGACAATCTTGTCGCGTAGTGTTCGCTCCGGGATACGGCCGCTAATCACATCGACGTAAGAGAGAGTAGTCACCCGGGCAGCGGGGCCGGCCAGGGGGATCAGGTTATAAAAATCCCGGGCGATCAGAAACGGCGATGCGGCCGATGGATTTTCAGCTTGCAAGCCGGGCATCTGCTCCGGCAGGGTGGCGTCACTCAACTGCCACAAGGCATACATTAAATGGGGCCAGTAGGCCTCGCCCAGCCCCTCTTTCAGGAAGACTGACCGGCAAACGCCATCGACATCGTATTCGATATGTACATGACCGAGGGCAGCGGCGGCCGAAGCCAACTCCGGGGTGGGCAACACCTCCAAAATCTGGCCACCGGAGTAGGTCTGCTCCATGTGTACCAGAAGGGCAACCCGCCCCATCGCCGAGATAGCCTCGGCAAAGCGATGGTCGTGGTCGGGGTTGGCCCGGTCGGGTTCGGCAAAGACGATATCAAAGGCAATAGCCTTCACGCCCGCCTCGTTGAGAATATCCACCAACTGCGCGTGCACACTGCGCGGCCAAGGCCAGCGCCCCAACTCCAACAGGCTGCGCTCATCGATGGCCAGAATTAAAATATCCGGCCCTATGGCCGGTTTGACCTGGGCAATGGCGGCATCGTAAAGAGCCTGGTCGACCGAGTAGCCCCAACGTTTTAGCGAAATCATGGCGGCCAGTATGGCCATGGCCAGCGCCAGTAACAGCCGCTCCCAGGTGATGCTCGAAATACGGTTAAAACGCACCCACCAACACCCAAACAATCGCCCACAGGCTCAGCGCCAGCAGCGGCTCCGGCTCCGACGAGGCTTTGGTTACAGCGGAAAACTGGCTATCTGTGCGCAGGCTGGAGAGCGCTTGTACGCGGTAGTAGAAACCCGTTTTTACACCCTCATCCAGAGCCAGGGTGTACTCGGGCTGTTGGGTGGTGAAGGTGTAGGCAACCGTATCAAACTCCGGCGAGTTACTGATTTGCAGTTGATAACCCTCAGCCAATGGTACAGGCTGCCAATTAAGCGCCAGTTGGTCGGCGTTGGCATCGAATTTTAGCGTGGCCTGGTCGCGCTCGGGTGTAGCCAACTGGCCATTAATACAGACCTCCGTGGTACTTGGCAGCCCAATAAGGCCGGCACTGCTTACAGCCCTCACCACAAGCTGATAGCAGCCCTCAATAAATTTAAAACCGGTATCCGTAAAGCCGGACTCTTGGCTATCGACCACCGCCAGCAGGGCATCAGCCTGCTCCTGCCGTTGGTGAATTTCCAGGCGGTAATTATCAATATCGGCCAGTGACCGCCAGGCCAGGGTTAACGGCGGAAACTGATTGTCAGCGATCTTTTTCCACTTCGGCGCCGGTGGTAAGGGTGTAGGCGTTTGCAGTTCCTGGCCGGCCGCGGCGGCTATACCGAAACCCGCGGCTACGTCGGCGCTGCTCTCGGCGGCGTCACCAGTGACCGCCACCACCCCTTCATAGACCTCACCCAGCATGAGTTCATTACCCGCCTCCGACTGTTTGGCCGTGACGCGAAATTCTGTACCACGCACTGCGGCGATAGCCGCCGGGGTGGAGATCTGGAAACGGCTTTTCGGCACCCGTTCCGGTACCCGGGTCTGTACCGCACCGGTGGGTAGACGCACTCGGGTGTCGACCCGGCCTTCGGCGTTGGCCACCGACATAGAGTCGAGCACGATGGTGGTATTGGGCTCCAGGCGCATAAGGCTGCCGTCACCAAACTGCAAGCCGGCAACGCTCTCGGGCCCGGTTTTAATGGTGGCCCCCAGGGTAAAACTTGCCCCCTCCGTAACCGCAACAAAGGGTTCTGTGGGCTGGGATTGGTAGCGGACATCACCGGTAAAAAAGACCAGGCGCACCGGCGTTGGCGCCTCACGTAACCAACTCACGGGAAAGTGAATAATCAAACCGGGCGGCAAGCGGCGTGGGTAGATCACATTGTTGTAATCACCGAGCTTTAACCAACAATCTTTTTTAACGGTGTAGGTGAGGCAGAGATCCCAAAGCGTATCGCCAGGACGAACGGAATAGAGCCAATCTTCTTCTGCCTGGGCGGATAAACTGAATGCCAGACAGACCATGAAAATGGCAATCGAGCGTTGTAACACGCCATACTCCTTAATGGACGACAAACACCCAAACCCGGGTGCAGCCTGTTAATCAAACGCAAGCAAGAGAGTTGAGACAAAAAAATAAGATGCAATAAAAATGATGGGCGACACACTAAGCCACCGCCGGCAAATTACCACACATTGGAAAGCGTCGTACAGGTAAGAAGAGCGCCCTTCTGATGTGCCACAATAATCGGCCGCGAATGATTACAGGCCGATGGTCAGGTGAAAGGAAGTAATTGACGCCACCGCAAATTCAGTCGTCGACCTTCTCCAGGCGATAACCGTGTTGATAAACGGTTTTAATACAGTAGCCGCAGCTGGGTTCCAACTGCAGATTGCGCCGCATGCGGCTGATGTGCATATCGACAGTGCGGGTGTTGATGTCAGCAGCGACACCCCACACCTCTTTTAACAGATACTCCCGCGACAACAACTTGCCCTGATTTTTGATAACGCAGCAGGCCAACAGAAAATCTTTGCGCGTTAGCTTAACCTCCTGCTCGTGCACCCACACCTTTTGCGCATCCTGATCGATGGTGATGTGCGCGAGTTGCAGCTGCGGGCTGTGCAGTTTGTCGAGCCCCGCCCGTCGGCTGATAGCCGCCAGGCGGGCGATCAGTTCCGCCCGGCGTGGCGGCTTGATCATATAGTCGTCGGCACCGGCTTTGAGCGCTTCGACCACATCCTCTTCGCTGTCGCGCTGAGTGGAAAAAATAACCGGCAGGCTCGCCTGATTGTGATCGCGAATCCAGCCCAGAGCATCCAACCCGGAGCCATCGGGCAGTTGCCAATCGAGCAGCGCCATATCCACCGGCTCCGCCTGCAGCAGGCTGATAAAGTCGGTCACCGTCCCCCGGTGCAGAACCTGATACCCCTCTTCGGTTAGCCACTGATTAAGCAACTTGGCCTGAGCCTGATCATCTTCCAACAGAGCAACTTTCAATTTGATCTCCAAACATCACAGTCGATGGTGGTGTTATTGGTGCACCCGAACAGCGTTACAGGCGAGCGCGAACATTAAGCGCGGCAAGGCACGCGACTACGGCCCGGGTGGCAGATGGGTAACTGTGCACCCAGCGAATCGCCAGTTATTGTGCTGGTTGGCTCGCCAGGAAACCAGCCGGAAAGCTGAACATTTTACGACTGTTTACCTTTCCAACTCGCGATAGGTCACTCAGTTTTAGCGTGTCGCCAGCATTTGATTCAGGCCAAATAGAGGTTAAATAAGCGCCGGATTCCCGATCTTCTATTTGATAATAGTTATTATTAACTTTATTATCCGACGCTACTCGGCGGCCTCCTTGTCGTTTGGTCACCCATTATTGGTTGCAGGTTTTCTATGAAAGTTAAGAGTATGTTTTTGGCCTTGGGGCTGATGCTTACCAGCACCACGACCCTCGCTCTCTCTAGTCAAGATGTCATCAACTCCTACACGGATTTGGCTTTTAACGTCTATACCGATAGCCTCGCCGAAGCCAAAAAGCTCCAGGCCGACATTCAGAAATTCCTCGATTCCCCCTCCCCTGAAACCCTCGCACAGGCCCGCTACGCCTGGCGTCAGGCGCGTGTCCCCTACATGCAGACGGAAGCCTTCCGCTTTGGTAACCCGGTGGTGGACAACATCGATGGCCAGGTCAACTCCTGGCCCCTGGACGAGGGCTTTCTCGACTATGTCAGTAGCGACTATGAAGGTGAGCTGGGTAACAGCGGTGCCACTGCGTTTATTCTCAGTCTCGACACTCTGCGCCTGGGCGCCAATGAGATCGACGTCAGCGAGCTGACCCCGGAACTGCTCGCCAGCCTCAATGAACTGGGCGGTTCGGAGGCCAATATCGCCACCGGTTACCACGCCATCGAATTCCTCCTATGGGGGCAGGACCTGAACGGCACAGACCCGGGTGCCGGCAACCGCCCCTACACCGACTATCTGGCCGGCGAGGGTTGTAGCCATCAATATTGCCAACGCCGCCGCGATTACCTGACCGCCGTCACCACACTGCTGGTCAACGATTTGAACTATCTGGTGGGCCAGTGGCAGGCGGGCGACAGCAACAACTACCGCGCCAAATTCGTCAAACTCGCCCCCCAGGAGGCCCTCACCCGCATCCTGTTTGGTATTGGCTCGCTGGCCTTTGGCGAGCTGGCCGGTGAACGCATGCAGGTAGCTCTGGAGGCCAACTCCCCCGAAGATGAGCAGGACTGCTTCAGTGACAACACAGTCTTTGCCCACTACTACGACTGGCAGGGCATCGCCAATGTCTACCTGGGCGAATACAAGCGTGTCGATGGCAGCTTTTACAAAGGCGATTCACTGGCCGACCTGGTCGCTGAGCGCAACAACGGCCTCGCCCAAAAAATGCAGCACCAGATTTCCCAAACCCACGCGGCTCTGCAGGCTCTGGTAAATGCCTATCAGGATCCCAACAACCCCATGGCGTTTGATCAGATGATTGCCGAGGGGAATGTCGAGGGCGCAGCATTGATCAACCAGATTATTGCTGAACTGGCTGCCACCACGGAGTTAATTGAGGGGGTTGCCAAAACGCTCGGCATCACCAATCTCAACCCGAACCTGGATGCCGGTTAACCGGCCCCTTGGGCGAAGGCTGCCTCCGCCCGGCACTGATTAAAACAATGACTCAATACAACCATTAGGATTACCGTTATGCCGCCCGTAAGATTGGGATTGATAACCCCTCTAATACTTTTGCTGGCGGCCTGCCAGGGTGCTCACCAGGAGGCCGCCAAGCCGACCAAACCGGTAATAACCATCCCCACCGAATTGGGTGGCGATAACTCGGTGGATGTGGTCTCGACCAACGCCTTCTCTCTACCCTCGCCCAATATGCCCTTTACAGAGCGGCTCAACTTTAGCGTCGGCAACAGCTTCTTTCGCAACGCCTGGGTGATAGCGCCCTCCACCACCACCGCCCGCGATGGTTTGGGCCCACTGTTTAACACCAGTGCCTGCCAGAACTGCCATATTAAGGATGGCCGTGGTCATCTGCCGGTGGACCACAACGACAACACCGTCTCCATGCTGGTACGTGTCAGTGTGCCGGGCACTCCCGCCACTGCCGCCGATGGCATTGTCGCCCACCCCACTTACGGCGGCCAGCTGCAGGACTTCGCCATCAACGGCTACACCCCGGAAGTCAAAATCCAGTTCGACTTCGACCACTCCATCGTCACCCTCGCCGATGGCACCGAGGTGGAGTTGCGCAAACCCCAGTTGCTGCTCAGTGACTTCAGCCACGGCGATATTGGCAGCGATGCCCTCACCTCGGTGCGTATCGCCCCACCCATGATTGGCCTCGGTTATCTGGAGGCACTGACCGAAGAGCAGCTGCTAGCCCAGGCCGACCCGGACGACGCTGATGGCGATGGTATCTCCGGCCGTGCCAATCGCGTGTGGGATACCGTCAACAGCCAGCTGGCACTGGGTCGCTTCGGCTGGAAGGCTGAGCAACCGACCCTGCAGCAGCAAAATGCCGGTGCCTTTGCCGGCGATATGGGGCTGACCAGCGCCCTCAACCGCAGCGATGACTGTACCCAACCACAAACCGAGTGCCGGCAGGCCGCCAACGGTGGCGACCCGGAAGTCAGCGACGATATTCTGGCCAAGGTCACCTTCTACACCCACAACCTGGCAGTACCCAAGCGCCGCAACAGCGACGACCCCGGCGTCATCGCTGGCGGTGCGCTCTTTCAGACCATCGGCTGCAGCGACTGCCACACCCCCAAATGGCAGGTAGGCGAAGTACCAGAGATGCCCTGGCTGGCCAATCAAACCATCTACCCCTTTACCGATATGCTGTTGCACGATATGGGCGATGCGTTGTCTGACCATCGGCCGGTGTATGCCGCCGCTGGCGACGAGTGGCGCACGCAACCGCTCTGGGGGCTGGGTTTAACCAGTGCCGTCAACGGCGAGTTCGGTTTTATGCACGACGGCCGCGCCCGCACCATCACCGAAGCCATTCTCTGGCACGGCGGTGAAGCCGAGTCCAGCCGCACCAACTTCGTCGGTCTCAGCACCGACCAGCGCAACCAGCTGCTGGCCTTTTTAAACAGCCTTTAAACAAACTGGCGTGGTATCTGGCCACGTCTTTGGATGATCTATGCCACTGCTAGCTTTCTTACCCCTTCGCCAGAACCTAACTAAGCCACTTAGTACCGCTGGCACCCGCACGCTCCTTCTGGCCCTGGCAGCAGCCCTGGGCGGTGCAGCGTTGAGCGGCTGCCAGAAGACAGCGCCGGAGGAGATCTTCCTGCAGACCTTAAACAACCAGGTAATCGAGCCCAACTACCACCAGTTGGTGGAGTCGTCACAGGCGGTAGAGTCGGCCACGGCCAGCTGCTCTGAGGAGTCCATGGCAGAGTTTCTGCCAGCGGCACAGAGCAGCTGGCGGGAAGCGATGATGGCGTGGCAGCGGGCCAAAGTTATTGGCTTTGGGCCGATGACCGAGCAACGTCTGGATTGGGAGTTTCAGTTCTGGCCCGATAAGAAAAACCTGGTCGCCAAAAAAGCCAAAACGTTACTGAAAAAAGAGACGCCACTGACCGCAGAGGAACTCAACCACAGCAGCGTGGTACTGCACGGCTTGAGCGCTCTGGAATACCTGCTGTTTGACCCAACCGCCCAAACCGGTTTTGCAACCGGCCGCTATTGCGAGCTGACGCGCTGGATTGGACAACAGATGGTAGTCAGCAGTAAAGCCCTCGACAGCAGTTGGGCACTGGTCAAACCGGAATTTGTCGCCCCCAATGCCGAATCGGAAAACTTTGAATCCGCCACCCAGGCCATTGGCATGGTGCTCGACGACTACCTGCTCTCCCTGCAGTCGATCAGCAAAGACAAGATTCTCGGCGCACTTGGCGAAACCGGTACAGCCAACCCCTACTTCCTGGAGTCCTGGCGTGCACAACACTCCTGGCAAAATATTGAAGCCAACATCAGTGCGGTGAATCAGTTGTTCCAACAGGGGGGATTCATTGCCTACCTGGAGAGCCTGGGCCTGCATGAACTGGCCGGGCAGCTGCAGCAGCGCTTGGCCGCCCTGAATGAGGCCGCCGGCAAGATTGAGCCACCACTCTTTAGCAGCCTTGATCAACAGGCTGAGCCGCTCAAGCAGGTGGCTGCCACCGCCAAAGCGTTGCGACTGCTGTTGCAGCAGGACACCACCCAGGTCTTGAAGCTGCCCATTGGCTTTAATGACAGCGACGGCGACTAACCATCACTCCGGCAAGGAGGCTCTCGCCTCCTGCTCAAGCCGGGTCCGCTTTGGAGGCAAAT
Source organism: Halioxenophilus sp. WMMB6 (assembly GCF_033283405.1). Classification (NCBI taxonomy): domain Bacteria; kingdom Pseudomonadati; phylum Pseudomonadota; class Gammaproteobacteria; order Alteromonadales; family Alteromonadaceae; genus Halioxenophilus; species Halioxenophilus sp. WMMB6. The sequence continues at coordinate 218,908 of NZ_JAWMQR010000003.1, forward strand.
TCCTGAGGCCGCAACAACACCGCGAATGTGCGACAAACCACGCCAATTTGTCGCACATACCCCCTAAAAACGCCCATCTGCAACCACTGAAAAACTCTAACTCTTTGTAATATAAGACTTTTAAAAAGTGGCGTAGTGCTTGCCATACGTTATATACATTAACTACATAACGGTACAACAATGAGTGAAATCAACTTAAAACCGTTACTCACCCTCACCAACGATCTCGGTTACAAGGTGGGTGAGGACCGCTTTCGCCTGTTGGCCGCCATTGCCGAGCACGGCTCCATAAGCCAGGCCGCCAAAGCGGTTGGCCTCTCTTATAAAGCAGCTTGGGATGCCATCAACGCCATGAACAACCTCTTCCCGTCGCCGGTGGTAACGGGCAAGTCGGGAGGCAAGCACGGCGGTGGCGCACAGGTAACCGCGATCGGCCAGCAGGCTTTGGTCACCCATCAAAAACTGAGCCAGAGCCTGGCCCGGGTGATGGAACAGTTGGAAAAAGAGTTAACGGAATCCGCCTCAGAAACCCTATCCCCCCTGCTGTGGAGCTTTGCCATGCGTACCAGTGCCCGAAACACCTACCACGGCGTTATTGACGAGATAGTGCCGGGGGCGGTGAATACCGAAATCTGTTTGAAAATCTCCGACAGCGCGCGCTTGGCTATCATCGTCACCAACGAAAGCGCACGCGCACTCGGCCTCTACCAGGGCCGTGAGGCCTTCGCCCTGATCAAAGCCAGCTCACCCATTCTGGTGGGCGGCCAGATAGCCACCTCGGCCCGCAACCAACTGCCTGGCGTGGTCAGCAATATCGCTCTGGGCGCGGTCAACGCCGAGGTAACCCTCGACCTGGGTGATGGCAAAAGCCTGGTGGCCATAGTCACCAACGAGAGCGTTAAACAGATGGCGCTGACGGTAGGCTCGAAACTCTTCGCGGTGATCAAGGCCTCACAAATTATTTTAGGCACCGAATAAACACATCTACCGGAGAGATGATTTTTATGTGGTATTCACTTCACCGACATACTCGCCAACTGCTTAGCAAGCGTGGCCTAATCACCCTGCTGGCTATCGGCACTTTGAATACGGCCGCCGCCGACACCACCAATATTGCCGTGGCCGCCAACTTTACCGCAGCCGCCAAGGCGCTGGCCGAGCAATTTCAACAGCGCAGTGAGCACCGGGTGAAGTTCAGTTTCGGCTCCACCGGCAAGCTCTACACGCAAATTATTAACGGCGCGCCGTTTGATGCGTTTTTATCGGCCGATGAGCTGCGCACCGGGCAACTTACCGCCCAAGGTCAGGCTGTGGCAGCCAGCGAATTTACCTACGCCGTCGGTCAGCTGGCGCTCTACTCCATCGACCCGAATCTCAATTTGCAGGCTGGGGCCATCCTCTCCACGCCGGACAAAATGAGTCGGCTCGCCATCGCCAACCCCAAAACCGCCCCCTACGGAGCGGCAGCCCAGGCGGCTCTGGAAAAATTAGAGCTCTGGTCGGCGCTCACCAGCAAATTGGTACAGGGTGACAACATCGCCCAAACCTATCAATTTGTCTCAACCGGTAACGCTACCGTCGGCTTCGTGGCACTGGCGCAAATTTATAAAGATGCCAACGCTAACTATTGGCCGGTGCCCGAGATGCTACACCCGCCGTTGCGGCAGAATGCCGTCCTGCTTGCGCGCGGCAGCAGCAACCCGGCCACCCTCGCGTTTTTGGAATTTTTAAAGAGCACACCTGCCCGTGAGCTTATCGCCAGCTATGGCTATGGTCTGAGTGAAGAGAATTGATCGCTTAACAGAGGGAGCAGTAGCGATGAAAAAAGTAGTTGCGATGAACAGAGCAGTAAAAACGGTAACGTTGAGTGCACTGGCCGCCTGTGCGGCACATAGCCAAGCGGAAATACAATATGAGTTTCACGGGGAAACCCGCCTGCGCTTCGAACACCTGGATGAACAGTTCCGCAACAATCAAACCGGTAGCGACCAGGCACTGCTGGCGCGCACTCTGCTCGGGGCCTCGGCCAGTTCAGGTGGCTGGACGCTGGCTGGAGAAATTATTGACGCCCGCGAGCTGGGCAACATCGCCAAAGAAGATAGCAACCTTAACACCAGCACAATCGACCCCTTGGATATTCTGCAATTGAATGTGCAGTACCAAGCCAATGATTTTCTGCTGGCCAACACCCACTCAAACATCACCTTGGGCCGCTTTACTATGAACCTGGGCAGCCGGCGTCTGGCGGCGCGCAATAATTACCGCAACACCATCAACGCCTTTGAAGGCGCGCTGTGGCAAATCGAAGGGAAAAATAGTCAGCAGTTGCAGCTCTTCTATACTCATCCAGTCGCCCGGCTAATCGATGGGCCGGCAACCGATAATGACCCCAAGCGCGATGAAGCCATCACCAGCACCGATTTTTGGGGTGCCGCGTTCACGACCCCGCTGGCCGACCGCTTCACCGCAGAATTTTATGGGCTGCGCCTGAACGAAACCGACAGCCGTAAATATCCCAGCCGCAATCGCCAGCTGACCACCGTGGTGGCCAGCTTGCAACCAAGCGAAGCCTCTACCTGGTATTGGCAGACGGAGTTGGCCTACCAGTGGGGGGAGTCGCGCAGCAGTACCAGCAGCGATGTGGCGCTGGATCACAGCGCCTATTTTGGCCACTTTGAGCTGGGCCCAAACGCACCCGTTGCCGGTGGCAAACTGCGCTTGCAGCTTGATATCGCCAGTGGTGACCGTGACCCAACCGACGATAACAACAACCGGTTTGATACCCTCTACGGCGCCCGCCGTTTCGATTTTGGGCCGACCAGCCTGTACGGCGCCTTTGCCCGCGCCAATATTATTTCACCGGGCATACGCTGGCAGATTAAGAGCAAAAAAGCGGGTGAAACCATGTTGTCGTTGCGCCACTTTGAGTTGGAAAACAACAGCGACAGCTGGACCAGTGCCGGTATCTCACCCGCCGCCTATAACAGCAATACCGCGGAAGTGGGGCAACAGTTGGAGGTGCGCTGGCGCTGGCACAACAGCCCGAAAAATCTACTGCTGGAGTTGGGGGCCGCCTACCTGTTTGCCGGTGAGTTGATGCAGGATGCTAACAAAGACGATTCGACCTACACCTACAGCCAGATTACCTATAAGTTTTAAAAGTTTTAGATTTAAGAGAGGGAGGGGGGTTAACGGTTCACGATTGTGTGGAGTAGTTGATCGCGCCCCGATCGCACTCGGGCACGCCTTCCGACTGGCCGCTGCCTGGGTTGGCGATCAGGCCGAACTGCAACGCTTTCGCCTCCCGGCCACTCACCCAACTTCCAACCATTCGGTCCCATATGGCCAGCGCCGAACCGAGGTTTTTATCGGCATGCTCGCTTCGATTGGAGTGGTGAATCTGGTGTTGCGCCGGGCTGATAAACCAATGCTCAAGCACCCCAAACTGCAAGGCGAAGGGCGAGTGCCGCAAATTGGCCCCTAAACAGCTAAAGGCAAAGACAAATATATTGACCCCAAGCATGTCCCAACCATTGATTCGCCCGCTGAAGCAGAAGAGAAATAGCCCGGCAACGCCGCTGAACACCAACAGGCTGCGCAGGTAGTAGAGCACCATCTCCAACGGGTGGACACGATAGAGTGTAATTGGAGTCAGTGAAGTGGCGGAGTGGTGCACCTTGTGAATACGCCATAACCAAGGCAGTTTGTGCAGCAACCAGTGCAGGCCAAACCGGCTGGCGTCATCCAACAGGAAGAGCGTAAGGGTAAACGCGCCGGCCAACCAAAACGGCGACAGTGTCCAGTTGGGATAGACGCCCGTGGTGTGATGCAAAAACGCCGACAACCAAAGTGCGCCCGACAACCGGGTAAAAAACCAGGGCACCACCAGCACCATTTTAATAAGGTGATTACCAAACAGCAGGCCGCAATCGAGGGCGGTTGATCGATTAAACCAATAACGTTTGTCGAATAACACTCGCATTGGTCGGTCACGGTCTCGCCGCCACAACCAGAGCAGTGCCAGTAAACCTGCACTTAACAGATAGAGCCAATAGAGCCGGCTACCCGGTTCCAGAAATAAATGGAGCGGTTGCCAGAGTACCGGCCACGACCAACTACTCACCTTCATTCACCTCTGCCCGGCAGGCAATGGCCGTGAGAACGGAATAAGGCGGCAAGTAAATAGAGGAGGAAGGAGAAGAAACTGTGTCTAACATCAACCTAGTAATACATTGCCCTAGCAACACGTTAACCCAGTAAATTCAGAAGATAGCGCAGCCTGGTGAAACCGTTTCCATAACTGGCTTCACCAAGCTGATAGCCCAGCCGAATTATTCGGCTTCGGTTTTAGGAACGGCCGCTTCAATAATAACTTTCAACTCACCGCTGGCGTGCAGCTCAGTGATGATGTCGCAGCCACCAACCAGTTCACCACCCACCCACAGTTGTGGGAACGTTGGCCAGTTGGCGTACGCGGGCAGATTCGCACGAATATCTGGGTTACTCAGAATATCCACATAAGCGAAGCGCTGACCGCACTCCATAATGGCCTGGGAGGCACGCTGAGAAAAGCCGCACTGAGGCGCATTGGGAGAACCCTTCATATACAAAATAACGGGGTTCGATTCGATCTGAGATTTGATGGTATCCATGATATCCATACGATGTACTCCTCTTGTGGAGAAAAAATAGCCCGCGCAACCGCGGCGGAAACCTAATATTCTACACAGCCGCTGAAATGAAATCCAAGCGCTGTTTCGAACCGGCCGGCAATCGTTAATCGGCCGCGCTCAAACCAGCTGCGCTATCACGGCCACTCTCAGCAACATCACCACCGGCTTCAACCCCCCAACCACCGCCACCCGGAGTTTCCACCCGCAGGCGATCACCAGCCGCCACATGCAGATGAATCTTACCCGGTAGGGGTTGTTCGTTGAGGAAGTTGGCTCCAGCCAAACCAGCTCCTCCCCCGACCAAACCCCACGGCGAGTGTTGTCGTCTTTCCGTCAACAGTGTCACTTGTGCTGCAGCAAGAAACTCAAACTCGCGAATCAAACCATCGCCACCACGATGCCGACCGCTTCCGCCAGAGCCCCGCCGGCGCTGGTAGCGCCGAATACGCAGGGGAAAGTGACTCTCCAAACTCTCAATAGGTGTATTGAGGGTATTGGTCATATGACTCTGTACACATTGCAAACCGGGTGCCAGGGCTCCGGCGCCGGTACCCCCGGCTATGGTTTCGTAGTAATCCCAGCGCGCCTGCGACTCATCACCGGCGCTACCCATGGCGATATTGTTCATGGTGCCCTGGCTCGCCGCCGGGATCTCCGTCGGCAGCGCCTGGGCCAATGCGCCCAACACCACATCCACCAACCGCATGGAAGTCTCCACATTGCCCGCCGCCACCGCCGCCGGCCGCCGGGCATTCACCAGGCAACCCTCCGGCGCCAGCAGGGTAACCGGGTCGAAGACGCCGGCACAGGCGGGGGTGTAATCCGGCAGCAGGCAGCGCAGGGCATAGAAGACTGCGGCCGCCGTTACCGTTAGCGGGCAGTTGATATTGCCGGCCACCTGCTTTGAGGTGCCGTGGAAGTCCGCCACCAGGCGACCATCGCCAATGGTCAGCGTCACTTCGATCGGGATGGGGCCGTTACCCTGGCCATCGTCATCCATCAGATCGCGGAAGTGGTAACGGCCAGGCTGCAGCTGTGCCAGTTCGGTTTCGGTCAGGCGACGGCCGTAGTCGTGCAGCTCGGCAATTGCGGCGCGATAGGCTTCGGCACTGCTGCCGGCCAACAGCTCCAACAACCGTTGTCGGCCGAGATTATTGGCACTCACCTGGGCCAGAAAATCCCCCCGGGCACCAGGGCTTTCGCCCGCCAGTTGAGTAAACACCCCCTGGTCGATGCTACCGGCCGCCACCAAACGGGTGGGCGCGATCACCCTGCCCTCCTGCTCCAAATGGCTGGAGATCGGCATGGAGCCGGGGGTACTGGCGCCAATGTTGACGTGGTGAGCCCGATTCGCCACAAAGCCGATAATCGCCTGCTGCCAAAAGATCGGTGCAATCACGGTGACATCCGGCAGGTGGGTGCCACCCAGGAACGGGTCGTTGACCACCACCATATCGCCCTCACGCCACTGCTGGCTGGCCACCAGGTCGACCATGGCGAACGCCATGCTGCCCAGGTGCACAGGAATATGCGCCGCCTGGGCGACAATCCGGCCACTGGCATCAAACAGGGCGCAGGAGTAGTCGAGGCGATCTTTAATGTTGGGCGAGAAAGCCGCCCGCTGCAGCACCGCGCCCATCTCCTCGCACAGGTTATTAATACGATTGGCGAAAATCGCCAGATCAACCGCATTCACGCTCTGCCCCTCATGCCCTACCCCTCACGCTTAGCCAGCAATGGCTTTAACCACAACCGCAATCTAACAATTAATAAATGAGGCTCGTAAATAAGCCGATTACCACCGGCCCAGCCAAGCCCCGCCAGGACGTAGAAGCGCCGCCAACAGGCCGTTTGCCAAGGTTCATTAATGCCGATACCATGGCCGCTTTTCTTCGCGTTAGCCGGTCTCTGAGCAAGCCGCCTGCCGGCCGCTCCGAGTAAGGCTAAACGTGTCATAAAACCGGGCTAGGCTTAGCCCATATTTCCAGCGGCGCCCAGGCGTGGCTGGCCAACCAGCCTTGTAATTGAGGGGTAAAATAGCACAACCATGAGCCAAGATGCCTTGATGAATACATACGGCCCGCGCATTGCCAAACTGGTAAGGGGCGAAGGCTGTCTGTTATGGGACGACGAGGGCAATCAGTATCTGGATGCGTTATCGGGTATCGCGGTCTGCGGTCTCGGTCATTCGCACCCCGCCATCACTCGCGCAATCGCCGAGCAAGCGGGCACACTGATGCACACCTCCAACCTGTTTGCGATTGATCAACAGGAGAAGTTGGGCGAGCGTCTGCGGCAACTGTCTGGCATGGACCGTGTGTTTTTCTCCAACTCCGGGGCGGAAGCCAACGAAGCGGCGATTAAAATTGCCCGCAAATATGGCCAGGATAAAGGCATTCACCACCCGATTATTGTTACCGCCTCGGGCAGCTTTCACGGCCGTACCATGGCCACCCTGAGCGCCACCGGCAACAACAAGATCAAAAAGGGCTTTGAACCCCTGGTACCCGGTTTTGTGCACGTTCCCTACAACGATGTGGCAACACTGACGCAGGTGGTGAAAAGTGACTCCAACATCGTGGCGGTGATGGTTGAGCCCATTCAGGGTGAAGGCGGCATTAATATTCCCGCCGAGGACTACCTGCCCCAACTGCGTGAGCTGTGTGATGAACGCGGCCTGCTGCTGATATTGGACGAGATCCAAACCGGCAACGGCCGCGCCGGCAAATACTTCTGCTACCAGTGGCACGACCTGCTACCCGATGTAGTCACTACCGCCAAGGGGCTCGGCAATGGCCTGCCCATCGGCGCCTGCCTGGCCCGTGGTGCCGCCGCCGAGGTACTTAACCCCGGCAACCACGGCACCACTTTCGGTGGCAACCCACTGTGCACCCACGCCGCACTGGCCGTGGTGAATGAGGTTGTCGACGGCGGCTACATTGAGCGCGCGGCCAGTCTGGGTGAGACCATGCTGAAGCAACTGCAGGCCAAACTCAGCGACTGCCCACGGGTTAAGCTGGTACGGGGTAAGGGGCTGCTGCTCGGTATTGAGCTCGACCAAAACGATCTGCCGGTGGTGGCGGAGGCCAAAAAGCGCGGCCTGATCGTCAACCTCACGGCGGGCAATGTGGTGCGCCTGTTACCGCCACTGATCACCACGGATGCACAAGCCGATACCATTGTTGATGTCATATCGGAAGTACTCCACGCGTTGTAATCTACCTACCCAACGCAATGCCGGCCGCACCCAGGTGCGGCCGGCATGCTCTTTGCGCTGACATTGACAGCAAAACAGCAATGGCCGACCAGCCGTTAAAAGAAATATAGCGATTGAAATGTCACCACCGACAGTGGCATCAAATTTCAGGATCACCCTATGAGACACTTTCTCACACTAATGGACCTATCCCCCGCCGAGCTGAAGTCGGTCATCGACCGGGCTATCGAAATGAAAGCCGAACGCCTGGCTGGCACTGCGCGGGAGAGTATGAAAAACAAAGTCCTGGGCATGATTTTTGAAAAATCATCCACTCGCACACGGGTGTCGTTTGAGGCCGGCATGGCGCAACTGGGCGGCCACGCCATCTTTCTCTCGCCCAACGACACCCAACTGGGGCGCGGCGAGTCGGTGGAGGATACCGCCAAGGTGATCTCCCGCATGGTCGATATCGTTATGATTCGGACCTACAGCCACCAGATGCTGGAAGCCTTTGCCGCCAACTCCCGGGTACCGGTGATCAACGCCCTGACGGACGACTACCACCCCTGCCAGCTGCTGTCCGATATGCAGACCTACCACGAACACCGCGGCTCTATCCAAGGCAAAACCGTCGCCTGGGTGGGCGATGGCAACAATATGTGCCAATCGTTTATCAACGCCGCCCGCCAGTGGGATTTCGAGCTCAAGGTCGCCTGCCCCGAAGGGTTTGAGCCCAATCAAGCCCTGCTGGATGAAAACAGTGATAGAGTCGCCGTGGTACGCAGCCCCAAAGCCGCCGTTGCCGGTGCCGCCTTGGTGGTCACCGACACCTGGGCCTCCATGGGCCAGGACAAAGAAAAACAGCAGCGGCAGCGCATCTTTTCCGGGTATCAGGTCAATGAAGAGCTGATGAGCCTGGCGGCTGCCGATGCTCTGTTTATGCACTGCCTGCCGGCCTATCGCGGCATGGAAGTGAGCGAGACCCTCCTCGATGGCCCCAGCTCTGTGGTCTGGGACGAGGCGGAAAACCGACTCCACGCGCAAAAGGCATTGATGGAGTTTTTGTTGTCGGTTTGATGGTTGTTGAATGAGTTTTCTGCAGTTAGACAAGATCGCCTGTAATTATCAGCAGCAGGCCGTGGTGAAGAACCTCAGCCTGCAAATGGCCGAGGGCGATATTGCCTGCCTGCTGGGCCCAAGCGGCTGCGGTAAAACCACCGCCCTGCGCGCCATTGCCGGCTTCCACCCGCTCGCAGCGGGCAGCATCACCCTCGATGGCAAACTGCTGTCGAGCCCGGACTACACCCTGGAGCCGGAACACCGCCAGGTGGGGCTGGTGTTTCAGGATTACGCTCTCTTCCCACACCTGAGTGTTTGCGAAAACATCACCTTCGGCCTCTATAAACAGTCGAAAGCGGCGCGGGAAGAGGTCTGCCAGCGGCTGCTGGGGCTGGTGCAACTGGCCGGCATGGGCGAACGCTACCCACACGAGCTCTCCGGTGGCCAACAGCAGCGGGTAGCATTGGCCCGGGCGCTGGCCGCCAAGCCGCGCCTGCTGTTACTCGATGAGCCCTTCTCCAACCTGGATGTAGAGCTGCGCCGGGCCCTGGCTCTGGAGGTGCGCGCTATCCTCAAGCATCAGCACATCACCGCTATTATGGTCACCCACGACCAGGAAGAGGCGTTCGCCTTTGCCGACCGTATCGGTGTGATGCAGAATGGCCATCTGCACCAGTGGGATACCCCCTACAACCTCTACCACCAGCCCAATAGCCCATTTGTGGCCAACTTCATCGGCCAGGGGGTGTTTCTCTCCGGCCGGATGTCGGCCAACGGCCAGCTCGCCACCGAGCTGGGAGAGATCGACTGCCACAGCCGCAGCGACTGGCAGCAGGCCAATGGCATCAATATTCTCCTGCGCCCCGACGATGTCGTGCACGACCCGGCCAGCCAGTGCCACGGCTGGGTGGTGGCCAAGGTCTTCGCCGGTACCTCCACCCTCTACACGCTGGAGCTCGCCTCCAAAGAGAAGCTGTTGGCCAGCTTCCCCAGCCACCTCGATTTTGCCATCGGCCACCAGGTGCCCATCCGCCTCAATTTAAAGCACCTGATCGGTTTTCCGCAGATCGAAATCTAATGCCGGCAGCGGCTCCGCTGTTGGCATATCAAATCTCTTTTCTGATTGAAAAAAAATATATAAACAACTCTGTCTGACTCCACTTGGCCGCTAGCCCGCGCCACTCCTCGCCGTTGCTCAGGTGGAAGAGTAGTAGTTACTGACATCCCCGGTTTGCCCACAAATTATCCACAAGCAACCACCAGAATTACTGCCTTGCAATCACCCTCAAACCGCATTATCTTGTATCCAAATTCGAACCAACCCCTATATATAGGGGTTTTTTCGTTAGGCGCCGCACCAACTTCGCCTAACAATTGGGCATCCCGGCGCAGTCTGCCCAATTCCGGTTCGTTTTCACGGGCACACCACCATTCGGCACACCGAATGCCCAAATCGCAAGGCCACCAATAACAACACTACTACTCAGCAACCGCTAAAGACCATCCACGGAGTCGTGCATGCAAATCGAGACGGACGTCAATCCAGCCAAACCAACCACCAGCTACACCCCCGCTGCGTCTGGCCGCACCAGCCACGTGGCCGCCACAGCCCCAGGACAAATGCGCGTCATCAAACGCAACGGCACTGTCGTACCCTATGATGAAAGCAAAATTGCCATCGCCATGACCAAAGCCTTTTTGGCCGTGGAGGGTGGCACCGCAGCCGCCTCTTCGCGTATCCGTGAGACGGTCGCCTCACTCGCCGAACAGATTACCGCCACCTTCTCACGCCGCATGCCGTCCGGCGGCACCATGCATATCGAAGATATCCAGGATCAGGTTGAACTGGTGATGATGCGTGCCGGTGAGCACAAGGTTGCCCGCGACTACGTACTCTATCGCGAGGAGCATGCCCGCCTGCGTGCCGCCAAGGCCGCCACCATTGAAAACCCGGTGCCCGACGCCGAGTTCGGTACCATCCTGGTGGCCATGCCCGACGGCAGCCAACAGGCACTGAACATGGTGCGTGTGCGCACACTGGTGGAAGAGGCCTGTGCCGGCCTGGCCGAGGTCGACCCGGAAGAGATTCTCAAAGGCGCCATGCGCAACCTCTATAACGGCGTAACCCTGGACGACGTGAATACCTCCCTGGTGATCACCGCGCGTACCCTGGTTGAGAAAGAGCCCAACTACACCTACGCCACCGCCCGCCTGCTACTCGACAAACTGCGTTCGGAGGCACTGAGCTTCCTGGGTGTGGCCGAACAGGCAACTCACCACGAGATGGCCGACCTCTACGCACCGGCACTGCCTGCTTATATTAAAGCGGGTGTCGAGCTGGAACTGCTCGACCCGGAACTGCTGAGCTTCGACCTCGACACCCTGGGCCGCGCCCTGGATCACACCCGCGACGACAAATTCAGCTATCTCGGCCTGCAGACTCTCTACGACCGCTACTTCATCCACAGCAACGATGTCCGCATCGAACTGCCCCAGGTCTTCTTTATGCGCGTCGCCATGGGCCTGGCCGCTCGGGAAGAGAACAAAAACGAGCGTGCTATTGAGTTCTACCGCCTGCTCAGTTCATTCGACTACATGAGCTCCACGCCGACGCTGTTTAACTCCGGCACTTTGCGTCCACAGCTCTCCTCCTGCTACCTGACCACCATCCCCGATGACCTGCACGGTATCTACGGTGCCATTCAGGACAACGCCATGCTCTCCAAATTTGCCGGCGGCCTGGGTAATGACTGGACTCCGGTACGCTCCTTGGGTGCTTACATCAAAGGTACCAACGGCAAGTCTCAGGGCGTTGTCCCCTTCCTGAAAGTAGCCAACGACACCGCCGTTGCGGTCAACCAGGGTGGCAAGCGCAAGGGCGCGGTTTGTGCCTACCTGGAGACTTGGCACCTGGATGTGGAAGAGTTTCTGGATCTGCGTAAAAACACCGGTGACGACCGCCGCCGTACCCACGACATGAACACCGCCAACTGGATTCCCGATCTGTTCATGAAGCGCGTGTTTGAAGACCAGGAGTGGACCCTCTTCTCGCCCAGCGACGTACCCGATCTGCACGACCTCTACGGCCGCGCGTTTGAAGAGCGCTACGAGCAGTACGAGCAGATGGCCGCCCGCGGCGAGCTCAAGCTCTCCAAGAAGATCAAAGCACTCGATCTGTGGCGCAAAATGCTGGGTATGCTGTTTGAAACCGGCCACCCCTGGATCACCTTCAAAGACCCATGCAACCTGCGCAGCCCGCAGAGCCATGTCGGTGTTGTGCACTCGTCCAACCTCTGTACCGAGATCACTCTCAACACCAAGGCCAACGAAGAAATTGCCGTCTGTAACCTGGGCTCCGTCAACCTGGCCCAGCACATTGTTGACGGCCAGTTGGATACCGCCAAGCTGAAGCAGACAGTTTCCACCGCGGTACGCATGCTCGATAACGTTATCGACATCAACTACTACTCCGTCGACAGCGCGCAGAACAGTAACTTCAAACATCGCCCGGTCGGCCTGGGTGTCATGGGCTTCCAGGATGCGCTCTACCGCATGCGCCTGCCCTACGCCTCCGACGGTGCCGTTGAGTTTGCCGACCGCAGCATGGAAGTGATCAGCTACTATGCCATTGAAGCCTCTTGTGATCTGGCGGCCGAGCGCGGAGCCTACTCCACCTTCCCGGGCTCACTCTGGAGCCAGGGCATATTGCCAATCGACTCCATCGAGCGCTTGAAAGAGGAGCGTGGTGAGAAGTACCTGGAAGTGGACACCACCCGCACCCTCAACTGGGACAGCCTGCGCTCACGGGTTATGAGCCAAGGTATGCGCAACTCCAACGTGATGGCGATTGCGCCGACCGCGACCATTGCCAACATTACCGGTGTGTCGCAGTCCATTGAACCCACTTACCAAAACCTCTACGTGAAGTCGAACCTGTCCGGCGAATTCACCGTGGTTAACCCCTACCTGGTACACGACCTCAAAGCCCGTGGCCTGTGGGATACGGTAATGGTTAACGACCTGAAATACTTTGAAGGTTCGGTACAGCCCATCGACCGCATTCCAGCGGATCTGAAAGAGCTCTACCGCAACGCCTTTGAGGTGGAGCCACGCTGGTTGGTGGATTCCGCCAGTCGTCGCCAGAAGTGGATCGACCAAGCACAGAGCCTGAACCTCTACATCAGTGGCGCCAGTGGTAAAAAACTCGATATCACCTACCGCATGGCCTGGTTCCGTGGTTTGAAAACCACCTACTACCTGCGCGCATTGGCGGCCACCACCACGGAGAAATCCACCGTCAAAAACAGCAAGCTGAATGCCGTTTCTGCCGGCGAAACCTCCGGTAGCCAAGCGGCAGCACAGGCGGCAGAAGTACCCAAAGCCTGTTCTCTGGATGATCCCGATTGCGAGGCTTGCCAATAGAATATGTCTGCTTAATTGAGACACCGGGAGGTGTCTCATCAAGTTGATATGACTATTAAGAATGGAGGATGTATACACCGGATTTGGTTATTAATAACCAATGAAAAGTGTATACCCCCTCCATTTTTTGTTGTTGGCTAGCCAGTTTTCCCAGCCAGTGATGGAACACTATCTACCTTTCAACCTGCCCTTCTAAATTAATGCAATAACAGACTTATTAATGCGATAGCGGGTTTCGCTAACCCTCAATAGGAATCTACTGCAGTATAAAATCTGCCACCCGCAAGCCGATCATCATGGCCGGACCATTGGTGTTACCCGATACCATCGTGGGCATCACGGAAGTATCCGCCACTCTCAAACCTTCAACACCTCGCACCCGCAGCTGCGCGTCGACCACCGCCATCTCATCGTTACCCATTCGGGCTGTACCGGAAGAGTGGTAACAAGTACCACTAAACGAAAGGGCTTTCGCCAAAATCTCTTCGTCACTCTCCACCGCCGGGCCAGGTCGAACCTCTTCCACCACCCACTCTTTTAAAGCGGGCTGCGCTGCTAAACGTCGATTCCACCGATGTGCCGCAAGAAATTTTTGTCGATCTATTTCAGCGCTGAGATGATTCACATTGATATACAGGGATTGTTCAGGATCGGCGGATTGAATACGTACCTCACCTTGACTCTCTGGGCGGGTGAAATAGGTAATAAAAGTGATACCGGGGAATTTGTCCAGGGCGATATCGCCACCCTTACCACTTTCGCAAGCAGAAACAGACATTAAACCAAACTGCAGGTCGGCGTGATCCAGACTGGGATCGGATTTCGCAAACCCACCAATTTCGTGGGCGGCGTGCGACATCGGGCCGCTGTGCGAAAACTTATATTTAAGCAGGGACCAGATCGCCTGAATACCGCCCAGGCTTGAATTCTGGCTATGGCTTTTAACGTGCAATGTTAAATCGACATGGCGATGTTCGCGCAGATTTTGCCCGACGCCAGGCAAATGAGAGACCACAGGTATACCAAACTCATTCAACAAGGTTGCAGGGCCAATACCAGAGAGTTGTAATATTTTGGGCGTTTGAAAGGAACCCGCCGACAGTACGATCTCGTTGCTGGCGCGAATACTGCGCTCCCCGTCGCGATTGCGTATTTTAACGGCCACCGCCCGCGACTGATCGAACACGACTTTGACCACATCGGTTTCAGTGAGTATGTCGAAATTGGATCGATTTTTGGCTAACGACAAAAATGCTTTCGCGGCACTATATCGCTCCCCTTCATAACGAGTCGTAGTTTGGTAACCAAAGCCACCTTCACGCACGGCAGTAAGATCGTTAACGTCATTGACTCGAGCGATTCCCATCTCCTGACCGGCAGTTAATATCGCTTCACACAGAGAGTCACCCGTTGAGTGTGTGGTGATACGCTGAGGGCCGTTGGCTCCTCGCCACGGCCCTGCGCCTTGATCGTGAGACTCTAACTCGACAAATTTAGGGCCCACCTGCTCCCAACCCCAACCATCACAACCATTAGCCTGCCAACCGTCGTAATCCATGGGCGCACCACGCATGTAAATCATGCCGTTCACGGAGCTGGAGCCTCCTAGAGTTCTACCTCGCACCCAGCGTTCGGAATAGCCCTGCACTCCGGTTAGCACCTCGTTTTCCCAAATGTATTTACTGCCAGGGTTCAGCAATAGGCCAATACCTCTCGGCATGTGAATAAACTGACTCTTGTCTTCAGGTCCACTCTCAATGAGTAACACGGAGTTATCTGGGTTTTCAGAGAGCTTATAAGCTGCAGCACAGCCGGCGGAACCAGCACCGACTACGATATAGGTATATTCATTTTTCAAGGGAGAGCACCACCAATTATTTTTATTAGAGAATTATCACGTTGATATGATGGGCAATTTACGAAGTGCTAATCTGTTTTTGCAGCTTTACTCGTGTGTGACTAATTTTCCAGCCACTGGCTGTTCTCACCAGCGTACGGAAATACCAACCTTGATTTGAAAATTGTGGGTCATCACCGACAAAAATATAATTTTGAACGGTTTCGGCACTGTCACCAAGGAGCACTATTCTGGCGGCTCCGCCTAAGTGAACACCGTGCGGCGCCTGCGACAACATACCACCAACAGCCGCCTTACCTTGTAGAATTTGCCTGAAAACTTCGTAGACGGTATCTTCAGTGAAGAGGTCGAGCCACTCTTCAAAAGCATTGACCTCAAGGCGTAAGCAGTATTCATCCAGAACTTCTCGAATCGCCAATTTGTCCGCTAAGGTTTGTACACTGGATTCAGACACCATTACTCTCCTAAATCTTTTTAATTTTTAGCTTTATTGAAGATCGGATGCACATATAAAGCAACCTCCGCGACTTCATGGACTTTCCTATTGGAACGCTTAGGCTATCGCGCCCAACTCTTTCAGCGCCTCTATCTCCTCCCACGCCAGCCCCATCTCCATTAATACTATTTCGGTATGCTCAGATGCTTCCGGGGCACGCGTGTTGGCCACCGGTTCATGATTGAACTGCACAGGGTTACGCACTAATTTTATTGGCTCACCACCATCACCGGCTTCCACCTCAAATAGCATGTCATTGGCCAGAGCCTGCTCATCCTGCCCCATATCCAGCAGACTCTGAACCGGCGCCCATTGACCTGTGAAGGATTTTAAATGCTCACGCCAATAGTGAAAGGGCTGCTGGGCAAATAGCTCAACAATAATTGAGCTCGCCGCTTGCCAATTTTCCATTAAGCTCTTGGCGGTAGAGAAACGCGGATCATCGGCGTACTGAGGAGCCCCCAAGTGTTCAAACAGGCTGCGAATATGTGGCCCGGGTGTAAGAGTGCAGAGGTTGATAGTACCGCCATCGGCAGTAGTGAAATTACCTAAAAATGGATTACCCGGTGCGCTGCCGGACGATGGCATGGAAGCAGATCCAACCCGGCCACTGTCGAGCGCCATGTCGATTGAAGTACCGGCTGCCCACCACGCGGTGCTTAACAATGAGACATCGATCTCCATAGCCTCGCCGGTTTTTTCGCGGTGAAACAGCGCCGCCGAAATGCCGCCCGCAATAAACATCCCACCAATAGAATCGCCAAACGCTGGGATCGACTGGCCTAATGGACCGCCCAATTCGGGTGGGCTTAAGGCGTGAGCTATACCACTACGATTCCAAAAGGCAGTGCTGTCGAAGCCACCCACATCCCGTTCCGGCCCCTTATCACCGTAAGCACTACCACGGGCGTAGATAATATTTGGGTTAGCAGCGCGGATATGCTCCAAGTCTATCTTAAGCTTTTGCCGCTGGTTCGGCAGGTAATTGGTGAGAAACACATCCGCAGATTTCGCCAATTCATAAATTATCTTTACGCCTTCCGGTTTGGACACATCGACACCAACACTGCGCTTGCCTCGATTGGGGTGCTCGACAAAGGGGCTGCGTTTCGGGTTCACCTGCATTCCGCCCAGGTTGACAAACCCCCTTTGAGTATCGCCGCGTACTGGGTGTTCGATCTTTATGACATCCGCCCCCCAATCCGCCAACACAGCGCCAGCTGCTGGCACATAGGTGAACTGAGCGACTTCCAGCACTTTGACACCTTTCATTACACGAGACATAGATGACACCTTATTAATTATTATGATTCAGAAAACAAACTACTCAACCGCCTATTTACCCACCCAGGCGCCTACCAAATTGCTGATTAGTTTCGGAAAATCACTTGATTATGGTAGGTTATGGCGAAGCCATATCCTAGCGCACTGTAAATCAAGCTACCTAATAACGTGTTATAGCCAACACACAGCCACACAATAACTGATCTTGCGTTAGTTTTAATCATTGTACTACACTACCCTACTTTGGCAACCTATGTAGCTAGAACAGTAGTGTTAGCCCAATTTACATGGAGTATTGGTTGGTCTGTTTGGCCTAGAGTTAGTCACCGGTAGTCGGCTGCAGCCGGGCCCGACTGCAATCTTCCATAGTCAATAATAACGAATAGTGAGAACTGAGATGGAACCCCTACCTACTGCCAATCTATTTATTGAAGGCGTGTCACGGCCAGCACAGAACGGCAAACTCTTTGATAATATCAGCCCCTGGACCGGCGAAGTGGTCGGCCAGGCTGCAGAAGCCACCGCCGCCGATATCGAACATGCGATTAGCGCTGCCCGAAAAGCCTTCGATGAGACCGACTGGTCCCGCAATCACACAGCTCGACACCAGGCAGTGACCCGTTTTGTTGAACAGCTGGAACAGCACCGCGAGCAGTTAGTCACTATTGCACGGGTAGAAGTGGGAGCGGGTGTCGGCGCGGCTAACCTGTTTCAAGTTCAAGGTGCATTGGATGGAGCTAGGGATCTGGTCAACGCGTTTGCAAGTGTTACCTGGCAGGAGAGTCGTGGCGTTCGGGAATTTATGGGCAGTAACACTGAACGCGTCGTCACCCGTGAAGCACTTGGTGTGGTTGGCGCAATTACCCCTTGGAACGTACCCCTTTATATAAATGTAGGCAAAGTCATCGCCGCTCTGCTTGCGGGTTGCACGGTTGTATTAAAGCCCGCTCCGGACACCCCTTTAATGGGGGCCATAATGGGAGAATTAGCCGCTCTAGCCGAGCTTCCAGCGGGAGTATTCAACGTAATCACCTCCTCCGATCCAGCCATGGCCGGTGAGATGTTAACGGCCGACCCGCGAGTTGACGTGATCTCTTTCACCGGCTCAACAGCCGTAGGTAGACGCATAATGGCGGCCGGTTCAGTCACACTAAAACGAGTATTCTTGGAGCTGGGCGGGAAATCCGCGCGTATTATTTTGGATGATGCCGACGACTTTCCCATGGCTGTGATGAGCTCCATTGCCGTCTTTCACGCCGGCCAAGGCTGTGCACTACCAACGCGACTACTTGTACCCAAGAGCCGCTACCAAGAGGCCATAGAGTGCCTGTCACTTGCTTACCAAGGCTTTGAAGAGATGTGGGGAGATTTTGACAACCCCGAAAATATTATGGGGCCGGTCATCTCCAAACGTCAGCAGGAAAGGGTGATGGGTTATATTCAATGTGGTCTTGATGAAGGCGCAAACCTGCTGCACGGCGGCAACAGACGTCCCGATAAAGGTACGGGCTTTTTTATTGAACCCACCTGTTTTATTGATGTAACCAATGATATGCGAATTGCCCAGGAGGAGATCTTTGGACCGGTACTGGTGGTCATCCCCTTTGAGGATGACGAAGATGCTATCCGAATAGCCAATGAGAGCATCTACGGTTTGGGCGGGTACGTGGTTTCAGGTGATTTGGAACGAGGTAAATATGTGGCCAATAGAATCCGCGCCGGTGCGATTTCGGTCAATGGCGGCATGTCTATCATTGGCGACCTGCCATTTGGCGGATTCAAACAGAGTGGCATGGGTCGCGAATGGGGCCCAGAGGGCATCTGCGAATTTACGGACCTTAAATCGATTGCCTGGTCAGTCGTATAAAACACTTGGCGAAACGATCTATAGAAGCCCGGGTGTAACCCGGGCTTCTTTTGTAGTGCATTCGGTGGGCTACAGTAATTGCTCGTTATCTATTGGCATTTAGCAACGCATGCTTAGCGGCCACATAACCCCACACGAAGGATGGCCCAACACTACTGCCCGCCCCCGGATAGGACCTTCCCATCACAGACGCAGTAGAAATACCAGTGGCATATAACCCGGGAATTACCTTACCCGATTCGTCCAATACCCGCGCATCGCTATCGGTAACAACTCCGCCATAGGTGCCAACATCCCCAGGATAAACTTCAACAGCGTAAAAAGGCCCCTGCGAGATGCTCCCTAGTGACGCTGACGGCTGATGACAAGGGTCTCCCAGCCAGCGGTCGTAAGCCCGGGCACCACGATTAAAATCCTCATCGTGGTTGTTGGCAACAAAGCCATTAAACCGGTTCACGGTCGCACTCAGCACACCTGGCTCTATAGCCAATAAATCCGCTAACTGCTCAATTGAGTCGGCTTTCTTTAGGTAACCACTCTCTAACCAATTCGCTGGCTTTTTGGCTCCGGGCATGGTTCCGGCAAACATATACTTAGTAATGTATTGGCTATCGAAAATAGCCCAACTGGGTACCGCAGGGTAGGTTTTATGGCGTTCAAGCATACCTCGGCAATACGCCATATAGGAGCCACCTTCATTCATGTAACGAACGCCGGTCTGGTCAACCAAAATAGCATGCGGTGCGGCAGTAACAGCCTGCATGGCTGGCTTAACTGGGTTATCTTCACAACCGGGCGGAATAGTCGTTTGATAGCCAACAAAGGCATCCATTTGTGCTACGGCAGCCCCCTGTTTGATCATCTCTTGGATCATTTCACCAGTATCGGTTTCGATGGTGTTGGTCCATTTTGCTGAGGTTCCCGGTTGAAAACGATCACGCATGGCCTGGTTATGCGAGAAACCACCGGCGTTGATCAGCACGCCTAAGCGGGCGCCAACTCTTTTCGTCTTGCCCCCCTCCTGGGTTACTACACCAGTGACCGCACCATCTTCGACAATCAACTCCGATACGGGAGAGTTCAAACGAATCTCCACTCCCACCTGCAGTGCTGCTTTCAACATTCGGCCTTGCAGGGCAGCACCACAGGCAACCGGCTTTTTACCGCGAAGTTTGGCTCCAAGGTTGTAAAGCACGGTTTTTAACATGATGAATTTCGAACGCCAAGACTGCTTAAAGTTGGGAATCATCAGCAGTTCATCGAGCGGCCCCGCCAGAGGCGCAAAACTGGGTCGCAACTTGTTTGCCCACTCACCCAACTCATTACAATCAAACACCTTGGCAACCACTGTTCGGCCAGCCTCACTGCCGCCGGGAAGTTCATCGTAATAATCCGGCCAGTAGGCAACCCGGGTAAGCTCAACACCCTGCTTAACCAGGAAATCAACCATGGCTGGCGCCTGTTCAAGGTAGGTGTTGCGGCGAGCTTTTGTTGCACCCGGCTGGTCGTCGAAGTCGCCTACCACTTGATCCAGATAAGTGGAGGCCTTTTCAAAGCTGTCGGCAATACCATCGCGATGCATGAACTGATTGTTGGGAATCCACATCACACCTCCCGAGCGGGCAGTGGTGCCACCAACCAGGTTGGACTTTTCCAGGATTAAAATATCCTTGTCACTGTTGCGCATAACCAGGCCTGCACACATGGAACCGCCGCCACAACCGACAACGACGAAATCACGCGTTTCATCAAAACTATTCATTATTATTATCTCTAAGCCTTCGAGACAGGCTGCCAATGATTTATGAGGAGATTAGGGCAACGCTACTAGCGCCTGACACCTATTGTATGTAAATTCGGCGCATCGCGTCTCAGGCCCCACACACGAATAGAGCGAAGCCCGCATAAGAGCGCTTGCGAGAATCGATTTTGATTAACAGCGAGCCTCTGTTGAATTCAGTCGCCAGTCAAATAAATCAACCTGTTTTTACTTTATCTTTAATAACTGACGGTTTATTATTTATCCAGGTTCGGCTTAAGTCAATCCGCACTTACATCAGAAATTGTTTGCAACCAATAATAAATATTGCATCTGCCAGGTATGCACCATGACCTCATCACCACGCTTTCAATGCGCACTCGCTGCCGAAAACCACTTAGGCGAAACCCCACTCTGGTCAAGCGAGGAGCAAGCGCTCTATTGGGTTAATTGCGAGCAACCTCCGCAAATACACCGCTGGCAACCAGATACTGGTGAACATAAAGTATGGCCAATGCCAGCGAGAGTAGGTGGCATTGTGCTTAAACCCAAAGGGGCGCTCCTGGTGGTACTTGCCGACGGGCTATACGACTTTGACCCTGGCACAGAAAAGCTGAGCCTACGTGTAAAGTCACCGCTACCCGACTATGTGAAGCTGCACGAATGCCAAACAGACCGCCAGGGTCGGCTCTGGGTTGGAGCCTATGACCACCATTTTTCACCAAGCAATCGTGATGCAAAAGGTGGCTCCATTTTTAGACTGGATGGCGACCAGCTCACACCAGTGATTAACAACATTAGTGTGGCAAACGCCATGGCATTTAGCCCCGACGGTAAAACGCTTTATATTTCGGATTCCCCCACCCGTAGAGTCGACACTTACGATCTGGATCCGGATACCGGTAATCTAAGCAATCCGAAACAATTTCTACAGTTACATGACGGCGAA
The DNA here is from genome assembly GCF_033283405.1 of Halioxenophilus sp. WMMB6. Classification (NCBI taxonomy): domain Bacteria; kingdom Pseudomonadati; phylum Pseudomonadota; class Gammaproteobacteria; order Alteromonadales; family Alteromonadaceae; genus Halioxenophilus; species Halioxenophilus sp. WMMB6. The sequence continues at coordinate 240,474 of NZ_JAWMQR010000003.1, forward strand.
GGTTTTGTTGACGGCGCCACGGTAGATGCTGAAGGCGGCTTCTGGCTGGCCGCGGTGGGCGCAGGTACCCTACGAAGGTACCTAGCCAATGGTCAGTTGGATCGCGTAGTGGAATTGCCGGTCTGCAACCCGACTAAACCAGCGTTTGGCGGGCCCCAAATGTCAACCCTGTTTGTTACGACCACCCGCTTACCGATAGGTAAAAACAGCGAGGCCAACGGTGGTTTATATGCCCTGGATATGGACACCTGTGGTGTGCAGGAATCCGAATTCAAAGGTTAACTGGGGATTAATTTACCTGGGTTTAAGATATTTTTCGGGTCCAGTGCCGACTTGATAGTACGCATTAATGCTATCTCCTCTTGGCTTCTGGTCATGGTTAAATACGGAGCTCGCGATAAGCCCACTCCGTGCTCAGCCGAAATAGAGCCCCCCACATCGGCCACCGCCTCGTAGATAGCCATATCCAAGGTATGGGCAATCTGATCATTTAACTCGCCAACACTCACTACTGCGTGCAGATTACCGTCACCCACATGGCCGTAAAATATCACCTCTACGTTGGGGTAGTGTGCGATTAGATTCGCGCGAGCGGCCGCCACAAAGGAGGGCATATCCGCCTGCCCCATACTCACATCGTAACTTCGAAACGGCCGCATAGGCGCAATCCCATGCTGCATCTCCTCTCGAATATTCCACAAAGCCTGGCGCTCACGCTCTGACTGTGCCAATACTGCATCAGCAACCAGCCCCATTTCCAGTAGGTGCGTCAACACTCGTTCAAACTGCTCTGCATCGGCATGTTCGTCCCCACCCATGGCTTCAATTAAGGCATAGTAAGTGTGACCCAGCGGCAGAGGTTTGGCCCCCGCATCTACTTGTGACTCACTCATACGTCGATAAAAGTCCTCCCACATTAATTCGAAGGAAGAGAGTCTGCCCGAAAGCGTACGGCCAAGCTCACGGAGTACTGCCATGCAGTTGTCAAAATCATCCATGGCCAGGAGCGCTGTTTGAGTGGTAGTAGGTAATGGTCGTAAGCGCACTACCGCTTTGGTAACAATACCCAGCGTACCTTCACTGCCAATAAGCAGTTGTTTCCAGTTATAGCCAGCATTATCTTTTAACATTTTGGTCAATGATGAGACGACCGTGCCATCCGCCAGAACCGCTTCCAGACCCAAAACCATGTCACGCATCATACCCCAGCGCAGCACACGATTACCGCCGGCATTGGTGCCAATAACACCACCTATGGTTGCCGAACCACGCGCGCCCAGATCCAACGGCAGCAGCAACTGATGCTCTTCCGCCGCCTCGCTTGCCAACTGTAGTATGCAACCGGCCTCCACAGTCATGGTCATGGCATCCTGGTCAATCTCTAAAACTTGGTTCATACGCTCTAGCGATAAACCAAGCCCGCCATTCGCAGGCACCGCCGCACCGCAGGTACCAGTTTGGCCACCAATAACCGTGACCGCAAGCTCATGCTTATTGGCACACGCCAGTATGGCAGCGACCTGCTCAGTGCTCACAGGTTTAAGCAAAAAAGTCGGGTTACCACTGTATTTTTTTGTAATATCCAGCCGATACTTCTCTTCGATAGCTGAATTTTCAAAGAGGTATTTCTCACCGACTATGGCTACCAGTTCTGCTTTGAGATTGCTCATTTAAAGTTCCGGAAATACTTTATTTTTATGTTATTACCAGGGAGTGGATTTACGTTCAAACCACCTCATCCATTATGGTATAACCCTTATAACTCTCTAAAATGCCTCACCATTTCAGTAGCGCCTGTACGAATAAAGCCGACATCGCTGCCCTGCACAATGAAGTTCACCCCCAATTGCAGCAAAGCTTTGCTGTAGCTACCACTAAAACTGGCACTAGCGCAGATTTTAGCGTTTTCCTGGCAGGCCTGAACCACCGTGGAGATGGCTGAAAATAGCGTTTTATTCTCGTCCAAGACCACACCCAACCCCAACGCCAAACCCAAATCGACCGGCCCTATAAACAACCCGTCAACTCCTTCGATGGCAGCAATATCGGCAACATTCCTTAGCCCCTCCTCGGTCTCAATCATGACCAAGCAGAGCGGCTCGTGCTGGCGCTGATCTTTGCCATAATAGTTGCGTACCCTACCAAAAGAACGGACTCCCCCTGGCGGGTAACGGCAGGCGGCCACTGCACGCCGCGCCTCTTCTGCCGTTGAGACCATCGGCACAATGACCCCGGCAGCGCCGAGATCGAGAGCACGCATTATTTGGATATGGTCAATCCAGCCCACACGCACCAAAGAGGGCACCTTGTTTAGATCCACAGCTTGAATCACGGCTCCCAACTGATCCCAGGTTATTGCACCATGTTGTGTATCCAGCACCAGACAATCATAACCACAACCACTGAGCGTCTCCGCAGTGTAGGTACTACCAATAGACAGCCAGGTAGCGAAAAGTCGTGCACCACCTCTATAACGATCGATCAACGAATCCATTAAGGGCCTCACTTTTTATTATTCATCTTGCGTCTTGCTATGTTATTGGCTCGCTTACACCAAGGGTTCAACCGTTGAACAGCATAAAGTAGCTTCCTCAACCTTAAACAGAAAATAACCAATCTAGGCTAAAAACAAGACGCGACCGCTAAATTTCAATACGGCCTAGCATTATACGTTGAGATAGGCTACATTAGCCACCAATAACTGACGATATGTTAGCTAATTGCCTAACAGAATAACAACCGCCAGTCGTTCAAAATAACAGCGCCTATCGCCAAAATACGCTGTCCCACTTTGGAAGGGCATAATAGTCATGAATAATCAGACCCAACCGCAAGTCATGGATTACGATCCGTTCACTCCAGCGGTAATGCAAGACCCTACCCCTTTCTACGAATACTTGAGACAAGAACAGCCTTTCTACTACCTAGAGAAATACGATAGCTATTTTTTGTCTCGATTTGCCGATATCGCTGAGGTTCTCTCCTATACCGATAACACCTTTATGCAAACCGAAGGGTCACTACCAACCCCGGCAGCTTTACGTGTACACAACCACGGGCAAGCACCGGAAGTGGCAGGCCTGGATCCCTTTCCTATTTCACAGCGGTTGGGCAACCCTATCCACAGTCAAGTACGGCGTGCCCATATTGCACCCATGATGCCCGCCCAACTTAAACAGCTGCAGAATTTTATTCTCCAATTGACTAACGAGCGGCTTGACCAGCTTCTACCTAAGGGCAAATTCAATTTAACTCGCGATTTCGGCGGTTATGTCTCTTCGAACACAATCATGCACCTAATGGGGATGCCAAAAGAGGAAGCTGAATTTTGCCTGGATTTAGTCAACTCCGGCACTACCACCGACCCAGAACTGGGTGGCTTTGATTCTGCCGCCACCGCAAAAAAGGCAATTCAACACTATCTGCCCTACGTACAGGCGAGAATGGACGCAGGCGCCGACGGCTCTGTCCCTATGGTTGATGGTTTAATCAATTTTCGCCTAGAAGGCCGAGCCTTAAACGCGGCAGAAGTAGCACAAAATTTGGTATGTGCATTTATTGGTGGTATTGAATCCGTACCCAAGGTCACCGCACATGGATTAATGGAGCTTGCCAACCACCCCGAACAGCAGGTTGCTGTTCGCTCAGACTTGGAGAAGAACACCCCCAAAGCGGTGGAAGAGATGCTGCGCTACTGCGCGCCCGCACAGTGGTTTATAAGAACAGTGCATAAAGAAGTCACCATCAACGGCCAAAAGATGCTGCCTGGCCAGAGAGTGTTTCTCCTCAATGCCTCTGCTTTACGGGATGACCGCGAGTATAAAGACCCGTATAGCTTTCAGTGGGATCGACATATCCCAAGAACGCTGGCATTTGGCCAGGGAATGCATTTTTGTATTGGGGCCCACCTCGCCCGTTTAGAGATAAAAACGATGGTGAAAACCTTTCTGGAACGAGTACCTAATTACAGTTTTGATATGGCAAATGCCGAAAGACCCGCTTCCAGTTTCCAAATTGGCTGGAATACATTGCCGGTCATCATAGGCGAGGGGTGGCATTAGCTGCCCCATGCTTACAAAGGTGAAATAACTTAACTCTCTGGCACAGATATTCGAAAATAATAAATCATACCGCCACTAACGTGGGCGTTAATCTTACCAATCAGCTTATTATCTGCTAGTAAAATTCACTTCCCTTAGTGGATCAGACGCGCAGCTGGACGGACGTAAGTCACAATAGTCGTAACTGAGCAAATTGTGTGAGCCATATCACTAGGTGAATTAACGCCCTGGACCTATCTCAAGGACCGTAGATCAATTTAGGACGGTCTCTTAGCGACAGTCACGTTGCCCCTTTACTCCCAGATGAAAAATTTTTGAACTTTTGGATTCAGGAGGAGTAAAAAAACGCAAATTTAGTAAAGCCTAAATTTGCGCAAAGACGCTATTCTTTAACAAGTATGAAAGCGAAAACTAACCGTTAAATCTCGGTCTATTTAGAGCTTAGGAGCAACCGACAATCGTAAAAGAACCATTGCAAACAAATTCACTCGCACTAATAAACACACCGAAAACTAACGATACGTCATCTTTACAAGAAAGTCTACCGTTGCGGGTGATTTAACGAACTAGACCACTAACTTATTTCAGTAATTAGAATATTCCTAGCTAGGTGATATTAAGCTAATACTCCGACCAACCTGTTGCCAAGCAAATTGTTCAGGTTGCACTGTTCAACCGCCATCTTCCGACTGTTCTAGCTAAAACGCTTTTGAATTCTAGCGTGCTTAAAGGATGGCTGGGAGTACTCAAAGCTGGCTATAGAACATCCCTTAAGATCAGCTGCGGTGCACAATGCTGATAATAGCATCACTGGTACACAACAGGTTTAGAACTTACACATGTGTACTACACGTTAAACTTTCATGGCCAAGGCCTTGAACCCGACCGTTAGCACTGTTGTTAAAGAGCTGGCAAAAAGCGGGGTGAAATTAGCCCCTGAAAGATACAGTTGATGGTGAATCGGGCTAACCAGCATTGTCCAACAAATCGATAGCGGTGGCACAGATTCAATCTCCCCTCGCGTAACTGCTCGCTCCAAAATTGTCTGCAATAACACCATGCGGGGTTTAGCAAAGACTAAAGCAACTTCGTCTCTTAATCCCTTTGGAGCCCTGGGTCCACTTGCCTCCGCAGCAGCCACATGAACAAGACTAGAGAGCGAATCGGCTAAAAAATTGATCATTGCAGCGATATCAGCTTCCAAACTACCGGAGTCAATATCAACCACCTCAGATCCCACTGATCGAAAGGCAGCCAGAATTAACTCATCGGCGGTTGCCCAGCGGCGGTAAAGCGTCGCTGAGGATACACCCGCTTTGGCAATAACCTTATTTACAGCAAAGCCACCATAACCTTCGTTAGCAAGAACCTCTAAGGTTGCCGCAAGGATAGATTCATCTGCTTCCTGACTACGCTGTCGCCCAGGGCGCTTGCCATCTTGTCTATTAGAAGGTGTCTTCTTTTTTGGCCTATTCATTAACTTAGTATCTTTAGCTCTATCGGCACGAAACAATTTGATCTGGGTACTTTATCCAGTCGTTAGTTCTCACTTTTTTCACTATAACCGTTTTAATTTTGTATGAAAATGGTATATTTCGAAACACACTTGTTTCGTTATATATTCAACATAGATCACAGCCCCAAACCAGATAATAATCAGGAGCTTCTTATGAATGAAACCGCCCAGGCAAACATCCCCCAGGAGATGGCCAACAAACTAGTTACCCCCTCCACCTACGCTTCAGATGAGATCTACGAGATCTACCGGTGGTTGCGAGCCAACAACCCACTAGGGGTCGCAGAAGTACCCGGTTTCGATCCGTTTTGGGTTGTGACCAAACACGAAGATGTACTAGCTATAAGCCGCGACAACAAAAAATTTCCTTATGGTAATAGACCATCCACCTTGATGGATAAAGCAAGTGCTTCCGGCTCCATGCAAACCAGTGAATCACCGATAGCGCTGTCGCTGATCCAAATGGATGAGCCAATGCATATGAAATACCGGATTTTAACTCAATCCTGGTTTATGCCCGGCAACCTGAAAAAGCGCGAGCAAGAGATTCGAGAAATCGCCAAAAAATCTGCAGCTCGATTTAAAGCAATGGGTGGCAAAGGTGATTTCGTCGAAGAAGTTGCGCTCAACTACCCGCTAGAGGTCGTAATGAATATATTGGGCGTCCCCGAGAAAGATTTCCCAATGATGCTTAAAATTACACAAGAGATTTTTGGACCACTGGATCCTGACGTAAAAGAAGCCATGAAACAGATGAGCCAAGAGGATATCTCAAAAATTCAACAGGCTGTTGTTGGTGAGCTCATTCAGTATTTTGATACCATAACCAAAGACCGTCGTGCAAATCCAAAAGATGACTTAGCAACGGTTATTGTGCACGCGGAGGTAGATGGAAAACCCATTTCTGATGCTGCCATTAATGGTTATTATCTTATTATTGCAACCGCAGGACACGACACCACCTCCTCCTCCACCTCTATGGGCATGTGGGCGTTAGCCACACAACCTGGACTTTTGAAGCGCCTGCAAGCCGATCCATCGTTACTACCAGCCTTTATTGATGAGTCAATACGTTGGGCAACACCCGTCAAAAGTTTTATGCGCTCAAGTGCTGAAGATGTAGAGATTCGTGGTCGCAAAATCAAAAAGGGCGATTGGCTAATGCTCTGCTACGCAGCGGCAAATCGCGATGAAGAAGCAATTCCCAACCCAGATAAATTCGATATTGACCGCAAACCCAATAAACACGTTGCATTTGGTTTTGGCGCGCATCTGTGTTTGGGGCAAGCTCTGGCAAAAATGGAAATGAAAATATTGTGGGAAGAGATTATTCCCAAACTGAGATCGGTAAAGCTAGCCGGCGAGCCTAGGATGATTGAGAGCTTTTTTGCTAATGGGCTTAAGAAGCTGCCTATCGAATTCGAATTTGAAGATTGAGTGTAAGCTGCGCAGGCCAACCAGATACCCAAGGACGTCGATAAGTGAGGTCTACACCACTAATCTCTGGTTGTTATGGATGATAAAATCGACCAGGTTAAAGCAGTGTCATTTCTTATCGGCGTGCACTCCAAATCAATGAATGTTGTGCCGAGCACATACGAAGAAAATCCAATGCGCGTCTCCTTCATCTACTGGAGGCGCACATTTTTTAGTGACTTGGTATGACTGATTTAGAGTGAACGGTTTGGTAAAAATGGTCTGGTATCCACACTTTAAAATGCCCCCACGATGCTAGGGACATTTTCACCGAATCCTTTACAAAAGCCAAACCCTATTGGGCAACTCTCACTATGGATTTAGCAAAGACCTACGTTGAGTGGGCGCAGAATATTGGCTAACCCAAGCCCGGTTTAACGACTATTTTTCGGCACAGTAATTACCTTGGCTTGCGTGTATTCATACAAACCCTCCTGGCCTAGCTCCACTCCTAACCCGGACTGTTTAGCACCACGAAATGGCACCGCAGGATCGAGTGCCATGTGGCTGTTAACCCAAACACTACCCGAGTCGATTCGCTGAGCAACACTAGCTGCACGATCGATATCGGTCCCCCAAACGGAACCGGCCAAGCCAAATTCAGTGGCATTGATACGAGCCAACGCATCATCGAGATCTGAATATTTCAGCACCGGTAAAATTGGAGCAAATTGTTCGCCGGCAACCAACTTGGCCTTATCATCAATATCACGCACAATGGTTGGTGCAATAAAATAGCCAGGCCGATTCAGAGCCTCTCCGCCTGCAATTATATTGCCACGTTTTTTGGTGTCTTCCAGTAGCCTTTTTACTTTTTCAAATTGTAATTTGTTCTGCAAAGGCCCCACTTGTACACCGGGCTCAAAACCATCACCTACGACACTATTGTTAGCCAGTCTGGCTAATTCATTGCAAAACTCATCGTATAGCGCATCGGGTACATAAACACGCTTAATCGCCACACATATTTGTCCGGCATTGTAAGTTGAGCAATTATAAATTTGCGCAGCTACCGCTTTGACATCAACATCATCCAACACCAAAGCAGCATCGTTGCCACCTAACTCCAATGTGAGCCGCTTCAATGTTTCCGCAGAGCTGGCCAGTACCTTTTTACCGGTAGCTGTGGAGCCTGTAAAGGCGACCTTAGCAACGTCCGGGTCTGAGGTAATTAACCCACCCAAATCGTTGTTATCCACCACAGTGTTTACCACCCCTGCTGGGAAGATATCGGCACAGAGCTCGCCGAGCATTAATGTGGTTAATGGGGTGGTCGGAGCGGGCTTGATAACTAGGGTATTACCAGCCAACAACGCCGGCGCCAGTTTATTGGTTACCATTAACAACGGAAAATTCCAGGGAGTAATAGTCGCCACCACACCCAGTGGTTGTCGATATTCAACCACTTTGGCATTGTCGTCTTCTTTTAGGACTTTGGGGGCTAACTCCATGCCGGCAAACAGTCGCAAGGTATAAGAACAGAAAAAAATCTCCCCTTGAGCCTGTTCAATAGGTCGCCCTTGTTCGCGAGTCAGCAGCTTGGCGAATTCGCCCAGCCTGGCATCAATTGCATCTGCCAATTTAATTAGCAGCTCACGCCGGTAATCAATTGCTGTAGCAGACCAGGCTGAAAAGGCATTTTTGGCCGCTTCTATTGCTGTGTTGAGTTGAACCTCATCGGCTCTGGGGGCCTGTTGAAATACCTCACCCGTTGCCGGATTAATTACATCAATGGAAGATGCGCCATCGACCAATTGACCATCAATTAACAGCTTAAATACATTCATAGCCAGCTACTCCTCACCGTACTGCCGTTATAATTTCAGCACCATTAGCGGAACAAAAATATTCGATGTAATAACTAACCGCTACTTGGGCATGGTAACGATTGCTTTAATGGTTACACCCAGTTCTGCATCATCAATGGCACTGTTAAGATCGTGGAAATCGTAATAACGCACTAATTTATCGACTGGAAAACGACCCTTTTTAAAGTGTTCCAACAGTGCGGGAATAAATGTGTGAATATCGGAATCGCCCTCCATCACACCGATGATTCGTTTACCCGCCATCATCATTCCAACCGGGCTAAGTGTTAATGTTGCATTGGGCGAATAGGAAGCAACCAGGGCCAGCGTGCCTTGGTTAGCCAACAATGCCACACTGGGTTCAAGCAGCGGCGCATAACCGGTAGTATCGATAATGTAGTCAACCCCCTGGGGCAGAAGCGCACGCACAGCGTCGGTCATGCTGTCCAGCCCACCCGCTAGGGTGTGGGTGGCCCCCACCTCTTTCGCCAGCGCCAACCTGGACTCCTGCAAGTCCAACGCAATCACGGTAGCTGCTTGGGCTATATGGACGGCAGCCGCCACGGCAGACAAACCTACCGCGCCAGCCCCTAAGACCATTACCGTCGACCCTGCCGACACCTTGAGCGAGTTCAACACTGCACCGGCTCCGGTTTGAAAGCCGCACCCGAAGGGGCCAACCAACTCCAGAGGTATTTCGTCGTCCACCTTAACCAGATTACTTACCGGGCAAACAGCATGGGTAGCAAATGAGGATTGACCAAAGATGTGGGAGTGGATTGTTTCATCACCATTTGTCAGACAGGTACTACCATCTCCTCGAGCTCCTAGAAAATTAAGCTGCAAAAACTGCTGACAGTAACTGGGGGCATGTTTGCCACAGGCAGGACAACCACCGCACGAAGCAAAACTGATGGCCACCCGATCGCCGGGTTTAAATCCGGAGACCCCAGGCCCGACACTCTCAACGATTCCAGAGCCCTCATGGCCCAATACTACCGGCCGTGGCGTTAGGCCGGCATCACGTAATACCATATCAGTGTGACAGATACCGCAGGCAACAATTTTTACCAATACTTCATTAGCTTTAGGAGGCTCCAGCTGGAGGTGCTCAAACACCATAACAGACTGCTCTGGCCTCAATACCGCCGCTTCAATGCTCTTCATAGAGTTCCACTTTTTATTATCGATTCAAGTTTAATCAGTGTTTATGCAATGGAGAATCTGGTGCTAACGTTACCAAACCTACGCTTCCCATAGAGATTCCCACTCATCTATTTGGCGCCATCAAACCAGCTGGTTAAGCCATAGGGTAAATAGGGTCCAATATTCATCTGCTCCAGCACACCGTAACCAATCTGGTCACCAGAGCGCGCCTTTACCAGTTGTTGAATGTGGATATTGTCCCAGGTCAGCGGATCAATATCGTCGCAAGCCCAAGATTCACTACCAATCGCCAATTCACCTTTCCATAGGCCGTGCCCCCACTCGCTGTGCTGATAGCCAATACCTTTCATACGAAATGTGAGAATAGGCTCTAACTGCAATTCCAGAGTGTCACCACCGTGATCGGCCATGGTAACTATCGCGGACTGCGCCCGCCTCGTACCGCTGGCCATATTTAATTGGTGCTTTACCACACCTCGCCAACGAATTAATCCTGGTTCTTCGGCCGGGATTTGGTCCCGAGTTGAGTAACTGGGTACAATCACCTGATCGTTGTGCCATTGATAACCATCGCCGTCCTCGTAACAGCCAGCCAGCGTACAACGCTCCTGCCAATGAATGGGTGCCCATAAAAAATGGACACTGTCGGTGTGTTTCAGCGGCGCCCCACCGGTGTATCGTTCACCCACCTGGCGAATACCCCAGGAGCGGTCTTTTAAGCCATAGGTCACTCGTTGCTGGAGGTTTATCTCTTTGCCCTGATAGCGAACCACGCCCTGCCAGAAACCAAACTGGTCAAAGCGGGTGACATCTTGAATTAGGTAACGCGAGTTGCGTTTGGTTTGCCGCCCTTCCTCAATAGCCGCGGTGCGGGGGGTAAAGATGAGGTCACACTCAATGCCGGTTTCGTTAGGCTCAATGACTACTCGGTGACGGCCCATGGGCTCAAGAATAGTAATTGAGAAGGGTCCAACCGTGGTCTCTGATGGCTCGTTGGGAGCGCGACGCGAACCATAAAAGGCATGCTGGTGGCCGTCGACCACAATACTGAAAGCACAATCGAGGATGCCTAAATTGGGGTAGCGCCCCATAGCAATACCAAAGAACAGATCACCCTCTTGCGTATGACCATTGTACCAATAACGATCGTAGGTAAAGCGATCACTGGTAGCGGTATGCGCTATCGGCTCTGGTGACTGGTGGATAGGATAATCATCAAATTTACTAATCATTTTATTATCTCAATCGACCGGCAAAGCGATGGAATCAGCAGGCATAACAGAAGCCGACCAGCGAGTCTGGGCACCTAGGTTTAGATCTGTGTCAGTCCCACCAATCACTGGCAGCCATATACGAGCTATTTTGCCGTTGATGATTTGAAATGCCTGCACCCAGTCCCACTGACGATCGCCGTCCAGCTTCCAGCTGCAGGTGGCAAAAACCATATCCCCCTCTCCAATGACAAACGATTGGAAATCAGATATTTGTTGACTGTTCATTAATGCGAGCCACTGGCTTTGATATTCGACCGCGCTCACAATCCGATCCGAGTGAATAAAATCGTGAACACGAATTTCTGGAAGTAGAAAGGCGTTAGGATCGCAACTTTCACCCAGGAAATTGTTCAACCAACTAGTCACTAGCGTTTTGTTTTTGCTGGGAGGCAAAGCAACCGAGGGAATTTCACCGCCATGCCAGGCATTGCGAGGATGAGGATAGCCCATGGGGTCGGTCCCCCCCATTCCCGCCAGCCAAGTCTCCACCAGGTGATTATTCTCAACACGAAACAACTGCACCCAATCCCACTGTTTGTCACCCGGCAGAATAAATCGACCTAATGCCCCGACATAATCCCCTTCGCAGGTTAGATGATACTGAAACTCTTGCACCTCGAGGTGGCCCAATACCGGCTTTAACATATCGCGATAGGCGGTGGCCGGCATCAGGTTATTGGCCCCGGTGATATCGTGGCGCAGGTATTTTTCGGCGGCAATTTCAGGAATGAGATCGAAGTTGGTACAACCCCACATATGATCGTACCAGTGCCGCAGTAATGCTCTATTTTTCTCTACTGTTGTCATTGATGACTCTCTTCTATGGCTACCGGGAAGCGATCAATGTAGTAGGCAAATTCCTTTCGAATTTCATCCCGGCTAAGGCCAAAATCCGCCTGCAAATCGTATACTACTTTGCCGCGCCGATCGCGCGTATGGGCTTGCGCTTGTTCAGTAACTCTTCGTTCTACGTCACTGTTAAATTCCATACCTGCCGCTCGATAGATTCGCGCCACCGCTTCCTGCTTATTTTTCATAAACTGATCAAAATAGATGTGTTCAACTGGACCGCTGATTTTATCTATATCGTTGACTAAGCCACGCAAGAACCCATGCTGCATACGCAAGGTTTTATCAATAATCTGCTGCTTAGTGGCCGAAGAGTAGGTGGCTCGGATAACATAACCAATCATGGTTACTAAGGAGGTAAATACGGAGGCCGGGTCTCGATGGGTGAAGACCAGGCAGGCATCCGGGAATACTCTATTAACCGCTGTCAGCGCACCCAAATGTTGAGGCGATTTCAACAACCATCGACTTTCTAAAGGGGTTTTCTCGCACCACTGCATGGCTTGTAAAAAACGGTATAAAAAGCGATAGGCCGGGGTCTGATCCGTACTGTAAAACATCCGATCGTATTCCGGCACGTCACCTTGAAAAGAGGGCGTAACACCAAAACACGCCTTTGCCATCACTTCAATCTCTTCAGTGGCATCGCTTGCCTCTACATCAAACAGGCTACGAAAATGTGGCAGGGTCACATCGAGAATCGCATCCTTAGCGGCACCTGTTTCCCTGCGATCGTCCGTTTCCCGCCCTTCCAACATCGCCTTTGACGGAAAGGAGCGATAAGTCTGCCAGCGGTAGAGGGTATGAAAAAACGGGTCAGAGGAGAGCAACTTCAATAGATGCGTAGTTCCCGAACGCGGCATTCCTGCCACGATTAAAGGTCGCTCTATTGGTCTTTCACCCACTTCAGGATAGGTGGCATGGATGTATTCCATACGACTGACATCAGCGATGCCATCAACCGCGCGATTCTGTAAGCCTAAGCGACCCATGGCATGCAGCGGCCCATTGGCAAACACCTCACCGTACAAGCTTTGAAAACGAGCTAGCATCTCATTGTCAATGTGTAAGGGTACATCTAGATTTGCTTGCACTTTAGCTAACAAACTTTTGTTATCCAACGCGATCTCTAACCCTTCCAATTTTGTCAGCACTTGAATCATCTGCTCGGTATAGATGGGCTGCTCAAAATCGGTAATGTGTATTTGCTCACTCATTTTTTTAAACTTTATGTGAAATAAAAAAATAGTGGCGCAGCCGCCATTAGCTACTCAACCCTGACGACCTCTAGTAACTGCTAGTCGACTAGGTCCAATGTCTGTAAATCGCGGATCGCCTCACTGGAGCGATTCGCCATCGCCAGAAACATGGCATCGCTCTCCGCACTACGCTCACCGGTGGCGTTAACACAGCCAATGGTGGTAATCATAATTGCGTGCAGATGACCCAATCGGTAGTCACGAAAACACTGTTCGAAGTCATAACCTTCCACACCACGGTCTAACAACTGCTGATGGTAAAGTGCCACCAACGCCGACTCGTGCTCTCGCCGCTGATCAGTTTTTAAACTCGTACCCAAAAAATAGGCCAGGTCACGAGTCGGCGCACCCACGGCAGCAGTCTGCCAATCAAGTACAACAACATCGTTAGGGTCTGCACCGAACATAAGGTTGTCTAACCGGTAATCGCCGTGCAAAACACTGAAGTTTGGCGCTAATTTGCCAATCCACCGGCCAATAGCCGCAGCAGCTTCAATAATGGTTTTCGCATTGGCCTCACCCAGTTCACGGCGATAGGACTCGACATAGGTTGCCGCTGAAGAGACCGTCAACTGGCCTATAAAGGCTGCCGCCTCGGGGCTGTGGGTGTTCATCAGGAAACCCAATTCGAATAATTTAGGATCATTCCAGCGTGGTGCATGTAACGCCGCCAGGTTGCGAATCGCCGCTTGCGCCCGAACCAGATCACAAGCCTCTACTTGCACTCCAGGTACCCGTGGCGCCAGGTCCTCCAACAACAGAGTAAAATGCAGATGATCCTCAGAGATAGCCGCGTACCAGCACTTAGGGGTACGAGCATCTATGGTATCAACCAACTGATCATAAAAGCCCACTTCCGCAGCATAACCACCCTTTACCCGAGCGCGCGCCTGCAAGTCACCGGCAGCCACTTTTGCCAATAGGGTTTTCGGCCCCTGTTCAGCCTGCAGATACAGGCGATAGGATGCACCCGTTTGCCCGGTACCTACTTTTTTGGTGGTCACCTCGGCAACGGGATAACCCAGAATTTCCGACAAGGCTGTAGCCGTTATCTGCTCAATATCCAGAGCTTGTTTCATAAATACCTCCACCCAGGGTTGGCTGGTAAAGCGGCCATCTCCGGCTTTCGAATGGCTCGATAGGCCGGCAGAATTGGGGCCAGCTCTTCGGGCACAGCACCGTGCAAAATTACGCTGTCTACCCCTAAATCGAGCTGGTGCTGAATGGCCTGCGCGCACTGTTCAGGTGACCCTGTCGCGGCGGTGGCCAACCACTCGACTGGGATTAACTCGGCAATCTGCTCCAACTCTTGAGTCGTCGCCACGGCATCAATAGCGCCCTTAAAGTTTTTGATAAGGGGCGCATTTCGGTAGCGCTCTAATGCAGCTGGGTCCCAATTATTCACAGCCACCATCATGTCACCGTAACCCTGGAGATAAGATGCCAGACGAGCTACCGTTTTTTTCAATCGTTGTTCGTAGGGGATGTGATCTCCTACAGTGGCCAATATCGACCAGATACGCACACTGGTGGGGTCTCGCCCAGCCTGCTCCGCGCCACGACGCACTGCCGCCACAGCCTTCTCTACGGCAGGGTCGTCAAAGAAAGTGTGCAGATAAACCGCATCCATACATCGGCCGGCCAGCTCTTGGGTTTTTTCACCCATGGCCACCAAAGAGATCGGTATCGACTCATCAAATTTGCCCAGCAGTTGCAACATGGGATAGTTACCCAAGCTGCTCTCATGCTTGAGCAGGGTTTCACCACGCCACAAACGGCGAAACATATCTGCGGCATCAACCAGTTGTTTGTTGGTGATCGGTTGTAAGCCCATGGCCTTAAACAGGCCATCAAAACCACGCCCAAGACCAAGTGAGAAGCGCCCACAAGTCAATTTGTGCATGGTCATAGCGAAGGTCGCGGTAATCATGGGGTGGCGGGTATTGTGGTTGGTCGCAGCCGTGGCGATACCCATACGCCTTGAAACCGCAGCAGCCGCTCCACAGAGCGTGGGGGCATCTTTGTTGTTAAAGCGCTCGGAGATAAAACCAGCTCCCAGCCCCAACGCTTCAGCCCGTTGCACCTGGGCGAAACTGTCGACCGGGCTATCACTGTGACCGGCTAACATATAGAAGCCTAACTCGTGCAATGGCTCGGCGGCCGTATTGTTATTATTCATAATTCAAGCTCGCTGACTCGGCAACAGCATATCACCACAATAACCGACGTAATGTCAATTATAGGATGACGCAATTTCAAAACATTACTGTTTCGAATTGTAATTTCCCTGTGTTATGATCAGCTTACCAAGATAACACCCTCTTCCTCTAAAGAGTGCTTTTAGTCTAGTAATGTCAGATTTTATAACAAAAATTTGGTAATTTTGGCTTAAGCGGACAGCCCTATACTGCCCACTGATAAAGAGTGGCGAAACGGTCTCGGTCCCTGGTGTACAAAACAGGCCACTATCACCCCCACCCAAATAACTGTTGCATAATCAGTTTTTAGATATCAAAATCAGTGTTTATTCCTCACCCTAAAGTATAAAAAGAGGAGCTTATAAAAATGAATGCCAAGCCAAGGGTACTGCCCAAGCCCACACCAGAGACCCAACATTTTTGGGATGGCTGCCGAGACGGGGAACTGCGCCTACAACGCTGCTGCGCCTGTAAAGAGTCCTATTTCCCTCCTCGCCCCTTCTGCCCCCATTGCGGTAACCGCGAGGTGGAAGTTTATAAAGCCAGCGGCCGGGCCACCCTCTACTCCTACAACATCAACTACCGCCCGAGACCGGATATGGGCAGTGAACCACACTCAATCGCCGTAGTTACTCTGCAAGAGGGGCCACGCATGATGACCAATATCGTCGACTGCCCGCAGACCCCGGAGGCGCTAATACTGGATATGCCTCTGCAGGTAACCTTCGCCAAGCAAAATGACGATATCAGCCTGCCTCTGTTCAAGCCCGCGGAGTAACCGATGACAATCCAACCCAATAGCATTGCCGTGGTGGGCGCGGCCGAAACCACTGAGATGGGAGTAATCCCGAATGTCTCAGCACTTGGTTTACACCTAGATGCCGCGCTTAACGCCATCGCCGATGCAGGATTAAAACCCCAGGATATCGATGGTATCGCCTGTGCCGGCGAGCACCCCTGGAATGTCTCAACCATGCTCGGCATAACGCCCAAATGGGTCGATGGTACCAATGTCGGCGGCTGCTCCTTTATGCTCCATGTCCGACACGCCGCCGCAGCCATCAACGCCGGCTATTGCAATACCGTATTGATCACCCACGGAGAATCCGGACGCTCGATGGTGGCACCACCACAATATGCTCCAGCACCAGCCAGTCCTTTCGGGCAGTTTGAAGCGCCCTATGGCGTCTCTATTCCTGCCACCATGTTCACCATTCCAGTATTACGCTACTTAAAGGAGACCGGGGCCGAGATAGAAGACCTCGCCCGTGTCGCCGTTACCCAACGGCAATGGGCAGCGAAAAATCCTAGAGCCTTTGCCAAGGAGCCGATCACCATCGACGATGTCATGAATTCGAAGATGATCGCCTACCCCTACCGCAAACTCATGTGCTGCCTGGTTACCGATGGTGGCGGGGCCTTGATTTTAACCAAGGCTGAACGAGCCAAGGACTTCCCCACCAAACCGGTTTACATCATGGGAAGTGGCGAGGCCGTGGAGTGCGTAAGCATCAGCATGATGGAAGATTTCACCAGCTCGAAAGCATTTCGTGTATCAGGCAATGCGGCCTTTGAATCAGCCGGTATCACCCATGCCGAGGTTGACCACTTGATGATCTATGATGCATTTGCGCATCTGCCTCTGTACGGCCTGGAAGACCTGGGGTTCTGTAAGAAGGGTGAAGCTAAAGACTATTTTCGCGAAGGGCGCACCGCCCCAGGTGGCGACCTGCCAGTCAATACCAATGGCGGCGGCCTCTCCTATATGCACTCGGGCATGTACGGGATGTACGCTCTGCAGGAAAGCGTAAGGCAAATGCGCGGTATTGCTGCCGCCCAGATTGAGGGTGCCAAAATATCAGTTTGCCATGGCGTAGGGAATATGTTCAGTGCGGCAGGTACCATCATATTTAGCAATGAATGCTAACGTCTAAAAGAATACTAGCAACTGTAAGAAATCGTTACTTAGGTAACCATAAACACCAGTAATCAGATATTAAACAAAAACAGAAAAAGAAAAACGATAGGTAATTGATCCATGTACCCTGGTGTATACACAGAGACTCAACCCGATAAGCCCGCCATTATTCACCCATCTTCGGGCACAATCGTCTCCTATCGAGAACTCAATGAGCACTCCAATCAGGTAGCTCAACTTCTCTACAATACAGGCTTACGCCGAGGCGATCACGTTGCCCTATTTCTCGAAAACAGCCCTGTATTTTTAGAGGTGGTATGGGGCTGCTTACGTTCAGGGCTCTATTTTACCCCAATTAATCGGCATCTATCGGCCAGTGAAGCGGCTTACATTGTTGATGATTGTGATGCAAAAGTTCTGTTGGCCTCAGCCTCTTTAACTCAGACAGAAGAGCTAGGAAAGCTAGCGAATCATTGCCAGCTAAAACTCGCTATCGGTGGCACAGTTCCCGGCTTCGAAGAGTACACCGCAGCGATTGCCCAGCAATCAACCAGCAATATTGAAGATGAGTCACTTGGCACCGTCATGCTCTATTCCTCTGGTACAACCGGTCGCCCGAAGGGAATATTGCGCTCGCTGCCCAAAGGGTCACCCGCTGCAGGCAATCCAGCAATGATAGCCGCCGCAAAAATGTTCAACATGAACACCGAAACCATTTACCTAGCCCCAGCCCCCATGTACCACAGCGCCCCCTTGGGCTACAGCAATGCCACAATATTATCGGGTGGGACTGTGGTTATGATGGATAAATTTGAACCGGAATTGGCCCTGAAATTAATTGATAAATACCGGGTAACTCACAGCCAGTGGGTACCGACCATGTTTATTCGAATGTTAAAGCTGCCAGACGACATTCGAGCTCAATACGACGTCTCTAGCCAACGTCATGCCATTCACGCCGCTGCTCCCTGCCCCATTGAAGTCAAACGTAAAATGATCGCCTGGTGGGGCCCGATAATTGATGAATACTACTCCTCTACCGAGGCGGTCGGTTATACCAAAATATCCAGCACGGAATGGCTCCAGCATCCCGGTTCCGTTGGCCGCTCTACCGGTAATCCCTTCCATATTTGCGATGACGATGGCAAAGAGTTACCACTTGGTGAAGCAGGGCTAATCTATGCGGAAATGACGCCCGGCGCAGAGATTTCCTATCACAAGGATAGCGAAAAGACCGACGCCACCCGCCACCCTACTAATAAAAATTGGATGTGTGTAGGAGACCTGGGCTACCTCGATAAAGAGGGCTATCTCTACTTAACTGACCGCAAATCGTTCATGATCATCTCCGGTGGAGTCAATATCTACCCGCAACAGATAGAGGATGTACTGGCGCTGCACCCAGCCATTGAGGACCTGGCTGTGATTGGCGTCCCCAACGAAGAGCTCGGCGAAGAAGCGAAAGCGGTTATTCAATTGTCTGAGGGTTATTGCGCCAGCGATGCTTTTATCAAGGAGATTAAACAATTGGTACAAGAAAAACTGGGTAAGCAGTTAATCCCCCGCTCGTTTGACTTTGTCGAGCAATTACCAAGAATGCCGACAGGCAAGCTAAATAAGAAGAGCCTGCGCCAACAGTATTGGCCGGCAAACCAACAATAAATTTCAACACTATATTTAATTCGCAAAAATGGCCTTTACATACCAAGAAATAATCTCCCGTCGTGCCGCCGATGTGACTTTTAGCTATACCGACACGCAAATGCTGCTCTACAACCTCAGCATAGGCATGGGCCGAGATCCAAGCATCAGCCAGGAGTTACCCTTTGTTTATGAACACCCACATTTACAAGTGGTACCCTCGGCGGCAGCGGTGTTAGGTGGTGGTGGCGCCAACATTTTACAAGGAGTTGATATCAATTGGGCTAAACTACTTCATGGCGAGCAACGCCTGAGAGTGTTTCAACCCTTGCCCCCGGCTGCCGACCTCATTGGTACCACACGCATTTCGGAAGTGGTGGATAAGGGCATTGATAAAGGGGCCATTATCACACTGGAGATGGATGTAAAACTAGCCAATGGTGAACCTCTCTATCTAATGGAAAATGTTATTTTTTGCCGCGGTGACGGCGGCTGTGGCGGGCCAACTAAATCCAAAGCCAGCCCGCATGTGTTACCAGATCGTGAGCCCGATTTTCACTATGTAACACAAACCCGAGCCGACCAGGCGTTGCTCTACCGTTTAAATGGTGACCGTAATCCGTTACACGCCGACCCCAAGTTCGCACAGAAAGCGGGCTTCGAGAAACCCATTCTCCACGGCCTGTGTAGTTACGGTATTGCCTGTCGAGCAGTATTGGCAACGGTTTGTGACTACAACCCAGGCAAAATTAATCGTTTCGACGTGCGTATGACTTCACCAGTGTTTCCCGGTGAGACCATTGGTACCGATATTTGGGTAGATGGCAATACAATCTCTTTCCAATGCCGTGCGATGGAACGAGATGTAATACTGATCAGCAATGGCCGCTGCGATCTAAATAACTAGGCCAGCAAGAGATCGAAAAATAGTGTCTAGGCTATGGGCATAATAATCGGCCTAAAATCAGAAATTTTAAAATCACCTAAAATGTCCAACGCATTCTGCAATTGAAGAGTGCCGACTTATTTATTAATCAATTAATATCTGCGTACTCACGATAAATTACGGAGTAGATCTTATGTCAATCATCAAGAGCGAAGCACCTGTTGCCATTATCACCGGTGCCGGACGAGGCCTGGGCCGAGAACATGCACTGGCGCTGGCCAAAGCTGGCTACAACCTGGTCATCAATGATTTAGGGGCCGCCAATGATGGTAGCGGCAGTGATGCCTCCCCTGCTGCACAAGTGGTGGCGGAAATCGAAGCGATGGGACAAAAAGCTGTGGTCGATGGTTCCGACATATCGAATTGGCAAGCCGCGGGCCAATTGATTCAGAAAGCAGTGGATACCTTTGGCCGGCTGGACGGCCTAGTCAATAATGCCGGCATCCTGCGTGATCGCACCTTGGCGAATATGACCGAAGAGGATTGGGATCTCTCCATTGCCGTCAATTTAAAGGGTACGGCAGCCCCCATGCATCACGCGGCCGCCTATTGGCGAGAGTTGAGCAAAACCACAGGCGCGCCGGTGAATGCAGCAATAGTTAACACCACATCCGCCTCAGGTTTGTATTCAGGCACCGGCCAGGCCAACTACGCTGCAGCCAAAGCGGGGGTCGCCTCCATGAGTATCGTCGCTGCTCGAGAGCTAGCCCGCTATGGTGTTCGCGTCAATGTATTGGCACCTGCGGCGGTTACCCGCTTAACCGAAGGCGTTATGAAAACCGAAGAGTTGCGACAGAAATTAAACCCCGCATTTGTGGCGCCAATTGTAGTCTACTTATTAAGCGACCTGGCAAGCGATATCAATGGCAGAGTGTTTGAGATGGGGGGAGGCACGGTGATGGCTGTCGATATGCCTCAACCAAAATCTGGTTTAAAGCACTCCAACGGAATCTGGACAACCGAGCAATTGGCCGATGTAATTCCGGGCTTATTAGATAAACTCAACACGCCAATGAACCCAGGTGAAGCCATGAAGCTGATGATGACTGCCGCGGAGATCAATTAAAATCATACGCTAGCAATACTTCTTCACCCCTAGGGGTGAAGTCGAAATTCATTACCGGCGATAGCCAGACGAAAGCAGATACCAAGTGACGACAGGGTCAGCTTAGTGGATTACCAGGTAATGCTTGCATAAAGCTATCCTGCCAACCTTCACGGAGAGCAGGAGCCATATTCATCCAGGAGCGAATTCTGGGATCGGGCACATCCCCCCAACTGGGCCAGTATTTACCAAAGGCTTCCCAACCACCCTCTAAAGCCCAATAGTGAATGACTTCATTATTTCGAAATACCGTGGAAAATGAACCTAACCATTTTTTACCCGTCTCCTCCGACCAAGGCACATAGAGATATTCAAGCTCCTCGATATAACGAGTTTGACAGTTCGGTTTGGTTGTCATCACCTCTTCTATCACTACACTGGTATTTAGGCCGAGAGAGCGATGCTCTTCGATTGATTTAATACCGGCATGACCAAACATCAACCGCCCCTCACCTTTTGCTTTGAGTTCGCCTAAGAGCACCCGCCACTGCTGAAACTTTTGCTTGGTTTCTGGATTTTGATGGCGGGCATTGGCAATATTCGCCAAGTGTGAGTAACTATCAATTTCCCAGATTAGGGTGATCTCCGGCCAGCAGGCATTGATTTCTGATGCCTCCCATAAGCCATATAAGCGAGCACCCTGCCCCTCCATTAACGGGCGATAACATTCAGCGAAATGTTCAACAAAACGGGTAGTTTCATCTACCCCTAAGCGTACCTTCTCATGCAGAAATAGCTTTTTTGACTCGTGTGAATTTGGCATAGACATAATCACTGACCTTTTATGACTGAAATGTTTATTGTTATCTGCCAGTGTCAATTCCCGATGCTTAAGCTTTTTGCACTGATTATTCCAACGACTCATGAGTTCGGGAAAGATAGAGGAGCATTGGCTCGACCTAGGAGTGGTGAGCCTTGTTTTATACTTAATTACAACCGCTCACTTAAACCTGTTGTTATGGTATTTGGCTATTAAGAGATATTTGTACCATTTGAGTCGGCTGCAAATGTTAGCGCCACCTTAGCTAGTGACACCGAACAAGGCTGCCGAAAAAGGCCGCTTCAACCCCATTAAAGAGTAACTATAAATGGTACCTCTCGCAACAATAAATGACATTTAGTCAGTTATAATCAATAATACCCGCCATGGCCGGCCACCACACCTGCGACCAAATGAGCTGTCACCAAACGGCTAGAAGCGCTAGCAACCTCCCACCGCGAGCACGCGTACCGCCAAATACATTAACAAATTGACCCAGAAAAATGACTATTGGTATGAACGTAAAACACTCCCCCGCTTCCTGGTATCTACGCCTAGTTTTAGTTCTAGCTTTTCTCGTAGTTCTAGTGAGCCTTATGGATCGATATGTGGTGTCCATTCTGCTCGAGCAGATCAAGCTAGACCTTGATTTGACTGACACACAGTTAGGCTGGCTGGTCGGGCCCGCATTTGTCATTACGCACATACTTAGTCAACTACCGCTGGCCAGAATAGCCGATAAATACAATCGTCGAAATATGATCGCTTGGGCCATATTTTTATGGAGCTTGTTTACCGCAGCAGCAGGACTTGCCAAAACTTTTGGACAACTATTCGTTGTGCGTATGGGTGTCGGTATAACGGAAGCGGCAAGTTCCCCCGCCCTCGCCTCGCTGCTGTCCGATATATTTGGCATAAGAAAACGCGGACTGGCTATGTCGATGTTATCGATTGGAGGTGTAGCCGGTATCGGAGCGGGCATGCTGCTCGGCGGCATCATCGGCCAAGCCTATGGCTGGCGTACAGCGTTGATCGTGGCCGGACTACCGGGTGTCTGTTTGTCGCTACTATTTTGGCTGGTGATCAAAGAACCGAACCGGGGAACCTATGGCAATACGGTCTCAAATCTCGAGGAACAACAGGGAATCTTAACGGTACTCCGGGTATTGCTGGCAAAACGTAGTTTCCGATGGTTAATTTTTGGCGCTAGCTTATCAATGGTAACCGCAATCGGCCGTGGCGCCTGGGAGCCCGTTTTCCTAATTCGAATTTATCAGCTGGAGCAGGCCAAGGCGGGGTTGGTTTACTTTCTTATTAGCCCTTTGCCATCTGTTCTCGGTGGCATTGCCGGTGGCTTGCTGATTGATCGCTTAGCCGCCAGAGACCTGCGCTGGTACGGTTGGCTTCCCGCTATAGCCCTAATTGCCAGCCTGCCCTTTACCTGTGCCTTCCTCCTACTGCCAGCGACCGTTACCTTTGGAGCCGGTGCTCTGCCTGCAGGGTTGCTCTTTTCCATATTGGGCTCGCTGCTTGGTGCCATGCTCTCGCCTGCCCTTATTGCTACCGCACAATCATTAGCAGACTCCTCTATGCGCGCTATGGCACACGCCATATGGACGATGGCCGCCAACCTGGTTGGTATGGGCATCGGCCCTGTTGCTGCCGGATGGCTCAGTACCATAATGACCCCAATCTACGGCACCGATGCCATTCGCTACAGTTTGTTAATCGTAACCTTAGTCGCTCTACCCGCGTCATTGGCAATGATCATTGCAGCTCGCTCAATCCGCAAAGAAGCCATCATCGACTAGCCACCCTCGCCTTACTCGTGAATATCGCTCCCGGATTAGCCACCAATTGCTGTAGCTTTAGCAAGACCGTCACTTTGCCGGTATCTCGCGCGTAGCGCCAACCTCACGGCTTGATATTTTAGACTGATATAACTGCTTTACTGTCAGTTTTGATTGATGTTACAGTGTGTAACATCAATCAAAATAATAATAGGCAGGCACCCTATGGATTTCAAAATTCTAATCAAAGGCGGCACCATCGTAGACGGTAGCAACACACCGGCCTTCAAAGCAGACGTACGTGTCAGTAATGGGCTGATCGAAGCCATCGGCACTGAATTGCAACCACGCACTGGCGAACGAGTAATCGACGCTACAGACTGCCTAGTAACGCCTGGTTTCATCGAAACGCACAACCATTGGGATGGTGGCGTTTGGTGGTCGCCCATGATGGAACCTGCAGCCGCTTATGGCATTACCACCTCTATTAATGGCAACTGTGGTTTTTCTATGGCACCGGCCAAAGCCGCAATCAAACACGACGTTATCGATATTTTCAATTTCTTTGAAGACATTCCCGAAGAACCCATGGACAAATTGATTCCGTGGGATTGGGAAAAGTGGAGCGAATACCAAAGCTCACTAAAACGCAATGTTCGCGTGCCGGTAAATTATGCATCTTTTTGTGGCCACATCGCCTTACGGCTCTACGTTATGGGCGAGGCTGCTTGGCAGCGTGCCGCCACAACAGAGGAAATAGCACAGATGTGCGAATTGCTCGACGATGCCATGCAAGCTGGAGCGATGGGGTTATCCTCCAATCAGCTGGACTATGATAAGCATGATCGCCCGCTACCGTCGCAAAAAGCAGATGATAATGAATACGTTGCACTGATGAAGGTCGTAGCCAAATACCCTGGCGCCACCGTACAGATTATCGTCGATCACTTTATGCGCATGACCGGACCCGAGCAGGCTCAGAGACTCGGCAATTTGGCGCATGAAGCCGGAGTACGTCTCCAATGGGCTGGAGTTCCCACACTTCAGTTCCAATCAGAGATCGCTGAAAAGTCGTTAGCCGTACACGAGCAGTTCAAAGCTCAAGGAATGGACAATTGGACCGGTTACCATCACGAATCGCCTACCTCGGTAATCAACTTTTGCCGCTCTCTGGTGTTTGCCCAGAATGGCAATCAGGCGTGGCAAGAGCTTATAGACACCGAAGGCCTGGATGCGAAAAATCGGCTGCTGACCGATCCCGAGTGGCTAGCCCGGGCTCGCGAGTCCTGGGACAACCAGTACGCTCACTCGTACCTACACGACCCTAGTGCCTTAACCTTCAAAGAGAGTGAATCCGGCTACGGCCCTGTCGGTATTACATTGGCAGACTACATGAAGGCTACTGGTATCGAACATGCCTCTGATGCGCTGGCACAATGGGTATTAAACAATGGGCCAGAATCTGTAATCCACAAGCGTTCCTGGGAACGCAATATGGATTTGCTATTAAAAATGTTGCGAGACCCACGCTCTGTTGGCAACATCTCTGATGGCGGTGCCCACGGTAAGATGTTCTGCGGCTACGGCGATAATATTTCGCTATTGACCAAATTTGTACGTGACGATGGACTACTCTCCATCGAAGAAGCCGTGCATGTCATGACGGGTAAACTCGCTAATTTTTTTGGCCTGCAAGATCGAGGAACCATAGCAGTTGGGAAGGTAGCCGACATCGCCGTCTTTAACCTGGAGCAAGTCGAGCGTCGAGCTGAAGAGAAAATTTGGGACGTTTGGGATGGTAAAGGTGGCCGTACCTATCGCTATACACGGGCTCCCGCGCCAATGGTTATCACGCTGGTAAACGGTGTTCCAACCTTTGATAATGGTGCAGTTACCGGGCGTTTCCCAGGTGAATTTGTCCGGCCTACTGGAGCACCAATATCAACAGAGCTTAACGGTTGATAATAGCAACATGAATGTTTTAGAAGGAAATCGGAAGGCCAATGACCAGCCCCACAGTGTTGCCGCCATCTAAGGCCAAAGCCAATAGCCGAGAGCGACTACTCGCGGCTGCGACAGAGTGTTTCCTCAACACAGGTTATATAGAAGCTTCTGTTGAGGAGATAGCTAAAGCTGCGGGTGTCAGCCGGATGACATTCTATCGCCACTTCACGGGTAAAGTGGATCTTTCTGTAGCGCTATTTCAGCAGGCGGTAAACAAAGCCAAGCCAAGATTTTTGCAAATCACAGAGCTGGATTTCAACAATCTTGCCGAGATCAAGCGTTGGCTCACAGCCCAATTTGAAATCGACAAGGAAAACCGCAGCCTACTTAGAGTATTCAGTCAAGCAACTGCGGAGGGCGCCGGTTTTACGGAAAAGGCGCAAGCGACAATCAGTGACTACATTACTGCCCTAGGCGAAAAAATACCCGCTTTTCGCCTACAGCCTGATGCCAAAGAGAGCCGTCGCCGCTGGTTGGAAGCGTGGTTACTTATTTACGAGATTTTGGATCAAAGTAATCATGCTGCATTGGAATCTGGCATAGCTACAGACCCGATAGTGATTGATATATTGGCTGAAAAATTCTTAACGTTTATAACAACTCAACCACAGTAATCTGTTCAACAAGCCGATAACCCCTGTGAGCTGAACCTACAGTGTCGATGTTTCAGTTAATTAGGTTTTTCTACACTGGCAATTTTACCCTACTAATGCAGGGTTACTTAGCTACCATGTTATTTCAAGTTTTATGACCCGATACTATCATGTTGACATAAACGATTTTGGTGGCCCCGAGAACTTAAGAGTAATTGAGCAGCCTCAGCTACCAGAGCCAGGCCCCGGCGAGGTGAGAGTCAAAGTGCTTACCGCCGGTACCGGTTTTACCGACACCATAATCCGCAAAGGGCAATATGTGGATGTTAAAACAAAGCCGCCCTTCACCCTTGGCTACGACTGGTTTGGTATAATCGATAAGTTAGGCGAGGGCGTTAGCCAGTTACCCCTGGGGCAGAATGTTGCGGATATGTCTGTGATTGGCGGCTATACACAATACCTATGTGTACCAGCTAGTCGCGTTATTCTCGCCCCCGAAGGGCTTGACCCAGCTGAAGCGGTGGCGATGATTCTCTCTTATACCACTGCCTACCAGCTGCTAACCAGAATCCGAACACTACCTAAAAACTCTACCTGCTTGGTCCATGCTGCGGCTGGTGCGGTGGGAACTGCTTTATTAGAATTAGGCAAATTAATGGGTTTGAAGATGTACGGTACCGCATCCAGTGGCAAACATATTACAGTACGACACTATGGAGCTTTACCTATCGATTATCAAAATGAAGACTTCGAAAAAGTGATCGCCAGAGAAACCGATGGGGAAGGTGTGGATATTGTTTTTGATACTATCGGAGCCGGCAATTGGGCACGATCACGACGTTGTCTAAAACCTGGCGGATTGCTCGTCTGTTATGGCGTATTACAATACACAAGCGGCCAAGAGTCGCTGTTAGCCACTATAATCGGCTTTTTGAAGCTGAAGTTTCTATGGCAGGTTTTAAAGAACGGAAGAGAAAGTACTTTTTATAACATCAGTCACCGTCGAGAATCCCACCGCGAGCAATTTAAAGAAGATGTACAACGCCTCTTTACGTTATTGCAGGCCAAAAAGTTAAGCCCTTGCATCGAATCCATAGTTCCACTTTCCGAGGCAGCGTCTGTTCACAAGCGAATAGATAACGCGGAAATAACCGGCAAGGTAATTTTACAGTGCAATGTCGAATAGACTATGATCCTTAATCAATAATAACAACACATCAAACAGGCCATGCTCGACAAAAAAATTGTTCTCCCACCCACCACCTTAAACCGAACAACCACTGAGCCAGACAGCTATGCCTACTATGTGCTCGGTGTGCTCTTTATTGTTTACGTATTCAACTTTATCGATCGTCAGGCAATGTCGGTATTTATTGGTCCAATTAAAGAAGAATTTGGTGCGAGTGATACCGCTATGGGGCTACTTGTCGGGTTTGCCTTTGCATTTCTATATACTTTTGCCGGGATACCCATTGCCCGATGGGCCGACCAAGGTAATAGGCGAAACATTATCGCTATAGGCCTGGCACTTTGGAGTACCATGACCATAGCCACGGGCCTCGCCAAAACATTTACCCATTTGGTGATTGCACGGGTGGGGGTAGGCATTGGTGAAGCAGCCGGAACACCCCCTGCACACTCAATAATCGCAGACTATTTTCCGGTAAAACGGCGCGCTACCGCGCTAGCGATATACTCCACCGGAGTATTCGCAGGTTCTGCCATTGCCTACCTGGGTGGTGGTTATCTACGTGAGAATTTCGACTGGCAGGTCGCTTTTTTTATCCTGGGAGCGCCCGGTTTGCTATTCGTACTGATATTACGCTTTACCGTAAAAGAACCGGAAAGGGGTGCAGCGGAAGCGAGATTGGTCACCCGGCAGGCAGATAAATCAGAAAACACATCTCTATTGCGTACTCTGAGCTACCTGGTCAGCTCCCCTTCCTGGGTGTGCCTTATGTTAGGAGCTTCTTGTCTGTCGATAATTGGTTATGGAATTCTGATGTGGGGATACGAATTTTACAGTCGCATTCATGGCCTTTCGCCGGCAACCGTCGGCAAATGGATGGCTCTGATTGTTGGTCTGGGTGGGTGTGGGGGCACGCTACTGGGTGGCTTGATGGCTGATAAACTGTGGCTGAAAAGACCATCACATGCGCTCTATTTTCCCGGTCTACTCACATTATTGGGCATGCCCTTTGGCATTGCTTGCCTACTGGTTAAATCGGCAGAACTATCCTTAGTGCTGCTATTCCCTTTCTATATCCTACTGTGTGTCTACATTCCACCTATGTACAGCGCCAACCAGAATTTAGCAAAATTGCACATGCGAGCCACCGCCTCTGCGGTTTGTCTATTTCTGATTAATATTTTTGGCGCTGGCACTGGCCCATTTATCGTTGGCGCATTGAGTGACTTCTTTGCTAACAGCCATGGCACAGATGGATTGCGATACGCGCTCATAGTCACCGTGGTTATCGGCGTGGTCGGCTGCACACTATTAATGCTAACCAGTCGATGGTTGTCTGATGACTTATCAAAAGTGACGAAACAGGAGCATTCAGACACCAGCACCGCCACAGTTTAGCGAGCACCTTGTAAATTTATCTATCGAACTATCTACAGCTATAGCCAGTAACCAACAAACTCTTTTCGATAAAGAAAAAATGCTCCCCGTAGGGGAGCTAACACCACAATAAAGACTATAAAACGGCTAATTTTCGAGCCCTAAAAACCAATGTCCAGAATAGTTTCGTCAAACCCGCTATTTACCACTGCCGATGCCTTCGCCAGCCTATCTCTATCCAAACCCGCCAAATAGCCATCAATCAAGCGCTGATAATTACTGATCATTCCCTCTCCAGGCAGACCATCGCCGCCTTTACCAATACGCATATATTGCAAATTGTGCAGCCCTTTTTGCTGTAATGGCAGGTTGGAATAGTCTTGCCTGGGGATTTCTGGAAATTCAGCTGAATGATAGGGCAGCATTGTTGGCTCAGAAGGAGGTTCCCTCTCGTCGCCTTCAGGAGGTATAACTAGAGACCAAATCTCGAACAAGCAGGTCTCGGCAGTCAGTGGTCGGATACGGTATGAAGACATGGCTGCGAAGGTCGGCAATAGAAAGAAGTGGGGAAACATGAATTCAACTGCATTGAATTCAACCTCTTGAATGACTTTCAACAAATCAAAAATGGGAACGCCGCGCTCCTTGGCATCTCTTGCAACTTCGGCATAGGCCGTACCATAGAGCAACTGGAAAGCGAGATCAGGATCATCAGGCACTTGTATATCTTTTAGCTTCTCAATGACAGCCATTTCAGTCTTGTGCACCATACCGTCCATACCCTCATTCAATAAAGCAAGGAATTCAACGGTTTTTATTACGACCTCTTGTGGCGCAAGATCCTCATTGACCACCCGACCATCGCCATCCGGGCCATAGGAACGACTACCTTTGTAGATCTTATCCAGCAGCTGTGGGTGGGTCTGCATCACGTGATACCCCTCCTGGAAGGCTTCAATGGCCAATTTCCAGTTGGTTGGTAATACGGTACCACACCACCAATCCACTCTGAGTTTATCAGCGTAACGAGCGTCCATACGTTCAGCGACTGGCCCTAAACACTCGCGCAAGGAAGGAGCATCATCATCGAAATTAATAAAGGCACAACCTGCCCAAAACTCAATACGCACGGGTGCGAGATCGATCTCTTCTTTTGCCAGTAGTTTTTCGGAAAAGATGTTGCGACCGAAAACAAAAGTACACTCACCCTCTGGCGCAAATCGCCAACCATGAAAGGGGCAAATAAAACCTGCTTCGGCAACGCTGCCAGGGCCGTGGACTAAGCGAACACCCCGATGGCGGCAAGCATTGTGATAGGCCTTAACACCGTTTTCGCTGTTTACTAAAATGACGGATTTATCCAATATTTCGTAAACTGTATAGTCGCCCTGATCAGGGATCTCCTCTAGTCGGCATGCCATCTGCCAGACATGCGGCCATAGCTTCTCCTGTTCGGCTTTAAAAAACTCCTCACGGTAGTAGCGTTCGGTAGGAATCAATTCCGGATTATCGATGCGAAAAGGGACTTGATTAAGACTATTTGCCATTTCATCGGTCATAATTTATCGCTCTCTAATCACACTTTTAAGGTAGCAGTCATAACAACACCGCCCATGGAGTTATAGTCTGGCGGTATTGTCAGCTCAGGCGCTCAGCCATCATCTTTTCAATTTCTCTTCGAGAAACCTTGTTACTGGGTAGCATGGGAACGTCATCGCGGGTAATTTGTAGATAACGCTTAGGCACTTTAAAACTCGACAGCCTACTGCTAAGTTGCGCTTTTATTACTTCAAAGTTCAACTCGACCCCGTCGTCGGCAACCACGGCCGCCACCACCAACTGCCCCTTTTCCCGGTCCGGTATACCCACAACGTAAGCAGATTGGATATCAGGCAACTGCTGCATTTCCATCTCTATCTCTGCTGGAGACACATTCGTATTGGTGGTTTTAATAAGATCCCCGTTACGACCCACAAAGTGAACTCTTTGGCCATCCGGTTGCCCTAGGTCGCCGGTGTGATAGAAGCCATCTGCAGTAAAGTAGTCCTCTCTCAACATCTTATGTAGGCCAGGCGTGAGTGCATAACCTCTAACCTGGATCTCACCAACTTCACCCTCGGCAACCGGATTATCATTGCTATCAGCAACGCGCACCTCAAAGCCTTCCGCGATATGGTCCAAGGGCGGGCAAAGAGGAAAACCTTCAACTCGCAGCGAATCGGCATAGCTATATGGGCCCAGTGTTTCGGTCATACCCAACGCCCAGATAGTATTTGCCTTTGGCAGCAGCGCTAAGTCCTCCTTGGCGAGCACACTACCCATAGCCATACGACTATTGGTTGCGGTACTTTCAGTACACTCTGTGGTGGCTCCCATCTCAAGATTAGGCAGCAGAAACATCATCAATCCGCCAACCCAAAACAGGGGCATCGGTAAGCTGGATGAGCCACCCGGCACTACGGAGAGCTTGGAACGTAAGTAGTGGGTTCTGGCCATCGTTGGACCATGACAATGTTTCACCCCCTTGGGCATCGCCATGGAGCCGGATGTGTAGATCTCCATCAATTGGTCAGTAGGATGGACCTCTTGTTCCATTGCCGATATAAGGCTGGGATTAATCTCTACAGCGGCATTTAATAGCCAGCTCATAGGATGAATTGCAGCATGAGGTTGATCACCATCGGAAACAACCCATCGCAAGAATGGTACCTCTTGCATCTGAAGCTGTGTCGACGGAGGAGAATTTAACTCCGGTAAAGCTTCGCAAACTCGAGCGATATAATTCTTGCCCAAGAATTGGCTCTGGATGATCAACCCGATAACATCGGACTGACGAATCACTCGTACCAACTCCTGAGCTTTAATAAAAGTACTGATGGGCACAGCTATAGCGCCGATGCGGCTGATTGCAGCGAAAAGCAGCGCGAACATGGGGCCATTGCCAAAGATAAATCCCACCCGGGACCCTTTACCAATTCCGCGTGCAACCAGACCTCTGGCTATTTCCTCGGAATGGGATTGCAACTCTTTGAATGTGAGCGATTGGTTACCACGCTCAGTGGTAAGTGTGATTGCCGGTCTATCGCCAAATGCCAATGCTGATGATCGGATTAATTGTGGCAATGTCGTCGCCGCTGTAGGCTGCAAAGATTCCTTTATGTTTGAATCCATCAACTATTCCTCATGCATACCGGTAGTGGAGCTAAAGCATATGCCCTATAAATAAAGCTGCAGTTTTCACAAACTGCAGCTTTGTCAACATGCGAGAGAACACCCGTTACGCCACACCAACAGACAATCAAACAGAATTAAAAGTCAATAGTTAAATCGACTCCGTAGGAGCGCTCCTCATAAAAGGTTCCGCTGACCAAAGCGCCAAAATTCGTAATGAATTGCAAACCGTCTTCATCGGTTAGGTTACGCCCCCAGATTGCCACTTCGGCCGTTAACGAGCCACCTAATGGAATGCTGGAAAGTGCTGCTCGCGCATTAACCATGGTGGTCTCTGGCGAGAACTCTGCGACACCAAAGGGCGTATTTGCTGCACGCCCTGGGTTAGAATCCAAGCGTTGTTTGTCACTCCAAGTAACGTTAACACCAGCATTAATGAACGCATCTGCAAATAGTGGCTGCGATTTATAACCTAAGGACAAATTAACAGAAGTTTCTGGAGAGATTGTAGGTTCAAAGGAAGAGTTGGGGAAAATATCGCCGCCAACAGTGCTAAATACCAGATCAGTGACTTCGTTATATTTTACATCCTGATAGCCTGCGGTCACTCCCAAGGTAAGGCTCGAGCTTATTTTACCGGTCACCTCAAGCTCGAGCCCTTGTGCTTGCAGCTCACCGCCTTCCACAATCAGCACGCCAAGGTTTTCAGCTCCGGCCACATTTTGGGCTCCTTGAGAAGTTTGTAGGTTGTCATAAGTAACATGAAACAGTGCCAAGTTTGACCGAATACGCCCACCCATCAAATTAGACTTAACACCCAACTCATAGGAGTTAGCCTCTTCCGGAGCAAAATCGAAACCCGCGACAGAACCACCGGATACAAAAGCCGTAGAGTTTTTAGCGTATATAAAAATATCGTCATTGAGGAAGTAGTTCACGCCAATTAGGTAACTGACATTGTCATCGCTATAGTCGAAGCTTTGTGTTGTCTCACTACCAACCAGACCGGAAACGAAATCACCGGATTTTTCATCTTTGGTATAACGTAAGCCTCCGACCAGATCGATCTGGTTGGTAATATGGAATTCAGTTTGGGAATAAACAGCATAGGATTTCGCATCGTTATAGGAGATACCCTGCGCTGATTGCGGTACAGCACCATCCTCAAAAAACGCAAAAAACAAGGTATTGGCGCTTCCTACCGGGCTACCGGAGCGATCTTCAGATTCGTAATAGAGCAATCCTGCCGTCACGCGTGCGATTTCAGAATCATAGTTGATTTGTATCTCATCACTAAGTTGGTCACCATCTGCATAGGGTTGCGAACAGGCATAACAAAAGCGATCGTCCGGATCTAAGGGCTGACCAGACGGCCCTGGAATAAAGGCGCCAATAAAGCCAACTTCCCAGCCACTGGTACCGGTGATATCCGCGGGCTGTATCAATTCAGTTTTCCGGTAGGCCAACGTGTTTTTCAAGGTTAAAGAGCTGTCGAACTGATACTCTGCAATCAGTGAGTGTCCTTCAACAGTCTGATCCCTAACAGCGGAAAAGGCGTTATTAACCGCCTTCGGTCGAGTTGTTTTAGTGTTCTGCAATTTGTCCGCATTGATTGCCGCTAGAACAGAGATCAGTGGCGCGCCGGCTCCAGCCCCCTCCGGATAGAGGTCGGTAACTATCGCATTGCCACGAGGGGTGCCATTGTCGGTGGAATAATCGTACTTATATGAAACTCTAAATTTATCATTAGGCTCATACAACGCTGAGAAAAACCAGCTTTCGTTGTCTACCGCACCCAATGTTTCCGGTGAGGTAGTGGTACCAAGCCCTATGGCTGTACGATCGGTAATAGCACCTGCACCCAGGTTTTCGATATCACCATCGCGCTCTTCATGGGCATAGGTGAGGTAAGCACTAAAGCCATTCCACTCAGGGGTATCAACCGTGGTGGAGTAATCCAGCCGATCCCGGCTGCCACTGCTAACCTTCTGTCGTATCGCAAATTCACCATGAGGATCACGGGTTCTAACGCTAATCGCACCGCCAGTCGCATTACGGCCGAACAGAGTTCCTTGAGGCCCGCGCAAAACTTCCAACTGCTGAATATCTGGCAGGCTAAAAATCGACCCCCGTGGTGAGCCAATATAAACACCATCAAGATAGATAGAGATCTGTTTGTCTGACCCTGCGACAACACCATAGCTAGTAATACCACGCATATTAAATGCGGGCGTATTAGTACCACCCACAGCCGGCCTTACGGTAGTGTTAGGAGCTAGGCCTGAGAGATCGTTCACGTTAACTACTTTGTTAACCGCTAGCGTCTCTTGAGTTAAAGCGGTTACCGCGACCGGAACTTCTTGGATGTCTTGTGTTCTTTTTTGAGCGGTTACAATAATTTCCTCTAGGATGAGATTACTATTTGTTGCAGAAGAGCTATCGCTTTGAGCAAATACCGGTGGAGCAACGGCAAAGGCAGCAGCGATTGCCGAGCTCAACAGTGTACGAACATTCGGAGTGTGCATTATTTTATTTTTATTCATAATCTCATACCTAAATAATATTACCGGCGATTCAAATTATTATTCCGGAAAGGCGTTTTTAGAATACCACCAAACAGTTGATTTACGTGTACAACCGTAAAACCGTCACCTGAAACCAAGCTTCAAATAAGAAAGTACCACTGGCTTTCGATACCGCTTCCTATTTCCGCTTTATCAACTACATGTCACTACAGTAACCAGATAGTCTCTACTTGCTCTAGTTTCGCGCTCGCTCGACACACACTGTACTAGCGTTAGCGTTGCACAATGCATTGCAGCTCCCCACTGGCCGTAACGGAGTAGAACCACCAGAGAATTTTATTTATGTTAATTTTTCTGAATCTTTTTGGATCATAGCTTTATTTTTTTTAGATTGGCTACGCTACTTGCTTGCAGTGAAAAGCCTGTAGGTGCTACGCGTCGAAATCGCTCACGTAAGGTTCACTCTTCTCACAGCGATCAGCTGGGGCTGAAGGCTATCTTTGATTATTAAATCGCTGGATATCCACCTCTATAAGAATTCAGAGGCCAGTTTTTATTCTTTTAATCATCTTTTGTGCCGGGCACCAAGCACCATGAAGACCGTTTACATCCCGCCTAGTTGGCTGCTGCACGCACTGTTTATTTCCCCTGAGCCGAGTGCACCTATCTCTACTATTGCCCTAAAGCCAGCTAAATAGGGAATTTTACACCCGCCCTGCCCGAAGCTATGTGGACCTGTCATCCTGCTGATGGCGCCACCCAACCCCACAAAAGTAACTATTTGTCAGTTAATGTGAAGCTTACCACTTATATACATTATGTAAAGGGCCAACCAGAAGGAAAAACCTCAATTAATTGAACAGAAGTTAGTTTTTGTAAATCTATGAAAAGCATGATTAGCCCTTCAATCACTCACCCAATGTCGCTCCCGCTCCAATAGCGTTTTCCTCGTCAAAGAGATATTGTGCTACTTGCGCTTTGTGATATGCCGCATCACCCCAGCTGCCCGCCAAGGCCCAAGCCTTTTTCATAAAAATGTGCAAATCGACCTCCCAGGTGTAGCCCATAGCGCCATGCACCTGAATACTATTTTTAGCCGCCAGAAGTGCCGCTTCACATGCCGAAAGTTTCGCATGGGAGACAGCCAAAAACGCGTTATCCAAACACCGATCCAACGCATAGGCCGCGCGGTGAAGGGGCGCTTTAGCGTATTCCAATTCGACTGCAATATTGGCTAGATGGTGTTTGACCGCTTGAAAACTCCCGATTGCTTGACCAAACTGCTGCCGTTCACTGGTATAGGCTACGGAAATATCTAGCATACGCTGACACAAACCGAGTGCCTGGGCAGCAGCCGCCAATGCTCCGTGGTTTAACAAGATTTGGGCACATCGACGAGCGTCGTCACCAGTCACCACGGGCGTTACTCCGGACTTTAGAGCGACCTGAAATAGCCTTCTGGAAGGGTCCACAGATTCGTTGGCGACTATCGAAAATTGATCGGGCGTCAGTGCATAGACCCCGTCAGATTTTGCGAGCAACAGTAGATCGGCTATGTGTGCATCTTCTACCAACAGGTTTAGCTCATGCCCGGCAACTACCTTGGCTGCGCCGCTTGCTAACTTAGGTAGCCAGGTAGCGGCCAACGAGCCACCCAGCTGTTGCAGGGTTGGCGCAGCAACCATGGTGCTATTGACCAAAGGCTCGGGCAATGCGACATAGCCGCACTCCACCGCCAGGAGCACAAAATCGAGCACCCCCAGCCCAAGACCATCAAACTCTTCCGGTACACACACTCCGGTTAAACCCAGATCCGCCATCTGTTGCCAAAGTACCTGATCACGTCCGGTTTCAGATTGCCAGCAGTGTCGAATCTTCTCAGGGGTAACTTCGTTTACCAAAAAGTCTCGTGCAGATTCTTGAAACAACAGTTGATCTTCAGAGAAAGTGAAATCCATAGCTGGCCTCCCCTAGCGCCGCGGCATACCAAGCATACGCTCGGCGATAATGTTGCGTTGTATTTCGTTACTACCCGCGTAGATAGGACCAGACTGAGAAAAGAGGAAATCATCCAGCCAGGTACCGACACCCTTGGCCTGGGGAGCATGAGGTAGTAGCTCGGCCCGCGCGCCAAGAATGCTCATCGCCGTTGAGCAGATATCTTGATCCAACTCCGACCAAAATATCTTATTGGTGGAGGACTCAGCACCGATCTTGCCCCCCTTATTGAGGCGACAAGCTGTTTGGTAGGTGGTAAGACAGTAACTTTCCGCTCTAAGGTAGGCACTCATAACCGACTCTTTAACTGCCGGATCATGATCGGCCGATGCTCTATTTTCACGATAAAGTTCCACCAGTCGGCGGGCGGCCTCCTGAAATCTAGCGGGAGCACGTAACATCAATCCACGCTCGAAACCGGCGGTTGCCATGGCCACAGACCAACCTGCGCCCTCCTCTCCCAATCGATTTACTACAGGCACCTCGACATCATCGAAGAAGATCTCCGCAAAGCCGGGTAAACCATCCAATTGGGGAATGGGACGCACAGTAATACCGGGAGCGTTTAACGGCACTAAGATGAATGTCAGCCCATGATGGCGGCTGGAGTTGGGCTCGGTACGAAATATGCCAAAGCACCAATCGGCCCATACGGCGCGCGTCGACCAAATTTTCTGGCCATTGATCACATATTTGTCTCCTCGCCGATCCGCCCGGGTTCGAATAGCAGCCATATCGGATCCCGCATTCGGCTCAGACCAGGCTTGCGCCCACACCTCTTCACCGCTGGCCATTTTCGGCAAAATACGCGCTTTCTGTTGCTCGGAACCGAATTCCATAAGGGTAGGCCCTAGTAAACAGATACCATTCATATTCACCCGCTTGGGCGCACCTGCTCGATAATACTCTTCCTCAAAGATCAACCACTCCACCAGGTCACAGCCACGGCCACCTAACTCTTCTGGCCAAGTAACCATAGTCCATCGGCCATCAAAGAGGCGTGCCTCCCACTCGCGGTGCCGCTGAAAACCAACTTCAGTATCGTAAGATGGCAAAGGCTCAGCGGGTACATTAGCAGTAAGCCAAGTTCTAATTTCCTCTCGGAATGCCTGTTGTTTTTTAGAGTATGTTAAATCCACGATCGGGAGCCCTACCGTTCACACTTAGTTTTGGCACAGAAGGCACCAAACTCTGATACCGACTGGCAATAGAAAGATTCGGGGTGGCAAATTATTAGTACCACCCAGATGACCTAATCACGTTAATTATGTTGGTTGGCTATACCAATGTGCACAGCCAAGTATCTCGAGCAGCGTTTATGCCTCAGCGCTTACACTTATGTTTACACTTCCCACTCAACTCTACGGACTTTACTTTTGAACCTGAGTACATGCCATCTAATCGCTTTTCGCTATATGCCTGCTCTAGCACCGTGTTATTGAGTCGTAGCTGCTCGTCAGCTAGCTTATAGCCAGGAAAGTCAAACAATCTGTCGATCAAGTGTAACCAACCCTCCCGATCCGACGCAACAATAATTGACACTTTGTTAATTATGAGGATAATACCCTTACGAAAAAACACTATTTACTAAATCAAAAAATAGGTAATTTGGCCTTATTCAGAATCGCATCATTTTTTAGCGCCAGCGGTTCAGCAGTCGACTTAATAGAAAACCTTAGCTTCGATAACACTCGGCGGAGTGTATACACGATGCTTCCCGGCCAAAGTCGTCGAAAAATAAAAACAGACAATCACATGTTATGTCCGGAGGTCTGCATGACAGCCCAGCCCAAACAGCCCCAGAATTTGAGATATATAATCATCGGTGCCGGTATGGCCGGAATATTGGCAGGTATTCGCCTGCTGGAGCGAGGTGAAACTGACTTTGTCATCTATGAAAAGGGCAGTACTGTCGGTGGTACTTGGCGAGAGAACACTTATCCTGGGGTCGCCTGCGATACGCCCGCACACTCTTACTCCTACTCCTTTGCATTCAATCCTGATTGGAGCGCTTTTTATGCCCCTGGCCCAGAAATACAAGACTATTTCGAACGTATGACCGATAAATTCGGGGTCAGGGAGTTCATTCGTTTTAATACAGAAATTGCTCGATGTAGCTACCAGGACGGTCGCTGGCGGGTCACCACTCAAGATGGCCAGGTAGATGAGGCCGATGTGCTCGTCGCAGCCACTGGTGTTTTGCACCACCCCAATACACCCGATATTCCTGGCCTAACCGATTTTACCGGAGCGAGCTTTCATAGCGCTCGCTGGCGACACGATATCGACTACAGCAAACAGCGCGTCGGTGTTATCGGTAATGGTTCCACGGGAATACAAATCGTTGCGGCCATGTCTGGCCAGGTGCCAAAGCTTGTCCATTTTCAGCGTTCACCCCAATGGATCATGCCCTGCCCGGATACCAAATACAGTGATGAAGATCGCCAGGCTTTCCGGCAGGATCCCGACAAAATTGAGGATGTGCGTAGCGGCCCAGAAGCCCAGGCGCGTAGAGGACGGTTTTTAGCAGCGATTATTGACTCGAACTCACCTGAACTCACCGAGATTCAGTCAATCGTCGAACAAAATTTAAATGAAACTATTAAAGATCCAGAGCTGAAAGCAAAATTAACTCCCAATTATCGAGCAGCCTGCAAAAGACTGGTGTTTTCACCTAACTATTACCAAAAAGTACAGCACCCGTCCGTCTCCGTTGAAATTGCTGGCATTGAAAGGGTTGAAGAAAACGGAGTGCGGTTGAAGGATGGCACCTTCCATGAATTGGATGTTCTCGTTTTGGCGACCGGCTTCAAGGTAGATGCCTTCGTTCGCCCAATGACCATTACCGGTATCGACGGAATTGACCTCAATGACGTTTGGGCGGAGCATCCAAAAGCATACTACGCGGTCACCGTGCCAAAATTCCCCAATTTTTTTATGCTGAATGGCCCTACCGGCCCAGTCGGAAATTTCTCGCTAATCGATATTGCTGAACGCCAATGGAATTACGGTGATCAATTGGTTGATCTATTACGCAATGGTCAGTGTAAAGCTTTCGCCCCTACCGAGGCTGCTTTAGAGGAGTACGAAATGCAACGCACAGAGGCCGCGAAGAAAACCGTGTTTGCCTCCGGCTGTAAGAGCTGGTACCTCGATGCTAAAGGCGTGCCTCAGGTGTGGCCTTGGCCCTACGAAACCTTTATGGAAGTTATGGCCAAACCCAACCTTGACCACTATGAATTAACGCCAATGGCTAACGGATAACGCCGCCATCAAAGTGTTGAGATAATAGATGCATAGACAAAAAAGCGGGGTGTCTACCCCGCTTTTTTTGACTATCAAGCTCGAATCAGCTAACTCTCACACACTATACAGCCGACTCGACCCTCTGACAGACCCACTCACAAGCCTGATTTAATGCTTCATCTGCACTGGGAATATTCGCGACCATACTTAAATAGCCATGTAGCACACCTGGATCGCAGCGAGTTTGCACAGGCACACCAGCTGCCGCCAATTTTTGAGCATAAGCCAAACCTTCGTCTCGTAGTGGGTCTAGACCAGCAACAATAATTAATGCCGAGGGCAAGCCCACCAAATCGTCTAGCTGCAGCGGCGAAACCAATGGACTTTTCCTGTCGACATCGCTTGGGCAGTAATGATTCCAAAACCAGCGCATATCAGCTTCGGAAAGTAGGTAATTACAGCCACCCAATTCACGATAAGATTCCGTTGTAAAATCGCAATCGGTAACAGGATAGGCAAGTAATTGACCCGCTAAAAATGATTTCCCGCTATCCCTCAATTGTATTGCTGCTGCCGCTGCAAGATTGCCGCCGGCACTTTCACCCACCACTACCACCGGCAAACCACGCTCAGCAACCGATTGCAGCACTGTAATAACATCCTCTAGGGAAGAAGGAAACGGATTCTCTGGTGCCAGGCAGTAGTCAACATTTATCACTTCACATTGAGTACCTGCGGCCAAACGGCGGCAAGTGGCGTCCCCGGTATCCAAATCACCAATCACCCACCCACCGGCGTGGAGATAGACGCATATGCCCATAATTTCCGTAGACGGTCGATAGCTTCTAGCGGCAACAGAACGCTGACCAGATTTAAAAGATATATCGCTAACCTCTTCCAATAACGGGAGATCCTTAGCCGGAGGGGCCGCCGCCAAGCTGGATTTAAGCATCTCTCTCGCTGCATCGGGTGAGACCTGGTGATAGTAGGGCCTATCAAGCTCTGCATAAGCCTCTAAAATTGCTCTGTAGTAGGGGTGCATATCGTGAATGATATTAGCTGCCATAACGCGATCCTGTTAGCGGGTTATTATAATTACTGTGAGTCAACGAAGGTGACTGCACACCTCTTCTCCGTATACTTATCTATAACTCCAACGTCGACCAATATTAACTATGTACGGAACCGATTAATCGTTAAATGGGAGGAGCTCTAACAATAAACACCGAACTGTTCACTTTTACTGTCTTGATAGTATAATCATTAATTACTGACGATTAGTCATTTTTTGTGTTTAAGATTGAGGTTATGGCACCAGTTATAATCACACTTACTTAACTATTCGCCAATAGACAAAACGCCCTTTAGATGTGAATGAGCCACGTAATAATAGCCAAAATAAGAGGTTAACAATGGTAACGGTTAAATTTGTCCAGCCAGATGGAAGTGACACAGTAATTGAGGTACCCGTAGGGACGACGATTATGCGTGCAGCTCTCGACAATGGTGTAGAGGGAATTCAGGGGGACTGTGGCGGCGCCTGCAGCTGCGCAACTTGCCACTGCTACATTGACCCAGAGTTCTTTGACAAGCTACCTAGCGCTGAAGATACCGAAATCTCTATGATCGAATTTGCGGTTGAGCCAAGAGAAACCAGCCGCCTTGGTTGTCAAATAGAACTCACGGAAGCGCTGGATGGCATAGTCGTGCATCTTCCGGAGTCACAATACTAATCAAATTTATGCTCCTAAGCCCTTAGGTTTTCAGGGCTTGGAGCGTAATCCACAATCACTATCTAGCCAACTCAATCTCCAGCCATATCTAGGCGCCTGGAGCTAGATGAACAGCTTACCGAGCTCGTCTTTAGCTTTATTGATTATTCTTTTTTAGCTTACTCACATCGCGAGTGAGTACGGCGGTCTCCCCTTTTGATAGGGCAATACATTGCGCATGCTGAAATTCATGAATATCAAAAACCGCCTGTAGAGCAGCAGGTTGGCCCATGGTATCCACCGTTTGATTAACGGCCCGCTTAGCCATAATCAACGAGAAGAGATCCTGCTCCGCAATTTTATTAGCCATTGCCAAAGAAAACTCCGCCAGCTCTTCAACAGCCACCACCTCGTTAACCATGCCATATTGCATGGCATCACGGGCGGTTATCTTCTCGGCGGTGAACAACATTTGTTTCGCTTTACGTGGACCGAGTTCCCAGGTATGCCCGTGATACTCAACACCGGCGATACCCATCATAATGGTCGGATCACTAAACCAGGCGTTCTCAGCGGCAATAATAAGATCGCATGGCCAACACAGCATTAATCCTGCAGCAATACAGGCCCCTTGAACGGCTGCGATCGACGGCTTAGGGTTATTTCGCCAGCGACGACTGTATTCAAAATAGTGTGACTGCTCCCACAGATACTGCCCCAAAATGCCTTTATTGGCGTAGTCGAAGCTACTAAAAACGTCCTTTTTGTCTTCCGGCACCGACAAATCGTGCCCTGCGGAAAAATTCTTGCCATTGGCGCGGAGCAAGATTACTTTTACATCCTGATCCTTGGCGGCTTTATCCCAATAGCTATCGAGAAGATCCAAAAACTCAGGGCTTTGAG
This sequence comes from Halioxenophilus sp. WMMB6, assembly GCF_033283405.1. Classification (NCBI taxonomy): domain Bacteria; kingdom Pseudomonadati; phylum Pseudomonadota; class Gammaproteobacteria; order Alteromonadales; family Alteromonadaceae; genus Halioxenophilus; species Halioxenophilus sp. WMMB6. Next base: position 282,960 of record NZ_JAWMQR010000003.1, read on the forward strand.
CGTTATGTACTTCTGGTCTGTTTAACGTGATAAGCGCAACATGATTTTGCACTTCATAAAGTATCATTTCGCTCATGTAAAACTCCTCATTACTTGTGTATTGCTCGGTACCATATATGACTGATTTATCTAAGTTCGCAAGTAAATTACTTTTGGGTTTGGGCCATGGAAGCGAACATTCTCTGTACATCACCCGAGGTGATCACCTTATTGCTATCCCCTGGTTTGAGCCCAGGCGTCGCTTTGACCTGAATATCTACGTGCTTCGCTTGCGCGCGCAGTGCGCCAACCGTGCAGTTTTCCCGCCCTAAAAGAGAGATAGGGTCGAAACTATATTCTCGCATAACATTCTCATGAGTAACCTTATTAATAACCCGCTCAGGAAGTTCTTTAACGGACTGCCACAACCGCTCGGGAACTTCTGGCCATAGGCAATCGGAGTGCGGATAGTCACACTCGTAAGCAATGATATCTTCGCCTATATCCTGATAATTCTTCAGACCAAAGTTGTCTTCGATAAAACAACAGAGGAAATGTTCTCTAAACACCTGGGAGGGTGTCTTACCTTCCCACTTTACATTGGTCCAAATATGTTGGGTATTGGTAAATTCCGCTCGCTCCAAGAAATAGGGAATCCAGCCAATGCTACCTTCTGAAAGGGCTATTTTTAAGTTGGGGTAACGCAAGAGCGCAGCCAGGTGCAACCAGTCGGCTGCGGCATTGGCTATCGAGATTGGCATTGCTGTGATCCAGGCATTCATCGGTGACATATCCGATGGGTGGGGTGGCTCCGAGCCGGTACCAATATGACAATTCACCACCACTCGGTTGTCATTGCAGGCCTGCCAGAGAGGCTCCCACATAGGGTCGTGAACAGAGGCAAAACCTTTCTTTGCGGGGTTATCGGGAAAGGTAATTGCGTGGCAGCCTTTTTTGGCAATACGCTTAACCTCTTCAGCGGCCAGCGCGCCATCCCATAAAGGCACCACAGACAAAGGAATTATTCGGCCGGGGTGAGCCACAGACCACTCATCAATCTGCCAATCATTATAAGCCTGAATCATACGCAGGCTGAGTGTTCGGTCCGGATTACGACTAAAAATACTGCCGTCCATACCACACAAAGTCGGAAAACAGAGGCTGCTTAATATACCGTTGACATTCATGTCGTCGATACGGGCATTGATATCGTAATTGGCAGGTCGAATTTCGGCATAGCTCTGGGGCTCCATGCCATACTCCTCTTTGGGGCGGCCTACTACCGCGTTCAACCCCACATTTGGCAATACGATATCACCGAATACCCAAAAATCCTTACCACTGACATTTTTCAGCTGAGGAGCCTTTGACTTAAGTTCATCGGGTAAATGGTTATCAAACAGGTTACCCGGCTCACTGACATGGTCATCGACACTGATAATAATTAAATCTTCTAATTTATCCACGCAACGCTCCCAGTTATTCTATCTATTCTGTGAAGGAGCTTGGCTTTACGTAAAGCCAAACCATTACTTTGTAATAATTACAGGCACTTCTGAATATCCTCTTACTGTACTGGTCCGCGTACGCTTTAATTTATCTTCCACCACTTCCCAATCGCCGAGACGTTTCATCACCTCTTCAAGCGCTACCTTAGACTCCAGGCGTGCCAACGAAGCACCTAGACAAGTGTGAGTCCCGTAGCCGAATGTCACATGACGTTTAGGAGCACGTTCAATATCAAACACCTCTGGATTATCCCATTGGCGATCATCACGGGTAGCCGCTGCGGTTAGCAGGGCAATATTCTCTCCAGCTTTAATTGTCACACCGTGTATTTCCACATCCTTAACCACCCTTCGAAATTGAATTGGTGAAGGGGGTTCATAGCGCAACAGTTCTTCGATTGCCCGAGGAATCAATTGAGGATTATCGCGGAGTTTCTGTCGCTGATCGGGATGCCTGGCGAACAACACACCTGCGTTACTCAACAGGCGGGCGACAGTTTCATTACCCGCCGCCGCCAATAACAACATGAACTCCATACTTTCACGTTCACTGAAGGGACGGGTAGTTCCGTCTGTTTCGGTAATTTCTGCGTGAGCGAGTTCAGTTAAGAAATCATTTTTTGGATTCGCTTTTCGATCAGCTAAAATATTTTGAAAATATTCAGCCGTTTTACCCATCGCAGCAAAGCACTCCTCAGTGAAACCGCCGTTCTCATCGCGAGATAGCGAATCGTCTGCCCACTGGTTTATTTGGCGACGATCCTCGGGCGGTATACCTAAAACCACACTGATAACTTCCATGGGAATCCAACGACCGAAATCCTGTACGAAATCGAATTCGCTTTTATCCTCTAGCGGCTCCAGGTAACTAACGACTATATCGCGTATCTCTTGTTCCAAGCCCGCAACGAAGGCTGGCGTGAACCGTTTAGCAACCACGGTTCGCAGCTGATCATGATAAGGTGGATCGTTGTTGATCATAAGACAAGTATTACCAGGCTTCTCGTCCATCAGCTCTAACACTGTCCCCCAAGCTGAGCTGAAGGTTTCCCAGTCCATCGACGCCTTGAGCACATCCTCATAGCGACTCAACACCCAATAGTTATATTTTTCGTTGTACCAAATCGGCGCTTCATCTCTTAGGCGTCGCCAGATCTCATAGGGGTTATCGTCTATTTCATAACTGTATTGATCGTAGTATAAATCCTGCACCGACATAGAAGGTCTCCGTTCCTCTCGCGAGTAGCGCCGAGAGTATTTAATTATTAATTTTAAAAAGGCTCTGCCTATCAGGTATGATAATTACCGGCAAGCGGTTACATCACCAATTGAAGCAATTATTAGATACTGACACCGCAATCAATCAAGTTATCAGTGCCCGTAGTGGCGTCCGACTCATCCGACGCCAAATAGACCATGAGTGATGAGACTTGATCCCGGGTCACAAACCTTTTAAGGGGTATCGATTGCTTTATCTGTTCCATAAACTCTGGATCTGAGCGACCACTGAACAGACCTGTCTCATCCACGGCACCAGGCAAAATGGAGTTCACTCGAATATTGTGTGGTGCTAACTCCATAGCCATATGTTTGGTCAAACCGCGAATAGCCCACTTCGAACAACCGTAAATACTGTAGTTGGTCCAACCTCGATATCCAACTTGCGAAGAAACATTGATAATAGAGCCCTTGCCGCGCTCGATCATCAATGGACTAATTGTACGAATACCCAGCCAACAGCCAGCAACATTAACGTCCAACACTTTGCGCAGCGTTTCTACACTTTCACTTTGGATATCACCTTTAGTGAGAATACCGGCATTATTAATCAGTATATCGACGCCGCCAAAATGTTCTTTCGCTACTTTGGCCGCATTCTGCCACTGCGCTTCGTTGGCAATATCCTGTGCAAAAAATAGCGCTCGATCGCCCAACTCCTCAGCAAGTTTCCGCCCCGCCTGCTCGGCGATATCGGTCATAAACAGAAAACCACCTTCGCTAATTACACGACGAGCATGGGACTCTCCCATACCATTTGCAGCCCCAGTTAGGAATACAACCTTATCTTTTAATCTCATTATTGTTCTTCGTTGTGTATAGATTTAAGTTTGGAAATTGTTCTCTATATTGTTAAAAATTTACAAATAGGGCATATTGACCCGCATCTCTGCGATTGACCAACGCTCATCCTGCTTAACCACCTGGAAACGATATTCCACGAATATCGCCAGCTCCGCTGGTTTCTTAGCCCAATCCGAAACCAACCCGTAACCACGGGCAACCGCCTGCTCATTATTGGATTCTGGCTCAAGGTAGATGTTGGTAATTGAGTGACGGTATTCATATACACCGTCTTTCAGAGTCTGCGCTTTATCGACAAAAGCCTGACGCCCCTCAATCAGAATATCAGGCCCGACCAATTTACCACCTTCTATAAATAGCTCAGACCACTCTTTACCACGATAGTTATCAACATGGTGAGAGTATTCTGCTAACAATTCATATATTGCCAACCGGTTTTCTAGAGTTATATTAGTCATGTGAAACTCTGGTTAATTTCTCTGCGATCTCTTTAGCTTCGATTCTGAGCACATCTTTACGTACTTTACCCGATGGCACTCTCGGTAGGTCGTCAACTATCTCCAACCACTCTGGGAATTTCTGTTTTGCCAGGCCAGCACCATTCAAAAAGGAAACCATCTCTTCACGGGAAAAATACTCGCCCTTGTTAAGAATCACAAACGCACATCCCATCTCTCCGGTAGCAGCACTGGGCATGGCGACTATAGCAACCTCGGCAACAGCAGGGTGTTCCATCAACAGATCTTCCACCTCTTTAGGGCTGATATTTTCACCTGAACGGATAATAATATCTTTCTTGCGACCGGTTATGGTGAGGTAGTTACCATCCCGCCACTGCCCCAAATCACCCATATCAAAGAAGTCTGCCTGATCAAAAGCACCGATATTATTTTCAGTATCCAAATAACCGACAAATTGTTCAGGGCCAAAAGCGAATATTTCACCTTCAACTCCATCTTCAGTAATCTCGTTACCTTCGGAATCAATCAACTTCACCTGCATTGGGGGCTTAACAATGCCATCGGTCTCGGCCCCGTAATCGGCCAAAAATTTATTATCGATCCCCAACGTAACGGTCATCATTTCGGTAGAACCGTAGGCGCGGAAAAAAAGGCAATTAGGGAACTCTTCCGACACCCGTTTAATTAATTCCGGTGAAACCGAAGTACCACCACAAAAAAAAGTTCTCAAGCTTGCCAGTGCTGCCCTATCGTCCGTGGTGGCTGCCAGCAATTGCTGTAAAAAAGGTGTTGCGCCACCACTAATGGTACAACCATGACTGCGAATAGCATTAATACCATCGACAACATTCCAGATATCCAATAGCACCGCAGAGGCACCAGAGATCCAGGGAATATCAAACGCCCAGATTGCCCCGGTGATATGGGTAACCGGAGAGGGCATAAAGATAACGTCATTCGCTCCAACACCCCAAGCTTCAACCATTTGCCGAGCTTTATAGCCAAAGCCATAGTGGGTCTGAATGACCCCTTTGGCTTTACCTGTAGTACCCGAGGTGAACATCACTAAAAAGGCGTTAGCCGGGTTAATTTTCGGCAACAGTGACACAGGCTCTGACGTTACTACATCCAACCACGTCGTCTGAGGTAAGCTGAGCTCAGTATCTATCTCACCTCGTACAACAACCACTTTTTTGAGTTCACTCAGTTCTGGGGCTACCGCTGCGACCATTTTAGGATAGTCACACTTGCGGAATTGCTCGGGTATAAACAGAAACTTGGCTTTAGTTGCAGCCAACATGTAGGAGAGTTCTGTCTCCCGGTAGATAGGTGGAATAGGATTGATGACTAAACCCAGCATTCTTGCTGCCAGCGCGATAATTGCCGACTCAGCCCAGTTGGGTAGCTGAAAAGCCACCACATCTCCGGGCTTTGCGCCCTGTGAACTAAAATAGCCTGCCAGACACAGAGCGCTGTTGTAGATTTCAGCTCGAGAGTAAGGTCTCTCACCTTCAATGAGTAATATCTTTTCGGGATCAGTTTGCGTTTGTCGAAGTGCTATATCCGCTAACGTCTCATCTCGCCAATAGCCCTCAGCCAGCCATTTTTCGGCGTAGCTTTCGGACCAACGAATTGGAAAACCGCCAAGGTCCCGACGAATTGTCCAGCTCATTGTAACTCCAATCGATTGTTCATGAATTTAGCGCGCTCTGGGTAGCAGCAGCAGTTGATCGGCAATGATCTCTCGCTGAATTTCCGATGTACCACCAGCAATGGTGTAGACCCAGCTCCATAAATATTCGTAGGTCCATGGGTGGTTGTTGCGGTCATCATCGTACTCCATAAACTCCCAACCCAAAATTTCAGCAACCAGATGACTGAGCGCCTTCGAAGTACCCGTTACCATTAACTTCATCACGGAGCCCTTTGGGCCCGGCTTTCCGGTTTGTTGGATCTCGGCAATTTGGGCAAAAGTCATGGCACGCACTGCGAGGGTATCGGCTTTTATTAATGCCAGCCGCCCGGCGATGCTGCTGTCTTCTATGGCCAAAGTGCCATCTTCTAGGCGAGTTTTGGAGGCTAATGCTATCGCTTGATTAACGCGCTCATATAGAGCCAATTGATCGCCGATAAATCCCGTACCACGCTCAAACGACAAGGTGGACATAGCCGTCTGCCAACCTTTACCCAGTTCGCCGACCACGTTTGATAAGGGAATTTTTACATCATCATAAAAGGTTGTATTGACATGCTCATCACCCAGCATGGTTTTGATAGGCGATACGGTGATACCTGGCGTGCGCATATCGCAGATCACCCATGTTAACCCCTTGTGCCGCTCCGAGCCCGGTGTTGTGCGGATTAATAACTCCTGATAATCCGCATGCTGGCCATCGGTCGTCCAGGTTTTACTGCCATTCACAATCAGGTAATCGCCCTCTACCACACCTACGGCTTTCAACGAGGCGAGATCGGAGCCGGCATTCGGTTCAGAGAAGCCCTGACACCAAAGGTGTTGCCCCGATAATATTTTCTGCAGGTGAAATTTTTTCTGTTCTTCTGTACCGCAGGCGATGATTGTAGGACCCGCATGCATGAGCGCAACATAGGTGGTATTGATATAGTGCGGCGCTTGGGCGCGGGCACACTCCTCGTACCAGATCACCTGCTGAACTTCTGATAAGCCCAAACCGCCATACTCTTTTGGCCAGTTAACGCCAGCCCAACCGTGTTCATATAATTTTTGTTGCCAATCGCGATCGAATTGTGCTGATTCTTTGCCGTGCGCCGGACGCTTTTGAGTAGGAATATTACTAGCCAACCAACTGCGTGCATTCGCTCTAAATGCGTGGTCTTCTTCGGTATACTTAAGATCCATTTGCTACAACCCCACACACCTTAAAAATTGTCTACAGCCAACAAGCTGGCATAGAACCGCTTTGGGGTACCTAATAGTCGGCTTAACAGATTGGCTCGTTTTAACAACAGGTGAGCATCATGTTCATCAGTAACGCCGATGCCGCCATGCAGCTGAATATTGGTGTCAACATTCAAACGTACCGCCCGCTCAGCCAACAAACTGGCAGCATCAGCCAGCATAGCTGCCTCTGGGTGCTGCTCTTTTATGGCCGTGGCTGCGTAATAGAGTTGGCTGCGGGCCCCTTCTATACGCACCAACATATCAGAACAGGGGTGTCTTACCGCCTGGTAGGCTCCGATGGGCCGACCAAAGGTTTGTCGATCTTTGGCGTATTCAACAATCATATCCAAAGCGGATTGAGCCAATCCTATCTGCATGGCAGAGACCATAATTTGACCTTTTCGCCAAATACCCGCATCACTCACAGTCACCACTGCCTCAAGATCAGTCGCTTGAGCACAATGCATAGCCACCGAACGATCCAAACAGGGTACAGGTTTAAGCGCAACCCCCTCAAGCGAGTAGAGCGTCGCTGCAGTGGTCGAAATTTGCAATGCCAGTGAGCACTCTTGCGAACCCAGCAGTCGGATTGCACCGGCTTCAGATTCAACCAAAAGAGCGACACCAACCTCACCGCTCATCAATTTACCAGTAAGTTCAGCGTCACCGGCAGCGGCCTGTACAGCCAGCGTCTGCACTAGCACTTCGAGCGGGCCGGCCACCCGGCCATGTTCCAGAAAGAAGAGCATCTCTTCAACAATAGAGAGGCCAACACCGCCCAGATTTTCATCTGCGGTGAGTGAAAACCAACCCAGCTCAGCAAACGCGGCTAGCCGCTGTGGGTCTTGAGGAGAGGCGTGCAGCCTGCGCAGCGGAAACTCATTACTTAAGAAATCCTCGGCGGCGTCGGCTATTTCACGCTCATGAGAGTCGAGAGCCAAAAACATATTCTCGGTCCAATAAATTCTTTATGATCTATTTAGTTAACTATTATCAACACGCTGGTAGAACTATATACCCACAGAATAAGTGGTCAAAACTATACAACCCAGGTGTGAGTTGCAAGCTCATTTGGGAATCGCTGTTGGCTGATAGGCCACTAACTGCCAATCGCTGGACAACTCCTTGCTCCACACCGACAACGTCCAATTATCGATAGACCTGGGCTGCCCACCAACAGTAACCTCTGCGGTCAAACGCGATACCAACAGCGCGGTTGTACCTAGATCAACCACTCGATGATCACTGGTTTGCAATGTTTTGTAGACAATATTTCCCGAAGCCATTTTTTTTAACAGACTGGCTTTATCCTCGTAAGTGGCATTAGCGTGAGCAAATATCAAACGCTCAGATAGCAGCGCCCCCAGAGCATCAACATCGGCAGCCAGAAGCGCCTGTGTACGCGCCGCCTCTTTATCAATAATGGTTCTGGTTATAGCATCTGACATGCACTCACTCCTTATTCCACTCAATCAAGACCACTAACTTGCAACAAGACTCTTCTGTTGATAATCACCCAAATCTATATTGGCGGTGAAATTCCGGTACTCAGAGAGCGGCCATGGTGAATTCATGGTTACCCGACCGCCCTTATTCTTATACCAACTGGTGACACCGGGATGCGACCACACCAGCTGTTTATGCTCAGCGTCTACCTTGTCATTGTAGTTCTCAAAAGGCTCGCTCTTTACTTCCAATTCGTCGATACCTTGCTCAACCATTTCACGCAGAGCAGAACTGATGTAGCGCACTTGGCACTCGCTATGAAAGAAGGCACTACCGCCATGAGCAAGGTTGGTGTTTGGACCATACAGCACAAAAAAGTTTGGAAACTCAGGTACCGTAATACCCAGATACGCGCGCGGGTTATCTTCTCCCCAGCGATCGCGAATGGAAACCCCATCTCTACCTTTGATGTCCATCGGCCACAACATACGCGAAGCTTTAAAACCAGTCGCCAACACGATAACATCGGCAGCGTATTTTTTGCCGCCAGCGATTACGCCGTCTTCAACAATTTCGTCGACGTCACCAGCGTAAAGATCTACATTTGGACGGCTAAGCATCTTGTACCAATTGTTATCACGTAGCATACGCTTACCAAAGGGTGGATAATCGGGGATCACCTTCTCCAGAAGATCCGTGCGATCACCTAATTCCGATTTAGCGTAAGCGATTAACTCTTCACGCATTTTTGCATTTTCAGCATTCAGCGAGTGCGCAGAATCCTGCCAACTTGGGTCCATACGCAAAGTTGGATGAAAACCGTCAGAAGCGGCCCAGAACAATTGAAAACGAAACCAATCCATATAGTAAGGGATATTTTTAGTAGCCCAGGTTACCGCCTCTGAGACCTTTTCATGGTACATGGGGTGGCGAATCACCCAATGTTTCGACCGCTGAAAAATACTTAAATGGCTCACTTCATCAACAATGGCCGGCCCCACCTGGATGCCGGTAGCACCGGTTCCGATCATGGCAACCCGCTTACCCTTAAGATCAACACTGTGATCCCAACGCGCGGAGTGAAACTTAGGCCCCTTAAACGTGTCCAGCCCGGGAAAGTTTGGCACTGACGGGCGATTCAAAATTCCAACCGCGCTAATAAATATTTTGGCGTCGTAGCTTAGGCTCTTACCCGCTTTATCCATGGCAGATATCTGCCAGCGGCAGCGCTCTTCATTATATTCAGCGGTTTGTATCTCTTGGTTGAAATGAATATTTTCCCGAATACCAAATTCGTCGACAATACGATTGATGTACGCGTTTAATTGTGGCCCCTTGCTGAAATACTCTGGCCAATCCGGATTAGGCATTAACGAAAATGAGTAGAAATGGCAAGGGGTATCGACACCTATTCCTGGGTAAGTATTTTCATACCAAGTACCACCCACGGCATCGTTTTTCTCAATAATTACAAACGGAATACCAGCCTGTTTCAGCCGCACTCCCATTACAACGCCAGAAAAACCCGCGCCCGCAATAACTACAGGATATTTGTCAGTTTCGGCACTTGATACCGGCTTACGCCACTGCACTGCACGATAATCTTTACCGCCAAAGCAGGTCTCCTCATAAAAGATAGGCAGATATTTCTCCGGCACATCAGAGCCACAAGCAACATCGACCATCGCCTTTAACTCTTCGAGCGTTAACTCCTTATGCTCTGCATCGCCACTTTCAGCGAGTCGTTCGATTGCTACAACCACATCTGCACGAATCCGCTCTTGCAACGCCAAAGGAATAGCCTGTTGATAGTCCCAACCACCGGAAATATAGGGTCGAACTTCATCCAAATATTTTTTATCACCGGTGAGATGGATGTAACTCATCAGCAGTGGGACAATATGTGCACCTGCCACACCCTCTTTGAGCTTTACCGGATCAGCCGCGGCCTGTTGCAGTTGCTTTTTAATATCCATAACTATTACCTTTTGCTATTTCCTGCCATTAATAGTGGTTAAAGCTACACAGTAGCAATGGCAGTAACCGGTGACCCTACCGCGCCAGGCAATCTCAACGGAGGCGCAGTAAGTAGAAAGTAATTGCGTTTAGCCGACCTGAGCCAATCCGCCAACTCACTGAGGAAAAACAGTTCGCCGAGCGGCAAACCCAGTTTAAACAAACAATGTTCATGCAACGGAAAGTGAGAGCCACGACCATTCGGCGGCTTGGGTGTGGGCAGTATTTCCACAGCTTCGTTATCGGATACGAACGCCGCCACACCGGCATCGGTAATCCATTGCAAAAGACGCTCATCTGAGCCGTTTAATCCGGAACAATAATCATGCTGGATACCAACTGGGGGTTGTTTCTGATGCTTTAACAACTCCCGATCAAATCCAGTGCGCAAACAGACGATGTCGCCAGACTCAATCGCTATTTGATCCTGCTCCAGGATAGCCATTAAATCGTCGTAACCGACCGCTTTTCGAGCATTACCAAAGTGGGCATACAGATCCACCATAACGCCACGCCCCTGAATTGCGGCAGTCGCCAAACCATCGATGGCCAGCGGCCCTGCACCGTAAGGTGGCTCTAGCGCCTTATCACCGTGGAGATAATCTTTCGGACCGCGAACCTCTACCCCTGCCCGGTAGCCGTTATAGAAGACAACCTCATCTTCACCATCGTTATCGGCATCAAATAGAGCCCCCATATGGGCTAAGCTATCCCACTGCGTGGAGTATTGAGTCGACAGGGTTACTCGGTCATCACATACCACATCGGTCTGCCCTGGAACAACCCGCCCCATAGGGAAGCACATGGCAGGGTCGTCACCCCGCATCGAAAATGTCACATCTGGAGGGAAGCGACGCGGATTAAGCACACTACCGCCGGGGTAGTCGAGCGGAAGAGAGAGACAAAACCGACGCCCCTCCTTGACCTCTTGCACAGCCTTAAGCAGACAGTCAGGCGTTATAAGATTGAGGCGACCAATGGCATCGTCTTCGCCAAAATCTCCCCAATTTGAACCTTCCGGCCGATTAATCCATCGCTTCACATACATAACCAATTATTAGAATTATTTGTTGTTCAATGAACATCAATATACGAGCAGCAAAAACTGACGTCAAGTCAATTTTTCATGGATTTCCATATTTATTCTAGATCTACACGTCGCTCAATGAGATCAATAAAGTAGTGATTTATGGTAATTTTTTGGCATATATGGAATGAACCGGCGGCAATTACTCGATACCACCGGTCAAAAAAAGGACATATTATTAGCTTTTTACGATTAAGAAGGAGAGGCTAACGGGTAACAATTACCGATGAACCATGCCCAAACAGGCCCTGATTAGCAGTAATTCCGACACGGGGATTATCCACCTGCCGACCACTGGCCTGACCACGTAGTTGTAACACCAATTCACAAACCTGCGCCAACGCTTGTGCCGGTACTGCCTCACCAAAGCATGCCAAGCCGCCGGATGGATTCACCGGCACACGCCCTCCAATAGAGGTATCTCCCCGGCGAACCAGCTGGGCAGCCTCCCCCGGCGGACACAACTGCAAATCTTCATACCAATCCAGCTCCAACGCAGTGGAGAGGTCGTATACCTCAGCCAAGGAGACATCCTTGGGCGCAACGCCTGCCTCTTCATAAGCCTTTAACGGAATAGCCGAGCGAAAACTTTGAGCCGCGACCACCGCTGCAGAATCAGTGGCGATATCGGGCATCTCCACCAACCCCGAGGCAAATGTCGGAGTCACCGTAGAGATAGCGGATATACGAACTGGGTTTTTGCAGCCAATTTTTTTCGCATACTCCATAGAAGAGACTACGATAGCGGCAGCGCCATCAGACGTGGCACATATATCCATTAAACGTAACGGATCCGCCACCAGAGCAGAATTAGCAACATCTTCAGCGGTGAATTGCTTTCGGTAGCGGGCATTGGGATTGTGGAAACCATGCCTAGCGTTCTTTACCTTAACCTTGGCAAAGTCCTCGACGGTGTCGCCAAACAGCGCCATACGACGCCGAGCATAGAGGGCAAAATAGGACGGGTTGGTAATACCGAGCCGAAATCTCACCCAGTCCGGGTCGTCCGGACGGTCGCCTGGTGCCGGCTTTAAAAAGCCTTTCGGAGTAGTGTCAGCACCAACCACCAAAGCCAAATCACATTGGCCAGATAAAATTTTTGCACGCGCTGCAGCTAAAGCCTGAGAGCCCGAAGCACACGCAGCATAAGAGGTGTTAACTTCCGCGCCCTGCCAACCTAACGCCTGAGCGAAGGTGGCCCCCGCCACATACCCTGGGTAACCACAACGCATGGTGGCTGCGCCCGACACAAATCCTACATCACGCCAAGGAACCCCGGCATCGGCCAGCGCCGCCTGGCAAGCCTTTACTCCGTACTCGGTAAACACCTTCCCCCACTTACCCCAGGGATGCAGACCCACACCCAAAACAGCTATCTGGTTATTTGTACTCATGAGATTTAATTCAAAATAGACTATCTAGTGGCTAAAAGGAGAATTTACTAGCGTGCAATTGGCGACCATTTCCAAGTGATCACCTCTTGTTCATCATTTTCGAACAAGGTCTCCAACACCAACTCCACACCCATGCCCACCTCCAGGTCGGAACACTCCACACCTGTAGCACCCTGCCCCAATACAATCATCTGCTCACGCTCCAACTGGACAGCGATAATGGTGTGGGGGAGGTAAGGGTCTGCGGCAACAAACGGTTCTGGAGGCTGGTACATGGCATTGGTGTAGGACCATACTGTCCCAGTACGCGACAATGGCACCTCTTCAAAAGAGTCGCTGCAACAGTCTGGATTGCGACAGTAAAGCGACTGTTTTGGGAAATAGTAGGTGCCGCAATTTTGGCATTTAGAGCCAGTCAGATGAGCCTGACCATCCACCAAAGCAAACCATCCCTCGAGAACAGGCACTGCTGTTTTGGCCATGTCAAACACCTCAGTCTGCGCGATTACTCAAGCTTCTATGCTATTCCAAAAACTAACATTTAGTCAATTTATTAACGGGCATTAATTCGGTTTAGAAATAATCGGCATTAAAACCTTTATTTTTCCTTGTTTAATATTCTGCAAGCTAGACTCTCTCTACAAACTGTTTATATTATTGTCACTTCGTCAGTTTTTATCAAAGAATAACAGTCATGACAGCATCCTATTTTCAACCGCAACTGCAAGACAATCCTGAGGCATTGGCAATCACGGATCTCACCTCGAAGCGCACCTGGCTAGAGCTGGATACCAATATCAATGGATTGGCGAGCCTCTTACGAGGCCAATGGCAGCTGAGCCCCGGGGATCATATTGCCCTGTTGATCGGTAACCGTGTTGAGTATGTCGAGGCAATGCTGGCCGGTATGCTGGCCGGCCTCTGGGTAACACCGATAAATACTCATCTGGCCCCAGCTGAGATCGACTACATACGTCGTGACTGCGGTGCAAAACTCATTCTCCACGACCATGAGTTGGCCGACCTGCTACTGCCAGAATCCACCGGTGAAACCGTCAACGTGGTTGATGCCATTGCCAACTTGCTACCGGCAGAGCAGGAAGTATTGATCTCAGGTGAATCCCCCGCCGGCGGCAATATGCTCTATACCAGTGGCACAACAGGTCGGCCTAAAGGCGTTAAACGAGCCAAACCTGCGCTGGTACGGCAGATGATTGAACGGCTGCGCAACCTGGGTAACGCTTTTGGCTTGATCGGCCGTGGCCCCCATCTGGTTACCGGCCCCCTCTACCACGCGGCCCCCGGCATGTTTGCAATCTACGACATGCTCAATGGCGCCCCCATGATCATCCTACCCAAATGGGACAACGCAACCTTCTTTGATACGGTTGCCACCTATCGCGTAGCCACCACGCACCTGGTACCCACCATGTTTGTGCGACTGCTGGAAGCTCGTAACCAGGGACAATTTAAAGAGGCCGACCACACCTCATTGAAATACGTTTTTCATGGTGCCGCACCTATTAGCCGAACGGTTAAGCAGCAGATGATCGATTGGTGGGGGCCGATTCTGAGCGAATATTGGGGCGCTACAGAATCGGGGGTAGTGACGATGATCGACAGCTTCGAATGGGCAAAACACCCAGGTTCCGTGGGACGCGCAGTGTCCAACTTCACGGTATTCATAGGTGATGAGAATGGTAATCCCTCAAGCGAACCCGAAGGGTTACTCTACTGCCGCCATCAAACACTCCCGCAGGTATTTGACTATCACAATGATCCAGAAAAAACTCGCAAAGCGCATCCTCAACCCTATGTCTTTACTTTGGGCGATATAGGCAAAGTCGATAAAGACGGGTTTGTCTATCTGTCCGACCGAGAGTCCAATATGATAATTTCGGGCGGTGTTAATATCTATCCCAGTGAAATAGAACAAGCGCTACAGGAGCACGAACTGGTGGTGGATGTGGCCGTCTTCGGTGTACCCAACCCAGAATGGGGCGAGGAGGTAAAAGCGGTTATCCAGCTCCGTACTGGCAACGAACCACTCACTCAGGTTGTACAGCAACTTCGCGATTTTCTAGCAAATAAAATTGCCCGTTTTAAAATTCCCCGCTCCTTCGACTTTATTGAAGAGCTACCCAGAAACCCTTCTGGTAAGGTATTGATTCGACAACTAAAAGATCACTACACGTCAGACACTACCAACAAGAATGGTTAAAAAGCCATCAGGACAGACTTTTAAGCAAGCCAGAAAACTACTTAGTAATTTTTTATCGATCGAGTACCATAACAACTCGGTTTCTGTTAGTGCGTTTATTAAAATAATTACCGGCGATACCCAGTGATGTGGTGTTTATAAACAAAATCTGACACACCACCACTATTCACTATATTGACCAATCAAAGATAAACCTACGCACATGGTGTGAAGACAGGTAAGGAGTCAGACTTGAACACCTCAATGACCAACCTCCAGCCACATCATCAAGCTGAAACTACCAGCCTACAAGCTTATTATGCACTTGCAGTGCTACTGGCTGCCTACATATTGTCCTTTATCGACCGCAATGTAATGGCGGTATTAATAGGGCCGATACGCACAGATTTGGCAATTTCCGACTTCCAATACAGTTTGCTGCACGGCCTCGCCTTCTCTCTTTTTTACATATTTCTGGGAATTCCCATCGCCCGCCTGGCTGACAACAGCAACCGCAAATGGATTATAACCATCGGGATCTTTTGCTGGAGCATAATGTGTTGCCTATGTGGAATGGCTCGTAACTTAGCAACACTGTTCGTGGCTCGAATCGGTGTAGGCGTGGGTGAGGCAGCTCTATCACCGCCTGCCTTCTCAATGCTATCGGACCTATTTCCACCAGCCAAACACGCCCGGGTTTTTGCTGTCTACAGCTTGGGAGTCACCTTAGGCGGCGGTTTATCTGCCATTGTTGGCGGTTTCATTTATCAATATTTTGCCGAGCTGGGAGGAGCTGAAATACCACTCCTTGGCCACATCAAGGCTTGGCAGATGACGTTTATCAGCGTTGGCTTACCCGGTCTTCTTATTGTGCTACTGCTCTCCTTAATCAAAGAGCCAAAGCGACGCACCGACAGAGACCTGATAAACCAGCAAGGAACACCAAACGCCGGTGAGCTAGTTAGCTATTTAGTCACCCATAAGCGCATCTATCTGGGCGTTATCGGTGCGAACTCGTTGCTGACTGTAATGACTTACGGGACGCTGGCTTGGTTTATCGAGTTTCTTATTAGAACCTACGGAGTATCACGCGAATCCGCAGGATTGGAATTCGGTATTATTTATATTATCGCCGGTAGTTTAGGGGCGTTGGTTATAGGTTGGCTGGTCCAACCCATGGTTAAAAAAGGGTTTACTGATGCACCTGCCAGGATGCTCCTGATCATTGCCTGCTGTCTGTTGCTGCCTGCCGCATTGGGCCCATTATCACCATCTCCAACACTCGCCGTTATCCTGGCTTGCCCGACTATGTTTTTATTGAATGGTTTCTATGGCCCAGCCATGACTGCGCTACAAGCCATCACACCCAATCAGATGAAAGCTCAGGTAACGGCTCTCTCCCTATTTTTCGCGAACCTCTTCGGTCTCACCCTTGGCCCGACCATCGTCGCCTCGATTACTGACTTCGTTTTCGGCAACGACAACTCCCTACGTTATTCGCTGGCTATACTACCATTGATACTCTGCCCGCTTGCCGCAATACTCGCTTACCAATCGCTTAAGCCATACCGTCAAGCCCTAGCGACCGCATCCAGTTAGGGAAACTGACACATACGACAGTAAAACCACAAATGAATGGGAGCCTATAGTAGGCCCAGGAAAGAAGTGCCGCAGTCTCTCAGTAGCGAATGACAACACCACGTAAAAATTGATTAGGTAATTTTGTCTCAGCCAGAGAGATGCTTTGCAATTTTGATATATTGCCCTTGATTTAGCCAAGAGCATTGGATGATAGAAAGGTAAAAATCAGCCTGTCAGAAGGGCACAGATCATTTCAACAACGCCGGCACTTAACTGCTTCCTGGTCTGGCGCATAGCACTGGTAACGCCAATATCATGCTGAGAAGCAATTGAAGCCATTGCCGCGTGAATTACGATAGCAATTTGGTTGGGGTATTTTAATTTGGGGTTTATTTGGGCAATTTTTTTGCCGAGCGCTTGAAGGATATCTTTTGTGGTTTCGACCCGAATGTTCAGGAAACGTAAATTACCTTGGTCGGCCTCCAGGTTACGCACTCGCAATTCAACCCGATACTTTTCCCACAAGCGATTATAGATATCCACAAACTGTTGAACACAAGCAGTGAGCTCTTCTAATGGCCACTCCTTGTTGATGGCCTCCTCCAGCTCTCCCAAGTCTAGCGCGGCGTTTTGAACACAGGCAAACAGCACATCCTCGATATCTTCAAAATAGACGTAAAAGGTAGAACTAGAAACCCCGGCTTCCTGACTAACTTCAGAGACCGTCAGATCTTTGTAAGATCTATGCGCCAGCATACTCAGAGCCACATCCATAATCTTCTGACGGGTCTCTCTTCCTTTGCGGCCCATTTTCTGACCATGCTGATTCAATTTACTTAAGGTCACTAGTTTTAACCGATAATATCAATGGACTCTAAATCCTACCCCAAAAGTAAATTATCGTCAATTATTGGATTGATGAACACTCAGATCATAGCACTGGCACCGAATTATTCCTTGTAGTCCCCTTTTTCTCAGCAGGATTATGGAAGATGTATAACAGGTGCGACACTATTTACTCCTTTTGCCATGAGTACCTCAACAGAACAGTACCAAGCTGCCACTTTATCGATCCCATAGAACTTTAAGTCAATTAGGATCATACCCCTTTCGAACCCTGCCAATGGGGATAGCAGAGCAGCGATGGAAGGGGCATAAGAATTATGCCATCCACCACTGAGTTAATTTGGTACTTTATGGAAACTTAGCTGGTTGTGGTTGTTGCCTGGCCCACCTATGGCAAACTCACTATTTGCGCTCATACACATTAGCTTAGAGCCCGCACTTCCTTTAATACCGTTAACATCTAAATTCCGGTAAGCGACAACACCAGCAGCTAAATACACCATTTTGATTGTCGCCGAAAGAGCCCGGTAACCCGGTAAATTGAGCATGCACTCTCCACACATCAGTCTCCTGTATCAAAAACCAGTCTCCCAAAAGTTGGCCATAGCAGGGTGGTTGCTCCAGCCTGGACGCCCAAGGAGTGCTACGGTCAACGCCTTTCGAACAGTGAAGTGAGTGATAACCACTGCATTCAGGAGTGAATTTAACCCTCGCATGGGGTATAACTGAGCGCTGGATCGATATCGCCCAGAGGCCTGCCAAGGATTTAGCAATGGACAATAATAAAGTCGTACTGATTACCCCACCCTACGAGCGCATTGCCAAGGGTTACGAGTACGTCAAACACATCACCAACGCCTCGCCCTCACTGGGCCTGTTGCACCTGGCGGCGGAGATTCGTGAATTTGGCTATGAGCCCTCCATCATTGAAAGCGATATTTTTGATCTGACCATCGACGAGGTGGCCAACCAGGTGGCCGAGAGCCGCCCCGCTGTGGTGGGCATTACACTCTTTACTGTGGGCGTTTGGTGTGCCGCCGAGATGGCCGCAAAAATCAAAGAGCGGCTGCCGCACATTGTGATTGTGGTAGGCGGGCCGCACATCTCCTCCATGGGGCCAGAGACCATGGAGCGTTTTCGCGTTTTTGACTACGCCATTATCGGCGAGGGTGAAGAGCCATTTGTCGCGTTGCTCGACGCGCTGCGCGATGGCGGTGACATCAATTCAGTACCGGCCCTGATCTACCGCGATGAATCAGAGATCACCGCTAAAATTGTGCAGACGCCCCGGCTTGCCATCAATAAAGATCTCGATCGCCTGCCCATGCCCGCCTGGGATCTACTGCCCGATTTCCCCCACGCCTATCGCCCGGCGGTGTATGACTTCCCCCGGCAGCCGGTGGCCAGCATTGCCGCCTCCCGCGGTTGCCCCTTCCACTGTAAGTTTTGTGATACCTCCACCTTCGGTGCCAGCGTACGCGCCTACAGCCCGCAACGGGTGTTTGAAATTATGCAACACCTGCAAAACAACTACGGCATTAAGCACATTCTGTTTGTCGACGACCTTTTTACCGCCAGTAAAAAGCGCACCACCGAGCTGTGTAATCTCATTATTGACAGTGGTATGGATATCACCTGGAGCTGTGCATCGCGCACCGATGTCATCAAACCCGAAACCCTGGCGCTGATGAAAAAGGCGGGCTGCTGGGAGATCAGCTTTGGCTTGGAATCCGGCTCCAACGACCTGCTGCAAAAGATGGACAAAGCGGCATCGCTCGATAAATCCATTCAAGCGCTGCAGTGGACCCACGAAGCCGGGATTCGCAGCAAGGGATTGTTTATGTTGGGCTACCCCGGGGAGAACCACGAGACCATCGCCCAGACCAAAGCCTTCCTGAAACAAGTGCCGCTGACCATCATGCACCTGACCAAATTCACCCCCTACCCCGGTTCGCCCATCTACCGCGATCTGTACGGCACCAATATTCGCGATGACCACTGGGAAAAAATGAACGGTATGAATTTCTTATGGACGCCAGAAGCGCTCACTCAGGAGGAGCTCAACAGCAACTACCGCAAAATCATCATGAGCTTTTACCAACAGCCGCGCATCAGTTGGTACTACACAAAATTCACCTTTAAGTACCCGCAACACTTTTTGCGCTTACTTAAATTCCTGCTGCTGATGTTGAAGTCTCAACTACGCGATCGCCTAGCAAAACTGCGTGGTAATAAGCCGCAACAGACCTACGTCAATCTCGATAGCTAACAAACCGGCGAGGCCTCTTGGCCTCGCCGACACTCCGTGTTAGAAATAGAGCCGTTTTTTCACAGGCTCTCCTACAACAAAAACCAATTAATTGAGAAAAGGGATTATCTATGAAACGCGTTTTATTCAGCCTTTTGGCGTTAGTGTGCTTTCAGGTACAGGCGGCCAGCCTGCTCGATGACAAGGGTGTTGATATGTTAAAGGCCGACAAGGTCTACCTGTTGTCCAACCTCCACCCGGATGAACAAAACAGTCGCCTTTACGCCGTTAACTATCAACTGCCCGCACTCTTGCCTATGTGTACCGAGGTGGTGATCACTAAATTCAACCGCAAAAAAATGATTTTCTCCGTACCCAGCCGGGGCAACCGCGAATACACCTACCTCTACCACAAGGCGGCAGCGGAGCCGTTTGAAGATCATCTGAAACTCTTTTTTGGTAGCAGTTGTGATGACTCCAAGGTGGCCAAAATGAGTAAGAAGGATCAGGAGGGAATTAAACAGGGCCGGCCAATAGTGGGCATGACCAAAGCCGGCATTTTATTGGCCATGGGTCATCCACCCAAGCACGTCAACCCAACCCTGGACTCCACCGAATGGATGTACTGGCGCAATAAGTTTGCCCGTACCGCCATCACCTTTGACGATAAAGGCATAGTGGTCGGTATTCGTTAACCACCGCCACCGGCGGAATGATCCCAGGAGGTTTTTCCGCCAGCAACGTCGATCAGTGGCATCACCCACTGGTCGACGCCCCATCTCGATTTAGTCCCCCGCCGTTAAAACCCAGCCCACCAATTAGGCCCAACGTTTAAAAATCAGCGAAGTATTAATCCCGCCAAAGGCAAAGTTGTTGCTCATCACGTACTCGTTGTGCAGGTTGCCACCGGCCAAACGCAGATAGTTCAATTCGCCACAGCGCTCATCGACATTGTTGAGGTTGGCAGTGCCGGCGTACCAGTCGCTATTCATCATTTCGATGGTCAACCAGGCTTCAATGGCACCACAGGCACCCAGGGAGTGGCCGTAGTAGCTCTTCAACGAGCTGATAGCCATCTCCGGGCCAAACACTGAAGAGGTAGCGTTGGTTTCGGCAATATCGCCCTGCTCGGTGGCGGTGCCATGGGCATTCACATAACCGATGGCGGCTGGGTCCAATTCGGCATTGGCCAGCGCCTGGCGCATCACCACCTCCATGGTGTCGGCCGTGGGCGAGGTGATATGGCGGCCGTCGGAGTTGGTGGCGTAGCCCACCACCTCGGCGTAAATTTTTGCGCCGCGCGCCTGGGCATGTTCCAGCTCTTCCAATATCAGCGAGCAGGCGCCTTCGCCAATCACCAGACCATCTCGGTCCCGGTCAAACGGCTGTGGCGTCAGTTGTGGGGTGTCATTCTTTTGCGACGTGGCAAACAGGGTATCGAACACCGCCACCTGGGTCGGGCAGAGCTCTTCGGCGCCGCCGGCCACCATCAAGCTTTGGTGTCCATATTTGATCGCTTCGTAGGCGTAACCCACCCCCTGGCTACCCGAGGTACAGGCACTGGCCGTGGGAATAACACGCCCCTTCAGGCCAAAAAAGAGCCCGGTATTGACCGCACAGGTGTGTGACATCATCTCGACATAGGTGGTGGCGGTAATATTGCGGGTGGTGCGCTGCAACAACAGGCCGGCGAAATCGGCCACTGCCTTGCTGCTGCCGGAACAGGAGCCGTAGGCAATACCCATACGGCCATCCTGAATAATGGGGTCATCGAGCAGGCCGGCCTGAGTCAGTGCCACCTCGGTGGCTCGGGTCGACATCAGTGAACCCCGGCCCATGGAGCGGGTCTGCTTGCGGGAGTAATGTTCCGGTTTCTCAAAATCGGTGACCGGCGCCCCCAGCAGGGTACGTAAACCAGAGATATCAGACCACTCCTCCATGCGCCGCACGGCGGTCTGACCATCGCGAAATTTCTGTGAAATTGTGCCCCAATCGTTACCCAGAGCAGTAATTGCGCCTACCCCAGTCACCACAACTCGTTTCATAAATTACCCTAATGCAGCCTTTCGCTGTTTTGTTATTTAAAACATACCGCCATTGACCGAAATCACCTGCCGCGTGACATAGGCGGCGCCATCGCTGCACAGGAAGCTGGCCACCGCGGCCACCTCTTCCGGCTTACCCAGGCGCTTCATCGGAATCATTTTGGTCATCTCCTCGATGGGAAGTTCATCCACCATGTCGGTTTCAATCAGACCGGGAGCGATACAGTTGACGGTGATTTTGCGCTTGGCCATCTCCACCGCCAACGCCTTGGTGGCACCGATAATACCGGCCTTGGCAGCGGAATAGTTGACCTGCCCGCGATTACCCATCAGGCCGGATACCGACGAGAGGGTAACAATCCGGCCACCCTGCTTGGCGCGCACCATGGGCATCACAACGGGCGAGAGGACATTGTAAAAACCGTCCAGGTTGGTATCCAGCACCGCGTCCCACTCCTCGCCGGTGATGGCGGGGAAGGCGTTATCCCGGGTGATACCGGCGTTACAGACCACGCCAAAGTAACAGCCGTGTGTTTCAATATCGGCGTTCAACACCGCCGCCGCCTGGGCGCGGTCGGCGATATCAAACTGCAAAAGGCGCGTTTTACGCCCCATCGCCTCGATTTCTGCCGCCGTCTGCTCAGCGGCGGCAACGCCACTTTTGCAGTGAATGACTATATCGAACCCGTCTTCGGCCAGGCGCAGGGCAATCGCCCTGCCAATGCCTCGGCCAGAGCCGGTTACTAAGATGGTTCGGCTCACCCTACTCCCCTTGGTCTTGTTCAGTTGATTGGTGATTGGCGTTGCGCAAACTGGCGGCAACAAACTCCTCGTGGCGCTCTGGCCGGAAGGCATTCACCGCCGCCGTCGCCAATACCTGGCCCGCGCCATCAGGCTGCTCCAGGCGAATTGTGCAGTCAAAGGAGGATAACCCCGACTCCTCCAGATAGCTGGGTTTTATCTCGGTAAGCAGGCGCATGCCAGGTGTGAATAATCGGGCAGAGGTATCGTAGCAGCGGCTGCCCAAGAGAAAACCAATGGCCACCGGCTTACCCTGCAGCAGCAGTTGGTCGCTGCCCCAGAGGGCAATGGTTTGCGCCATGTACTCAAGCCCCACCCAACTGGGTACGCCACCCAGGTCATCCCGAAAAAAGCGGCTGGTGGTCTGCACCACTACGCGACTGACAGCGTGCACCTCATCCAGGGCGAGAACCTCATCGAGTAAAATCATCGGGTCGCGATGGGTAAGTAACACTTCCAGTTGAGCCTTAGCCTCGGTTGGCAGCCCGTAGGGGCGTTGCACGGTCATTGTCACTCTCTCCCAATAATCACACTGCAGTTGCTGCCACCAAAGGCGAAGGAGTTACTCATCAGGTAGCGCGGTGGCGATGGACGTCTGACCCCGGTCGAGAGCGCAATGGTCGGCAGAGCTGGGTCGGGCTCGCCATCCCACAGCTGCGCCGGCAACAGCGCTTCGCCCTGCGCCTGGCTGGCCAACAGCCAGCAGAGCCCCACCTCCGTGGCACCGGCGGCACCCAGGGTGTGGCCGGTGAGTGGTTTGGTGGAGCTGCAAGGCACCTGCAGGCCAAGCACCTCGGCCACCGCCAGGCTCTCCATGGCATCGTTTTGCGGCGTGGCGGTACCGTGCAGGTTGAGGTAGTCGATCGCCTCAGGCGCCAGG
Organism: Halioxenophilus sp. WMMB6; assembly: GCF_033283405.1. Lineage (NCBI taxonomy): Bacteria > Pseudomonadati > Pseudomonadota > Gammaproteobacteria > Alteromonadales > Alteromonadaceae > Halioxenophilus > Halioxenophilus sp. WMMB6. The sequence goes on from NZ_JAWMQR010000003.1 coordinate 306,454, forward strand.
CCGGCATCGTTCAGGGCCCCGCGCATGGCGCTGGCCGCCCCCACCCCCTCTGGGTGCGGAGCGGAGATATGGTGGGCATCGGAGGCCTCGCCCACCCCCAACAGCGCCACCGGCCCGTCGCCGCGCATCATTAGAAAGAGCGCCGCCGCCTCACCGATGGTAATGCCCTGGCGATTGCGGCTGAACGGGTTGCACAGCGTCGGGCTGACCGACTCCAGCGCGGAGAAGCCGTTGATAGTCAACTTACAGAGGGAGTCGGAGCCACCGACAATCACCGCATCGCACAGATTAAGCTCCAGCAGATTGCGGGCGCTGGCAAAGGCCTTGGCGCTGGAGGAGCAGGCGGTGGAGACGGTGTAACAGGGCCCCTGCAACCCCAGGTAGTGGCCGACAAAAACCGCAGAGGTACCAATCTCCTGCTGCCGGTAGTGGTAGCCGGCCGGCACTGCGCCAGTGGCCGCCTGGGCCGCCAGCGCCCGCTCCCCTTCGAGAATGCCCGAGGTGCTGGAGCCAATCACCGCCCCCACCCGCTGGCGGCCAAACCGGCTAATGGCCTCGGCCACGGGGCCGGCAATCTGCTCAAGCGCCGCCAGCAGCAGGCGATTGTTGCGACAACCAAACTGCGCCAGTTCGGCGGGCAGCGCCGGTAACTCGGCCAACACCTGGCCACAGACCAGCTCGCGGTTGGGCAGCCAATCCGCAGCCGGCGCCATGCCCGGGGCATGGCCGGCCAGGAAGTTAGCCAGCACACTCTCTTTGCCCGAGCCCAGGGCATTGATAATGCCCAAATCGACCAGTGTGTAGCGCGTGGCTTCAGACATGTCCATCAATGCGTTTCATACTGCAAGGTTTCGATTTGATATTGATAACCCCAATGCTTGTTGTCGAATTGAACCGGCCCCTGCCAGGGGTCGGCACTGCTGTAGTGGACACTGGCCAGCAACTCATCGGCCTGCCACAGCTGCCGGGTATCTCCCGCCTGCTCCACCCGATAAGGGGTGCCCGCCAGAGCCGCCGCCACCGCTGGCAGTGGCCAGTAGGCCAGTTGGAAATCGGCCAGCACAAAGGCTGGGTCCAGCACCGCCGGCAAAAAGGGCGAGCGCTCGGCCGAGATCTCGCCATCCTGGTAGTGCACGCTAAACAGGGTGGTGCCACTCACCGCACTGCCCACCAGTGCCATCTGCGTGGCATCGACCTCCACCTGAAAGAGCAGCACAAAGCTGTCGCCCTGGCGTTCGCCACTCACCTTCTGCAGCGCCCACAGCTGCTGCTGCAGGCTCGCCGGTGGCAACACCGACAACCAGGGCTGGACATGGGGCTTGGGCCGCAACAGCGAACAGGCCGACAACAGCGCCAGCCCCATCAGCAGCAGCCCCAGTGTTAGGCGCTTTGGCATATTTCCGCCAGTACATTCAAGCGCCGCTCACCCTCCTTCACGTAGGGGTTGTTGGTGTCCCAGGCATAGCCGGCCAAAATCGAACAGATCATCGCCTTCACTTCCTCCATCTGCTGCTGATAGAAGATGATGTCCTGGAAGCGCTGGTCATACCAGGCAGTGACAAAGGTGCGGAAGGTATCCACCCCCTTCACCAATGGCTCGGCATACTCGCTTTGCCAGTCAACCACTTCGCCACGCAGCTGCCGGTCGAGCAGAGCCGCCGCCATACTGGCCGAGCGCATAGCGATGGTAACGCCGGAGGAGAAGACCGGGTCGAGAAACTCACCGGCATTGCCCAACAAGGCGAACCCTTTGCCATACAACGACTTCACATTGGCGGAGTAACCGGTAATTACCCGCACCGGAAATTTGAATTCGGCCTCGGCCAGCAGATCACTTAAACCGGCATCCTCGGCCACAATCGCCCGCAGTTTTTCCGCCGGCTCGCCGCTGTAGTTGTCGAAAAAGGCCTCCCGGGCAACCACCCCCAGCGAAGCGCGGCCATCGCCAAAGGGAATCAGCCAGAACCAGACGTCCCGGTGTTCCGGGTGGATGGTGACCAGAATCTTATTGCGATCAAACTTGCCCGGGGTGATGTGATCCACCACGTGGGTGAAGATCGACTGGCGCACCGGAAAATCGGAGGGGGTGTTGAGGTCGAGCAGACGCGGCAGAACCCGGCCAAAGCCGCTGGCATCGAGCAGAAAACGGGCTGCCAGGCTCTGCTCATTGCCCTCGACATCGCGGTAGGTGACTTGCGGGCGGTCACCATCGAGGTCAACGGCGGTAATCTCGTGCTGATAACGCACATCCACGCCCATGCGCGCGGCTTCGTCGGCCAGAATTTTATCGAAGGTAGCCCGCTCCACCTGGTAGGTGGTGCTCCAGCCGGGGCTGAATTTCTGGCGGAAATCAAACTCGGTGCGCTGGCCGCGGTACTGAAAGGCGGCGCCATTTTTAAATTGAAAGCCGGCGGCGTGCACCGCCGCCATCATGCCCGCCTCCTCCACATACTGCATGGACTGCGGCAGCAGGCTCTCGCCAATCGAGAAACGCGGGAAGGTCTCCCGCTCCAGCACCCGCACCTTATGCCCCTTGCGCGCCAACAGTGCCGAGGCGATGGCACCAGAGGGTCCAGCCCCAATTACCACAACATCCACCGGCTCTTGTTCAGTTGATGCACCTGCCATGCTATGACTCCCCAACTCCATCTTTGCTAAGTGTGCTGCCGGCGCGTTGGCCAGCTCCATCCGCTCTTGCCTGGCCGCATAAAATTGGCGCCAACAGCAGACTAACCAAAATTCCCACCAATACCGTCTCGCCAAACGCCGAGACCGCCGGGGTTTCACTCAGCGCCAACAAACCAAACGACAACAGGGTCGTCAGTGCCGAAAGAATAATTGCCAACAGGGTTCGCTGGCGATGGCGACTGCCCTCTTCCAGAAAGAGTGTGTAGTCGATGCCGATACCCAGTACCAGGAGCATCGCCAACAGGTGGAATATATTGAGCGCGTGGCCCGTCCACCCCAAGACGGCCAGCGCCAGGATTACCGCCGCCAGGGGCGGTGTCACAATGCGCAATGATAGGCGCGGCCCATAACGCAGGCAGAGCAGCAGATAAATCGCCGTGTAGGATAGCATGACTAACAGGGCCGAACGCTGGCGATATTTGCTAAGCAGCGTAGAGATATCGCTCACCTTATCCACCAGCGAAACGCCGGCCTGACCGTCGGCCAACGGCGCGAGCGTTCCCGGCTTGGCGGCATAGAGGGCGATCACCGAGGCGTAGCCGCGTTCGGTTTTGCCTAACCAAAGGTGGCGCCAGGGGCGGCTGCCATCGCTCTGCCACCACTGTTCAAAGTTAAGCGGCTGGAAGGCGCCGGCTTGATAGCGCTGTTGAAAGTGATCGATGGTCTCACCAGCCAAGCCCAAGGCCGCAGCATAATTGGCCAGCAGTTGAGGCTGCCCGGCCAGTTCGCGCTTAACCAACTGCCAGTCGGACTGTTGCTGGGCAACCGTTGGCAGGTGCGCACTCAAGGCATCGAAGCGGGCGAGAGATCCCTGCCCCTGCAACGCCTGTAATTGCGGAATCAACGCGCTCTCCCGCGCCAGTACCTGCTCGGCATCGCGACCCTCCACCAGCAGAAACTGATTGGAGAGCCCCACGCCCAAAATCTCGGCCAGGCGCTGCTCTTCGGCGCGCAGGTTGGCCGGCACGCTCTGTAACAGACGAATATCGTCATCCACCTGCAAGCGGCTAACACCGCTGACGGCAAAGACCACCAGCCCCAGGGTTGCCAGCCAGCCCCAGGGTTGCCGCCAGCGCAGGCCGGCAGAGAGCAGCCCGGACCAGAGCAGCCAACGGCTCTCGTGATGGCCGGAGGCGCCTCCGGCCAAGTAAGGGAAAAGGCAAACCACCGTTAAAAAGGCCGCCGTCAGCCCCACCGTGGAGAAGAGCGCCAACTGCTGCATCCCCGGAAAGGGGGCAAAGCAGAGGCTGGCGTAGCCGAGCACACTGGTGATCAAGCCCAGTAGAATGCCGTTAAAGATATTGCGCACCCCCAAATCGCCCCGCCACTGACTGCCGCCACCTAAGCGGTCACAGAAGTAGTGGAAGGAGTAGTCGATGGAGATACCAATCAGGCTGGCGCCAAACACCAGGGTCAGCAGGTGCACAGAGCCAAACAGCCACTGGCAGGCGACAAAGGCGGCCAAAAAGCCCACACCAATGGGCAACAGGCTTACCAACAGCGGCTTGCCCGCGCGAAATACCACCACCAATAACAGCACCACGCCCAGCAGCGAGCCGATGCCAATGGTGGAGATCTCTTTCTGGGCCGACGCCACCCCGGCGGCGGCGTAGCGCACCATGCCCACATTGAGCAGCTCCACCTCCGGAAACTGAGCCCTCACCCCGGCTAACGCCTGCGCCACCGCCGGCAGAAATTCACGTTGCAAGGTCATGGAGAAGGGGGAGTCGGCCAACGTCAGATTGAGCAGCACATAGTGCCGGCCATGGTGCTCAGCGGTGATCACCCCCTGGCGCAGGGAGACCTTCTCCTGGCCCTGAGCCAACCCCAGAGCAAACCGGTAAAAGAGCAGCAGTGGATCGTCTGCCAACACCGCCGAGTTGACCGCCGCCATGGGCGAGTAGAGCAGTTGCAGATTTTGTCGCACCAGCGCCTCGCCGCCTTGGGTTTGCAGCAGTGCCCGGGTGTCCGCGTCGAGCAGTTGCCCCCGGTAGGGCAGATAGGGGGCAAGCATGGCGCGTTGACGGTCGTCGTTAATTCGGTACTCCAGCTCGGCAATGCCCGGCACCTCGGCCAGGGCGTCGGCCAGCTGATCAGCGGCGGCCACCGCCTGGCTGAGGCTCTCGGCCCCCACCACCAGCAGGTGGCGCTGGGCCAGGGACTGGTTAAAGCGGTTGCTGGCCTCGGCCACGATCGGGTCCTGCTCGGTCACCGGCAACAGTGCCAAAATGTCGGTCTCCACCTCTATGCCGCGCAGCCACTGCAGCGCCAAGAGCAGGCTCAGCAACGCCATCATCACCAGCCACAACTTAGGGGTGAGCCAGCGCAGCAACCACTCAGAAGGCATAGAGTGCCCGTTCCTGGTCAGTGAGCGCACCCGCGCCCGGTCGCTGATCAAAAAAGTCGATGGTGGTGGTGTCTCCGGCCTGGTCGGTCATGGTCACCTGGTTAATATCATCGACACCGTCAATCACAATTTGGCTAAGCACCGCCCGCAGCTGCGCCTCTTTCGGCACCAGGGTGATCTGCCAGGCGTCAGCCATCGGCGCCAGGCTGACAGAAAACTCCTGTTGCAGGCCGTTGAGATCGCCCGATAACACCTGAAAGAAGACCTTGGCAAATCCGAAGGCCACCGGCTGTTGGGCGGCGGTCACCACCGATTTCTGACTGCCGTTAAGCTGCACCACCTGTTCATTGTTCATCAACAGGGTGCTGGCGAAAGGGGTTTCTATATGCCAGTAGAGCCCGAGCGCCCGGTCGAAGATCATCTCACCTTCGCTCACCAGCGGCCGCGACAACAGGCGCATGGCCTTGGTTTGACGAAACCGGCTGCGCACGGGTTCATCCCGGGCCAGCCGCGCGGCTATGGCCGCCAGCTCTGGGCTCTCCACCATCACCGACGCGGGCACTTCATTGGCAGCCAGGGCCACCGGCAGCCACAGCGCCAAACAGAGCATCAGAGATAGCCGTAGCATTGCAGCCGCTCCTTGACGATGGCTGGCGAGACATACTGCATCTCGCCACTGGCCATGGCCACCGCCACCTGAATGGAGTGCGCCTTGTGCAGCCGCTGGCCACTGGCCTGGTCGAGAATTTCGTAATTGATCTTCAAACGGTTTTCGTACTCCACCAGCTCTGCCACCACCACAATCACCTGGTTGAAGGTGGCCGACTTAATATACTTGGCGCGCAGGTCAATAATCGGCCAGAGATAGCCCGACTGCTCCATCGAGGCGTAGCCATAGTCGAACAGATCGAGCAGCTCGCAGCGGGCACGCTCAAAATATTTCACATAGTGGCCGTGCCAGACGATGCGCATCTGATCGACATCATAAAAGGGGATTTTGATCGGCACTTCCACGCGTGGCGTTTTTTTAAACATAGCTGTCAGCCGTTAGGGTAGAGATCCCAGTGACGGTTTTGAATCAGAGCCACAAACTGGCGCAAGGTGCCTTCCAGTGGCCGATCCTCCTCCAAAAATTCAAACGCTGCGAACACCTGGCTCTGCATGGCAACCAGCGAGTCGGTCATCGCCTCTTCGGCCAGCTCCTCCTGCCGCTGGCGCAGCTCCAGCCCCTGGCTGGCGGCCAACAGCACCGCCGCTGTCACCTGCTCGGTGAGCTCCAAAACGCGCAGGCAATCGCGGGCGGCGATGGTACCCATGCTCACCTTGTCCTGGTTGTGGCACTCTGTGGAGCGGGAGAAGACACTGGCCGGCATGGTCAGCTTAAGCGCCTCCGCCGTCCAGGCCGAGACGGCAATCTGCACCGCCTTAAAGCCGTGGTTGATGGGCGCCCGCTCATCGGTGGCGCCGGAGAGATTGGCCGGCAGACCGTGGTTAAATTTCGGGTCGAGCAACAGCGCCATCTGGCGGTCGAGCAGGTCGGCCAGGTTGGCGACACAGTTCTTGAGCGAATCCATGACAAAGGCGATGTGGCCGCCGTAGAAGTGACCGCCGTGCATCACCTGCTCGCTGTCGACATTGATCAGCGGGTTGTCGTTGGCACTGTTGAGTTCGTTTTCAATAAAGCTGCGCATCCACGGCAGGGAGTCGGCCAGTACGCCAATCACATGGGGCGCACAGCGAATGGAGTAGCGGTCCTGCAGGCGGCTGCTGTTGTGGCCGGCAAACTGTGGCGACAGGTCGCCGCGAATCCAGCCGGCAACGTCGGCCTGGCCGGGGTGCGGCTTGGCGGCAAAGAGCGCGGCATCGAAGTGGTTGGCGTTGCCAAGCAGAGCCGTGGACATCATGGCGGTGATGCGGGCACTCAGGCGGGTGAGGTATTCGGCCCGCTGGTAGGCTTGGCAGGCCAAAGCGGTCATCACCGCAGTACCGTTCATCAGTGCCAGCCCCTCTTTCGGCCGCAACTTGAGCGGTGCCAACCCCAGCGCCGCCAACGCTTGGGCCGAGGCCTGCCGCTTGCCATTGAAGAAGACCTCGCGCTCCCCCACCAGCGCCGCCGCCAGGTAGGAGAGCGGCGTCAGGTCGCCACTGGCGCCTACCGACCCCTCTTCGGGAATCACCGGTATGACATTATCGTTAATAAAGCACTCAATGCGTTGCAACAGCGCCAGGGTCACCCCGGAGTAACCCTGACAGAGGGAGGTGAGGCGCGTTACCAGCACCGCCTTGGCCAGCTCCAGGCTGAGGATATTACCCATGCCGCAGCCGTGGTAACGGGAGAGGTGCAGCGGCAGCTCCTCCACCAGGTGGGAGGGCACGGTGACCGTGCAGGAGTCACCATAGCCGGTGGTGACCCCGTAGATAACCCCCTCCCGCTGCCATAAGTCGTCCAAAAACTGGGCGCCCCGGGCAATGGTCTGCTGAAACTCCGCCCGGCCACTCAGGGCCACCTTGGCCTCACCCCTGGCAACGCGCATCACCTGTTCGATGGTGAGGCGCTGATCACCCATGACTACGGTGTTGTTCTCCATTTAGTGTTCGCCCTGTTCACTGTCTCGTTGAGGGGATATTCGCCGAACCCAGCCGCTCTGCTTTGGCGGCCGGTTCGGCCCAGAAATCAAAAAAGTTGTACCACTGCTCGGGTGCCTGCAGGGCATAGGACTGCAGGCGCTCGGCAAAGGTTGTCGCGTATTGGCCCAGCAGCTGTTGGCGCTGCTTGCGCGGCACCGGCAGGCTGTCGGCGAACTTCTCAAAGTAGATGTGGTAAGCCGCTGCCTCCCGCAGACAGAACATCAGATAGACCGGCCGCGCCAGGAGCCCCGCCAGCACAAACACCCCCTGAGGGAAGTAGGCCGATTGCCCCATAAAGGGGGCCGCCACCGACTTCTCCGGGGCGGTGGGTGAGGTGCGGTCCGCCGCCACCACCAACAGCTCGCCGCGATTCAGCTTCTCATTCAGTAGCATCGCCGTGCCCGGGTCGACCGAGCTGATCTGAATCAGCTCCATCTCCACCTCCGGGTTCAACCGCTTCATGATGCGGTTGATGGCGGCGGCGTTATCGTTGAAGACCAGTACGTTCATCTTCACTTGCCGGTTGCCACTCACCAGCCCCCGGCACATTTCGATATTACCCAGATGTGAAGAGAGGATAATAGCGCCCTGCCCCGATTCCAGGCAGGCCTCCAGTTGGCTGCGCTCCGGAAAATTAACCGATTGGCGGGTAATATCACCGCTCCAGGCGCCAAGGCGATCGACAATGGCGCGACCAAAATTCATAAAGTGGCTGAAGCTCTCGCGCCAACCGGGCGCCTTGGCAAACGACGCAGGCAGGCCTTGTTGCTGTTGAAAACGGTAGACATGGCCGAGAAAAGCCAGCGAGTGCCGCCGCGCCTTAGCGTTGGCCAGAAAGTAGTAGCCGATAATGGGGTAGAGCAAACCGTAAAGCGCCCGGCGGCCAAACAGCCGGTAGCAGAGCACACTGAAGCGCATGCCGAGGTAGGCGCGGTTCTCCTGGATCTCGGACCAGTGACGAGCCCCTTCGCCGCTTAGCTTATGCGGCTTGGCAAACCACTTGCGCCACAACAGCAGCGGCAGGCGCGGCAACATGCCAAACACCAGGCGCGTGTGCATGCCGCTGATGCGCAGGTTATCCTGCCAGAGGTCGAAGTGGGAGATGCCATCTTCCGGGTAGAGCACCCGGGTCTTCAGAAAACGCACCGGCACCCCGCGCCAGTAGAGGCGCACCATGATGTCGGTGTCGAAATCCATGCGCCGGCCGATGGGCCGGCTCTGGGCTAAATCGTCGGTGGCGGCCACCGGATAGACCCGAAAGCCGCACATAGAGTCGATCACCGAAAACGACAGGGTCTCAATCCAGACCCAAAAGTGGGTGACGTAACGGCCGTAGAGGCGCGACTTGGGCACCGACTCATCGTAAATGGGCGCACCGCTGATCAGCGCCAGTGGCTCCTGCTCGGCCATGGCCAGCATCTGCGGGATATCCTCCACCGCGTGCTGGCCGTCGGCATCCACCTGCAAAGCGTGGCTGTAGCCGAGGGCGCGGGCCTCGCGGATACCACGCAGTACCGCCACCCCCTTGCCCTGATTGGGCTGCTGGCGAAAGAGGGTCACCCAGGGCAACTCGGCGGCCAGGCGATCGAGAGTGGCGGCGGTGTCGGCATTACTGCCGTCATCGACCAGCAGGCAATCCAGCGCCAGGGGCGCCAGTCGCGACAAGGTCGCCTCAATGAGGGAGCCATGGTTGTAGACCGGTATCAGCAGGCAGGGTCTAAACGCTGCGCTCACTCGAATTCTCCAAACACCAAAACACCGCTGGAGAGGCTTCTGTGGCCCTGGCGATACTGGAAGGCCACCTTTCCGGCACTCTTGTGGTTGAGCTCCAGGGTCAGGGTGACGCCGGGAATGGTCAGATCTTTGAATTTCAGCTGGTTAACCCGCAAAAAGAGGGTCTGCGCGTACCAGGGCTGATGGCGTATCGCATTGTCGAGCTGCACCACCCCGGGTAGCAGTGGCAAACCGGGAAAGTGGCCTTGGAACTCGGGCTGATCGGAGGTGAGTTCGGCATTGAACAGACAGCGATTATCACTCTGCTCTGTGCAGTGAAAGGCGATGGCGGGCACCGGTTCATCGGCGAACAGCTGCGCCAATTCGCTAAGCGGGGTTTTGCCCTGGCTATTCACCGGCAAGGCCGTCACATAGCGCCATTTGCGCGGCAGCAACACCCGCTCATAGTGGGCCAGGAGCACCGCTTTTAAGGCATCGTTAACCGCCCGCTTGCCGCGTTCGGCCAGCAACTGGCCGCCGACTTCGTTAAGAATCACCACTGCCACCAACGGCTGGCGCCCCCCCGGCAGCTGCAACACCTTGGCCTCGGCCACCCAGTCACAGGCCTGCAGATGGGCCTCCATGGCGGTCAGAGACAATCGCTTCTCCTCCACCTTGACAATGCGGTCGGCACGGCCCAGCAGCCGAAAGCTCCCATCGCACTCAATGGCCACCTTATCGCCCATCAACCAACCGTCGGGCACCACGCAGTAGGGCGATTGAATGGAGAGCTGCCCGCTCTCCTCATCGGCCTGCACGGTAATATCGGCAAACGGTTGCCAGGGTTGGTCGGGCTCAGTCTGCTGGCGCCAGGCAACACCGCCGGTTTCGGTACTACCAAAGATTTCGTGCGGGGTGATGCCCAACTGCTGCGTTATCTGCTCGGCCGCGGCCAGAGCTAGCGGGCCGCCGGAGGAGGTGATCATGCGCAGCTGGCCGCCGGCATCGGCCGCGGTCAGCTCCACCGGCAGGCGGCTCAGGTGGGCGGGGCTTGAGACCAGCAACGCCGGCCCCGGCTGCCGGCCAATGTCGGCCAGCAGCGGCTCCCAGTAGGGGTGGCTGGTGGCCCAGAAGGGGCAACCAGAGTGAAGCGGCAGCAGAATACGAAACAGCAGGCCATAGATATGCTGGTGGCTGACGGTGGCAAAAATGGTGGCGCCGGCCACCTTTTCCCGCCAAAGCTCACTTTGCAGGCTGATCTCCCGTTGGAAACAGCTAAGCGCCTTGCGAATCACCTGTGGCTCGCCACTGCTGCCGGAGGTGACCACCTCAATAAAAGAGTTGTTTTCGTCCAGCGCCGTGAAGGCAAAGCACCCATCCCCGCTGTCGGCGGTGGTCGCTATCGGCCAACCGCCATCAACACCCAGCATGCCGTCGCATCGGGCCCGCCACTCGGTCAGGGTGGCGGGCTGCACATTGTTGGGCAGCAACACGGTTTTGCCTGTGTGCAGAAGCGCCAACAGGCCAATGGCAAACTGGTAGCTGTTGTCGGAGTAGAGCAGCCAGCGCTTGCCCGGTTGCGCACTCAACTGCTGCGCCAGTGCCACCACAGCGGCCCGAAACTGCGGCCAGTAGTAACGCTGGTGGTTGTCGAGCGCAATCAGGGTGTCCGTTGCTCGCCCGACCACCATTAATTGAGAGAGAGGCAGGCTACTCATCCCCCCTCCTCACCCAGCGGCGCACCAACAGCTCCCCGGCGAACATCATGCCCATCAGGCCATAGGCAATCAGGCCGTTGTAGAGCGTCCAGAAGGCCAGACTGGTGCAGTAGGCGGTGTAGAGTGCAAAGGAGCCGTTACCGAGGAAGAAGAGAATCCAGACGATGGTGACTTTGCGCGTGTAGCGAACGGCTTTGGGGGTAAGGTTGGGTTCGGTGAGGCGGGCGAAACGCTCGATCATCGATTGCCGGCTCCAGAGGGTTGCCGCAAAACCGACCAGACTGGCGAAGTTGATAAATACCGGAGTCAGGCGCAGGGATTCATGGCTGTTGAGCAGCATGGCACCAAGGGCACAGAGCAGAGCCAACGCCAGGACCGGCAGCATGGGCGCCACCTTGCCCTTCAGCCAGCCGCGCGACAGCCAAAGCCGCAGGCCAAACAGCACCGCCAGCAGCAGGCCGATGGCGCGGGGCTCCATATACTGCAAACCGAAATAGACGGTCAGGGGATAGGCAATCGCAAGCAGTGACAGGACTACGGGAAAGGTAACTCGCACGCCGCCCTCAGTCGGCTGCCAGTTTGGCTACTATATCCACCACGTCGGCGACGGTACGCGCCGACTTAAAATCTTCCGGCTTCACCTTCTTGCCGGTTGCATCCTGGATCTTTACCACCAGGTCAATGGCATCAATTGAATCCAGTTCCAGGTCTTCATAGAGATTGGATTCCATCTGAATCGATTCCGGTTCAATCTCGAAGGCTTCATCCAATATCGCAACCAGGTTTTTATATATTTCTGTTTTTTCCATTTTTTACTCTAATCGCTGAGCTCGATTTACAGGAAACCCACTTAAGGTGTATTGGCTTGGATAAAGGCCACTAAACTCTTAACCGATGCAAAATGCTTTTTGGTGTCTTCGGAATTTGCATCCAACTTCACATTGTATTTTTTCTGAATGTTGAGCCCAAGCTCCAATGCATCGATAGAGTCCAGCCCCAAGCCATCGACAAACAGAGGTTCGTCGCTGACGATATCCTCCGGCGTGATATCTTCGAGATCGAGACAGTCGATGATCAGCTCCTTTAACTCCATTTCCAGTTCATGCATTGCTCATTAACTCTTGGTAGTAATTTAGTAGATAACGATTCAGCTCTCTGGTCGCCAGCGCAGGCTCCGACTGCTGATCGACCAACTCGCAGAGCGCCATGCTCGGCCGCGTTCTCACCTTAAAGATAGAACGATGAGGCGGAATATGGTACCAGGGCTCCCCTTTTCGCAGTGTTGGCGGATCCGGAATTATAGTCACCGGCAGTATATCCACCCCACACCGAACCGCTATGTTGGCCGCGCCGCGCTGGAATTTTAGCGATTTGGCGTCCCGGGTGCGAGTACCCTCTGGAAATACAATGATCGAAAGGCCATTTTCGAAGGTCTGCTTACACTGCGCCAGCAGAGCCTGAGGGTCCGAATTGCTGATATAACCACACCAGCGCACCACCCCACCCAGAAACGGATTGCGCCAGACCGCCTGCTTGACCACACAGCAGGCATTGGGAATGTAGGCGATCAGGATCACGATATCGATCAGTGACGGGTGGTTGGCGATCACCAGCTCACCCTGGCTGGCTCTGAGCCGCTCGCGCCCCTCCACCTCGACGTGGATGCAGCGCACCGCCGCCATCAGCCAGATAAAGAAGCGGAAGGTACCACTCACCACCTGGCGCACCCGGTCGACTTTCTGTTTTTCGCTGCCCGGCATAAACCGGGCAACCGGCAGGGCGAAGAGGGTTAAAAACAGGCCACCCAAACCAAATACTGAGAAACAGAATCCCGTGGCAAAGAGCCGCCACAGGTAGTTGAGCCCAATAGGGGGACGCGCTTCACTCACCGGCTCGGCTCCAGCGCCAGCCGTGACGCTCACCGACGAGGGCACAGCTGGGCGCATCGCCACACAACCAGCGAATCAGTGCCAAACCGTGTGGCTCACCGGTCGCGGCTGGGTTTTCTGCCGGCGATAACTTCAGAGCAATACCCGCACCAGGACTGGCTTGGGCACGGCCCAACATCAGCGCCAGGCCAAAAGGGGCGGCCTGCTCGGTGTCATAGGGGGCGTAGAATTCCGGCAGTGGTTCATCGGCCAGCACCACCAGCACCGGTGCCTCGGGCTGGCGCTGCAGCGCGCCCAAGGCCTCGATAACAGCCATCGCCAAGGTGTCAACACCACTGGCGATGGCGCTGGAGGGCGCCTTGTTTTCGCTGGCGATGGAGTAGAGCCCGGAGGCGGTGTTGTGGACCGAAAGACTGAAGCCCATGGGCGAAATCGCCTCACCTCGGGTCAACTCATCGAGCAGGGTTTTGGTACGGTGGATCTCACCGTGGCGGGAACAGAAAACGGTACGCAGAGTGTGGTCGCCAGCGGCGCAACTGAAGCAGACCTGCAGGGCCATGCGCGTCAGGCGGCTGAAGCGCCGGCGCAACATGGGCTGCACAAATTCGAGCTTAGGCGAGGAGCGATCGTCGACGAGGGGTTTGTGCCCAGCGGCCCACTCGGACCAGTCCGCGTTGGTCTCCAGGCCAGGAGCCCAGGCGACCCAATTGAGCAGGGTAAAATCCAATCCGTGCATGCTTAAACCGCAGACTGTCCGTTATGTTCTAAATGACTTCTGCCGGCGATGCTAGTGGAAGCCCTTTTACAAATCAATTGCACAGGGTTGCACTGGATCAAACTCGCTGCATTGCCAGACAATAGGGCTCTTTGCGTCATGGTGCAATCTCAGTTGTTCGCCAGAGCCACAACCGCCAGCCCGGATAAAATAGTCTGCCCCTGATGGCTGATAAAGAACTCATAGTTGGAGCCATCCGCGGTCGCCATCTGCTGCTCGGCGCGAACGGTCAATGGGCCGGTTAGGGTATCGAGGCGCGGCACCTGCCAACTCACCCGCGACAACACCGCCAGGTAGCCAACACGGGGGGCACCGTTGTCGGCCGGGCGATTAAGGCTACCGTGAATCGCCATCGCCTGCGCCGCGTACTCAATGCCCGCAGTAATCGGTAGCTGTTCACCTTCACGCAGCGGGTTGTGTGCATCGGTGTGCGATAACGCGCTGCAGGTGATGCCCTGTTCGTCCCACTGCTCAACCTGCTCCAGCAGACACATTTGGCCGGCGTGGGGCAGCAGCCGGGTGAGCGATTGGTGATCAATTATTGGCACGGAATCAAGTAGTTATTGCGACATGTCGGGCAATTCTAATGGAGTTAACTGCCGTTGGCACTCTATAATCGGCCGGCGGCAGAGATCCCATCCGCCGCTGTAGTCAAGCCTGCCGTCGCCGGTATCGACAGCGCGCAGGCGGAATTCACACCAGACGTTTTCCGCCAGCCTGACAGCACTGTCGACCAGCACCGTCAACCTGAACAACAATCGACCAGTACAACAATCGACCAGTACAACAATCGAACAACACCACTACCAAATAGTACACCCACAAACAATACAACCATCAAACAGTACAACTATGCACGAACCCCTAGTTATCAATGCCGACCACCCCGCTCTTCCCGGCCACTTCCCCGGGCAACCGGTGGTACCGGGCGTGGTGATTCTGGCCAAAGTTTGTGCACGTCTGCTGCAGGTTCACCCAGACATCGCTACCAGCGGTGTCCGCAAATTAAAATTCACTCGTCAGCTGCAGGCCGGAGAAAGCTTCACAGTAAATTTTGCGGCCATTAAAAATGGTGGGATCCGTTTTAAATGTTTGATGGCGGCCGACGACAGCTTGCTGGCCGAGGGCCACCTGGAAATCATTGAATAAATTATGACCATTTTTAAGCTCTGGAGTGGCTACTGTGGATTGTGTAACATTCCTGGTTACCTATATCGATAGCCAAGGAAGTGGACTCCGCTAGTGTCTGAACAAACTCCAAAAAAAATTTTGGTGTTGCATTACACCCAATCCGGGCAACTCAGTGACGTCCTGCAATCGATCACGGCGCCACTGTCGGCCAACCCCCAATTTGAGTTGACCTTCGCCAATATCAAACCGGTGCACTCCTACCCATTTCCGTGGCCGTTTTTAACGTTTTTCGATACCTTCCCAGAGACCGTCTACGACGAGCCCCACGCGATTGAACCGATCGAACCGGCTCTGGTTGAGCAATCCTTCGACCTGATTATCCTCGCTTATCAGGTCTGGTTTTTATCACCGTCGCAACCGGTGACTGCATTTTTACAATCACCGGCCGCCGCCCAACTGCTGCACAACAAACCGGTTATTACCGTTATCGCCTGTCGCAACATGTGGCTGATGGCCCAGGAGAAGATGAAAGCGCATCTGCAAAAGCTCGGCGCCCGGTTGATCGACAACATCGTGTTGACCGACCCAGCCCATAGCGCGCTCACCTTTTTCTCCACCCCCATGTGGGTGTTAACCGGTAACAAAGGGCCCTACTTTAATGGCCTGATTCCCAAAGCCGGGGTCAGCGACGAGGATATCCAGGCGGCGGCGCGCTTCGGCCAGGCGATTGCCGAGCAGCTGCCCAGCCGCGCCGACGACGACACCCGCCCTATGCTCGGCGGTTGCGGTGCGGTGTCGGTCAACCCGCGCTTGATCCCCTCCGAGCGGGTGGCCCTGCGCAGTTTTCGACTATGGGGTAGCCTACTTCGATTTTTGGGCAAACCCGGCCAGCCCCTACGCCGGGCGGTGTTAGTGTTCTACATTATTTTTCTCATTACCCTGATCCTCACCGTCGTCCCCATAACCGCCTTGATTATTCGAGCGCTAACCCCCTTGATCCAAACCAAGATCAACCAACAGCGAGCCTATTTTGCCGCCCCCTCGGGCGAGGCAAATCATTGAGTATGTTTTTGATGGAAAGCAGTTATGAGTGGTGATGCAGCCTATATCACGAATATCAGCGCGTTTTTACCCAACCCGCCGGTGGCTAACGACGACATGGAGCGAATCCTTGGCCAAGTGGGCGAGCGCCCCTCCCGTGCGCGGCGCATGGTGTTGCGCTCCAACCAGATTCGCCAGCGCCACTACGCCATCGACCCGGAAA
The DNA here is from genome assembly GCF_033283405.1 of Halioxenophilus sp. WMMB6. NCBI lineage: Bacteria > Pseudomonadati > Pseudomonadota > Gammaproteobacteria > Alteromonadales > Alteromonadaceae > Halioxenophilus > Halioxenophilus sp. WMMB6. Next base: position 322,607 of record NZ_JAWMQR010000003.1, read on the forward strand.
CACTTGAGCCCAACTACACCAACGCAGAGATGACCGCCATTGCTGTACGCCAGCTGGCCGACAGCCATTTCAATTTGGCAGAGATCGATTGCCTGGCCTGCGGCACCTCTATTGCCGATCAACTGATGCCCAGCCACGCGGCCATGGTGCACGGCGAATTGGCGCTGCCAGCCATGGAGATTGCCGCCACCAGCGGTGTTTGCGCCAGCGGTATGGCCGCCCTGAAATACGCCTATATGGGTGTCCTCGCCAAACAGTTTAAGCACGCGGTGGCCACCGGTTCGGACCTCTCCTCGCGCATGATGAACGCCGGTAATTTCAACGGCGAATACGAAGCCCGGGCCGCGGCGCTGGAGAGCAACCCCGAGATCGCCTTTGAAAAGGATTTTTTGCGTTGGATGCTGTCCGATGGCGCCGGCGCTATGCTGGTGGAGAGCAAGCCCCGCAGTGAAGGTTTATCGCTCAAAATAAACTGGCTGGATATTTTGTCCTATGCCGGCGAGATGGAGGCCTGCATGTACGCCGGCGCCGAAAAAAACGCCGACGGACGGCTCAACGGCTGGCAGAGTTTTAGCCCCGAGGCGCGCACAGAAAACTCCATTATGGCGGTAAAACAGGATGTTAAATTACTGAACGAGCACATCATTCACTACACCGTGGAAAAACCCCTGCAGGCGCTGCAACAGAAACACGCGCTCTCTGCCGAGGATGTCGACTGGTTTGTGCCCCACTACTCTTCCGGTTTTTTCCGCGACAAGGTACTCGCCGGCCTGCAGGCCATCGACCTGAACATTCCCCAAGAGCGCTGGTTTACCAATTTAACCCACAAAGGCAATACCGGTGCCGCCTCCATGTACATCATGCTGGCCGATCTGCTCAACAGCGGGCTCCTGCAACCGGGGCAGAATATTCTCTGTTACATCCCCGAAAGCGGGCGCTTCTCCACCGCCTTTTTATATCTAACCGTGGTGTAACCATTAATTATGAAACGGGAAGATGTACCCCAGGACGGTGCCACCAGCACCTACGGTGGCGAGCGCAAACTGCTCTATGCCGTGGATGCCAATGGCGATGTTGTCGGCGTCCCCTCGGCGGGCTGGGAGGTAGAGAGCGAAGCCACCCAAAGCGCATTGGATTTAATTGCCGAGCAGTGCGACGCCGCCTGGGCCCGCGCGCAACAGGGCACCACCTCGCCGCTGGAGTACTACATGTATTACCGGCGCATGGATGTGGCGCTGCTGGCGCAAACCAGTGGCGTTTGGCAGTGGCGCATCCGCCGCCACTTTAACCCGCAACGATTTCAAAAACTGGGCAGAAAGCTATTGGCTCGCTATGAGGAAGCCTTGGGCTTAACCATTGCCGAGCTGCAAACCCTGCCCGAGCAGCCCCTGCATGAATCAAGCACTCGTTAACCACAGTTTCCAGCACCGCCAGGCCGCCCACTGCGAAACCGGTGTCGCCTCAGCACTACTCAGCCACAACGGCTTGCCACTGTCCGAACCCATGGCGTTTGGCCTGGCCGCCGGTTTAAGCTTTGCCTACCTGCCCATCGTCAAACTCTCCGGCATGCCATTGATCGCCTACCGCATGCCACCGCGAGCCATTCTTAAAGGTTTACAGCAGCGCCTGGGTGTTAAGCTCCATTTCCAAACCTTTAGCGACCCGGCCAAGGGCATGGCGGAGCTGGATAAACAACTGGACCAGGGACGCCTGGTCGGCCTGCAAACCTCCGTTTTTTGGCTGCCCTATTTTCCCGAGACCATGCGCTTTCATTTCAACGCGCATAATTTGCTGGTTTATGGTCGCGACGGCGACGATTACCTGATCAGCGACCCGGTGTTTGAGGAGGGGGTGCGCTGCGACCGGCAAGCGCTGCAAAAAGCGCGCTTTGCCAAGGGGGCACTGGCCGCCAAGGGGATGCTCTACTACCCCACTCAGGTACCCCAGCAGTTCGATTTGGCCACCACCGCACGGGCGGCCATTCGTAAAAATTACCGCATTATGATGAACGCGCCACTGCCCATGATTGGCGTGAAAGGGATTCGCTACCTGGGTAAAAAAATTGTGCAGTTAAGTGGCGACAGTAAAAAAAGTGAACGCTACCTGCCGCTCTACCTGAGCCACATAGTGCGCATGCAGGAGGAGATAGGCACCGGCGGTGCCGGCTTCCGGTTTATCTATGCTGCGTTTCTGCGTGAGGTGGGCCAGGCACTGGCCAACGACCGGCTGAAAGAGGCCGCCGCCATCATGACCGAAGCCGGCGACGACTGGCGCAAGTTCGCGTTGCTGAGCAGTAAGATGTGCAAGGGCCGCAGCCCAATGGATAGCAAACTGCTGCAGGCCACCCTGAACGGTTGCGCCGACCAGGAGGCCCAGGCCTGGCGGCTGCTGAAACAGTTTTAAGGTTTACCTGGCCGGTTTACTGAACTCGAACAGTTGCAGCCGGCCACTCGGGTCGCCGCTCACCAACGCCAAAGCTTCCGCCTCGCCCTCAATAAACTGCGCCAGCAACTCCCCTGTTTGACAGCAGTAAAAGCCATAAGCCGACTCAAAAGCCAGTGGCTCCTTTTGCAGGTGGCGGGTACAGACCGGCCGTATGGCCTCGGGCATAAACTGGTTGAACATCAGGTTGGCATCGGCGCGCAACGCTCCGGCTGGCAGCTCCCGCTGCAGCTCTTCAACATTGGCAAAATTCCAGATGCGATCCAGCGTCGCCAACACCGGCCGACCACCTGGGTCGGCACACAGTTGTAACCAGAAGCTGGCCTCCGCCACCGGGGTCTCCGGCGCCAGTGACAAGCGTGCGCGGTGATCACTCATGGGCAACAGCACGCCATCCACCGCCCCCACCAGAGCACTGGCCACCCGCCCCTGCACCAGGGCCAGCGCCGCCACCTGCAGGGCGCTTTCAAGGGCGAAATAGCGGCTGGTGACAAACTGGCTGGGGCCGTGCAACTGCAAGGTCTGGCCAATGTAAAAGCCGGCGGCGTTGCTCACGGAATTGACGAAACTGAGTGGTTTGGGTGGCTCCCCCCGCTGATAGATCGAATGCAACAGCTCTGCGGTAATCTCGACATCGCCATTGCCCGAGGCAAAGTAGACACCCCCGGCCTCCAGCCCCGCCTGTGCGGTACGACCGGCGCCAATCAGTGCCAATTGAATAAAGCGGTCGATGCGCCGCACATGGCTGCCGACACTCTCTTTCACCAGCGCTTTCAGCTCCGGCAGCTGCTCGCCAATAGACGCAGCGTAGTGGCCCTGGGCCACAATCGCCAGACTCACGCAGCCACCCCGCCATCGTTGCTGATCACCAGGCTGCAGTTATTACCGCCAAAACCGAAAAAGTTGAGCATAAAGTGGCCGGCCGCCATGGCTTGGTTCACTTGGTTGAGGGTGATATTCAAATCGCCGGGCTGCTCGCTGATAGCCGGCGTGGCAATCAGGAAACCAGCCTCCAACGCCCGGTAAAAAAGCACCAGCTCCAGCAGGCCACAGGCTCCCAGGGTATGCCCCAGATGGGGTTTGATGGCGGCCACCGGCGGCAACTGCGCAAACAGCTGGTGCATGCCGGCAGCCTCGGCTTCGTCGTTGGAGAGGCTGGCCGTACCGTGTGCTTTAATGGCGCTGATCTGCCTGGCAGAGAGCCCGGCATCGGCAAGCGCCTGCTGCATCACCAGGGCAATGGTAGAGCCATCGGGAGCGGCCGAGGAGATTCCATAGGTGTCGCACAAGCTGGCGCTGCCGCGCAGATAAAAACCGCCCGGGCGCTTACTGCGCCCCACCACTAGCGCCGCTACCCCCTCACCCAGCACCAGGCCATCTCGGGCCGGGTCGAACGGCCGCATTACCGACTGCGTCAACAGCCCCAAGCCATGGAAACCCAAGGCGGTAATGTCGTTGTAGAGCTCCACTCCCATCACCAAGGCGTGTTCCAATAGACCCGCCTGCACCTGCGCGATGGCGGCAATCAGGGCGTTGGCACTGGCGGTACAGGCGGTGTTAAAGCTGAAATCCGGGCCGGTGAGCCCCATCTGCTGGCGCAACTGATCCGCCAACCGGCCAAAACTTGGCTCACGCATGGCAACCGCAGCTTGGCCGGCGGCGAGCTCGGTGCGGTATTGGGCTTCGCTGATGGCAATATCGAAGGAGGAGGAGCCCAGAAAGAGCCCCATTCGGCACCGCTGCTCGGCGGTTAAGCCGGCCTCGGCGATGGCCTGATTGGCCACCTGCTGGCACAGTGTGAAGATCCGCTCTGGCGGCGCGGTGTGTGCTGTTGCCTCGGCTTTGCCGGGCGTGACCAGTGGCTTATAGGGGATAGCCAGAGTTTCGCCGGCCAGGGTTACCGGAATAGCGGTGGCTGCCGCCGGCGGTGAACGCAGTTGCGCCAGGCAATTGGCCACATCCGCGCCCAGCGCGGAGCAGGCCCCGGCGCCGAGAAACTTTACGGCACCGGCGTTGTTCGCCTGCCGTTGAGAGAAACCTTGGGGAAAAAGTGTCATTGCCATCCACGCCGCCAGGCTAGCCCTGGGCCGCCAGGATGGTGTCAGCCAGTGACTGCACCGACTGCAGCGCCCGGCGCGCCTCGGGGCCGCCTTCAATGCGCACGCCATAGCGGCTTTTTACCGCCATGCTGATCTGCAGGGCATCCAGTGAGTCGAGCTCCAGTGGGCCGCCGATGAGTCGCTCATCGTCGCTGATGTCGTCGATCTCGATATCCTTATCGCACTCTTCAATGATCATCGCTTTCAGCTCCCGTTTTAGCGCGTCCGGGGAAGGCGAAGTACTCTCCATGCTGACTCCTTTTGGTCAATCGCTGCGCCGATAGAGTAGCAAAATAGCGGCACCAATCATAAGCACCCCCAAACCCAGCAGGGAGCCGCTCTCAAGCGCCACCTCAGCCCAGCCGCCACCGCGCAACAGTACATCCAGAAAACCCTGTAACCCCCAGGACATGGGCGAGACCACGGTGATGGCCTGCATAAACTGGGGCATCACAAAGGCGGGCACCATAATGCCGCCAAGTGCCGCCAGAATAATATTACCGGCCCCACCCAGAGTGGTGGCCTGCTCGGTGGTTTTGGCCACCACGGCGATCAACAAGCCAAAACCGAGCGCGGCGATACTCAGCGCCGCCGCCACCGGGATAAGCGCCAGCGGCTGCTCGCCCAGGGTGAGTTGGTCCCCGCCCAACTGTGGCACCAGATGGATACCCACCAACAGCATTGCCACCACCTGCAATTGGTTGATGACAAAGTAGGGAATCAATTTGCCGGCCACCAACATCCAGGTGGGCACGGCAATGGTCCGCAGGCGGCGCAGGGTGCCCAACTGGCGCTCGTTGATGAGCGTATTGGCCAGCGGCACCACTACAAAAAACATGGAGAAGACCAGCCAGGCCGGCACATTCTGCTGTACCGAAGTCGGCGCCTGCTCGGCCTCTCTCGCCTCGCCGCCGGCATAGCGCACGGTTAACCAGTCGGCGTCGGTGATCTCAGTAAACAGATCCGATTCGGCCAGCTCCGGCAACTGCGTCTGCAACTGGGCTTGTAGCGCCTGCAGATGGCTGTTTCCGGCGGCGGCCCGCACGCTGGCCAAAAATAGCTGGTTGAACTCGGGGCTGTTGCCCGGCGCGATCAGCACGCGGGCCATCAGTTGCACTTGGTCATCTCCCTGGCTGCTTGCCAGCACCAGCAGAAAATGGACTGAATCGGTAGCCACCTGCGCCTCTGCGGCGGCCGCATCGGCGCTTGTCAGCAGGCGAAAGGTGCTGTTCTCACGCAAGCTTTGTAACAGAGCGTGGCTGGCTGGGCTATCGGCCTGATCGAGCACAAGGACATCCAGCTGCACACCAGAGCGGCGGTCGAAATCGGCTTTCATCGCCAGCGACATAATCAATATGAAGACCACCGGCATAACAAACAGCAGTGCCAGGCCGTGGATATCCCGCCCGACCAGCCGCAACTCTTTAACGATCATTGCCCACAACTGCATGGCTACAACCCCGCCCCATGGCGAGTGGCCGCCAGGTAGATGGGCTCCAGGCGATTGCGGCCCATGTGAATCTGGATGATGGCCAACTGCAGGCTCTCGAGCAGAGCAATCACCGCCGAGATTGGCTGCTCACCCGGTTCAATCGACAATTGCGGGCCCAGGGCGGTACAGCGGTACTGAGCCGCCAGCTGCGCCAACTGCGCCTCACTCGGGGTATCTTGCAGCGTTACCAGGAGCTGCCGGCCGCCGGCCAGCAGTTCGGCCATTGGCTGCTGCAACACCAGGCGGCCGCGATCGATAATGGCCACCTGGTCACACAGCTGCTCCACCTCCTCCATGTAGTGGGAGGTATAAACGATGGTTTTGCCGGCATCGCGCAACTGCTCAATCCCCTGCAGAATAAAGTGCCTGGACTCGGCATCAATGCCCACCGTGGGCTCATCCAGATAGAGAATCGATGGGTCGCCAACCAGACCGATGGCAATATTGAGCCGTCGTTTCATGCCGCCGGAGTAGCGGCTGGCGCGCTTGTCGAGTATTTCACTCAGGCCGCAGATGTCGGCACAGTAAGCCAGCCTTTGGGCGCGCAGGGCTCCGCCCACCTTGGCCAGCCCCAGAAAAAAGTTGAGGTTTTCACGGCCGGTGAGGGATGGGTAGAAGGCGTAATCCTGGGGCACCAGCGCCGAGCAGGCTTTGATCGCCCGGATACTGTTAACCTGCCCACTGCCAGCCAGGGCAATCTGCCCTATCTGTACCTTGAGCACCCCGGTTAACAGGGAGATGAGCGTGGTTTTACCGGCGCCATTGGGGCCGAGCAGGCCAAAACAGCTACCGGCGGGAATGGTGAGATTGATCGCTTCCAGGGCAGGGGTTGGCGCCCCCCGATAGTGGTGGCTGAGGCCGGCGACACCAATCAATGGCTCGCCCTCGGTGCCGATAGGCGGCGCGCGCTTAGCGGACAACTTTCCTGGCCACTATTTGCCGGATGGGCAGCTGGTCTTCATCGCTGACCAGTTCAAACCCAAACTGCGCCAATTTCGCGACAATATCCTGCTGATGCCACGCCTTCACAAATGGCTCATGCACCAGTTTCGCCAGCAGGGCAAAGTAGAGCCCCCGCCAACCCCACTGGCGCCAGACCTGCCACCAAGAGCAGTCCATCTGCAGGGCCGAGGGCTCAGAGATGGCCAGCAGACCACCGGCTTTTAAAATACGGTGAAACTCGGCCAGGGCGCCATCGAGGTATTTGGGTGGAAGTTCGTGTAATAGAAAACAGATGGCAATGCCATCGAATCGCTGCTCGGCAAAGCCGGTCTGTTCGGCAATGCCCTGCACAAACTTAACCTTGGGGTAGTCGGTGGCGGCGTGTTGCAACAGATAAGGCGAAGGATCAACGCCCCAAACATCCGCAACACCGGCACGTTGCAGAGCATTGGCCAGATGGCCACCACCACAACCGATATCAACCACACTCTGCAAGCCCCGCATCACACCCACCACCTGCTGGCGCACCTTGTTCAAGGAGCCCAGCATCATCCGGTCGAAGCCGGTGATGTAGCCACGGGTTATACGTTTGGAATAGTTGCCATTGGGGAGGTTATGGAACTCCTGCAAAATATACTTCGGAATTCGGTTGGCACCGGGCATATCAGCGGGAATCTCCACCCGCTGCCGGCTTTTGCCGGCCATCTGTACCAGAAAAGCGAAGAGTTCTTTCGGATTACGAAAATTGAGGCTGTCGGGCCAGGCATCTGGAAGAGACAATGAGCGCCAGTCCGGCACTCGTGGATCGGCTTCCTGCCCAACAAAATACTGCTCCCCCATTCCCCATTCCCATCGTTATATAAGAAATATCAATAGTTTACGTTCACCCAAATTTGCCGCGCATTTTATTACAACGAGACCAAGTTGCAAATGTTGCGCCGCAACCGGCAAGGCATCAATTGTTGGCCGACAAGCTTCAGGGACGCTCGCTGTTCTCGGTAATGATCTGCTGGGCGATTTTGTAAAACGCACTGATCAGGTTGGAAAAGGAGAGCTGGAACGGATAGATCATGTGCACCTCCACCGATTCCGGAGACCAGTCGGGCAACACTGGCAGAATAGTCCCCTGCTGCAACTCACCGCTACAGATGATCTGGCGCGGCATAATACCTACCCCTAACCCCTCCAGGATGTACTGTTTGCAGATTTGGAAGTTATTGGCTCGGGCGCGCACCAGCGGCGATATCTCAACGCGCCGGCGGCCGCGCGCTAGCTGCAATTTGTGCGGACTGCCAAGAAAGTCGCAATCGATAAAGGGCAGATGGTTGAGCTGGGACGGGGTGGTCAAGGGTTCCGGTAGCTGTGCCAGAAAGTCGGTGGAGGCGCAGAGGAAGCAGTCGAGAGTAAAGAGTTTACGGGCAATGAGGGTGGAGTCGCGCAGTGGCCCAATACCAAACACCACGTCGTAACCATCCTTGATGGGGTGAGCGAGGTAGTCGACCAAGCGGATATCCAGTTGTGACTTGGGGAAGTTGCTGAGAAAAGTGACCCCTACCCGGGCGGCGTAATCAATACCAATAAAGGTGGGAATGGCCACTCGCAGCCCCCCCTGCGGCTCCTGCTTGCCCCCCTCCACCAGCGCTCGAATACCATTGGCCTCGGCCAATATCTTCATGCTGTGGCTGTAGACCCGCTCCCCCAGGTCCGTTACCGATATCTGGTGGGTGTTTTTACGCAACAGTTTGGCCCCTAAGTCCTCCTCCAACTTGGTCAACTTCCGGCTTACGGTCGATTTCGGCATACCCAGCAGCTGTGCCGCTTTCGAGAGGCTGCGGCACTCCACCACCTTGCTGAACACCAGCAGTGAATCGACGTTGAACGGCAGGTTCTGTTCCATGGGGTTTACGCAACCAAATCGGGGTGGGAAGAGAGGGCCATAGGCGTTCCATTAATGCAACACCATGTTGTTTATAAATACCTTTATACAGAATTAAGTCAAGCTTAATATGACCCTGTTCCCGTGACGGCCCGCTAATCGTGTAACCCTGCGTCGTCCCTAAAAACGATAACAACAAAAACGAGGAGAAGACGGATGCACGATGAGCCCATCGTTCAAAAGCCCGCCTCTGGCTTCTGGACAGACGCCTACCCCGATCTTGGTCGCGGCCCCATCTCACTGGAGGATAGCGTCAGCCCGGAGTTCTACCAGAAAGAGAAAGAGCATGTCTTTAAAAAGAGCTGGCTCTATATCGGCCGGGTAGAACAGCTGCCCCAGAAAGGTAGCCACTTCACCCGTGAACTGGCCATTCTCGACACCTCGATTCTGGTGGTACGCGGCAAGGATGATCAAATCCGCGCCTTCCACAATATCTGCCCACACCGCGGTAATAAACTGGTCTGGCGCGACGACCCCTTCCAGGAGGTGGAGGGCGGCTCCTCATTCCTCTATTGCCGCTTCCACGGCTGGCGTTTTGATCTGGATGGTTCATTGATCAAACCCTCGCGCGCCGATTTGCTGCTGGATTTTGACGGCAGTAAATGCAGCGTTCCACAAATTCAGTGTGAAGTTTGGCAGGGGTTTATTTTCATTAACATGAACCCAGACAACACCGAAACCGTGCGCGATTTTCTGGGCGAATTCGCCGAAGGCATTGAGGGCTACCCCTTTGCCGGCCCTCACCAGGTTTACAAATTCAAAGCCGAACTGCAGTGTAACTGGAAAATTTTCATGGATGGCTTTGCCGAAAGCTATCACGGCCCCTACCTGCATGCTGGCTCTTTTGGTGCACTCACCGAAGTCGCCAAGATGGATGCCCCCAACCCCTACACCGATGCGCTGGCGTTTGATCTCAAAGGGCCGCACCGCATGTTCTCCTTCTATGGTGAACCATCGCAAAAGACACCATTTTCGCGCCCCATTGAGTGTTTAACGGAATCCAGCCCCGCTGGCCCATGGAATAAATCAGCCAAACGCGGCCCATTACCGAAAGGGCTTAACCCCACACGCTCTGATAAATACGGCTTCGACTCCTTTCAGTTTTTCCCCAACTTTGTCTTGATCTTCTCCTCTTCGGGTTTCACAACGCACGCTCACTGGCCCACAGGCCCGCACTCACACATTGTGGAAGTGGATATGTATTTCAAACCACCAACCAGCCATCGCGAGCGTATCAGCCAGGAGCTCACCGTCTCCTTCCTGAATGACATTGTGCTGGAGGATGCCAGCCCACTGGAAGGCATGCAGGCGATGTTAAACAGCGGAGCCATCAAAGAGTTTTACGCTAACGACGAAGAGATTCTTGTTCGCCATCTCCATAAAGTGATTCAGGACAAGGTGACAGAAGGCGAGAAGAGTAAAGCGGAGCAAGGAGCATAGCCATGAGTGGATTACTGCCAGAGGCCTTTAAAGAGCTTGAGCCGCTAGTTGCCGAGTGGGCCATTGAAGATGGCCATCAACGCTATGTAAAACGCGTTAACAGCTCCATGGCAGAGCTGAAAACCTTCTACGAGAAAATGTTTCCCAGAGGCGAAGAGGCCATTAATTACGTCGATCAATTCGATTATCAAAAACCCTTGCCGGCGGATGCGGCCAATCTGCGCAATTTAATTTATTCGCTCATTACCGTCGCCCTCGCTATTGAGGTGTGGAAGCAACCCAGGGTTAAAAATTCAGCGCAAACCATATTGACCCGTTTAGCCTAGCTATTTTACCGGCGCCATTTTTCGACTCAGCAAACGGCGCAGGAGAGGACAGCACCATGACGTTAGAAGCTATCAACCTGACGCCGCGCATTGGCAGTGAGATTAAAATTGATCTCGACACCTTGCTGGCTGGCACAGAAGCAAAAGCCATCCGCGAAATTTTATCCTATCGCGGCGTGGTTATATTTCGAAACTTACCCCTAACCGATGAGCACCAGGTCGCCATCGCGAAAACCCTGGGAGTAATTCCCGAAAACGAAGGCGTCGGTGGTATTTATAAAATCTCGCTGGATAAGAGCGTAAATGCCCGGGCCGATTATTTAAAAGGCTCGATGATGTGGCATTCGGATGGCTCACTACAACGCTACCCTAATTTGGGAGCCCTGCTGCGCCCTATTAAATTATCCCCCACCGGCGGCGACACCGAATTTTGCAACACCTACGCCGCCTACGACGATCTGCCGGAAGAGGAAAAAGCCAGCTATGAAAATTTGCGGGTAGTACACAGCGCCGAGCATTCTCAATATTACGTCACACCGGAGATGAGCTACGAAGAGGTAAAAATGTGGCAGCAAATGCCGACCAAATCGCTGCCCCTGGTGTGGACCCATCAAACTGGCCGAAAATCGCTTCTGCTGGGCGCGACCGCCGACTACGTAGAGGGCTACACCGTAGAGAAGAGCCGGGCGCTGTTGGCCAAATTACGTGACTGGGCAACCCAACCACAATATGTTTACCACCATCAATGGCAATTAAATGATTTGTTAATTTGGGACAACACCGGCACAATGCATCGAGCACTGCCTTACGACCTGGATAGCGGCCGCTTGATGCACCGCACAATTTTAGAGGGCGAAGAACCTCTGAACTGACACTAAAAAAATCCAGCCCCAATAAAAATAATTTATAAAATTCATACGATGTAGATACAAAAAATATGGATCGGATATTGGAAAACCAGGTCGCCATTGTTACCGGTGGCGCTAGTGGCCTGGGCCGGGCCACGGTACAACTCTTTGTTGAGCAAGGCGCAAAGGTGGTTATCGCCGACGTCAGCAGCGAACAGGGCGAAGCCTTGGCGAACGAGCTGGGTAGTCAAACCATCTTTAAATATACCGATGTCTCCGATGCCGACCAGGTACAGGCGCTGGTGGATTTTGCTATCCACCACTTTGGCGACCTGCACATCATGTTTAACAATGCCGGCATCAGTGGCAAGGTACACAACAGTTATTTGGAAGATGATCTCGCCGATTTTAATCAGGTGATCGGTGTCAACCTATACGGCGTTATGGTTGGCAGCCGAGCTGCCGGCCGCTATATGGTCAAGCAGGGCCGCGGCTCCATTATCAATACCTCATCCATTGCCGGCCTTAAACCAGGCTTACCACTCATCACTTATCGCGCCGCCAAAGCCGGGGTAATTCACTACACCAAATCGATCGCCAAGGAGCTGGGTGAATACGGTGTACGGGCAAATTGCATCGCCCCAGGCCACATTCCCGCCGCACAAACTTTTTACGACATGGACGATATGGTTCGCCGGATGCAGCCGTTAAACCGTCGTGGCACGCCAGCTGATGTCGCCAATGCCGCACTCTATTTGGCGAGCGACCTGTCGGCCCAGGTAACCGGGCTTGTGCTGCCGGTGGATGGCGGTTCCAACCTCGGCAAACTTTAATTACTATTGAATGCATCCCGTCTGCGGCGATGGCAAAGCTTCGGCAGGTATGTTTAAAAAGGTCTTTACCAGGTACATAACAATAATCGCTAGGTAACAGTAATGAGTGAGCAGAATAAAGCAGTCGTATTGAAATTTATTGAAGCCATGGGCAAGGGCGATGCTAAAGCAGCAGCCCCCTGTATCGCGGAGGACACCTACACTCTGGCCAAAGGCTTCGGAAAATTTGCGGGCGTCCGCACACATGATTTAATCCTTGCCACCATTGATGCATTTCACAATTTAATGCCTGGCGGAATGGAGCCGGACATCATCAGTGTCACCGGCGAAGGCGATCGGGTGGTTGTTGAGTTTGAAGGCAACGGCACCTTGGTTAATGGCGAATCCTACGGTAATCAGTACTGCATGGTGTTCACCCTGCGCGATGGCAAAATACGGCAGGTCAATGAGTACTTCTGCACGATTCTGGCCGATGAGAAGCTGTGGCCACTGGTCTCTCAAATGTCTGAACTCACCAACGGAGCATAACAAAACAGCGGCGAATACCCTTAAATCGAGATCGGTGACGCTCAATACAGCGAATTTGGAAGGGTTCTTGATCCTGGCTGAAATGACACCAGCTTCTAGACGCGCTTCTCTTTACCGACTAATTCCCCCCCAGTATTATTGTCCTGCCGCAGAGGTCCACTCCGCGGCAGGTTAAAAAACTGCATGCTCGATTTACTGTTACCGTTACTATTTACCCTGGGGGGAGGTGGCGTTGATGGAAACTCAGCAGCGGAACAAAAAGCTATACCACAACATTAAAATTAACCTCGCGATAATAATAATTAGAGGGATCTCTATGAAAACTTGGCCATACCAATCTCTACTATTAGCAACCACAGCGTTAAGTTCTACCCTATCACTGCCCACCTACGCCCAATCCAGTTCCAGCCAAGCAGATAGCTTGATCTTGGAAGAGATTGTCGTCACTGCACGACGACGGGAAGAGTCGGCGCAAGACGTAGCCATCTCGATGACGGTCTTTAACCAGGACCAGCTCGACAAAGCCAACATTGTTAACGCTGGCGACCTGGCTACCGTTACACCATCGCTGCAAGCCAATAATCGCTTCGGTGGCGACAACACCACCTTCGCAATTCGCGGCTTCTCTCAGGAATTGCGTACCACCGCATCGGTCGGTGTTTACTTTGCCGAGGTAATCGCCCCACGCGGTGCAAACTCGCAACAATCCGGTGATGGTGCCGGCCCTGGAGACTTTTTTGATCTTGCCAACGTGCAGGTGTTGAAGGGGCCATCGGGCACACTGTTTGGTCGCAACACCACCGGTGGTGCCGTCTTGCTTACCCCACAGAAACCAACCGATGAGTTCGAGTTTTATGTTGAGGGGAGCAGCGGTAACTACGACATGTACCGCCAACAGGCGGTGGTGAACCTGCCAATCAGCGACAATTTTAAAGTCCGCTTAGGAGTGGATAATCAAACCCGGGATGGCTACCTGAACAACATTTCCGGCATTGGCCCCAAAGACTTTGGCGATGTTGACTACACGGCCTATCGTGCCAGTGCCGTGTGGGATATCACCAACTCTCTGGAAAACTACACCATCGTTCGCTATTCCGACTCGGAAAACAACGGCTACCCCGGTTCAGTGATCGCCTGTAACAATGATCAGGTTCTCGGCTTTTTGCTGTGTCAGCCCGACCTGGACCGTCGCGCCGCCGCGGGCAATGATGACTTCTACGACGTTTATAACTTTGTACCCGAGCCCATTAGCGCCCAGAAAACTCTGCAGGCGATCAACACCACCAGTTGGGAGGTTAACGATAATCTGCTGGTCAAAAACATTCTTGCTTACTCCACCCTCGAGACCAAACAGCGCAGCTCCATCTATGGTACTGATTGGCAATTCGCCGGTGCCAGCCTGATCTTCCAGATGGTGGGTATGGCGGACAATCTCGCCACTACCGACCAGGAGACCTACGTAGAAGAGATTCAACTGCAGGGTACCAACACCGACAAAACCCTTACCTGGCAGGCCGGTCTCTACTATGAGAACAGCAAACCCAGAGATGATTATGGCGCACAATCCGGTGCCATTATCGCCTGTGATGTTGCCACCCTCTCCTCCTCCGACCCGGCCGACATCCGCTGTAACAACCTGTTTGGTATAGGTTCAGTGCAACGCACCCCGGGTGGCGCCGAGTACACCAACCAGGCGGTCTACGCCCAGGCCACCTATAACATGACCGAAACCCTGGCCCTCACCGCTGGCTTGCGTTACACCGATGACAAAACCACCGGCTATGCCAACGAGACCATCTACCACTTCCCCACAGTTGCTCCTGGGACCTTCGCGGCCTCTGATGGCTCCATATCAGAAACCCGCACGCCAGAGACCTCCAGCGAAGAGCCAACTTGGTTGCTGGGCCTGGACTACAAGCCCACCGACGACACCCTGCTGTACGGTAAGTATTCCCGTGGTTACCGTCAGGGCAGCGTCAATATTGGTGGTACCGTAGGCCTGGATACACACGGCCCGGAAAAGGTGGATACCTTTGAAGTGGGTTCCAAATTCGCCTTCCGCGGTAGCCTACCCGCTACGCTAAACGTCGCCGCTTTCTACAACGATTTCCAGGACCAACAAATTCAATACGGCTACTTCAAAACCACCGGGGTAGGTACCACCGCTATTGTTAACGCTGGCTCGTCCACCATCTGGGGAGTCGAGATGGATGGCCGTGTACAGCTTGGTGAGCAGTTTGTACTAAGCGCCAGCTACGCCTATCTCAACACCAATGTCGACAAGCTGGATCTGCCTGACTTCCCCGCCAGCGCGGTTGCATCCCAACCATCCACCACAACGGCCGAGGGTGAGCCACTCTCCTACGCTCCGGAAAACAAACTGGTATTAACCGCTGACTGGCTGGTACCGGTAAGTTCCGATCTAGGTGATATGGACCTCTCCGTCAGCTACATATTTACCGACGAGATGCAGGCCGCCTCCGAGGAGACCTCTGTGTTGGCCACCCTACCCAGCTATGAGTTGGTCAACATCAACTTTGCCTGGAATAGCATTTTCGGCTCAAGCTTTGATGTCTCTGCCTTCGTTAACAATGCCACCGATGAAGAGTATGTCACCTTCCTCACCGGCAACTGGAATAACGGCTTTGAGATTGGACAGTTGGGCCAACCAAGAATGTACGGTGCGAAAGTACGTTACAACTTTGGAGCCAACTAACCCAAGAAGACCGCTCAACAAAAAACCCGGCTTAGCCGGGTTTTTTTATGTCTGTAGAACAGGTCAAACCGATACAAAGGGGGTGTCAGCGATGCCATACAGTGGTACCCGTTTGCCCAGGCCCAGAGGCTACGGTCACAGCCAGTTTTTGAATATCGCTGGATGCTGCCAAGCGTTTGTCACCCAACAACTGACTCAATATGTAGTTGGAAAACTCCTCGACTGTGGTGTTGGTAATCGGTAACACCTTGGTATCACTGCACAAAAAGTGGAGAGTCTGATCAGCAAACTGCACCTGGTATTGCTCCCCCTGCTGAGTGATCTCCAAGAACGGGGAGTTGCCGGGCAAGAGCACATACTCATCCAGAAAATCACAGCAGCTTTTTAATACATCTTTATAAACTCGATAATTACTGGTCATGCCATTGGCATCGACGCTGGCCGTTATTTCGGCCGCAACTGTAAAATTATGGCCGTGTAAACGCTCGCGCTCATGACGACTAAAAATCGTGAAATGGGCTGCAGAGAACTTAAGGTACTCTTTGGCAATACTGATGGTGGCAATTCTGGGTTCCGAGGCAGACATGGTAGAGCTCTAATCGGTCAGCAAGATGTATCAGGCAGAGGGGAAAATGGTAACAGAGGTTCAACGACGACCCGGCATAAATGCCGGGTCTGTTCACTAACCCTTATTCCGGATTAGCTGAAGTTGGGGGCTCGCTTCTCAATGAATGCCGCCAAGCCTTCGCGCTTATGCTCCGACTCAAACGCCTCCACAAATAGGCGCACCTCCAAATCTTCACCTTCACGCTGGCTGAGATCATAGCCTTCGTTGATAGCCTGCTTCACCAAGCGGGTAGCGTTAGAGCTGCGTGAGGCGATGATTTCTGCCTGTTTGCGACAGACAGCCATCAACTCTTCAGGCTCAACAACATCCACCGCCAATCCCCATTGCAGGGCATATTTGGCTGGGAATATGTCGCCGGTGAGGGTGATATAGCTGGCGATGCCTTTGCCAACGCAGCGAGACAGGCGTTGAGTACCACCAAATCCTGGGATCAAGCCCAAGGTCACCTCTGGTAGGCCAAATTTAGCCTTGCTGCTCATGACAATGTAATCACAGGATAAAGCCAGCTCTAGACCGCCACCCAAAGCAAAACCATTCACCGCTGCGATGACCGGCATAGGCAGCTCTTCCAAGGCACGGAAAGGACGCTGCCCCTCTAAAGCCGTATCTGCCGCTTCACTCTCAGGGCGCTCAGCCAACCCTTTGATATCGGCCCCTGCTACGAAGGCTTTGTCACCCGCGCCGGTTACAATCAGACAACGTAAATTGAGGGCGATGACCTCATCACAGAAGCGGGACAGCTCCGCCAGTACTTCCGAATTGAGAGCGTTCATCGCTGACGGACGGTTGAATGTTAAGACCCCGATGCCGTTTTCCGCTGCAAACGACAATGTATTGAATTCCATGATACTTCTCCGTAACTAAAGCTGTAATTATGATCATCACGTGATGTCGGTATCTCCCCCTGACCAGCTGGAACAGTAATCAGACAGCTGGCTACCGGGCACAAACGCCCGCCAGTATAACAGGAACACGCGCCAATTCCGGTATAGGCGAAAATTAACCTCTGTCCCAGTCAAATGGCGTCTATCCTGTGGATAACTTGTGTGCCTTTAGTGCATATTTAGTGTGAATAAAAAAGCGGCATACTATATGTTGTGTTTTTACATGCGAGACACTATAGTCGTACGACAGTTGGTTGTAGCCATAGCGCGGCTCGTATAGTAGGTACTTATAGTAAGTACTTAACAGGTACTCGTAGTAGTACTAGACGCGCCTGGACAACCACCAGCAATCAGGCACCGCTCCATAATAACAACCAGTGCCAACCCATTTGCTAAACCCTTTTTGCCATCGCAATTTACGCAATAAGCTACCGCCAACCATCAGCTAAGGATTCAACAACATGCTCAGTTGGGATGATTTCGACCAGGACGATTCACAACCCATTCAAGCAGCACCGGTTACCACCAAAGCTGCCGCCCAGCCGGCAGAGCCTGCTGCGGCAACCAGTACAGCCCCGGTATACGCCGATAACACCGCCGCCAGCAAGGCCGCACAAGCACCCTCCGCACCAGAGCCAGCTGCTACAACCTCACCAGAACTAACCACCAGCACCGCTCGGGAAACCTTGGCCGATGCTGCAGAGCAGGCCGCCAATGTATCAGCCGCGTTAAAAGCCATTGCCGAAACGGACCCAACTCCCGGCCTGGAAGAGCTGGAAATGGGTGCCGCTCGAGTCGAAGTTGACGACAAGCGCATGATCAACTGCCGAGCAGACCTCAATCAGCTGGTCCCCTTTAAGTACGATTGGGCATGGCAGAAGTACCTTGATGGCTGCGCCAACCACTGGATGCCGCAAGAGATCAACATGAACGCCGACATCGCCCTGTGGAAAGGCTCCAATGGCCTCACCGAAGACGAGCGCCGTGTGGTTATGCGCTCCCTCGGTTACTTCTCCACTGCTGATAGTCTGGTCGCCAATAACCTGGTGCTGGCTATCTACCGTTTAGTTACCAATCCGGAATGTCGCCAGTACATTTTGCGTCAGGCATTTGAAGAGGCCATTCACACCCACGCCTACCAGTACTGTATTGAGTCTCTCGGCATGGACGAAGGTGAAGTGTTCAATATGTATCGGGAGATTCCCTCGGTAGCCAACAAAGCTGCCTGGAGTATTGCCCACACCCGCGGCCTCAACGACCCGACCTTCACCACCGGCACCCCCGAGGCCGACCAGGAGCTGCTGCGCAATCTGGTGGGCTTCTATGTGGTTACCGAAGGTATCTTCTTCTACTGCGGCTTTACCCAAATTCTCTCCATGGGCCGTCGCAATAAAATGACCGGCGTTGCCGAGCAGTTCCAGTACATTTTGCGTGACGAGTCGATGCACCTCAATTTTGGTATCGACGTCATTAACCAGATCAAGCTGGAAAACCCTCACCTGTGGACTGAAGCCTTCCGCCAGGAGATCATCCAAATGATCCTGGAGGGCACTGAACTCGAAATTCAATACGCGCGCGATACCATGCCGCGGGGTGTGCTGGGCATGAATGCCGCTATGATGGAAGAGTATCTCCACTTCATTGCCAACCGCCGTTTATCTCAGCTGGGTTTACCGGAACAGTACCCTGGTGCCGAAAACCCCTTCCCCTGGATGAGCGAAATTATGGACCTGCGCAAAGAGAAGAACTTCTTTGAAACGCGCGTGCTGGAGTATCAAACCGGTGGCGCTTTAAACTGGAACGAGTAAAACTCGGTACTAATACCACTCATCCAAGAAAAGGGGCCACTGGCCCCTTTTTTTATCATACCCACTTGTTACAAGAGCATTTAAGCGACGACTTCGCCCCAAGCCAAGTGAGACATATCTCACAAAAAGAAGTGTTTAAGTCCACTATTGCCCAAAGGCTCAAATCAGCAGAATAACAATCACAGGGACGTAGCAAGGATGATCGATAACCAAGGTTGGTTATAGCAGGGATGTGAGGCGATTTTCGCACGGAAGCGAAAATGCAGTCGCCCAAACTCTAGGAACACAGACGCTGCAGGAGATAACACAGGACGTGTTACAAGGATGTCTGATTAGGGAAGATCGCCAGTAAGAGTTCGAACGGAAGGATTCTGTTCAACAAGAAAACGGACTTTAATAGGCTAGGAAGCCTTTGGGATCACGGAAGGTCCAACACCCAGTTTCAAGTCTGCCAAGCCATTTTTGGTGCGGCAGATTTTTCCTTTTTCCCCTCTTTATAACTTCCCTATTTTTATTACTACTCTATTTTTAGGCCAAGACGTTATTCGACAGCCTACCCACCTTTATACAATGCTGCCCTTTTGTTCAATACTACTGCAATGTAAAAGCGTGGCCGATGAGGGGCCCAGCAACAGACCCGAGGGTGGGTGAAGAGCTCACCCACCGTTTTTTCGTGACCGACTCTTCTGACCACCAGCCTGTTGCATGCGAGTTAAAACATAAGTCTCCTGAATAAGCACAGCATCATCCAATGCCCGATGCTCCCGATTACCCATCTGCGGTGACAGCTGTCGTTTGGCGGGCACCCATTGCTCCATCTGATGCTCAGAAATAATCGACTCTATGGGGCTGATAAAGAATTTTCTCTCCATCGCCACCCGATTAAACAAGGTATCGAGCCATGGCTTATCCACAACCCAGGCGTCGGTGTAGACGGTCTGCCCTAAAAGCAGTTGATTGAGCTCGCCCGCCACTTCAAAGGCGCTGTGGCCATGGCGCTGCAACTGGCGCTGACTGATCCCATGCAACGCCTCTGCCTCAGGATCCCAGTGGATCCAGTCGGGCATGGGTTTTATCAAACGTGAAAAGCGCAGGCCATTGCTCATGACCACGCCTATTTCAATGGGATAACTGTAAGCACCGAAACCGGAGGCTTCAATATCGATAACCTGTGGCCGTAAGCGACTGCCACCGGGAGTGATAGGTAGGTTGGTAATCGATTGCATGCTTGCTGTGCGCCGTCGATTGGGCTGGGGCTTATGTATTGTCATTATTTTAGTCATTATTCGTGACATCCCTGTTATCGTTATTTGATTCCGCTGATATAAGTCGACGACCATCAATGGTTTTAACGTCTTTTAACAGCCATCATTGGGCTTGCTGCGGGAGAAAAAGTTTCGTCACCCAATGGAGTATAGACGGCTATTTATTGCTTATTGGCTTACCTGTCATTTCTATTATGGACGGCAAACCAAGTGGCACGCATTCTACCCGATAAACCGTGGAAATTCCCGCGCATCCGGCCTCGCGAACAGTAACTGTACTGTGCTGATTACCCGCCCGTGAAATCCACCCGGGTAGCATACAAAATAGCAATACCATCGCCTCTCAAATAGATCGTCTATATTCACGGCCAGCTTCCGCCAAATCTATGTGACTAACAAGCTCAAAACTGCCATCGGTCACCACGTCAGTAACCGCCCATAGTCCAAACTGGTGGATCTCAATAGATTACCCAGGTGGCTGTCACGCCACCTGGAAAACACGGAACAAAACCCTTTGCTTAAGTAGCCAGAATACTCACCGCAACACAACCAGCGCACGACGCGTCCAGTTGCCGCTCTTGACCATAACGGCACCAATCTTGCCACTGCCCTGAATACCAATACCCACCATAGAGGCCTGAATGTTCTCAAGAGCCTTGGCAATTCACCTGCCGAAATAACCTCCCGCGCCCCCTTTCGTCAAACTGACCGCACCGTCAAATAGGTCCAGCCCGGACAAAAACTTCAATATTGCACCACAACAAACCTATTTAGCTGCCAAACTCAGTGTAAAGCTCTATAGTTACGGGCAATAGGGCTTAAACTAATCGCCGCCACCGAGCCTAACCAGGTGTTATAAGCTGGCCTATCAGGCTGCAACCAGTCATAGCAAGCAATGTCAAAATTGCTGTAGCCAACTGATCAACACGCTAAATGTTATCGCACAGCAATTTCGGTGGGAGAGGCGCGACACCACCCTGCCCCTAGCAACCAGCGCGATTCATGCCCGGCCAAGCGGGCAGATGAAGTATGAAAACTGAAAATCGGCGCCTACACAGTCTTTTGCCAGGATGGCAGAGCAGAGCGTCACCAAGTGAGCCTAGGATCCAACTCGACAATGTCCGAAATTGGAAAACCCTGTAACTGCGCCCTCAGCCACGGCTGTTGTCGCAACCAAGCGGAGCTGGAACAGCTGCAGCAGAGAGTGTTACAGCTGGAAAAACAGATAGTCGCGCTGCAGGAGCTGGTCAGAACCGATGCCCTTACCGGGCTCTATAATCAACGCTACTTTCGAGAGGCCCTGCACCGGGAGATCGAGCGCACCCAGCGCACCGGTGTCGATTTCTGCCTGGTGCTATTGGATCTGGACTTCTTCAAAAAAGTTAACGACCGTTGGGGCCATGAAGTGGGCAACAGTGTGTTGCAACACACCGCCAGCCTTATAAAAGAGGCTGTCCGCCCCATGGATCTACCCTGCCGTTATGGCGGGGAAGAGTTCGCCATCCTACTGCCTGCCACGCCCCTGCTCACCAGCGTGCAGGTGGCCGAGCGCATCCGTACCACCATCGCCAACACCGATATCTTCATCAATGGCGATATCATTAACATCACGGTTAGTTGCGGTGTCTGTGCCTATGGTCTCACCAGCCTGCTCACCGAAGAGCAACTGGTGGATGCCGCCGATAAAGAGCTTTACCGGGCAAAAAACGAGGGCCGCAACCGGGTCTGCTATGCCCCCGCCACCTACGCCGAGCGCCAACAGGTTAGCCAGGCAGAGAAGGATCTGTTGTTGAACTTGTCCGATCAGCTAAAGGAAGAGTAGCTAGAATTTGACCCGGTCAGCTACCTGATACGTGCCTAACCACCCAACCAACCCCCATCGTTTGACCCACGCCGTCTGCTGAAGCGCGCCAATGGGTTCACGGACTGCACCGCAATAACAGCAACCCAATCCGCATAAATCGCGCATTTACACAGCGCTATGTGAGCTAATTACTTGGCTAAACTGGCGCCCATTACCTATTTGCTATACTTGCCAAGCAAGGAACCCAACACCTGCGTAAGCAAACAATAATATGAATAAAAATCCCGAAACCACCCTGTGCACTACCCGGCACGGATTCACCCAAGCCGAAGTGGACGACGCCCTGTGGGCGGTAGAGCAGGCTATTGAGAGCCACCGCAATTGGTACCAAAAGCTGCACGAAGGATTGCTCTGTGCACAACCGTTCCAGGAAGATATCACCTCCCCCGTTGCCCACACCTGTTGTAACTTCGGCCGTTGGTACTACCAAAGCGCCCAGGTCTCGTTCAGAGCAACCACGGAATTCAAAGCCCTTGAGGCCGCCCACAAATTAATGCATGACCGAGCCAGGGAACTAGTGGGAGAGTTTCAGGCGGGTAAAAATATCAGTTTGGAAAGCTATCGCACACTGGCGAAATCCCGACAGGAGTTAATACAGTTGCTGGTCAACCTGCGCGACTGCATCATCAACCAACAGCACGCCTTCGACCCACTCACCGGCCTGATGAACCGTAAATCCATCGGGCTGATTTTAGACAAGATCCACCTACACTCCCAACGCCATCAACTGCCCTACGCCATTGCGATGCTCGATATCGATCGTTTTAAATCGATCAACGACGACTACGGCCACGCCATGGGGGACCAGGCTCTACGCGTGGTGTCCGATTATCTCGCCTCTTCACTGCGGAACTCCGACAGCGTTAGTCGCTATGGTGGTGAGGAGTTTTTGGTGTTACTACCCGATGCCTGTGCCGAGAGCTCCTTCAACTTGTTAAATCGTATTCGCCAGGAAATTAGTGAATTGTGCATTGAATACGATAACCACGAGATAAATTTAACCATCTCCATTGGCTTCTCATGCTTTACCAGCGATTTGACACCGCCTGAAATCATGGAGGCGGCAGATACGGCCCTCTACCACGCAAAATCCAATGGCCGCAATCAGGTGGTGGCGTTTGCGCCTGACATGAAAGGATCGTTCAAAAATCGACGAGAGCAGACCATTAAACTCGATTAACCACGGCTAAACATCAAAAAATCTGCTTCACGAAAGCCATAACAATTAGACGAGTTATACTGCTCGAAAAGCCAGACCGCCTTAATCTTGCATGCCCATAGCGCATGGCGGGCTTGTCGACGTTAGCCGAAGGTCGACTTGCTGACAGCCAGCCACATGATCACCAAAACAGTCGCCGGCAGAAGCAACAGTGCAATTTTAGTGAAAGGTCCGTGATAAATAGCAAGCCATTTTGCTTCACCTGCGGTGATCGCCAGCCCCCGGTTTTGCCGGCCAATTATCCGATAGATTTGCCAATTGCCAAGCCAGATATCGACCACTTCAAGCGGTAATATAACCGCACCGACAATAGCCAGCTTCACCGACAACCACCCAGAACCAAACCAACCGGCCATCACAGCCATGCCAACTCCGGAAGCCAACAATGCTATCAAAGCAATATGTTCAAGCGTCACGCTAAGCAAGAAGACCGAATAGATTAAGCGCGTCGCCTCAGCCTCTTCGCCAAGCTGCCGCTGCGCAACCCGCAGCACCAACCAAGCACCTAAGGCCGGGCCCAACCACAAAACCAGTGAACCGATGTGAATCACTTTAAGCAGGTTGTAAATTAACACCGAGCAAACACCCGATAAGCAACCAGCAGCATCCACAGGGTACTCACCCCCATAGCAACAGCGGTAAGTAACTGAGCCAAGAGTAGCGCCTGCAAGGCAATCGCCACCGACAAGGCCAACCCCAGCAGCCAACCGGCCAGCCCCATTAATAGTAACCCTCTGCCAACGTCGCGCTTGCGCCATAACAGTAGGGTTAACAGAAGACCACCCAAGTTGTACAAGCCATTGCCCAGAAACCCGGTTAGGAATATGGCCAACCGCTCTAACACCCGCAGCTCACTGGTGGCGGCACTGTGTAAAACATTGGGAATAATAAAGGCGTAAATCACTTCGGCGGTGAGATCCGGCACTATACCCAAGGCCACCAGTGTTAACCCGAGATTACGCCACAAGCTGGGCGCCAGGTGCTCGGCCAGAAAAAAAGCGAACAACAACAAGCCCAAGGCTGAACTCATCCACAACAACCAGCCCAACAGCCAAACTGTTGTGTGATTACCGATATAAAATAGTCGTTCCGCCAGGGTGTTCGCACCGGGCAGCCCCTCTCGCATTACCAAGGCCATCATCAAACAGGCCGCCGTGATAATCACCACCACAAGATGGGTGACGATAAAATTCAAGCGAAAAGATAGCTGTTTAGGCGCAATCCCTGGCGGACCGAAATTCATGATTTTTTCCAACTCGAAGCAGACAGGCTGTTCGAGTTTAATCGCTCACGCAAGAAAAAGAAAAAGCGGTCAACAGAATTTCCGAGCACAGCGCGAAAGTAAAACCAGAGGCGGCGCAATCAAATAACGGGAAAACAACCGCTCCTGGTAATCAGCATATTTAGCAGCCGCCGTTCGCATGTAGCGCTAATCTCTAGCCGTTTGCAAAAATCGTCGCAGCCTATGGCGCAGGGCGAACTGCAAAGTGCGGGCGTAGCTTCTGGAGCTTTGCAGAAGATTAAAAAAATCCAACTCATAAAGCGGCAGGTGACAAGGTTGCCGGGCATCCGCCAACTGCTGCAACACCGATAACTGCACCACCGGCAGCGGCAGGTCGGCGGGGTTGTTCATACTCAACATAAGATAGGTGGCCGGGTCGAGCACGCGGCCACTGCTCTGATTAACGTATTGCAGACGCCAGTGGTAATTCTGCTCTGGCCGACAGGTAATCACTAAATGACTGGGGCGCAAAAATGGCCGGCAGCCGACCATTACCGACTTACCCAATAACTCAATCGCTTTAGCGCCCCTGGCCAGTTGCGGCTGGCAGTAAATCAACAACTCATCAACGCTATCGTCGCGGACAACAGCCAGGGTTTCGGCAATGCGCGCAATCACAGCCAGCAGCTGAACGGGCTGGCGTCGCGCAAAGCGTAATCCTCGCGCTGGGGCGGGCAATTCAATGGTGGGGGGCTCGGGAAACATGGATAAGGCTGCCTGCACATCGACTCTCCGTCACTGGAAGGCGCCACTATGCCAGAGCCAAACGCCAAAAGAATTAGCGTCCCGTAATGTTTGACAAGGCTTTTACAATTGTCGCGAAAGTCTGCAATAAAAGGGGCTAGCGCACCCTAAACCAGCCGGTGAGGCTCCATCGTTCCCGAGTGGCCGGCTTCACCTCATGGGCAAACAGCTCACTGAAAAAAACCACCAATCTACCCATTTCCGGCAGTATCGTGGCTTCGATAAGATCCGGATTCTGCTCGTTGTAGAGAATCAGCTCGCCACCCCATTCGGCCTGCCAACCCTGATTGAGGTAGAGCACAGAAGAGAGGCGCCGGTTGGAGCGCCCGCGAAAAGCGTCCCAATGTTTCTGATAAAAACTGCCGGCAGCGTAGTGGGCAAAGTGGCACTCATAATCAAACAGGCCCAGGTAAAAGGCCTGATTGGCAGACAGGCGCAGTGCTTCCATAGCCCGCCAGTAGAGCGCCAAGGCTGGCTGCTCAGGGGGTAGCCAGTGGATCTGGTCGCTGCGAATTGTGCTCAGCTGCTGGGCCTGGCCTGGCCCCACCCCCGCCGGTTTGAAGTCCAACTCGGGCAGTTGCCCCAGGTAGTTGACGATGGCCGCCAAACAGGGCTCGGCAAGAGCACCGTCCAGCACGGCATAACCGCGTTCGCTCAGGCCAGAGAGAATTTCATCGAGGTTGATTAATGGCTTGTTTAGTGGGTCGGGCACAACCGCTACCAGGTCACCTTGCCGCGCCCGGCTTTTATACCGCTGCGCTGGGTTTTCTTTTGCAGGCGGCGCTCTTTAGCCGCGCGGCTGGGCTTGGTGGCAATGCGCCGCTTCTGTCGGTGATTGGCCGCCACCACAATCGCCTGCAGGCGCTCCAGTGCCGCCTGCCGGTTCTGCTCCTGGGTACGATACTCCTGCGCCTTTAATACCAGTACTCCCTCTTTAGTGATGCGCTGGTCGCTGCTGGTTAACAGCCGCTGTTTGATCGCCTCGGGCAAGCTGGAAGCGTGGATATCGAAACGCAAATGGATGGCACTGGCCACCTTGTTAACGTTTTGCCCACCCGCCCCCTGGGAGCGGATCGCACTGAAATCGATTTCACTTAAAGGAATGGTCAGCGCAGGCGAGATGATCACCCCCTGGGAGAAATCATCCACGGTGTGAATCCCGTGGGCCACGCTCACTGCTGTCGTCACGCGGGCGGAACTCGTAAACATTGTTGCTGTTGGTGCGCTCCAAAATGATATCCACCGTCTCGGTGGGCTCCGGACCGGAACCGGAAAACCAACCGGTGAAGACCACAGCCAGCAGCGCCAGGAAGGTGGCGACATAGGGGAAGAGATAGGGCAGGCCCGCCTGGTGGTCGATTATAATCAACACCAGAAAGAAGACCGCCACCCACAACAGGTGCAGCCATTTTATACGCTTCAGACGCTGCTGCCAGGGCAATGGCTGGCGCTTGGCCGGCACCAGCGCCACCTCACAGAAAGGGCAGATCAGGTTGCGTTTGTCGTCCAGCCAGTTGTCGCACTTGGCCTCGGACTCCCGAAACACCTTATGGCAGTGAGCGCACTGATAACTCATAACCGCTGCACCGGCTGGTTAAGTTTTAGGAAGAGTGACTCCGGTCTGGCCCTGATACTTACCGCCGCGATCGCGGTAAGAGGTTGCACACACCTCGTCGGATTCAAAAAAGAGCATCTGTGCCACACCCTCGTTAGCGTAAATTTTCGCAGGCAACGGTGTGGTATTGGAGAACTCCAGAGTCACATGCCCCTCCCACTCCGGTTCCAGTGGCGTGACATTCACGATGATGCCACAGCGGGCGTAGGTGGATTTACCCAGGCAGACCGTCAGGATATTTCGCGGAATACGGAAGTACTCCACAGTGCGGGCCAGGGCAAAGGAGTTAGGGGGAATAACGCAGACATCACTGGTGATGTTTACAAAGCTGTTCTCGTCGAAATTCTTCGGGTCGACAATGGCCGAGTGAACATTGGTGAAGATTTTAAATTCGCTGGCACAGCGCACATCGTAGCCATAGCTTGAGGTGCCGTAGGAGATCAAGCGGCGGCCATCACTGCTCTCACGCACCTGGCCGGGCTCAAAGGGCTCGATCATGCCATGCTCCTGAGCCATGCGGCACATCCATTTGTCTGACTTGATACTCATAGGCTAACTCTTTTGGGAATGCTGTTTAGTGGACGAAAGCGCTGCATGATACCTGTACATGGCCCGGGGACCAACGCTCAGGGCAGTTAATCTTCGCTGATTTCAATAACCGGCGGCGGCACCATGTTGTAGCGCCAGAGCCTCGCCCCCAGTTTACGGGCGATCTCCCGGTAGCGCTGGCTGATGGCCGACTCCGGGTCCACCACCAGGGAGGGGCGGCCGGCATCGGCGTCGACGCGAATATCCAGCGTCAGCGGCAGGCTGCCCAGCAGCTCAGTTTGGTAATCGAGGGCCACCGAAGTACCACCACCACTGCCAAAGATCGCCTCCTCATGGCCGCAGTTGGAACAGATATGGGTGGACATATTCTCCACCACACCCAGCACCGGCACATTCACCTTCTGGAACATCTCAATGCCTTTGCGGGCATCGAGCAGGGCAATATCCTGTGGTGTGGTGACAATCAGCGCTCCGCTTAACGGTACCTTCTGGGCCAGTGTGAGCTGAATATCGCCCGTGCCCGGGGGCATATCCACCAGCAGGTAGTCGAGCTCTCCCCAGGCGGTTTGACCCAACATCTGTTGCAGAGCGCCTGCCGCCATGGGGCCGCGCCACACCATGGGGGTATTCTCGGTGACCAGAAAGCCCATCGACATCACTTTCAAACCATGCGCGGCGATGGGGAAAAAGCGCTGGCCATCGGAACGGGGGCGCTCTTCACCCACCCCCAGCAGATGCGGTTGGCTGGGGCCATAAATATCTGCATCGAGAATACCGACCATCGCCCCCTCTTCGGCCAGCGCCAGCGCCAGATTGACGGTGGTAGTCGATTTACCAACGCCGCCCTTACCCGAGGCGATGGCTATCACATGTTTTACGTCGTTAAGGTTGGGCAGATCGGTCGCCCGAGGGCCTGGGGGAATATCGGTGGTGATCTCAACCGCGACATCCTCCACTCCAGCCACACTGGAGAGCGACCGCCAAATGCCCTCGGCTAATGCCTCGTGCGTACCCTCGCAGGCAAAGCCCAGGCAGAGGTCGATATCGACCTTGCCGGCATCGTCGACAACGACACTCTGTACGGTTTCCAACTCACCTAAAGCCATGCCGGTAGTGGGCTCAATGGCCTCGGCAAGGATTGATTCAATAGTTGCTATATCGGGACGCATCGCCTGCTTGCTCCATGAAAATGGTCCGGGATTATACTGCATAACTGCCGATGGCTTATGGTATAGTGCCCCGCCTTAAAAAATGTTCAACCAAGGCTAGCTTTCTAGGAGCTCTATGTCGACTCGCAATATTCTGGTCACCAGCGCCCTGCCCTACGCCAACGGCCCTCTGCACCTGGGCCACCTGGTAGAGGCGATCCAAACCGATATTTGGGTGCGCTTCCAAAAAATGCGCGGCAATCAATGTATATACGTCTGCGCCGACGATGCCCACGGCACCGCCATTATGCTCAAGGCCGAACAGCTGGGCATTACCCCCGAGCAGCAGATTGCCAACGTCCAGGCGGAGCACCTGGCCGATTACCAGGGTTTTAATATTGGTTTCGACAACTTCCACAGCACCCACTCGGAAGAGAATCAGCACTACTCGAATTTAATTTACGAGCGCCTGAAAGCCAACGGCCACATTGCCAGCCGCAACATTACCCAGGCCTTCGACCCAGAGAAAAACCTCTTCCTGGCCGACCGCTACATTAAAGGCACCTGCCCGCGCTGTAAGGCTGAAGACCAGTACGGCGATAACTGCGAAAAGTGCGGCGCAACCTACAGCCCGACCGAGCTGATCAACCCCAAGTCGGCCATCAGTGGTGCCACACCTATTGCCAAGGAGTCGGAGCACTTCTTCTTTAAGTTGCCCGAGTTTGAAGCCTTCTTGAAGGAGTGGACCCGGGCCGGTCACCTGCAGGATGAGGTGGCCAACAAACTGGCCGAGTGGCTCGACAGCGGCCTGCAGGAGTGGGATATCTCCCGCGACGCCCCCTACTTCGGCTTTGAGATTCCCGGCGAGCCCAACAAATTCTTCTACGTTTGGCTGGATGCCCCGGTCGGCTACATGGCCAGCTTTAAAAACCTGTGCGACCGCCGCGGCGACCTCAACTTTGACGACTTCTGGAGCAAGGAGTCCAGTGCCGAGCTCTACCACTTTATTGGCAAGGATATCGTCAACTTCCATGCGCTCTTCTGGCCCTCCATGCTCACCTCGGCCGGCTACCGCACGCCAACGGCGGTTTGTGTGCACGGTTTTGTTACCGTTAATGGCCAGAAGATGTCGAAATCCCGCGGCACTTTTATCAATGCCTCCAGCTATTTACAGCACCTGGATGCCGACTACCTGCGCTACTACTTCGCCAGCAAACTCACCAACCGGGTCGACGATATCGACCTGAACTTTGCCGACTTTCTTCAGAAGGTGAACTCCGACCTGGTGGGCAAGTTGGTGAACCTGGCCAGCCGAACGGCAAAATTTGTGCAAAAAGCCGGCGGTGTATTGGCGACTGAAATCGACAACCCCGAACTGTGGCAACCATTTGTGGATGCCGCCGACAGCATTGCCCAAGGCTACGAACAGCGCGAATACGCGAAAGTCATGCGCGAAATTATGGCCCTGGCCGATGCCGCCAACGAATACCTGACCGCCAAGGCACCCTGGAGCCTGGCCAAAGAGCCCGGCAAAGAGCGTGAGGTACTGGCCATCTGCACCCAGGGCATTAATATGTTCCGCGTATTGATGACCTACCTGAAGCCAGTAGTGCCCGCCCTCACCGAGCGCGCCGAAGCCTTCTTAGGCCACGAACTCTCCTGGGCCGATGAGCTCACCTTTAAGGGTGGCGTTAGCCTCAATGAATTCAAGCCGCTGCTGACCCGGGTGGAGCAGAAGCAGATCGATGCCCTGCTGGAGACCAACCAGGCGGCGGTGGCGGCCGCCCAACCAGCGGCCACCGCCGAGACCAGCGCAGCTGAGATGGAGCCCATCGCCGAGACCATCAACTTCGATGACTTCGCCAAGGTCGACCTGCGTATTGCCCTGATTGTTAAAGCCGAGCATGTGAAAGGAGCCGATAAGTTACTACAGCTCACCCTAGATGCCGGCGAAGGCAAAACCCGCACAGTGTTTTCCGGCATTAAAAGCGCTTACCAGCCGGAAGAGCTCGAAGGCAAGCTGACCGTGTTGGTGGCCAACCTGGCGCCGCGCAAAATGAAATTCGGCCTCTCCGAAGGGATGGTACTGGCCGCCGGGCCGGGCGGCAGTGAACTCTACCTGCTGGAACCCCACACCGGCGCCCAGCCCGGCCAGCGAGTGATGTAAGAGGTAGACCGCATGAATATCGAACTCAGCTCATTGCAAGGGGATATCGAGCAGGCAGTTGCCATCGCCCTGGCGGAAGATATTGGCGATGGTGACATCACCGCCGGCCTGATTCCCGCCGAGCAAACCGCCCACGCGCGCATTATTACCCGCGAGGATTGCACGCTCTGCGGCCGCGCCTGGGTGGAAGAGGTTTTCCGCCAGATCGATCCCAGTGTTAGCATCACCTGGCACGGCCAGGATGGCGACAGCTTCGCCGCCAACGCGGTGCTGTTCGAGCTGGCGGGCTCTGCCCGAAGCCTGCTTACCGGCGAACGCGCAGCACTCAACTTTGTGCAGCTGCTCTCGGCCATCGCCACCAAGGCCCGCTACTACGCCGACCTGGTGAAAGATACCGGTATTAAGGTACTCGACACCCGTAAAACCATTCCCGGCCTGCGCACCGCCCAAAAATACGCGGTAACCTGCGGCGGCTGCCACAACCACCGCATCGGCCTGTTCGACGCCTTCCTTATTAAAGAGAACCACATCAGCGCCTGCGGTGGCATCGCCGCCACCGTCGCTACCGCCCACGCTCAGGCCCCAGGCAAACCGGTCGAGGTGGAGGTGGAAAACCTGGCGGAGCTGGAGCAGGCCCTTGAGGCCGGTGCAGATATCGTCATGCTGGATAACTTCAGCCTGGAGGAGATGCGCCAGGCGGTTGCAATCAACCGCGAGCAGTATCAGGCCAAGGCCAAACTGGAAGCCTCCGGCGGCGTGAATGAAGCCACGCTTCCGGGTATTGCCGCCACCGGCGTCGACCTGGTATCCATCGGCACCCTCACCAAAGACTGCAAGGCGATTGACCTCTCCATGCGGATTGTTTGGTAAGTGTGCAATCCATCAAATTTTTTCGATTATTAGCAAAGAATTAAGTCTCTCTTCCTACAATCGCGCCACAGCCGACTACAATATAACAACAAGCGATAAGGTTTCGTTATACACAAGTTGAGGCGAAACCGCCCCCAAATCACTAAAAGGCCTGCTGTAGGAAGAGTATGCAACACACCGAGTTACTGCGGAAAATAGCCGAACGCAGCGCCACTGTCGGCATTATTGGACTGGGCTATGTTGGCTTACCGCTGGCACTCACCGTGGTAGAAGCGGGTTTTAAACGAGTGATTGGCTTTGATGTCGATCCGCAAAAAATTCACACTTTAAAAACCGGTGGCTGTTACATCAAGCACCTGGAACTTAGCCGGGTGCAAAACGCGGTAGAAAACGGCCTAACCGCCACGGCCGATTTCAGCCTGGTAGCCGAGGTGGATGTATTGATCCTCTGTGTACCCACCCCGCTGACCCGGCATCGAGAGCCGGATATGCGTTTTATCATCAACACCCTCAGCGCGATACAGCCCCACATTCACGCCGGCATGATGATCTCCCTGGAGAGCACCACCTACCCGGGCACCACCGAAGAGTTCCTGGTACCCACCGCTCAGCGCCATAAATTAACACCCGGTAAAGATATCTTTTTGGTCTACTCCCCCGAGCGCGAAGACCCAGGCAATAAACAATACTCCACCGCCAGCATTCCCAAAGTATGCGGCGGTGTTACCGAACAGTGCCTGGCAGCCGGCACAGCCTTTTACCGCACCGTGGTCAAAGAAGTGGTACCAGTCAGCTCCACCAAAGCCGCGGAGATGACCAAACTTTTGGAAAATATTCACCGGGCTGTGAACATTGGCCTGGTCAACGAAATGAAAATCGTCGCCGACAAAATGGGCATTAATATCCATGAAGTGATCGACGCCGCAGCCACCAAACCCTTTGGTTTTACCAAATTCACCCCAGGCCCCGGCCTCGGTGGCCACTGCATTCCTATCGACCCCTTCTACCTAACCTGGAAGGCGCGTGAATACGGCATCAACACCCGCTTTATTGAACTGGCAGGGGAAGTAAACCGGGCTATGCCCGAGTGGGTAGTCGGCAAATTGATGGATGCCCTAAATGACCAGGGCAAAGCGCTAAAGGGGAGTAAAATTCTGGTATTGGGCATCGCCTACAAGAAAAATATCGACGACGCCCGCGAAAGCCCAGCCATAAGAATTATGGAACTGCTACGCGACAAAGGCGCAGAAGTAGCTTACAGCGACCCGCATATTCCAGTGTTTCCTAAGATGCGGGATCATCATTTTGAATTGACGAGCATCGAACCGACTGCCGCTACTGTAACAAAGTTCGATGCCTTAGTGTTAACCACCAACCATGATCAGCTGAATCTGGGACAAATTTTTGCAAGCGCAAAACTGGTAATCGATACACAGAATACGGGGTACCCAGGCAAGAATATTGTCAGCGCCTGATCATGCAAGAGTCAAAACCGGTAGTTGTTCTAATCACTAAAAATTTACCACCCGATTTGGGCGGTATGGAAAAACTGTGGTGGGAAGCAATTAAAGAACTAACCAAGCAGTGCACCCTTTACGTAATCGGCCCCAAAGCAGCCAAGCCCTATCTACAAGAGCACTGTATATTTTTATCCACACCAAAATTTCTGCCTTTTTTACTAATTCTAAGCATACTGCGCACACTATCTATCGCCATAAAACATAAACCTACAGCGATTTTAGCCGGTAGCGGCGTAACCCTACTGCCGACACTCTTCTCCGGCTTAATAACCAAAACGCGGACTTACGCTTATTTGCATGGACTGGACATCATCTACCCTAGCTGGCTCTATCAAACCTGCTTTAAATTCCTAGCGCCCCATATCGATCAGGTTTTTACCAACAGTGAAAGCACATGTAATTTAGCAATAAATGCCGGAGTAAATGCTGAGCAGATCAGCATCATTCACCCAGCCACCACGCCTTTATCCAAACCCAACCAGATAGCCGCCGAATACCAGATCAACAAATCTTACAAAAATTTGATCTTCTTTGGCCGACTGGTAAAACGCAAAGGTTTACTGGAGTTTTTAAAAAACTCGTTTGCACAACTGTGCCAGGAAGATAGCAACTACCATTTGCATATCATTGGCGACATACCCCATTCAGAAAAGACCAAAAAAAATAATTATTTAGAAGAGATTAGGCGGGCCATTAATGACCTTGCCATTAGCGAACGCGTGACATTGTGGGGCCCTCTACCTGATGAGGCACTTGTTCAGATTTTGTCACAGTGTAACGCCCACATATTTCCATTGCTTGATGTCGCCGATGATACCGAGGGCTTTGGCATTGTAATTATTGAGGCTGACTCTCTGGGCATACCCACTGTCGCGTTTGATTGTGGCGGTGCACGGGACGCGTTAACCTATTGCAATTACGGCAAACTGATTGAAAGTAATAACTACATCGATTTCACAGCAGCGGTAGTTACGACCTGCACAAACCAAGAAGAAAACAACAACCTTAATTGTGAGCCAAAAGAGCCTTATAACTGGCAAACGTTTTCACAGAAACTCTACTCACAATTAATCCGAGCATAACCCGCCATGACAAATGAAACAGAACAAAACACAATTAAAGAATTTTATGAGGAAATCTACTATAAGGACGCAAAGCCTCCTACTACCACCACCGATCACCTACGAAAATTAGCGATAAAAATGGGACTAAAGCAAGGCGACCAGGTTTTGGACATCGCCTGCGGTACAGGAAACTGGTTATTAGCCTGCCGCGAGAAAGGGGCCACCGTTGCGGGAGTGGATCTATCAGAAAGAGCAATTGAGGCCTGCAAACAAGCTATGCCAGAAGGGCACTTTTACAGTGCCAACGCTGAAATGCTCAACTTCAAAGATAATAGTTTCGACCTAGTTACTTGCCTGGGCTCTTTGGAGCACTTTATAGACCCAGGCCAAGCACTCGATGAAATGGTGCGAGTACTCAAGGATAATGGCGAACTACTGCTACTGGTACCTAATAAGGATTTTCTCACACGAAAATTACTAGGCTTTAAAGGCACCTACCAAAAGGATGTTAGAGAGGTAGCCAGAACCATTGAACAATGGCAATCCCTATTCTTCAAATCTGACATTACCGTAATTAGCAAATGGAAAGATTTGCATGTTCTATCCCGCCAGTGGATTACAATCGGCAGCGCGATAACTTGGCCAGCCCGGTTGCTCCAGGCCCTACTTCTAGCCGTTTGGCCGCTTCGCTGGCAGTATCAGATTTACTTTCGATGTAAAAAAGCCGACTACAAAACCCACTAAGCCCTACACATTAATTCAGTATAAACTGACCTAACTTTTCCGCCTGCTCCTGCCAAGTGGGCACACGAACATCCAATACCTCTCTATTTTGGGACTGATATTTAATCGCATTCACCAGCGATAAAACCGAATCCGGGTTGTAGCCAGCCTCCGGCAGGGGCTCGAACAACCTACCCAACGCCCCAACATTGGCATAAACAGCCGGGCAGCGGGCTGAAATAATCTCATAGGCTTTTTGAGGAAAAGCATAATATCCGAACTCAGTATTGGGCAACTGAATAACGCAGACATCGACCGCATTGTAGAAATGGTTCATCAAAGAATGATTGAGGGTGCCGATTGGGATAATGTTATCGAAATTGGGGATAGGCACCTCAGCGGAAGGTTTACCTGCGATGACAAACATCAAATCTGGGGCTTCACTGACCAGCTGTTGAACCGCCGCATAAATCGTTTCAATACCATGGCCGGAGTTTAACCCACCGCAGACTCCAACCAGAAGCTTGTTATTAGGGAGCCTTAGCATTGCCCTGGCTGCCAACTTATCGACTGGAAAGAAAGCTCCAGCGCCAATAGTACTCTCCAAAACTAGACAAGGTTTCCCCCCAGCTATCGGCGCAAGTTTTTCGGCCAAAGTATTACTCACCGTTATGAAGCCATCTGCACCTCTCAGTGCTCTGTTATAAAAGTATTTCATCAACGGGATACGGGCCAAGCCAAATGTACTATAGTCATCGTAGAGGTCGGCAAAAAAACGCAACTTGAAAAGACGGGCCATATAGTAGCCTACCACCACCTGTAAACAGTCTGAACTGGCGACGATCGCCTCTGCTTTGAAACTACGTAGGGATATTAGCAACTGCAGCAACCAACCGAAGAGTATCGAGCGGGGGGCACTTAGACGCTGCCAAACAGAATCGGCATTTGATACTGTTATACAATTGGGCTCAAATCTATAATCGACAGCGACACACCTCACCTGGCAATATGTACTAAGCTCACGTGGCAACTCGTACAAACGACCATAGCGATCATTGATCACATCATGGTTCATGTATCTTGACTTGCATAGCCAGAGAACTTTTGCTGTCATGAAACAAGCTTCACATTTAAGCTAAGAGAATAGAAACTTAAATTATATGTGCCATCAAGAGTAGTTACCACCGTCGATTAACTTTACACCAGGCAACACACCCACCGAATACCACCCGAGAGCACATAAATAGATGGCTTATCGATACACACCACTAATTTTGCCCCCTCTCCATTTGAGTGCTAGGATTAGCGGCACCACAACTCTAGCAAAGTAGCCACAGGTAATGATCATTAAGCGCTTTATTAACATCCTAAAAGCACGCCACAACCAAAAGATAGTGATCCACAGCTTATTCAAAACGGGCACTACTTCTGTCGGCCATGGGTTAATTAAACTAGGCATTGGTCATAGAGAAATGGGATGGAACCCAGGAGTAATACACGGCCTCGAAGGACTCATCAAACCCGCAAACGAATTGGCAAACAAGAGCGACACATACGCACACTTTTACAAAGAGTACGGCAAGCAAATTAAGCAGACATTTAAATTGTTAAAGCAGCGCTGTGAAAATTACGACACATTCAGTGACCACCCAATTGGCCACACTACTATCCACCCTTACATCAAAAGGGCACTATTCGGGAAACCCATCCTCATATGGATAAATCGAGATCAAACCGAATGGCTGAAAAGCGCCAAAGACTGGGAATTAACACACCCCCAAATTTACCCTGACGCCGAACAAAAATGGTTACACGACGAAAAAGCGCAGATAAATAGACTAATTACAATGCGCACAGCGGAAAAAGCGATATTTGACTTGTACAAACAAGAATTCCCAACAGAGAGTTTAGAACTTGACTTAAAAGATGAAAGCCTCTGGCAAAATATAGCCAATCACTTTGGTAAAAACATCACCAACTTCACGCCCCCTCACCTAAATAAAGCCAAAGATCCCAACTAGCTTAACTCTACACGACACCGCTCTTATTGTATCTATTTCAAACTCCAATCACTTCGCTGACGGGTACTCAATATACTTTCTATAATTAAACAACAACCCTTTTATTACAGCTGCAGCAATTCCCGGGACATATCTGATTTTACCTGCCTTTATTACACGAAAAAAAAGCTTAGCAATATACAGAAAAGCGAACACATACTGCCTACTATATAAAAAAAAGCTCATCTCGTTTCGAACACCATATTTATACTTCCACAGCGCACCATCATCCAACAAATCAAAATCAAGGGGAGAGGGATTAGTCGCAGTCTGGTGGACTACAACACTATTCGAAATAAGAAAGCAGTCTAATTCATCTGAAATCCTGCGAGTATATTCAGAATCATCAAACCAAATAAAAAACTCTGCAACCGGCAAACCTACAAGCTCGACAGCATGCCGAGAAATCAATAATGAAACAAACGATGAGCCAACAATCTTTGACACATTCGGATGTTTCTTGTGAGGAAATGACCAATCTCTGTGAGCAACAGGAAGATTCATCTTAGCCAGCTCGCCATCAGCCCACTCCACACGTGAGGCAAGGAACCCGATATTGTATTCCCGACACAAAGATTTCTCAGATTCGACTAATATCTGTAAGGCCTCTAGCTCTGGCAGGCAATCATCATCCATACACCAAATATAATCTGCGCCCTGAGAATAGGCCACTTTAATACCATGCTTAAAGCCCCCAGCCCCACCAACATTGCTATCCATAAAACAAATAGTAAATATGGCCGGATCCAAATCCGACAAATACTCTCTGGAACCATCTGTGCTACCATTATCAACCACAATTACACTATGCAACTGAAATGATTGCTGCTGTATAGCACCTAAAGTTTGTCGCAATAATCCAAGACGATTATAACTTACAACGACCGCAGATATTTTCACTGTTCACCAACCAAAATAGGAGCCTCTATAGCACTTGATGCCCTCGTCTGAGCACCTTGTACTTTCGCCTTAACTTGAGATAGATAAGTTGTAACCTATGATGCACTAAACGCACTGCTAGAAAACGACACCTCGAGAGAAACAAAGATGGCCTAAAATGCATAGAAGCTTTATACCCAGCCATTCGAGCAAGGTAATCTTGTAACAACACCGAGCTACACTCATCAAATCGGCTAAATTTTATTAAAAAAATCTCCAACTGATAGAGCATTAAGAGGAAAAACCATTTTACATCCTCTTCAACAATCGCAATGGAACCTATCGATTGCCTAGCCAAAAGATGGGCAATAAGACTTTTAAACTTTTGTTCACTACCCGGCCTGCCCCCAGCCCAACTATTTCTACAGAAAGCTCGAATTGCGGCAACCAACACAGCCAACCTGCACACTTCGTAGTTTAAACTTCTTTCCAGACACCAGTCAGACAAAACTCTCGAAAGTCTCTCAGCCATTTCTAAATCGTGCCATGACTGATTCTCTCTGTTTTTTGACATACTCACCGCATGGGCCCGATAATAGACTACGGACTTATGATCAAGTAGCGGCGATCCAAAACTCCTGGCAATTTTCAACCAAAAGTCATAATCTTCACAGGCCTTAAGAGATATATCAAATACGAGATCAAGATCCACAATCAAAGACTTTTCTAACAGAAAAGCATGTGGCGGAGCGATATTAGCAAAGAACAAACTGTAGGATATCAATCGCTCTTCTGGAAGGCGCCAATTACGAAAATATCGTTCCAGAAATCCGACTTCTTCCCCTTCAAAAATCACATTTCTGCAACAGACCCACCTATAATCACCATGCGCCCTCAAGATATCGACACGATGTGAAATCGCCGACGGGCCCAATAAATCATCAGCATCTAAAAACTGAATGTAATCTCCATTTGCAATTTTCAATCCAGCATTACGCGCAGAACAAAGACCCGCATTATCCTGATAAATATAGATAAGACCCCGGGACAAATAA
The DNA here is from genome assembly GCF_033283405.1 of Halioxenophilus sp. WMMB6. NCBI lineage: Bacteria > Pseudomonadati > Pseudomonadota > Gammaproteobacteria > Alteromonadales > Alteromonadaceae > Halioxenophilus > Halioxenophilus sp. WMMB6. The sequence continues at coordinate 361,553 of NZ_JAWMQR010000003.1, forward strand.
GGCTTAATTACTAATTCACTATCATCAGTCGAACCATCGTTCACCACTATTAATTCTATGCGAGAGTAATCCTGATTCAGTACACTATCTATAGCCTGCCGAACGTATCGACCATAGTTGTAGCAAGGTATAATTACGGAAACGAGTGGTTGCATACCTTATACATTAACCCATATATCCAACGGTTGCAGTTGCAGCCAACCTACCGAGACTAATTCAGCGATAAAGCTGATATCGCTGAATTATAATATCGATAGCTGACACCCAACAAAACCCGAAAAATGTTGTAACATTTGATTGACCAGCAGCTGATAAAAAATTCACCTTATCCATTAGCCGTTCACGAGTGCACACACCAACAATTAGGGACACAATATATGGACATTTATTGCCACCTGTTTGCCAGAAATAACAATTAAAATTAAGTACGCTTAAGCCTAGCACCTTTCCTAAATATGAAAAACCTCATAGAGAGACTACGAACGTCACCCCCTAGCACACCAATCGCCAGACGCATCGCCCCCCCTACTCAATTTAACTTTTCATTCCCTCACACCAAGTAACCCCAGCCATACTCCTTTTACAAACGCAATCATAACCATGAAAGCTAGCACTCAATCTTAATACACCAACCTATCAGCCACTAATGAAACTAAATAGCATCAAATAAGTTATCCAAAGAAAAACCATAGATTAGTGACTTAAAGCATGGAGGCAATGAAATCCAAACGGGCTTCCCTCACCTGACTAAGACCAGACCAACTAAAAGCAGAAATCTTCCCAGATATATTTATGCAGTCAGCAACCAATATTTATACTCTTCCTGCGAGCAACATGTTTTCCATATTAAACACACTCAACGAACAACCAAGCTCGCTTATCCGCCGCTCAAGACCCTGGTTATGGGTTACAATTAGCAATTGAATGCCACTATAACTTTGAACCAAAGCATTAATTATCACCTCTACAGTCGATTCGTCTATTCCAGATAAGGTTTCATCTAAAATCAAAAAGGGTCGACCAGATGCCACCGCCATAGCTATCAGCAATCGACACCGCTCACCTCCGGAAAGCCCAACACCATTTTGACCAACAACAACTTTTTCCTCTTCAGCAGTGATCAAGCAGCGCTCTAACTTAACCACTTTCAATATTTCATTAACCTCTTCTATAGAAATTTTTTCGTTAACAAAATTCATACAAGCCATTACATTATCCGCTGGCAGAACAGGCATTTGAGGAATATAAAAGACACTTTTTCGCCACAGATTATAATCACCCGCCTTTAACTCCTGACGATTAATATGAACCTGACCATGATCAACAGCCAACAAACCAAGCAGCACGTCTAGCAGCGTACTTTTACCACTACCGGAGGCGCCATATAATAAATTCACCTGAGACAAATTCCACACAAACGAATATTCTATCCGAGAGCCGTCACCCTTCTCAAAATGATGCGTCGCCCCCCTAAACTCGACCTTTTCGCAGGGAACAAATTTAGATGGGCCACCCACACTTTGACTGGATACATTTTGCTCATTAGAAACGGCTGCCACACCACCGAATAAATTCCATTTTTCTCGCGACAGAGAATATAGTTCTGCGGAATATACTACGGTCGAAAATGCGGTATATATCTGTTGCGCAGCAGGCATAATGCGATATGCACTAACCACAAAAAAGCTTAAAAGAGTAATCAAATGGGCAGGATCGCCACCATCACCACCCAAATAAAAGGCAGAATACACCATCAACACAAAGGCGAAAGTTTCTACCAGTATTTTTGGTAGCCCATTCAATATTTCTGTATTAGCCACTTCACGTAAACGTTCACGTCGTAACACACGGTAATTATTGATAGCCTCCTCACCCCAGCCATTAACAACTATCTGCCTGTACCCGCGGTAGCCATAAGTAAGCATTTGAACAACTAAACTGCCTTTTTCTCGATTTATTCGAGACCAGCGTGTCAACACAGGCTTCACAAAAGCAAAAATAAGTAAGTAAAGTAGTCCTATGATCGACAGAACCACAAAAGTGACAACTAAGTTTACAGAGCACAACACACCGATAACAAAAACTATAAACACAAGGTTCGCAGCTATCATGATCGGCTGCCCAATACAACCAGTTACAATTCTATCTAAATTCGCATTTAGATCATTCGCAAATTCTGACTCACTGTATTTTCTTAATATTCCACTGTCGTATCGAAGCATCCGGGCATAGACTCTTTGCCCAATGGTTGCACATATTCTTCTAAGATATCTCCTTGTTACAAAAACATTCAGCATTCGGAGCAGGCCACTGAACAACAAAAATCCCACCGCCAAAACAACCACACTCAATGGGGTCAGCACACCACCACCGACGAAATTTATCGCATACCCTTTAAAACTAAACTTGGAGGCTTCTTCAGCAGAATCAAAGCCCACAAGAAATACTATGACGGGCACCAAACCTAAAATAACAACCACCTCTATGATGGAGGTAAGAGCTAAAGACGCAAACACAATAGTCGCTTCAAAACGCTCTTTTTTATTCAGTATTTTAAAAACCTCACGGATAGCCGCAAGTGATCTGTCCAACATCGGCAATTCCTGCAACAATTAGCACTACCCGAGGAGTTTGAAATCTTCAATCCCACAGAGCAGAGTTATACACCTAGAATATATTTCCGACCGAGATGTAATCGAATAACCCCTGCAATAATCTTGACACTATTTATTATCGTCTTCTCTATTTTTTCCGCTCAGATAAGTTAGCGTTGTAACCTGCTCGGAAACCAACCCCATCAGAAAAACTAATATAGATGTTGTAAATAACAATGCACTCATATTGGTGAACCGACCCATTGTGAAAAATGTAAATAGGTAATAAACCACGCCAAGCAAGAAGAACGCGAGCGAAAGTGGAAAAAATAATTTCAGAGGGGAATACAAAGTGGCAATTTTAAAGATAATCAGAAGAAAACGAATACCATCTTTTTTAATATCAATATGGCTCTTACCATCTCTCGATAACACATCAATGGGCACATACCCCACTGAATAGCCAGCGCGAAAAAATGCCATCGTTGATGTTGTTGGGTAGGAGAAACCATTCGGAAGAAGATCTATAAACTCTATAAATTTAGACTTTTTCACAGCTCTCATACCAGAAGTTAAGTCCTTTACCTTGTGGCCCACCATCAGAGAAGCCACTTTGTTATAGACAGCATTGGCTAGGTAACGGTGTTTATTGGCTTGACCTTCTGCGCTGCGAGCGCCAACCACCATATCGTAACCAGAGCGAAGCATTTCCAATATTGGCGCGATGTCCTTTACTTGGTGCTGTCCGTCCGCATCCATAAATAGCAAAATCTCGTGACTCGCCGAACGAGCACCCGCTTTAACAGCAGCCCCATTGCCTTTGGAATAGGGATGAGCAATCTCCTTTACCCCATTTGCCTGGCATATTTCGGAGGTATTGTCGTTTGAGCCGTCATTCACAACGATAATTTCGGCATCCTTGTAAATGGAGGTTAATTCCGGCAGTAGTTTGGTCAAACCGGAGGATTCATTCTTCGCCGGAATGACTATAGTAAATGGTTCACTCATCATGGTATGTAAGGTCTGAATTAATTTTATCTAACATCTCTTGGGCTTGAGAACGGAGGTATTCATCTTCATTTGTGAACCGCCTCAGCGCGCCGGTAAGAATTTCCGAAGCTAGAGCCAACCGGTTATTTGACGCCAACAACAATGCCTGATTCATCGCCAACCCCAACGTAGGCAAATAGTTCTGCATAGATCGGTACTTTTTAGCTGCAGTATTTACATCCCCCAAAAGCAATTCAGATCTTGCCCAAAGATCATCCAGCAGAACTCTTAGTCGTGTTCTACGATAGGCGTTGTTAGTTTTTGCCGAAATGAGCAGGGTCTGAAAGTTATCTTTACTTAATTGTGGGCAATTACCTAACACCATCTGATTTAGGATACCCTCTAGAAAGCGATTTAAATTCCAGTTCAGCGGCATTGCATTTATTTCGGTGTTGACCCTATTGAAATCAACCAAGCCTCGATCAATAAACCGGCAATCATAGCCAATGGCCTTCAACTGAACGATCACATCACCACTTGAATCCAGTAAACTTTGTTCAACTAATGCCTCTATAACCTGAACGGGTGCATTGTTAGCTGCATAGTAAACCAAGGTTGATTCTATTGCCCGCGTTGAACTTGGGTTTTCCGTTCTCCAAACTAACAGTGCCCTTTCCGGCTCCCCCCACAGGGCCGCCCGCAGATAAGTGGACCAAGAGAGCAGCAGCACCAATAGGGTTACAGCAGCAACACGATAGCCAGAATTCCCCTTTAACCCACCAATACCAGCGGCCACCAGCATAGCCAAGCCAATTGATGGCATATAGTTACGATGCTCAAATTTGATTTCCAGCTGGATAATCGTTGATTCGATGATATGGCTGGCATAAAACCAGAGTACACCGAACGTCAGTAAGGGCAATCGCCGACGAAGCAGGAATGCCAGTGCAATAACAGCGCCGTGCACTATCGCCCAATAGAGTGTTGATACCGGGGCAAGCCACCCTTTTGATATGGGGTAGCCATCGTGAAATAGCCCAGCAGATTGGATTTTGGGCAAGAAGAAGGCAACCAAATAATCCCCCAAAACCCTAAACTCAGTCATTAGGCGCTCTAGGACAGTAAAACCTCTTCGTTCAGCCACCAAGGGGTATTTGAGGTAGATTCTAAGCTCGTGCATTAGCAACAAAACGAAGATAGCCACAGGCAAATAGACCAGCAGCCACTTTACATATCGGTTCGGCCACGCCAATTGGCAACCACACCAAACAAAAAAAGCTTCTATCAGCCATATCTGCACAGGAATGACAAAAGCCGTCTCCTTACTGTACAGCGCCAAAAATGCAAAAGCCGCTGTCCCAACAAGCAGTAAGACGAAGAGGTAGGGCGTTTTCCTCATCATGGCTTTGCGCGCTTCAAGATAGACTGTTAACGCAGCCAAATTGAACAGCAATTCCAGTTGGGTCATACGCTGTACTACATAAAGTACAGTGGACACCTGTAGCGGATGAATAGCCCATACCAGGGTAGCAACCAAAGCCAGAAAATAACTTTGTTCTACTTTGGCCAGCTTGAGAAGAGAAAATAGGAAGTGAAACAGTAAAAGAGACGTAGCCGCGTGAATTGCAATGTTGGTTACTAAAAACCAGAATGGTTCGGTCGGCCAGGAGAGACTATTCAATGTAAAGCTTGCCAGAGCAACCGGCCGCCCCGTAGGGCCAGCATAACCGGCAAAGACAAAATCACACCACTTTTGCCAGCTATTAATACTGCCCCACTGCCCCAATGGAGGTAGAGTTGAATAATCATCCAATAAAAATATGCCTGCTGTGCCTTTCCAATAGAGAATGAAAATTAAGCAGGGAAGGAAGAGAGTAAACCAGTAACGGCGAAGGAAAAACATGGGTAATAAGAAATGGAAAAAGCCGCCCAATGGACGGCCTCTCCTATTCCTAAGCTACTGAATTAGTTACGGCAGCTGGAGGGAACGTATTTAATGTCCAAAGGCACAGAACTACCAGTTACTTTACAGGTCCAGATAATTGGGCCGCTACCAGTGGTTGGGCTCAACAATAAAGTGCCATTTTGAATAGTGTTGGTAACACCAGTCGCTGCCATTTTAGCTTCAATCAAACCACCAGTAACAGTAACGCTTTGTACGTATTTGCCAGCAACTTCAGTGGCCACAGGAATACCTAATTGGCCACTGTTAGCCACAGACAGGTCACCACGGTCAGCCCAAATTTCGGAAATAGTCGCTTTCATACCAGATGAAAGAGTTACTGCTTCAGATACTTGCGAACGAGCGGTGTAGTCTTGGTAGGCTGGCAGAGCAACCGCAGCCAAAATACCGATGATCGCTACAACGATCATCAATTCAATCAGGGTAAAACCTTTTTGCACTTGTTTCATGGATTCGATCTCCGATCTCTAGATAGTTACGCTCGCGCCGCCTTCCGAGCAAGCTTGAACACGATAAAGCAATGGCTGGGCCAACATTAAAAAATTCAGTTTTAGTCCGTAATTTGTCGCCAGAATCAACACCTTGAGCAAATCCGCCCATCACAAGGCTAAATTCAACTGACCCTTCTCGTCTGCTAGTGACAAATATTGTCACTAGTTATCAGATTCGGTAAAAGAGCGTGACCAAACGTTAATTTCTTACGCAAAAACCAGGTTACCGTTAAAAGATAGCCTATATTTCTAATATGTAAGGCGATAACCTTCTAATCCACAAAAAAATGTGACATAACCCAGCCTTACTTATATTGCTCGCTATCTATAGCGGTAATTAATTTAGCTTCGTTGGTGTGAAGATTAAAAATGTCAGAGCAGAATATTCAATTAAGCGGCCTAGCAAAGCGATTGGTGATTGATGGCTACCTCAGTGAAGCCGACGCCAAAAGCGCCGTGGCCGGGGCGCGCGAAGAGAAGATACCCTTCGCCTGGTATCTATCCAACAGCCATATGCTCTCTGCCACCCAGGTGGCTCAGGTCTCTTCCGACGAATTCGGCACACCGATCTTTGACCTAAACGTATTACGACCAGACGCCATCCCCCGTAAGTTGGTGGATACCAAACTTATTCAGAAGCACCACACCCTGCCCCTCTTTAAAAGGGGTAACCGTCTATTTATAGGTATCTCCGATCCAACCAATGTGCAGGCCATTGATGAAATTAAATTCAATACCGGCCTCAGTACCGATGCCATCCTGGTTGAGAGCGACAAGCTACAGAAAGCCATCGACCTCTTTTTAAATCAGGAGGAGGAGACCCTGGGGGATTCCCTGGGTGGCCTGGACGACGAGACACTGGAAGACCTGGATGTACAGAGTGCAACTGAAGATAACAAAGGCGATAGCGAAGAGAACGAGGCCGATGAAGCCCCTATTGTTCGCTTCGTGAACAAAGTGTTACTGGACGCTATTAAAACCGGGGCATCGGATATCCACTTCGAACCCTATGAGAAAGCATTCCGGGTACGTTTCCGCCGGGACGGCATCTTGGTTGAAGTGGCCCGGCCACCGGTCGCGCTCTCCACCCGCATCTCAGCACGTCTAAAAGTGATGTCACAAATGGATATTAGTGAACGCCGGGTTCCCCAGGATGGGCGTATCAAGATGAAGATATCCAAAACCCGGGCGATTGATTTTCGGGTGAACTCCTTGCCAACTCTGTTTGGCGAGAAGATTGTGCTGCGTATTTTGGACCCAAGCAGTGCCAAACTGGGCATTGACGCCTTGGGCTATGAAGATGACCAGAAGCAGATCTACCTCCAAGCCCTGGATCAACCACAAGGGATGATCCTGGTTACCGGCCCTACCGGCTCGGGTAAAACTGTTTCTCTCTATACCGGCCTGAATATTCTCAATACCGAAGAGCGCAATATATCTACTGCAGAAGACCCAGTAGAGATCAACCTGGAAGGGATTAACCAGGTCAATATGAACACTAGGGTCGGGTTAACCTTCGCCGAAGCGCTGCGCTCCTTCCTGCGGCAAGACCCCGATATCGTGATGGTGGGGGAGATCCGGGACTTGGAGACAGCGGAAATCGCCATTAAAGCGGCACAAACCGGCCACTTGGTGCTCTCCACCCTCCACACCAACAGCGCCCCCGAAACCCTAACCCGGCTACTCAATATGGGTGTGCCCGCCTTCAACGTGGCAACTTCTGTCAGTGTGATTATCGCCCAGCGCTTAGCGCGGCGGCTGTGCCCCGCTTGTAAAAAGCCGGCTGACGATATTCCCGATGAAATTTTGACCGAAGAGGGCTTCGACAATATCGGTTTCCCCCGTGAAGAGATCACCCTGTTTCATCCGGTAGGCTGTGATGCCTGCAATGGTGGTTATAAGGGTCGGGTAGGTGTGTATGAAGTCGTTCGCATCACAGATTCCATTTCACGGATTATAATGGAAGGAGGTAACTCCATTCAGATTGCGGATCAAGCACGGAAAGAGGGGTTCAACAACCTCCGCGTTTCGGCATTGCGCAAAGTGGCAATGGGGGTAACCAGCCTCGAAGAGGCCAACCGAGTGACCAAGGACTAAGTAAATGGCTGCAACGGCAACAGATATCGTCTTCGTCTACAAGGGCGTCGACCGCAAAGGCAATAAGGTACAAGGTGAGCTGAAAGGAGCCAGCACCGCCCTGATTAAAGCCCAATTGCGTAAAAAGGGTATAACCCCCGGCCAGGTTCGCAAAAAGCCAAAGCCCCTGCTCGGCGGTGGTAAGAAATCGATAAAACCGCAGGATATCGCAATCTTCACCCGCCAGATGGCGACCATGATGAAAGCTGGTGTGCCTTTGGTACAGAGTTTTGAAATCGTTGCCGACGGCCTGGAAAACCCCACACTGCGTAAACTGGTGCTGGAGATTCGCGAAGATGTCGCTGCCGGTAATGGCTTTGCCCCCTCTCTGGCCAAACACCCCAAATATTTCGATGAGCTCTTCTGTAACCTGGTTGAGTCCGGCGAGCAGTCCGGTGCCCTGGAGATCATGCTCGACCGGATTGCCACCTACAAAGAGAAAACCGAACAGATGAAGGCCAAAATCAAAAAGGCCTTAACCTACCCCATTGTGGTTGTCCTAGTGGCCATTGTGGTAACTGGTATCCTGTTAATTAAAGTGGTACCACAATTTGCGGAAACCTTCTCCAGTTTCGGCGCGGACCTACCCGCATTTACCCAATTTGTACTCAACCTATCCGAGTCAGTTCAAAAATGGTGGTTCATCATTTTATTGGCAATGATCGGTGGCTTCTTCGCCTTCTCTGAAGCGAGGAAACGCTCCCACGCCTTTGCCAAACTAGTTGATCGCTACATGATTAAAATCCCTATTCTGGGCAAAATTGTCTATGAATCGATCGTTGCCCGCTTCGCGCGCACCTTGTCCACCACCTTTTCCGCAGGTGTACCGCTGATTGATGCCCTTGAGTCGGTAGCCGGTGCCACCGGCAACCTAATCTACGAAGAAGCGACCCTGAAAGTTCGGGATGAGGTCTCGACCGGTATCCAGTTAAACGTCTCCATGCGTGCAACTCAGATGTTCCCCTCCATGCTGCTGCAGATGACCGCCATTGGTGAGGAGTCCGGAGCACTGGACGATATGCTCGATAAAGTCGCCCAATTTTATGAGGAGTCGGTCGATAACCTGGTGGATAACCTCACCACCCTGCTTGAGCCTTTGATTATGGCGGTATTGGGTATTCTGGTAGGCGGCCTGATGGTGGCCATGTACATGCCTATTTTCCAGATCGGCCAGGCCATTTAAGACGCGGCAGGCGCTCTAAACGGAAACCTCTAAATAAGCCCTTACATGAATGAATTTTTAGCAAACCCACCGGTATTAATATCGGTGGTATTTCTTTTGGGATTGATTGTTGGCAGCTTCCTAAATGTGGTGATCTACCGGCTGCCAATTATGATGCAGAACCAGTGGCGGGCAGAGTGCTGCGAGTTTTTGCAGCAGACCGATGACAATGCACCCGCCGAAGCTTTCAACCTGGTAACCCCAAACTCCACCTGCCCCCATTGCCAGCACCGCATCAAACCCTGGGAGAATATCCCGGTTATTAGCTACCTGTTTCTGCGTGGCAAGTGTGCCAACTGTAAAGCCCCTATATCCATTCGCTACCCGCTTGTCGAGACCCTAACCGGACTATTGAGTGCATTATTAGCCTGGCAGTACAGCTATGACTGGCAATTGCTGGCGCTGCTCTTTTTTACGTGGGCCCTCGTCTCACTCACCTTAATCGATATCGATCACCAACTGCTGCCAGATGCCATCACCCTGCCCCTGCTCTGGTTGGGCTTGCTGGTTAATAGCCAGGGCATAATCACCGATCTGCATAGTGCCGTCATCGGTGCGGCTGCGGGTTATTTGTCGCTCTGGAGTGTCTACTGGCTGTTTAAGCTGGTCACCGGCAAGGAAGGTATGGGTTTTGGTGATTTCAAACTCCTCGCTGCATTAGGGGCTTGGTACGGCTGGCAGCTACTGCCGCTCACAATTCTCTGTTCCGCCCTGGTCGGTGCGGTACTGGGTACCATCATGCTGCGCCTTAAAGGTAAAGGGCAGTCCACCCCGATTCCTTTCGGCCCCTACCTCGCGATTGCCGGCTGGGTAGCCATGCTCTGGGGCAATGAAATCACCCAGTGGTATTACCAAGTCGCCCGTATTCAATAACCGCACTAGCCACGCCACCCTGCGCCAAATCTCTCTCTAAGGTATACTCGCCCACTGTTTTTACACTCCAGTTGGAGCTTAGAGCGCAGTTATGAGTAACCTGATAGTCGGCTTAACGGGCGGTATAGGCAGCGGCAAATCCGCAGCCATGGCCGCTTTTCAAGCATTGGGCATCGAAGCCATCGACGCCGACCAGGCAGCCAGAGAGGTTGTCGAACCCGGAACCCCCGCTTTAACGGCCATTGCCGACCATTTTGGCAGCCAGATACTACTTGCCGATGGCAGACTCAATCGTGCCCAGCTACGGGAGATTATCTTTAATAACCCAGCTGAGAAGGCGTGGCTCGAGGCACTGCTACACCCTCTCATCCGCGAACATATTGTTAGCTTTTTGCAAAAAGCGGTAAGCCCGTACGCGTTATTAGTCTCGCCACTGCTAGTGGAGTCTGGCCAGGTAAACATGGTAGAGCGGGTGATCGTGGTGGATGTGCCAGAGTCCACTCAGGTTGCCCGCACCATGGCGCGCGACCAAAACGATGAGGCTCTGGTGAAGTCGATTATGGCCAGTCAGACCAAGCGTGAAACCCGTTTGCAAGCCGCTGATTTTGTCATCAACAACAGCGGCTCACTGCAAGAGCTGCAACAACAGGTTAATCAAATTCATACAGAGCTGTTGGCGCAAACACGTGATACCAATACCAACCGGGAGCCCAAATGAGCCAGCCAAAGAAGTTAAACTGTCCCACCTGCAACACACTTATTGAATGGAGCGACCAATGGCCAGATCGGCCCTTTTGCAGCGAACGCTGTAAGCTGATTGATCTCGGCGAATGGGCGGCTGAGAACAACCGAATTGCAGGTAACTCAGTTTACGATGAAGTGTTAAGCGGGCAGTTGGAAGAGAGCCCATTCAGCGGGCCCTCTAAAGGTTAGCACTTACTAGCCGTGTGAACTGCGAAAAATTAGATTTCACCACACATAGGCCAATAGCCGCTCTACAATGGGCCTATTAGCTTCGGGAAATTCGTAATCCGTCAATGTGGCCACAGGCACCCAGGCTGTCGGTTGACCTTCAACCCCAAACGGCTCACCATCAAACTCCAACACCAGGGATACCGTCAGTCGTACCGACTTGTCGGAATAGTCGTGGCAGACCTCCATCAAAGGCGCCGTGCGGGTGGGGACTATGGCAAGCTCTTCATTCAGCTCCCGGGTCAGGGCCTGCTCGGCCCCTTCGCCAAGCTCCACCTTGCCACCGGGAAACTCCCACAGTCCGCCCTGGTGTTGATGCTCTGCCCGTTTGGCCAAAAGAATGTGGCCGTCGCGATGAACCACACCCACGGCCACATGCACCTGTTTGCGCTTAGGTTCGGTATTCGGCATTGATGGTGACATAGTCATGGGAGAAGTCGGTGGTCCACACGGTTTCCGCAGCCGATCCTCTTCCGAGGTTGATTCCAATGGTTATCTCACTGCGATCCATTACCTGCTGCCCAGCCTCTTCCGAGTAGGAGGGTGCTCGACAGCCATTGGCAACAATCTGCACGTCATCCAGGAAAACATTGACCTTATTCGGGTCCAGCCCCTTTACCCCGGCGTAGCCAATCGCCGCCACAATGCGCCCCCAGTTAGGGTCACAGGCGAAGAGCGCGGTCTTTACCAAGGGTGAGTGGGCAACCGAGTAAGCAACTCTCAAGCACTCTTTCTCTGTTTGCCCCCCCTCAACCTGTACTGTCACCAGCTTGGTAGCACCCTCGCCATCTGCAACTATCGCTTGTGCCAGTGCCGTTAGCACCTGCTGAATATGATCAGCCAACAAGTTGTAAAGTTCGCCACTGGCGTCATCAACCATGGGCGCATCGGATGCGCCGGTTGCCACTAAAATGCAGGAGTCATTGGTGGAAGTGTCGCCATCAATGGTGATGCGATTGAAGGACTTATCCGCCGCTTGCGCCAGTATCTTCTGCAATACCGGCTGTGCTATAGCGGCATCGGTGACCACATAAGCCAGCATAGTGGCCATATTGGGCCGGATCATGCCCGCGCCCTTGCTAATACCGGTAATGGTGATGGTGCAGCCCAGATAGTCAAACTGCCGAGAAGCACCCTTGGGGCGGGTGTCGGTGGTCATAATGCCACGGGCGGCTCTTTCCCAATTGCTCTCATCGAGGGTAGACCAAGCGGCTGGCAAAGAACTGACCAGACGTGAAAGCGGTAGCGGCTCGCCGATCACCCCGGTAGAGAAAGGCATAATCTGCCCCTCTTCGCAACCAGCGAGCTTGGCCATAGCGGTGCAGGTTGCCTGAGCATCCGCCAAACCTTGGTCGCCCGTACAGGCGTTGGCATTGCCGGCATTAATCACCAGAGCCCGGATACTGTTACCCAGGTGGCTTTTGCAAACCGTTACCGGCGCCGCGCAAAAAGCATTTTTGGTGAAAACCCCGGCCGCAGTACTACCTTCACAAAAACTCATTACCACCACGTCATCACGGGTGACTGTCGCGGGGTTGCGGCCTTTGATGTCGGCAAAAGTTGCACCTAATAGGGAACCCTTTACGGGGTGTAACGTCGGTAATGGAAATTCACCAACAGCCATACTTGCGCCTCAAAATAGGTTGATATCCGTGAGCACGGGGGAGAGTTCGAACGACAAAGTGTAGCAGAGAGCGGCACGGGAAGAGAGCACCCTCCCCACCCTGCAAACCAATTCTGTTCTGGAATTTTAAAGGATTGAATACTAGCCTAGGCGGCCGTGACACTGTTTGTATTTTTTGCCGGAGCCACAGGGGCAAGCATCGTTGCGCCCAACCTTAGGCATGGAGCGGCGCATCGGCTCCGCGGCCGCGGGCTCATCGTCAGGCTCGCCATCGGCCAAGGCATTGGCTTCAGCATGTTCCATTTTTATACGCATCTGCTCTTGCAGTTCGCGTTGACGACGCTCCAACTCCTGCAGCTGCTCCTGAGTAATCGGCTCAACCCGGGAGAGCATCTTCACCACTTCCTGCTTGATGTTATCGAGCAACTCCTGGAACAGCTGGAAGGATTCGCGCTTGTACTCCTGCTTGGGATTACGTTGGGCATAAGCCCGCAGCCCAATACCCTGGCGCAGATGGTCCATATTGGCCAAGTGCTCCTTCCAGTGGGTATCGAGCACCTGCAGCATGATCCGTTTTTCAACATCGGTAATCATCTCGCCAAAGCGTTCACATTTCGCGGCCCACGCCTCATCGGCCGCGGCAATTACACGCTCAAGCAGACTCTCCTGGTAGAGCTTCTTGTCTTCACTTAGCCACTGCTGCAGTGGCAGGTGTAAACCCAGCTCATTAGCCAGGTGCTGCTCCAAACCGGGCACATCCCACTGCTCCTCCACACTCTGCGGGGGGATAAACTCGTGAAACAGATCAGTCACCACGTCGTGACGAATGGCGTTGATAGTTTCTGAGATGTGGTCAGCCTCAAGAATCTCGTTGCGCTGCTGGTAAATTACCTGGCGTTGATCATTGGCGACATCGTCATATTCCAGCAATTGCTTACGAATATCGAAGTTACGCCCTTCCACCTTGCGCTGGGCTTTCTCGATGGCATTGCTGACCATACGGTGCTCAATCGCTTCGCCCTGCTCCATGCCCAGCGCTTTCATAAAGTTGCGCACCCGGTCGGAAGCAAAGATACGCATGAGGCTGTCTTCCATCGACAGATAAAAGCGTGTCATGCCCGGGTCACCCTGACGGCCGGATCGGCCGCGCAACTGGTTGTCGATGCGGCGTGACTCGTGTCGCTCGGTACCAATAATGTGTAAGCCGCCGGCATCCAGCACCGCCTGGTGACGAGCTTTCCAATTGGTTTTTATCTCTTCAATTTGGGCCTCTGTGGGCGTAGGCAACGCCGCTACCTCGGCCTCCCAGTTACCCCCCAACACAATATCGGTGCCGCGACCGGCCATATTGGTGGCAATAGTTACCGTACCCGGTCGGCCAGCCTGGGCAATAATTTCAGCCTCTTTCTCATGGAATTTCGCGTTCAACACCTGGTGCTTGATACCAGCCTTCTTAAACCTGGCCGAGACAATTTCCGAGGTCTCGATGGAGGCGGTACCCACCAACACCGGCGCATTCTTCTCGATACAGTGCTTCACATCCTCGACAATGGCATCGTACTTCTCGGCCAGGGAGAGGTAGATGAGATCATTCAGGTCCTTCCGCGCTACTGGTTTATTGGTGGGGATAACCACCACATCCAACCCATAAATCTGATGAAACTCGACCGCTTCGGTATCGGCGGTACCGGTCATACCAGAGAGTTTATGGTAGAGACGGAAGTAGTTCTGGAAGGTGGTTGAGGCCAAAGTCTGACTCTCACTCTGGATTTTCATCCCCTCTTTGGCTTCGAGCGCCTGGTGCAAACCCTCCGACAGACGACGACCCGGCATGGTGCGGCCGGTGTGCTCGTCAATCAGCATCACCTGATTGTCCTGCACAATGTAGTGGATATCTTTGGAGTAGAGGGTGTGAGCGCGCAACGCGGCATGAACATGGTGTAGCAGGCCAAGGTTGGCCGGCGAATAGAGGCTGTCGTCTTCCTCCAGCAGGCCATTGGCTACCAGCAGGGTTTCTACCTCCTGGTGGCCCAGTTCGGTCAATTCCACCGAACGCATCTTCTCATCCACCAGATAGTGACCGGTGATAACCGGGTTCTCCTCACCCTCTGGCAGCTCCGGCTGCTCTTTCAACAGCGGGATTAACTGATTGATCGCCCGATAGAGGGCGGAACTGTCCTGTGCCGCGCCGGAGATAATCAACGGCGTACGCGCTTCATCGATCAAGATGGAGTCAACTTCGTCGACGATAGCGAAGTTGAGGGGACGCTGGCCACGCTCGGCCAGGCTCAGCGCCATATTGTCACGCAGGTAATCGAAGCCGAATTCGTTGTTAGTGCCGTAGGTGATATCGGCCTGATAGGCTTGGCGTTTTGCGTCAGGATCCTGCATGGAGTGGATAACACCCACGGTCATACCCAAGGCGTTATAGAGGGGCGACATCCACTGGGCATCACGGCTGGCCAGGTAGTCGTTCACGGTTACCACATGAACGCCTTTCGATGACAAAGCATTTAGGTAGACAGGCAGAGTCGCCATCAGGGTTTTACCCTCACCGGTGCGCATCTCCGCGATGCGACCCTCGTGCAGGGTAATACCACCAATCATCTGCACATCGAAATGGCGCATACCTAATGCTCGGCCACCCGCTTCACGCACCAGAGCAAAGGCTTCCGGCAGCAGTGAATCCAAACTCTCGCCTTCAGCTGAACGCGCCTTAAACTCTTCGGTTTTTGCTTTTATTTCTTCATCAGTCAGCGCTTGGTAGCTCTCCTCCAGAGCATTTATCTTTGTCACCAAACGCCGCATGCGCTTCAGTTCACGATCGTTCTTTGTGCCGAAAACGGCTTTTAACGCTTTGCCAATCATTTTTTGGTCCGAATATTATCGTTTGTGATGCTTGACCCCCACGAATTGGGGGCCAAGTAAACAGGAAGGTGCCGCTCGAAGCAAGCCGGAGGGGAAACTATTTTCGGGGAGTTCGGTGTATATAAGAGGACGGGTCGACAGGGCGACCGTTTTTATAAACTTCAAAGTGGACATGGGGGCCTGTGGATCGACCACTGCTACCCATTAACGCGACAATCTGGCCTTTTTTAACCACATCACCCACTGCCACCAGGTTTTCACTGTTGTGTGCATAGCGGGTGGAGAAGCCCGAGCCGTGGTTGATTTCAACCATTTGGCCGTAACCGTACCGGTCGCCAGACCAGGTCACCACACCAGAGGCTACCGCCACAACATCAGAATTGAGCTGCCCGGCGAAGTCCATACCGCTGTGCCAGGCTAAATGGCCATTAAACGGATCGGTACGACGACCATAAAAAGAGGAGATCCAACCCTTTTTGATCGGTCGACCAGCGATGAACACATCATTCTGGATTTTGCGATTGGCCATCAGCGCTTCCAAGGTATCCAGCTGCTGCTGACGATCCTCAATTTGAGCGGCCAACTCATCGATCACATCGATAAAACTGGGCGGGTCAAAACTGATGCTTTCGCTACTGTTTTCCGGGCCACCCAGGGCCGGAGCCTGGCTGAAATCAAACTCGCCGGCGTCCAAATCGGCGGCTGTGGTCAAGCGCTCACCCAGGGCATCAATACGCAGCAGCCGGGCCTGTAGCTCTGCCACCCGTAAAGTAAGGGCAGAAAGCTGCTGTTCCGCTTCACGCTTGGAGTCTTTGATAGCCAGCTCTTGCTCCTGCAAGGAAGCCTGCCAAGCCTGAGCGGTGTCGGAATCGACGAAATCGGAATTGTGCTGGGAGGCAAATAGCGCGCCCACACTGGTACCCACGCCCAAAGGTAAACCCAATAGGCATAGCGAAAGCACGGCCTTTGTCCAGCCGCTTAGGGTATAGGTTTTGGTACCGGAATGGCCTTTACCAATAACAATTATCTTCATAGTGCTCACAAACACACCGAAAAGTGCGTTTCGATTCTTTACCAGATCGCTACCAACGGCCTAGTAGATCCGCTGGAAAGCTCACACTTGGGTGTAGAATTTTGGCATATTACCAAAATACTGATTGGTTACGGCCAGTTATACCCGCCGATAATGCCAAAGACTTTTAGGTGACACAACTCTTCGTTTGTGAAAAACCGCATATTATTCAACCAAAGCCTTAGGTTTTGATAGGATCATGCCGACCAGTAAACCTTCTGACAGTGTAGTCAGTGACTGTTGGTTTTGCGTGGTATCGGGGGGACAGGGCGGTATTTCGGGCAGATGAACGGAGGTTTGGCTATCAATCCCTCACCGCCACAAGGAGAATGGCGCCAAGCTTTATTGAGCCTGGCGCCACGCCTGCATCAATAAGCTGCCGCAGCAACCGGTTTGATATAAGAAATGGGCGCCACTTGATTATCTTCAAAGGTGACCACTTCCCAGGCATCTTCCTGTTTAATCAGTTCTCTCAGCAGCCGGTTGTTGAGTGCGTGGCCCGATTTATGGGCTCGAAACTCGCCAATCAGGCTATTGCCGAGCAGGTAGAGGTCGCCAATGGCATCGAGGATTTTGTGTTTTACAAACTCATCTTCGTAGCGAAGACCATCTTCATTAAGTATGCGATATTGATCGACCACAATAGCGTTATCCACACTGCCACCCTTGGCCAGACCTTTTGAGCGCAAATATTCAAAATCGCTCATAAAGCCAAAAGTACGCGCCCGACTCACCTCTTTAACAAAGGAGGTACTGGAAAAATCGACTTCAGCGCGGGCGATGCGATCACGAAACACTGGGTGATCAAAATCGATACTGAACGACACTTTAAAGCCATCAAAGGGGTAAAACTCGGCAACTTTGTCACCTTCGCTTACCACCACTTTGCGTTTGATGCGGATGAACTTCTTGGGGGCGTTTTGCTCTTCGATACCAGCAGACTGAATCAGAAAAACAAACGGACCGGCACTACCGTCCATGATAGGCACTTCCGCCGCACTGACCTCCACCACGGCATTGTCAATTCCTAAACCCGCCATGGCAGAGAGCAGGTGCTCAACCGTGGAAACACGTACATCTCCTTTCATCAGGGTAGTGGAGAGGGTTGTGTCCCCTACGTTTTGAGCCTTGGCGACAAGGTCAACCAGTGGTTCTATATCGGTGCGGCGAAAGATAATGCCGGTATCCACCGGTGCTGGTTTCAATGTGAGAAAAATCTTCTCACCTGTGTGTAATCCAACGCCGGTCGCACGAATAGCGTTTTTAAGCGTACGCTGCTTGATCATCGAAGAGGTGTTACTCCAATCGTGGGACAGTCCCTGGTCCAACTCAGTAAAAGGAAAAAATTGGCGGCAATACTACCACAAAGTTGTGACAGCGAAACCACACTACCCGACAAACTGACAGGATCGCCTAAAAACTCCGGGACAAGTGGCTCTCCCACTACCGAGATAACCACCGCCAATGTTCACCTTGCGCTATCGATGCCCAATCAGCTTGCCTCTTAATCTGCCTGCCGACGCAAAAATGCTGGAATATCCAGATAATCCAGATCTTTATCATCCATCGGCTTCAGCTCACGCATAGCGCCAGACTTGGACGACACCGCGGTTTGACCCGCGTGAGCCGGATTAGCGACTGAACGCATTGACTGTGGCTTGCGCAAAACAGTAGGCCGGTCCAGACTCGCATAATCTGGCTGAACGGCAGCTGAAACAGCCGCTCTTTCCACAGTTTTTTCTGCATTAACCGGTTTATCCAGCACCCCTTCCGCAGGACTGCCAAGGCCAGTAGCCACCACAGTAACACGCAGTTCACCAGCCATCTCCGGATCAATAACCGTACCCACTACTACCGTCGCGTCATTGGAAGCAAACTCTTCGATGGTGTCACCTACTTCACTGAATTCGCCCAACGAAAGATCCAGACCAGCGGTGATATTAACCAGAATGCCACGCGCACCTTGCAGGTTGATGTCATCCAACAGCGGGCTTTTGATGGCAGCCTCTGCCGCTTCGCGGGCGCGGCCGTCACCCTTGGCGGAACCGGTACCCATCATCGCCATGCCCATTTCAGACATCACCGTGCGCACGTCAGCGAAGTCGACGTTGATCATTCCAGGGCGGATAATCAGATCGGCAATCCCCTGTACAGCACCCAACAGAACATTGTTGGCTTCCTTGAAGGCATCCAACAGTGAGGTGGTGCTGCCCAATACCGAGAGCAGTTTTTCGTTGGGGATGGTAATCAAGGAGTCGACCCGCTCCTCCAGCTCGGCGATACCCAGATCAGCGATCTTCATACGCTTTTTGCCTTCGAAGGGGAAAGGCTTGGTAACCACAGCCACAGTAAGGATTCCCAAGTCCCGTGCAATTTCCGCAACCACGGGCGCACCACCGGTACCGGTACCACCACCCATACCGGCGGTGATGAATACCATATCCGCACCGGTCAGCACTTCGGCAATACGCTCACGATCTTCCATCGCGGCCTGACGACCGACATCCGGGTTGGCACCAGCCCCCAGCCCTTTGGTCATGCCTTGTCCCAGCTGTAACACAGTGCGCGTATCGACATTTTTCAGTGCCTGCGCGTCTGTATTAGCACAGATGAATTCAACGCCCTCAACGTTGCTTTCAATCATATGCTTAACGGCGTTGCCGCCACCGCCACCAACACCAATTACTTTAATCACTGCATTTTGAGGAATGCTGTCTACCAGCTCAAACATAATGCCCTCTCCAATTTGATATTACGTTGTTTACCCTGATGAAATCGTTTACTTACTCAATTAACTGCTTGTTTCTTACATGTTTGATTCGAACCACTTTTTGATCCGCCCCCAAAAATTTTCACCACTGACGGCTGGCTGCTTGCGATTACCGTCCCGGTTTTGACGCATGCCGTACATCAGCAAACCGACACCCGTGGAGTAGATCGGATTATTAACAATATCGGTGAGACCACGAATCCCCTGTGGCACACCCAAGCGCACCGGCATATGAAAAATCTCTTCCGCCAGTTCAACCACACCTTCCATTTTTGATGTGCCGCCGGTTAACACGATGCCGGCGGCAATAAGATCTTCATAACCACTGCGGCGCAACTCGGCCTGTACCAAGGTGAAGAGTTCGTCGTAACGCGGCTCGACCACCTCGGCCAATGCCTGCCGGGAGAGATCCCGAGGCTTGCGATCACCGACACTGGGAACTTTGATACTCTCGTCATCACCCGTTAATTTTGCCAAGGCACAGGCATATTTAATTTTTATCTCTTCGGCGTGCGGCGTTGGTGTACGCAGAGCCATGGCAATATCGTTGGTTACCTGATCACCAGCAATGGGGATAACACCGGTATGCCGTATAGCCCCCTCACTGAAAATAGCGATATCGGTAGTACCGCCGCCAATATCAACCAAACAGACACCAAGCTCTTTTTCGTCTTCGGTTAAAACCGCGTAGCTGGAGGCCAGCTGTTCCAGAATCACATCCTCAACATCCAAACCACAGCGCCGGATACATTTTTCAATATTTTGTGCAGCGTTTACGGCACAGGTGACCAGGTGCACTTTCGCCTCCAGGCGCACACCCGACATCCCCATCGGCTCCTTCACGCCTTCCTGATCGTCAATTAGATACTCCTGCGGCAAGATATGGAGAATTTTCTGGTCTGCGGGAATGGCAACCGCCTGAGCGGCGTCGATAACCCGCTCCAGATCCTGTTCCATCACTTCGCGATCTTTAATTGCCACAATGCCGTGGGAGTTCAAACTGCTGATATGGCTACCGGCAATACCGGCATAAACCGTCTCGATATGGCAACCGGCCATTAATTCGGCCTCTTCCACCGCTCGCTGAATCGATTGCACGGTGGATTCAATATTAACCACAACCCCTTTTTTCAAGCCGGTTGATTTGTGTGAGCCGATACCAATAATTTCTATCTCACCTTCAGTGGTGAGTTCTCCAACGATAGCCACCACCTTGGATGTACCAATATCCAAACCTACTATAATGCGGTTATCGTGCGCATTTGCCATTGCCAATTCCTTGTAATATTTGGCTGATAATTCTTAATTGCTAACGACTGTTTTAATTAATTCGCCAGGCTCAACGCTTGCGGCGACCACTCGACAGCCAGGCCATTGTGGTAACGCAGGTCTACCGAATAGATATCGGCCAACTTGGGCTTCAACACGGTTTCGTAAACAGTGCTGAAGCGCTTTATTTTTTCCAGCAGCTGATCTCGCCCCAAACGGATAACCAAGCCATTATCCAAGGCCAGCTGCCAGGAGAGATCATCTTCCAGCGTCAGCTCATTCACCTGCAATGCCAGTGGTAGCAACAGGCTGGCAATCTCGACGTATTTTCTGGCCACCTTCTGTTGGCTCTGTTCCGGGCCACGCAGCAGCGGCAAATCCTGTAACACGGAGTTGTCACCCACGTTTTTCTCTTCACCGGCCTGATTAAGAAAACTGCTGTCCCCCCAACGGGCAATGGCTGTCTCTTCCACCAAACTCACCTGCAGACGATCAGGCCAGCGCCGGCTTAATGTTGCCTGGGCAATCCACGGGTCGGCCTCAACACGCTCTTTCAAGGTCAACAGATCGACATTTAAAAAGCGACGATTGACCACCGGCTCGAGCAGTGTGCGCAGGTCTGCTTCGGTAACGTGTTTCAAATTACCTTTTATATCCACGGCGGCGATGGGCTGATCAACCACGCGCGCAAATGAATCTTTTAACGTCACCGCAATCGTACCGAGCGCAACGGTGGATATTGCGGCAATAAAACAAGCAACAAACCACCCAGAAATTCGACGGCCACGCGCGCGTGAGGGCGCCACCAAATCGCGGCGGCGACTGTTGGCGGACGGTTTCCGTTTGCTGACAGGCTCTCGCTTCGCCACGTTGCGCATGCTAATCAATAAGCTCCAAAATTTTTACACAGAGTTCATCAAAACTTAGCCCCACAGCTTTAGCGGCCATCGGTACCAAACTATGGCTGGTCATACCCGGTACGGTATTTACCTCCAGCACAAAAAAGTTGCCATCGCTATCGGCCATGAAATCGACCCGTCCCCAACCGCGACAATCCAAAGCCTGGAAACTTGCCAACGCCAGTGACTGCAGTCGTTCGGCTGGCTCTCCGCTTAAACCACAGGGGCAGAGGTAACGGGTTTCATTGGAGATATACTTCGCATCGTAATCGTAGAATGCATTGTCCGTTTCCAACTTAATGGCCGGCAGACTCTGCCCGCCCAAAATAGCCACCGTATATTCCGCACCAGTGATCAGTGCCTCGGCAAATACCGCGCGGTCGTACTGACTCGCCATTTGATACGCTTGTTGCAGTTCGGCCGCACTGTGAACTTTGCTCATACCAATACTGGAGCCTTCATGAGCGGGCTTTACCATGGCCGCACCACCCAACTTGTTCATAACCGCAACCCAATCGCTATCGGCCGAAAGAACGGCGAACGGGGGCGTGGGGATAGCCAAGGCTTGTAACACGTATTTGGTTTTCAGTTTATCCATGGCCAGGGCCGAAGCCTGCACCCCGCTGCCGGTGTAACCAATACCCATAATCGTCAGCAGTGCTTGGATAGCCCCGTCCTCGCCACCCGGGCCATGCAAAGCGATAAATGCCCGGTCGATCTGAGCCTGCTGAATTGCAGAGATCGGATCCTGCTGTAGATCCAAGGCAACCACCTCTACGCCTGCGTTTAACAGTGCCTGATACACTGCTTCACCACTTTGCAACGAAACCTCACGCTCGGAAGAGGTGCCGCCATAGAGCACCCCGACCCGACCAAATTTTGCAACCGACGCTGCCGTCATACTCTGTTCACACTCACTAGCGCAATTTACGTTTGGCCAACTCTTTGGCCAAACTGCCAACGTTACCCGCCCCCTGGGTAATCACGATATCGCCGGATTGGACAATATCGCGAATCACCTCTGGCACAGCATCAATACCCTCAACAAAAATGGGATCCACCAAGCCGCGGGTACGAATACTGCGGCTCAGTTGCCGACCATCAGCACCCTGAATCGGCTCTTCACCAGCACTGTAAACTTCAAGCAATACCAACACATCCACCGTCGATAACACCTCGACGAAATCTTCAAACAGATCCCGCGTCCGGGTGTAGCGGTGTGGTTGATAAATCATGACCAAGCGTCGATCCGGCCAACCATTGCGTACCGCTTTAATGGTTGCGGCCACCTCGCGCGGGTGATGTCCATAGTCATCCACCAACATGACGGTGCCATCCCCCAGGGCCAACTCACCCACCACTTGAAAGCGGCGGCCAACGCCTAAAAATCCCGCCAACCCGGTTTGAATCGAGTGGTCATCAATGCCCTCATCAATGGCTACGGCAATAGCGGCTGTAGCATTAAGCACATTGTGCACACCGGGCATATTTAAAAATATCTCCAAAGGTTCGGTGCGATCCGGAATTTTCACCTTAAAGCGGCTGTGCATCCCCTCCTGCCGAACATCAATCGCCTGAAAATCACACTCCTCCGACAAACCGTAGGTGAGAATGGGCCGGGAGATATCGGGTATCACTTCGCGCACCACCGGGTCATCACCACAGACAACAGCCAAACCATAAAAAGGCAGGTTGTGTAAAAACTCGACGTAGGTGCGTTTTAATCGGGAGAAATCTCCTTCATAGGTATCCATATGGTCGGCGTCGATATTAGTCACCACCGCCACCATCGGTTGCAGATGCAAAAAGGAGGCATCGCTCTCGTCCGCCTCGGCAATTAAATAGCGGCTCTTGCCCAGCTGGGCATTACTGCCAGCGCTATTGAGCAAGCCACCGATCACAAACGTGGGGTCGCGCTCGGCGCTGGCAAAAATAGAGGCGATCAAACTGGTGGTGGTGGTTTTACCATGGGTACCAGCCACCGCGATCCCATGCCGATAACGCATCAACTCGCCCAGCATCTCCGCCCGGCGCACCACCGGAATCCGATACTCACGGGCACCAATCAACTCCGGGTTGCTGGCAGAAATCGCCGTAGAGTTAACCACCACATCCGCACCCACCACATTGGCACCGTGGTGGCCGATATAAATTTTTGCCCCTAGATCCGACAGGCGCTCGGTGACTTCCGAGGTGCGCAAATCAGAACCGGAGATCTGATAACCTTGGTTGAGCAGCACCTCGGCAATACCCGACATGCCCGCGCCGCCAATACCAATAAAATGTATCCGCCGAATGCGGCGCATCTCTGGAATTTGATTGATCGAAATTTGACTATTGGCCACTGTTTAAAACCTCGAAGCATTCAGAAGCAACTCTTTCTGCTGCGTCTATTTTTGCAAGTGCGCGAGCACTGCAGGCCATTGCCAGAATGGCCGCCCGATCATTGATTGCCGTTTCCAGCTCCGCCACCAATTTGGTAACGGTTAAATCCCGCTGCTGGCACAGATGCGCAGCTCCCTGCCCTACCAACCACAAGGCATTGTGAGTTTGGTGATCATCAATGGCGTGCGGGTAAGGCACCAACAGTGAGGCACAGCCTGCGGCGGCAATTTCCGCAATCGTCAGTGCCCCTGCCCGACACACAATAAAGTGTGCCCAGCCGTAGGCTGCCGCCATATCCTCAACATAGGGCTGAACCGCAACGCCCTCGGCGTTATAAACAACGCCCGCCTGCTTATAGGCGGCTTGGGTCTGCTCGATATTTTTCTGACCACACTGATGTAAAACTTCAATTTTCACATTGCTCTGGTGGTTCAACTGAACCAGCGCCTGGGGCACCAACTCATTCAACGCAGTGGCTCCCAAACTGCCGCCCAAAATCAATAGGTGGAAGGAGGAGTCGCTGTCGGTGCTCTGCCAACGCTCATCGGGCGCGGGCAGCCTGCTAATATCTGCCCGTACCGGATTTCCCACCACGGCCGCTTTGGCAAACACATTGGGGAAAGCGGTAAACACCCTGTTGGCAATTTTGGCCAGCAACTTATTGGTAGTGCCGGCGATAGCATTTTGCTCATGTATCAGCAATGGCAAACCCAACAGTTTGGCCGCCACACCACCGGGGCCTGCGACAAAACCACCAAAGCCGACCACCACTTCTGCCCGGCGCTGTTTAAAAACTTTTTTCGCCTGTGTAATGGCACGCATCAACAGCAGTGGCGCTTTTACCAGGGAAAGCACACCCTTGCCGCGCACACCTTCAATATCGATAAAATCCAACTCAATACCGGCAGCAGGCACCAGCTGGGCCTCCAACCCTCGGCGCGTACCCAACCAGGAGACCGCAGCACCCTTGGCTATCAGCACCTGCGCCACCGCCAAGGCCGGGTAGATATGGCCACCGGTGCCACCGGCCATAATGATAATGTTGGGCCCAGTCACGGATTGCCCCCCGCTTTGGGTAGCTGGGCATCATTCAACTCTTTTTGAATCCGCAGCAGCAAACCCACCAACATCATGCACACCAGTAGACTACTGCCGCCGTAGCTGACAAAGGGCAGAGTCAAACCTTTAGTAGGTAGTAACCCAGAAGCCACACCAATATTGATAAATACCTGGCAGGCAAACAGCACACCGATACCAAACGAGGCAAAACAGGCGAAATCGTTGTCTTGCTGAATTGCTTTGCGGGTTAACAAAAACGCTTTCACAATCAACACCACAAACAGGCTCAGCACCACCAACGCACCGATAAAACCAAACTCTTCGGCAACCACTGCAAAAATAAAATCGGTATGCGACTCCGGCAGAAAAAAGAGCTTCTGAATACTGTTCCCCAAGCCCAATCCCAACCATTCGCCACGACCAAAACCAATCAACGACTGCACCAGCTGATAACCGGAGTCAAACTGATGAGACCAGGGGTCCAAAAAGGCATCCAGGCGATTGCGGCGATACTCTTTCGAGAACAACAGATGTTGCAGCGCAAAATAGCCAAATGCTCCCATGCCGAAACACTGCCAAATTTTAATGCCGGCAATAAACATCATGGCCAGTACCGAGGCCATCAAGACCACGGTGGTCCCCAGGTCCGGCTCCATCAAAATCAGCACGGCGATAAAAAAGAGAATCGCCAGCGGTTTTAAAATTGCCCAGGTGTGAGCCTGAATCCGTTTGTGCCACTTCGCCAAGTAGCTGGCGAAGAAAATAATGCTGCAAAATTTTGCCAACTCCGAAGCCTGCAAATTGATCGGACCAAAGCGCAACCAGCGTCGGCTGTAGTTGGCCATGGTGCCGATACCCGGAATTAACACCAGTATCAGAATGACAATCGCCGCCAGCAGCATTATCCAGCCGTAGCGACGCCACAACGCCAACGGCACGCTGGCCACAAAGGCACAGGCAACCAGGCTGATCAACAAAAAGACACCGTGCCGGCGAGCGAAATACCAGGGGTCGCCATAGCCACCCTCACTGCCCGACAGTGCCGCCACACTGATTGATGAGGAGCTAACCATCACCGCCCCAAACGACAACAAAACCGCCACCACCAACAGTAACCAGCGATCGGCCAAGAGCCCATCAAACAACTGCTGTCGCCAGGGATAGTTGTCTACCATTGCCAGTCTCATGCGGCCAGCGCCTCCACCGCAGACTCAAACACCTGGCCACGATGCTCGTAACCATTAAACATATCGAAGCTGGCACAGGCCGGTGACAACAACACCAAGTCGCCCGCCGCCGCCAACGCATAGGCTTGCTCAACCGCCTCTTGCATAGTGGCTACCGCCACTACCGGCACGGCCGGCTTGATGGCCGCAATAATTTTTTCAGCATCTTCGCCCAGCACCAGTGCCGTGGCCACGCGTTCGCCAAGTCCCCCCAGCAGCTCGGTAAAATCGGCACCCTTGCCCTGGCCACCGAGAATAACGTGTATACGCCCTTGGCTATTGGCGGTGCCTTGCAGGTCACTACTCAGCCCTTTTAAGGCCGCCAGAGTGGCACCCACATTGGTCGCTTTGGAATCGTTGATAAACACCACGCCGTTTTTCTCCGCCACCCACTGGCAGCGATGGGCCACGCCGGGAAATGCCGCTAAAAACTGCAGCGCGGCGCTATTCAGTACACCCATCTCATCCACCAGCGCCATGGCCGCCAAGGCGTTGCTGTGGTTGTGTGATCCGCGCAGTTGCAGTCGGCTCACGGCCAGCAAGGGTTCTGTTCCTTTCGCCAAATAGGCTTCCTGGCCGACTTGCAAAATACCAAACTGTTTTAAATCCGGTGCACTCAAACCAAAACTGACCTGCTTAACCCCGGCCGCCAGAGGGCCGCGGGTGAGCGGATCATCACGATTGACCAACATGGTCTGCACACCGAAAAAGATGCGCATTTTGGCGGCGTGGTAAGCGCTGTAACTTGGGTAGCGATCCATATGATCGCGACTCAGGTTAAGTACCACCGCCGCCAAGGCAGCCAGATTATGGGTTGTTTCCAACTGAAAACTGGAGAGCTCTAGCACGTAAAAATCGGGCGTTGGCTCTGCCAACAGATCTAATACCGGTGTACCGATATTGCCGCCCACGGCAATGTTCAACCCAGCCGCCGCAGCCATGCCACCCACCAGAGTCGTCACTGTGGTTTTACCGTTGGAGCCGGTAATGGCGATGATCGGCGCTTGGGCATGGCGCACAAACAGATCGACATCGCCAAGCACCGCGACCCCGGCCTGCTCGGCGGCGGCAATAGCCGGCTCCGTTTTGGCGACTCCCGGCGATAAAATTATTTGGTCGACCGCGGTTAACGTCTCAATATTTAACGGGCCACAGACCGGTTTCTGCTCGGGAAACTCGGCCAGAAATTGTGGCAACAGCGGCGGCTCGGCACGGGTATCCAAGAGGATAAAACGCTCCCCTTGACGCGCCAAAAAACGCGCCGTGGCAAGGCCGGAGATACCCAGCCCCACCACTGCCGTTAATTTACTTGAGGCGATTAAATCAGCCATGGCTTACCGCAGTTTCAACGTCGCCAACCCAAACAAAACCAGCATCACGGTAATAATCCAAAAGCGGACGATTACCCGTGGTTCTGGCCAACCTTTTAATTCAAAGTGATGGTGCAAGGGCGCCATCCGAAAAATGCGTCGACCGGTTAATTTGTAGGAGCCAACCTGCAAAATCACCGAAACCGTCTCCATCACAAACACGCCACTCATAATGAAAAACACAATTTCGTGACGCACAATCACGGCCACCGTGCCGAGTGCTGCACCCAGCGCCAGGGCACCCACATCCCCCATAAACACCATGGCGGGATAGGTGTTAAACCATAGAAAGCCAAGCCCGGCGCCGGCCAGAGCTGCACAAAACACCGCCAGCTCGCCAGTACCCGGAATATTTTGAATATGCAGGTAACTGGAAAACTCAGTGTGGCCCACCAGATAGGCAAAAATACCGAGCGCCGAACCCACCATGACCGAAGGCATAATGGCCAGACCATCCAAACCATCGGTAAGGTTTACCGCGTTACTGCTGCCAACAATGACGAAATAGGTCAGCAATATGTAAAACACACCGAGATCGATGGCCACGTTCTTAAAGAAGGGGACAAACAGTTGGGTTTCAGCCGGTACCTGTGCGGTGCAGTACAAAAAGATGGCCGCACCCAAACCCGCCAGGGATTGCCAAAAATATTTCCACTTGGCGGGCAGACCCCGCGAATTTTTCTGTACCACCTTACGGTAGTCATCCACCCAGCCCACCACCGCAAAAATGGCCGTAACAATCATTACCACCCACACGTAGCGATTACTGAGATCAGACCAGAGCAGAGCACTGACAAAAATGGCGGCCAGAATCAGGGTTCCACCCATAGTGGGCGTGCCGCTTTTACTTAAATGGCTCTGTGGGCCATCGTCGCGCACCGCCTGGCCAATTTGTAACTTATTCAAGCGGCGGATCATCCAGGGCCCCAAGGTCATAGAGATGGTTAGCGCGGTCAAAACCGCCAAAATGGCCCGCAAGGTCAGGTACTGAAATACACCAAACCCGCCGATATAACCTTGTATGGCCTGCGCCAACCAAACCAGCATTACCCCTATACCCCTTCTTTTAAGATGGCCTGCACAACGGACTCCATACCGGCGCTGCGCGAGCCTTTAATCAGCACCACCACCGATGCATCGAGTTCATTGATTAACGACTCACTGAGTGCCGCATTATTAATAAAGCTTTGGGCCTGCTCCCCAAACTCTTGCGCGGCCAATTCGCTGAGCGGACCCGCCGTTAACAGTCCATCCAGCCCCGCCGTTTTGGCATAGCGGCCAATCTCCTTGTGGGCGGCCTTGGCCTCCGCGCCCAACTCACCCATATCGCCCAACACCAAAAGACGCTTGCCCGGCAGTTCAGCCAACACATCTATGGCCGCCTTCACACTGCCCGGGTTGGCGTTGTAGCTGTCGTCGATTACCCAGCAACCGTTGACGCCCTCGTAGAGACAGAGGCGACCGGGCACAGCGCTAAATTTTTCCAGGCCCGATTTAATCGTGGCCAGGGTCGCTCCCAAAGGCACGGTACAGGCGGCAGCGGCCAGAGCATTGGCCACATTGGCGCGCCCGAGAATCTGCAAATCAATAGCGACCTTGCCGACTTTGGAGCAGAGTTCAAAACTGGCCCGGCCGCCTTTATCGATGTGCACATCAGTGGCATAAAGATCGGCAGAGTGGTCCACCAGGCTGAAGCCCAGCCAGTTGCGCTCACCAATTTCCTGCAACCACTGGCCTGCGAAGTGATCATCGAGATTAATAATGGCGACGCCGTCGTCAGCCAGCCCTTGGTAAATTTCACCTTTGGCGGTGGCAATCGCCTCCACCGAGCCAAAGCCCTCCAGGTGGGCAGGCACCACGTTATTGACCAGTGCCACCTGCGGTTTCGCCAGGTTAACCAGGTAGTCGATCTCGCCAATGGCACTGGCACCCATTTCGATCACCGCGAACTGCTGTTCCGGCGCGAGCCGTAACAGGGTTTTAGGCACACCAATATGGTTGTTGAGGTTGCCCTCGGTGGCCAGTGTGGTGGCCATCTCCGACAAAATGGCCGCCACCATGCCCTTGACCGTGGTCTTACCGCAGCTGCCGGTGATCGCCACCAGCGGCTTCTGCCACTGCTGTCGGTGCCAGCTGGCAATGTCGCCCAAGGCATCGGTGGTATCCGCCACCAGAATTTGGCTGGCGGCGAGACCGGCCTGCTCCCGGCTGACCAGTACCGCAACCGCGCCCTGCTCCACAGCCGTTGCGGCAAATTCATTGCCGTCGAAATAGTCCCCTTTCAGGGCGACAAACAGGTCGCCAGGCTGTACCGAGCGGCTGTCGGTAGTGATACTGCTGACACTGGCATCACTGCCCAGTAACTCGCCACCGGCGACTGCGGCCAATTCACTCAGGCTTGTAGTTATCATTGGTTCTGCCCCAGTTGTTGAACGGTATGCGTACACACTTCCAAATCGGAATGGTTGAGCCTCTGATCACCAATCAGCTGATAATCCTCATGGCCTTTGCCAGCCACTAACACCAGATCCTCAGGCGCCGCCTGGCGGATGGCGAGCGCAATAGCCCGCACTCGATCAAGTTCAACCAGCACATTTTCTGGCGCATGGAAGCCCTCCAGAATGTGATTGAGTATCTGCACCGGCGATTCCGTGCGCGGGTTGTCGTTAGTCACCACCACCCGGTCGGCCAGACGCTCCGCGATAGCGGCCATCTCCGGTCGTTTTCCAGGGTCGCGATCACCACCACAGCCAAACAGACACCACAGCTGGCCGTTACAGTGTTGGCGCAGCGCTAACAGGGCCTGCTCTAAGCCATCCGGCGTGTGGGCGTAGTCGACCACAACTGTCGCCACCGCAGGAGTGCCCGCAATCGTTTGCATACGGCCGGCCACCGGCTGTAGCTGTGCAACACGCTCAGCCACCTGGGACAGAGATTGCGTCTCGGCCAACTCGGCCGCCAACACCCCCACCAGATTACTGAGGTTGAACGAGCCAATTAATGGGCTCTCGATCGGTGCACTCCCCCAAGGGGTACGCAACTGCGCCCGGGCGCCGCCCGCCCAATAGTCGACGTCGGTCACTGCGACATCGGCACTGAGTTCGGTGATTGAGTAGGTCAACAGCTCACCGGCACCGCGATAGTCAGCCGCCCACTGTTTACCCACGGCATCATCCAGGTTGATCACCGCCTGCTTTAACTCGGGCCGGGTAAACAGCTGCCACTTGCTCTGCCCGTAGCTGGCCATATCGCCGTGATAGTCGAGATGGTCACGGCTTAAATTGGTGTATAGGGCCGTCTCTACCGGCACCGCCGCCATACGCCCCTGATCCAGGCTATGGGAGGAGGCCTCCATCGACACCCGGTCAATGCCGTCGGCTTTGAATTCTGCCAAGATCGCCTGGGTGGTAACGGCATCTGGCGTGGTTAAGCCCGTGTGCTTAAGTGGCTGGCCAATAACACCATAACCCAAGGTACCAATGACACCACACGCCTCCCCCGCCAACTGCCGCAACTGGGCGTAGAGGTGGCTGCAGGTGGTTTTGCCGTTGGTGCCAGTCACTGCAAATACCGATAACGCGCGCGCCGGGTGGCCGTAGAAGTTGGCCGCCAACTCGGATAAACAGCGGCTCAAGCTGGGCACACTCACCACCGGCACAGCACCGTGCCATTCCAGCGAGGGCCGCTCGCCCTCCGCCAAAACCAGGCTGCAGCCGGCCGCCAGGGCGTTGTCGATAAAGCGCCGGCCATCCACCTGGGCTCCAGGCACCGCACAGAAGGCGTCACCTAAACGCACTTGGCGGCTATCGAGCACCAACCCCTTGGGCGTAATAGCATTAAGCCGGGGCTCGTTGGTGAGCTCCGGCCAGGAATTCAGCAGTGCGGCAGCCGAAACTGTCATCGCCTCACCTCGGCCACCTGCGTGGCAACCGGTTCAATCTCCGGCGGCACTTCCAACAGCCGTAGTGCGGCGTCGGTAACCCGGCCAAACACCGGCGCGGCCACTTCGCCGCCGTAATACTTGCCGGTTTTTGGTTCGGAGATCACCACCACCACTACAATGCGCGGGTCATCTAAGGGGGCAAAGCCAGCAAACAGTGAGCGGTAGCGATCGTCGGCATAGCCGCCACCACCTTTGCGCGGCAGGTGAGCCGTTCCCGATTTGCCCGCCGTGGAGTAATGATCGAGGTGCGCACGGTGGCCGGTACCGCCCTTGTTGGTCACTGTAGCCAACATCGATTTCATCTCTTCCGCCAGCTCCGCAGACAACACCCGCTCGCCGGCTGGATTGTGCTCTACACGCAGCAGTGACACCGGTTTGCGGATGCCATCGTTGGCGATCACGCTGTATGCCTGGGCCAGCTGCAAAACGCTGGTGGTGAAGCCATAACCGAAGGCGTAGTTGGCCGTAGTCACATCGGGCCAGCGGTGGTACTGCGGCAGCAAGCCGCCACTCTCACCGGGAAAACCTGTACCCATCGCCTGCCCAAGACCAACCCGGTAGTACATATCGCGAATAGAGGTCGGCCCGGTGCGCAGGGCCAGTTTGGTGGTCCCCACCTGGCTCGACTTGGTAATAATTTTGGTAACACTGATTGGCCCGTAGTTGACCGGGTCAACAAAGGTTTTGCCACCCACATAGAGGGAACCCGGTGAGGTGTCGACAATCGAGTCTTTGCCAACTATGCCCTTTTCCAAGGCCGCCATAATGCTGAACGGCTTTATCGTGGAGCCGGGCTCCATCTGGTCAACAATGGCGCGGTTGCGCATCGCTTCGCTCAGCTCTTCCGGCTTTAACCCGGTGCGATCGTTGGGGTTGAAAGAGGGGGCATTGACCAGCGCCAGAACCTCATTGGTGTGGGCATCCAACACCACAATCGAGCCAGATTCGGCTCGTTGTTGGGTAACGGCGGTTTTCAGCTCACGATAAGCCATGTATTGCAGGCGCAGGTCGATCGCCAAGGCGAGGTTTTTACCGGGGCTGGCCGCTTCGGTGATGCCCACCTCGCGAATCACGTTGCCCTTCTCATCCTTCACTACGGTTTTTCTGCCTGAACTGCCGGTCAGCCACTCGTTGTAGGCAAGCTCCAGTGCCTCCTGGCCCTGGTCGTAAATATCGGTCACCCCCAGTAGCTGGGCACTAACCTCGCCCGAGGGATAAAAGCGACGATACTCCGTTTGGTAGTAGAGACCAGCGATTTTCAACGCCTTGATGCGCGCCGCCTGATCGGGAGGCATGCGCGTGGCGAACGACATATAACTGTGGTTGCGGTAGCGATCCAGCTTGGCCTTCAACTCGCCCAGGTTCATATCCGCCAAACGGGCCAGATCCGCCAACTGCTTGTGTTCAGAAGTAATCAGTTGTGGATCCAGGGAGATGGTCACCAACGGCGTACTGACCGCCAGCGGATCACCATTACGGTCGGAGATCACACCGCGATAGCCAGGGATAAGCTCCGAGCGAACCGTGCGATCCTCACCGGCCTTGCGCAAAAAATCGGCGCCGCGGTCGGTATTGGGCAGCACTTGCAGCCAGGCGAGCTGAGCCACCAGGGCCAGCCCCATACAGGCCATTACCCCGCACACAAAGTAAAAGCGCCACCGGGATACCAACACCGGCGGCGCGAGCTTTACGTTGTTTTTTTTCGGCTTGCGCTTCGCTGTCATCGCTCAACCACTACGATACTCTCCGCCGGTGGCGGAGCCATCTGCAACTTCTCCACGGCAAGGTTTTCCACCCGACTGTAGGCGCCCCAGGCACTGCGCTCCAACAAATACTGTCCCCACTGCTCCTGCAGTGCGGCCGATTCCGATTGCGCCACAGCCAACTCTGCCGTCAATTGGCGGGATTGGTGGCTGGTGTAAATCACCGCTACCGCCGACGCCAACACCAATACCCACAGCACGGCCACCAACAATCGGCTCGGCCAACCGGTGGTTGGGGCTGAATCGGAATAATCTAATGCGGTTCGCGTTACCATCACTTTGCAACCGTGGTTGTCATTTGCGTTTAAGTTGGGTTGTCGTTTACGTCGGGTTCTGTGCGTGTTGGCGTTGTTATTTAATTTTTTCTGCGACTCGCAAAACAGCGCTGCGCGAGCGAATGTTTTCCGCCAACTCTTTCTCTCCAGCTTTTTGCGCCTTCGCCAATACCTTCATGCGTTTGTTCAGAGCGCTCTCCATCACTGGCAGCCCCTTGGGCAACTGATCGCCCCGCTCTTGACGACGGAAAAACTGTTTGACGATACGATCCTCCAGTGAGTGGAAGCTGATCACCACCAGCCGCCCACCAACCGCCAACATCTCCAAGGCCACAGCCAGAGCCTCCTGCAGATCATCCAACTCCCGGTTCACCTGAATCCGGATTGCCTGAAAGGCTCTGGTCGCTGGGTGCTTGCCCTTCTCCCAAGCCGGATTGGCCTCGGCGATCACCTTGGCCAACTGGCCGGTGCGGGTAAAGGGCTGTTGCTGACGGTGATTAACAATCGCCCTGGCCATGCGTTTGGCGAACCGCTCTTCGCCATAGTTTTTAAACACCCAGGCAATGTCCTCTTCTGCGGCCCGGTTGATCCAGTCCGCGGCACTTTCGCCAGCGGTGGTATCCATGCGCATATCCAGCGGCCCATCCTGCAGGAAACTGAAACCGCGCTCAGCCTGGTCCAACTGCGGCGAGGAGACACCCAGATCGAGCAGAATGCCGGTAACCTCACCCGTTCGCCCCAGCCCCTCTAGCATGCGCCGCATCTCGGCAAAGGAGCCCTGCTCTATCTGAAAACGTTGATCTTCCGCGGCCAAGCGATTGGCCACCTCGATCGCCTCTGGATCCTTATCGATAGCCAGCAACCGGCCAGATTCATTCAACTGCTTAAGGATGGCCCGACTGTGCCCGCCACGGCCAAAGGTGCCATCAATGTAGAAGCCACCCGGATCAGTAATTAGCGCATCAACGGACTCGTGCAATAGCACCGAGTAGTGGCTTGTTTCAGCCAAGCTGCTTACCTCTAAAAGTCGAGACCAGCAAGATCATCCGGAACCGGCTCGTCAATGTCGCTATCGACCCACTCTTTGAAGCGGTCTTCATCCCAAACCTCAAAGCTTTTGCCCTGGCCAATAATCAGCAGTTTGCGATCCAGCCCGGCGTAGTCGCGATGCTGGGTGGGAATCAACATGCGGTTGTTGCCATCCATCTCCGCAACGTGGTAATAACCCAACATCAGTAATTTGGTGCGCCGCGCCTGCTTGCTGCTACGGCTTTTTATCTCTTCCAGTTGCACGGCAATCTCATCCCAGTAGGGTTTTGGGTAGAGCACCAGGCAACGATCTTGAGTGGAGGCGGTCAGCACCAGCTCGCAGTTACAGTAGGCCGTCAATTGGTCACGGAGATCCTTTGGAACGGCAACGCGCCCCTTGGCATCCATCGTGACTGAATGACTACCGTAAAACATTTATTTCCACCGGAGGACACTGAAGGCCCACTAAAGATCACAAAATTCTACTAATTACCACTTATTCCCACTGGCACACTATATGTGGCCTCCGGCTAAAGTCAAGCTGGAGCAATCCATTTAGTGCGTTGATCTACAAGGAAAAAATTGTTCTCTGGCGGGAAAAATCAAAAACATGCTGTTTTCACAAACTGATCAGAAATCCAACAAATCCATAAATCTCTTACAAAACAGCGACCTAGCTAAAACTGTGAGAAATCACTTTAGCTTTTAGATTGATTTCCAATTACTTCCTCGCGCCTTTACACCGAAATGTAAATTTCTCGGGCTTCTTATGCCTGCGCACCTGCCAATGGGGCTAAGCCTTAAAAAGGGACCCGATTTGATGCTAGCGACCAAATCTGGCCAAAAAGGGGCAGCTGAGTGGTAAAAAGTGGGAGGAGCGGTGGAATTTTGTGGGAAACGCTCGCCAGTCTGGTGGCAATCTGTGGTTTTCAGCCGCTGGCTACACCGCGCAACCTGCCGAAAGCGCTGGCTTGCCGCCCGCTTAACCACCCAAAACCACTTCCCACCACAGGCGAGCCCTAAGCACATTGCGACACCAGCAGGAACGGCAGACAGACCACAGCGCTCCTGCCAGGCAGTAAATATCGTTGGCGCCGGATAGATAAAGAAGAATAACTATAGAGGGATGAAAACAGCGATAGAGCGCGGGCACCCATCAGACGCAGGGGTACCAACGTGACATTAGTAGGTATAAGGAAGAGATTCGAAGTCGACCTATAAGCCGGGTTCTGTCGAGGACAATCATTCATCTTGGGCGTTCGTCACCGAACACCTCTAGCGACCTACCCGCCTTCAGTGCGGGTCACACCATAGAAGGCCTATTTGGTCTTGCTCCGAGCGGGGTTTACCGTGCCACGAACTGTTACCAGTCGCGCGGTGCGCTCTTACCGCACCCTTTCACCCTTACCGGCTACCGAGGTAGCTTAGGCGGTCTGCTCTCTGCTGCACTTTCCGTAGGCTCACGCCCCCCAGACGTTATCTGGCGCTCTACCCTGTGGAGCCCGGACTTTCCTCCCCACCCATACGGGTAGAGCGATTGCCCAGTCGACTTCGAGGCCGGGAGACTACTCTCATTTCCCAACCGGTGCAATTACTCGCCCGCTTTCTGTTGCATCAACCACTGATAGAGTGCGTTCTTTTTCAACCCGGTGTATTCCGCCACCACCCCCGCCGCCTTTTTGGGGGGCATATGAGGTAACAGCAGAGCTAACAAGCGGCGGCTCTCCGCATCTATCTCAGCAGTTACGGCGGCAGCACCAGCGATCATCAGTACGATTTCACCCCGCTGCTGATTGCTATCTTCGGCTACCCGAGCCAGTACCTGAGCCACGTTGCCCGCCAGAAAGGTTTCAAAGGTTTTGGTCAACTCCCGGGCTAACACCACCCTACGCTCCATACCAAACACCGAGGCAACATCCTGTAGGCAGTCTAAAATTCGATGGGGAGCTTCGTAGTAGACCAGCGTGGCCGTCTCCTCCACCAGCGACTGCAATCGTTGTTGGCGAGCCTGCTGCTTGCTGGGCAGAAAACCCTCAAACCGGAAGCGGTCTGTCGCCAGCCCGGAGGCGCTCAGGGCGGTGATCAGGGCACAGGCTCCGGGGATGGGGGTAACCGTGATTCCCTGGCGACGCGCCTCGGCCACCAGACGATAACCGGGGTCTGAAATGAGCGGAGTCCCGGCATCCGATATGAGCGCAACTTTGGAACCCGCTCTCAATTTTTCAATCAGTAACTCCGTGCGCCGCTCATCTGTGTGATCATGGTAGGCAAACATCGGCGTACTGATACTAAAGTGTGACAGGAGCTTGGCACTATGCCGGGTATCCTCCGCTGCAATCAGATCCACTGTTTGGAGAGTTTCCACTGCGCGGGGTACCATATCGGCCAAATTGCCGATGGGCGTTGCAACCACAAAAAGCTGCCCGAACTCGGTTTCGCTCGGCATGTATTGTTCACCTGGAAAATGTAAATGGTAAGTTTAAAACAAATGGTCCGGAGTTTGACCACCGGCCCACATGATCAAGCCAAACAGTTACTCCATATTGGCTGTCGCGGATTGATCGCCGGTGTAACTATCTCTCTGGTGGCCTGTGGCTCGGTAGAGACCAAACCGGTCGGCCCCCTGGCCGTTTCCAGCCAAAGCCATGAAGATGCCGACGCCCTGTTAACCGCGGCCAGTTTCGCGGAACTCAGCGGCGACCGCACTAAGGCCGCAGCCGGCCGCATGCAAGCGGGCCAGATTCTCTTGTCACTGAATGAATACACCACAGCCTGGCGTGTTTTTAACGATATCGACCCCAATTACCTGCTATTGGTTGACCAAAACCAATATCGACTCGCCGTCGGTGACCTGGCGCTGCTGATGGGTGAATATTTTGCTGCGAAGCGGGTGCTGGCCAGTGATTTTCTGCCTGAAAGCATTCCACAGATGACCGTTGAGCAGGAACTCCACTGGCGTAACAACCGGGCAACGGTTTTCTCCATTGTCGATGAACCGGTTACCGCCATTAAAGAGTACCTGGCCATCATGCCCCTGCTGGTGGATGCCGAGGCGGAGCACACCAACAACGAGACCATATGGCGCCTGCTGATGAGCCAGCCGCCCACCACACTCAACGATCTCAGTCTGAAAGAGAAGCTGCCAATGCTGCGGGGCTGGTACTCGCTGGCGGCAATTAGCAAGAACAACCAGACCAATATCGAACAACAGTACTTGCAGGTGGAGAGCTGGCAACGGCAATGGCCCAATCACCCCGCCAGCCTGACGCTACCCGACGACCTGCAGCTACTGCAACAGCTGGTCAAACAGCAACCCAAACAGGTCGCCCTATTACTGCCATTAACCGGCAAGTACGCCACTGCCGGGGAAGCGGTGCGCGACGCCTTTATGGCCGCCTACTACTCAGCGTTGAAGGCGGGCCACACCAGTCCCCAAATCCAGGTTTACAACACCGATCAGGCCGACATCAACGCCCTGTACGACCAAGCCGTTGCCGAGGGAGCCGAAACCATCATTGGCCCTCTGCAAAAAGCGCCGCTGGAAGAGCTCAATTTACGGCCCGCACTGCCGGTGCCGACACTGGCACTGAACTATTTGGTGAGCGAGTCGCTGTACACCGAGAACCTCTATCAGTTTGGCCTGGCCACCGAAGATGAGGCCCGCCAAATCGCGGAACGCGCCTGGCGCGATGGTCACCGCCGGGCCATGA
The DNA here is from genome assembly GCF_033283405.1 of Halioxenophilus sp. WMMB6. NCBI lineage: Bacteria > Pseudomonadati > Pseudomonadota > Gammaproteobacteria > Alteromonadales > Alteromonadaceae > Halioxenophilus > Halioxenophilus sp. WMMB6. Next base: position 400,056 of record NZ_JAWMQR010000003.1, read on the forward strand.
TTCTCTCCTCCAACCGGGACTGGGGCCAGCGTGCCGCCCGCGCCTTCACCGATGCCTGGCAGGCACTGGGTGGAGAGCTGGCGGTAAATACGGAATTTGCCCAACAGAGCCTCTTTTCCGAGGCCATCGAGCGCTCGCTCCTGGTCGACCGCAGCAAACAGCGGGCGAGAGACATTGAACGCTTAACCGGCACCAACATGGAAACGGAACCACGCAGTCGCAGTGATATCGACATGATTTTTATGGTTGCCAACCCGGAAGATGCCCGCCAGTTAAAGCCGACCCTGGCCTTCCACTATGCTGGCAGCATACCGGTCTACGCCACCAGCCAGGTGTTTGACCCTACAGCCACCACCACCAACAATAACGACCTGAACGGTATTCGATTTACCACCCTGCCCTGGTTTTTTGGCTTCTCCGCAACCGAGCGCGACGCACTCGATGCTAACCTCCCTGCCCAGAAAAACCTGCAGAACCTGCACGCCTTGGGCGTGGATGCTTACCGCCTCTACCCACGACTGCTGCAGCTTCAACAAATAGGCCGAGCCCGTTACTATGGTGCCACCGGCGAGCTCTACCTCACCGCAGCCGGCCGCATAGCCCGCCAGGAGAGCATTGCCGTTATCTCCGGCGGTCAGGCAACCCTGCTACCCACGGTGGCGAATGGCGCGGTCATGGATTAAACAGCAGCTTGCGCTCGTGCATCGACAACGGCCAATGACCATTACCACTGGCGCCGATGCCGAAGCCGAAGCCTGCCGCTATCTGCAAAAGCAGAAACTGCAGTTAGTTGCCCGTAATTTCCGCTGCCGGCTGGGTGAAATTGATCTTATTATGCGCCAACAGCAGCGGCTGATATTTATTGAAGTTAAATACCGGAAACAGAGCGCATTTGGCCACGCCGAGGAGATGGTCTCGACATCCAAACAACAGAAAATTATCGCTACAGCCCAGCTTTTTTTAGCCAGCCACAGTGAGTTTCAACAGTTCGACTGCCGCTTTGATGTGGTTGCCATGGCTTACGATGCTCAACAACAACTCTCCATAAATTGGATACAAGATGCCTTCGCTGCACACTAATGCGTTTAGTACACCAGACTTTTTCAACCTATGAATGACAACAACAATTTTGAACTTGAAGAGAGGGTGATCAGCCTTTTCCATAAAAGCCTGGAAGCAAAAATGTCTTCCGGCGAACTATTGGCCCCCAATCTGGTAGCCGCCAGCCAGTTACTGGTGACCACGCTGTTAAACGAGCACAAAATTTTGGTTGCCGGCAATGGCATCTCCGCAGCCAATTCACAGATTCTAGTTAACTGTTTGGGCAACCGTTTTGAGCGCGAGCGACCCGGCTTTGCCGCCTACGCCCTGGCCACCAACCCCACAGCCATTACCGCTTTTGCCAGCGATAACAGTTTTAATGAGATCTTCTCCAAACAGATATCCGCCCTGGGCCAAGCCGGTGATGTCTTAGTATTATTAACCACCAGCGGCAACCCCAGTAATCTGATACAGGCGGTTGCCAGTGCCCATGACCGCGGCATGTCAGTGATCGCCTTCACCGGCCGCGATGGCGGGAATATTCCCGCTCTGTTGGACATCCACGACATTGAGTTACGCGCACCCATCGATTCCCGCGCACGGATACATGAAGTGCATCTACTGTCTATATTTTGCTTGTGTGATCTTGTTGATCACCAACTTTTTGGCCCCTTGGAAGATTAGTCACCAGTTTGTTTACCATGCAGAAACTTAAAACTTTACTCCTGTGGCCGGCAGCCGCTGTTGTTGGCCTTTTATTTATAAGCCTCTCTGGCTGTACCGCTTTGGTCGGCGCCACCACCGACGAACCCATCAGCCCAGATCCCACCAAACGCAGCTTTGGCACCTACATTGATGACAAACAGCTGAAAACCTTTGCCGAAGTTAATTTAGACAAAACCAACGATGCCTTTAAAAACGCCAATGTCGAAGTCACCGTCTTTAATGGCGTGGCACTGATCACCGGCCAGGTACCCAACAAGGCGTTGAGAGATCAGGCCGCCAGGGTGGTTAATGATCTGGATAGGGTTCGCCAAGTCCACAATGAACTGGAAGTACGCAGCAACGCCACCTTCTGGATGAATCGCAGCGACTCTTGGATAGCCACCAAGGTGCGCACCAAACTAATGGCCAACAGCGATGTGAAAAGCAGCCGGGTGAAAATGGTGGTGGAGAATGGGGCCGTTTACCTAATGGGGCTAATGACCCGAGTGCAGGCAGAGAAGGCCAGCGAAATTGCCGCCTCGGTCGGCGGTGTGACCAAGGTGGTTCGAGTGGTGGAGTACATTAACTGAGAGCGACTACTCTCCGGCTACTTCGGATCATAAAAAAGGGCGCTTGATGCGCCCTTTTTTACTGCTTTATTGCTTTGTATGTACTGCCTTTTTACCACTGAGGGCGTAGCTTTATACCAGCTCAACACCCACAGCAATGGCTTCACCACCACCGATACAGAGAGTGCCCAAACCCTTTTTCTTGTTGTAGGTTTGCATCGCCGCCAACAGAGTCACCAGAATGCGGGCACCAGATGCGCCGATGGGGTGACCCAGGGCACAAGCACCACCATGCACATTCACCTTTTCGTGCGGAATGTTGAAATCGCGAATAGCCGCCATTGCTACCACGGCAAAAGCCTCGTTAATTTCAAACAGGTCAACGTCTTCAACTGACCAGCTAGCCTCTTCCACCACTTTCTTAATGGCGCCAACCGGTGCGGTAGTGAACCACTCTGGCTCCTGGGAGTACTCAGCGCGAGCCACCAATTTTGCAATGGGTTTCAGACCGCGTTTGGCCGCTTCAGATTCACTCATCAACACCAGCGCGGCAGCACCATCGGAGATAGAGCTGGCATTGGCGGGAGTTACAGTACCATCGGCTTTAAAGGCGGGTTTCAGAGTAGGAATTTTTTCCGGACGGGAATTGCCTGGCTGCTCATCGGTATCCACCACGGTTTCACCCTTTTTGGTTTTAATGGTAACCGGCGCCATCTCACGCTTAAATTTGCCTTCGGCGATGGCCGCATTGGCACGACGCAGGGATTCGATGGCAAAGGCATCCTGGTCCTCACGGGTAAATTCATATTTGTCGGCACACAGCTCGGCGAAGGTACCCATCAAAGCGCCATCGTAGGCATTTTGCAGGCCGTCGTAGAACATGTGATCAAGCACTTCACCATGGCCTAAACGGAAACCTTTTCGGCCCTGCTTGAGCAGGTACGGGGCATTGGACATGCTCTCCAAACCACCGGCTACCACAACCGAGGCACGCCCGGCTTGAATCATATCGGCGGCCATACAGACCGTTTTCATGCCTGAGCCACAAACTTTGTTAACGGTACTGACAGGTACACCAAGGGGAAGACCAGCACCCAGGGAGGCCTGGCGCGCTGGCGACTGGCCTAGGCCGGCGGGTAACACACAGCCCATCAATACGTAATCGACATCCGCACCTTCAACCTTGGCATCGGCCAACGCCGCTTTAATGGCCACACTGCCCAACTCAGTCGCTTTGACATCGCTGAGTGCGCCTAACAAGCCACCCATAGGGGTCCGGGCCATGCCTACGATTACTACTGCTTCACTCATGTCTGCCTCCAAATGTCTTAATCGGTTCTGAGTTAGGGTCTTGACCCCGACGAGACTTACTTTAAAACGTGGTTATAATACCAACCGCAATGTATCAGGGTACATTGTGGCAGGGAATCTCTTTCAGCGGGCCCGCCCGCTACTAAAATGAGGTCATCGTCTGCCGGGGGCCACTTTATACCAGAAAATCAACTTCTGGTCACAGCTCGCATCGCCACCTTGGCACCTTTAATAGACATTTCGACAAAATAACCACTAAACCTCACTAAAGCTCCTCAAGGAACCTTAATGACACTATCGACTATCGTCATCCTGGTAATTCTAATCAGCGTACTACTCTACGTAGTCAGCATCTATAACCAGTTGGTGACCCTCAAAAATCGCTTCGAAAACGCCTTCGCTCAGATAGAGGTGCAGCTGAAACGGCGTTACGACCTGATTCCCAACCTGGTTGAGACGGCCAAAGGTTATCTCAAGCACGAGCGGGAGACCCTGGAGGCGGTTATCAGTGCCCGTAATCAGGCCCTCAGCAGCCTGCAAGCCGCCGCTAAAAACCCGGGCGATGCCGCTGCCGTCGCCGGGCTGGCAAACGCCGAAGGAGCATTGGCCAGCGCACTCGGCAAGCTTAGCGTCGTGGTAGAAGCCTACCCGGAGCTAAAGGCGAGCAGCTCGATGGCACAGGTATCAGAAGAGCTGATCTCCACTGAAAACAAGGTCGCCTTTGCCCGCCAGGCCTTCAACGATGCCGTCACCAACTACAACAGCTACAAACAGAGCTTCCCACCCGTGCTGCTGGCTTCGACCTTTGGCCACGCCAAGGATGCCAGTTTGCTGGAGTTTGCCGATAGCGCCGCCATCCAGGCCGCGCCACAGGTTAAATTCTAACCACTACAGTCAGGACAGTCGCAATCTGGTCAAGCGCAGTTCCCACCAGCCTCAAGAGTAAGCCATGGACTTTTTTCGCCACCAGGACCAAGCCCGACGCAATACCTGGCTGCTGGTAACACTGCTCATCGCGGCCGTAATCAGTTTGATAGTGATTACCTCGTTAGTGGCAACACTGTTTCTGCACTACTTTGAAATCGGCGACCATAGCCAACTGGGTGCAGGCGAATACGGTGGCAACCTGTGGCAGGCCTGGTGGGCCAGCTTAAGTGGCAAGGTGGTTGTGGCTTCCAGTTTGATTATCACAACCAGTATCGCCCTTGCCAGTTTGATTCAGGCTTATCAACTCAAGCGGGGTGGCGAGGCCGTGGCAGCCACATTAAACGGACGGCTGATCAATCGTGATCTCGCCACCGGGCAAGAGCAACAGCTATTGAACGTGGTGGAGGAGATGGCTATCGCCTCCGGCACACCCGTACCCGATGTCTATCTATTCCCAGAGAGCAGTATCAATGCCTTTGCTGCCGGTTATTCAACAACGGATGCCGTTATCGGCATTACTCAAGGAGCGCTGGATGCCCTCAACCGCGAACAGTTGCAGGGCGTAGTAGCCCATGAGTTCAGCCATATTTTGCACGGCGACATGCGGCTCAACCTGCGCTTGGTGAGCCTGCTCAGTGGCATACTGGTTATTGGCTTGGCCGGACGCTTTCTGTTGCGAGGTTCTCGGCGCAGTAGTTTTAGCCACAGCCGCTCGCGCAAACGGGATGGGCGTGTTGCCCTTTTGGGTTTGGCGCTGGTTGTAATTGGTTATACCGGCACGTTGTTTGGGCGGATGATTGCTGCGGCCACCAGCCGACAGCGGGAGTTTCTGGCAGATGCCTCAGCCGTGCAATATACACGCAACCCCAATGGCATCGCCGGTGCGCTGGCGGCCATCCAACAACAGAGCAGCCTTTGGCAGCATGAGAAGGCTGCGGAATTTAGCCACATGTTCTTTGGCCAGGGCATTCGGTCCAGCTTCAACCAGCTATTTGCCACCCACCCGCCCATCACCGAGCGAATTAACCGGATTGCGCCAAACTTTGTTAGCCGCGCTGTGCCAGAGACTACCAACGCAACCATAACAGGTTTCCACAAAAAGCAGCGACCATCGGTTTCACCTTTGACTGCGGCTGTTTCGCCACGGGCAGAGGCCAGCGAAGTTGCGGCCACTTCTGAATTAACGCCCGAACAACTTACTGCGGCCCGGCAACAAATAGAGCAGATTCCAGAAGCCTTGCTCAATGCCGCTGAAGATATTTTCAGCGGCCGGGCAATTATCTATGGCCTGCTGTTACACAAAGAACAAACATTACAACAGACACAGCTGGCCCACCTCTCCGAAAAAAGCCACCCGGTGGTTTATAAGCAACTGCACGAGATTTTTTCGGCCACCAGGCAATTGCCACTATCGTTACAGTGGATACTGCTATTAAAAAGCCTTGCTACACTGCGCAGAATGTCCGCACGCCAACAACAGGTGTTTCTCAGTAATGTAAAATTTTTAATCTCAGCAGATGAAGAGATCACGTTATTTGAGTGGTGCGTTTTCGAACTGGTTAAACAGTCTTGTGCGGTAGGCTCCACCTCTAAATTATTGGCCAACACACGCCAGATTAACCACAGCATTTCTGTTCTACTTTCGTTTATTGCCCACAACAGTAACGCGTCCAATGAAGCAATTGATCAACAGTTTGCTACAGCCAAACAGCTGTTTAACAAATTGCAGATTCTTGCCCGGCATGAGGCATCGGTTAAGCAGCTTTCCCAATGTCTGGCAGCCTTAAAAAGCGTCGCACCACTGGCAAGACCGAAATTATTGAAGGCTGTTGCAGGCATGATTCAAATGGATGGGCAGATAACTGCAGATGAAATCGTTCTGCTTCGTACGCTGGCCTTGTGCATTGATTGCCCATTACCAGCCAATATCACGCTGGCAATCAAACACTTTTGAGCGATAAAACGCCCTTTCGCCAATTGGTACGCATAAAAAAAACCGGCTGAAAGCCGGTTTTTTTTATGCTGTATGACCGCTAAGCGTCAATATAGATGGGGGATACCGCCAAGGACCAGAGCAATACGGAACCAACACGCACCACCACGGCAATAACCAATGCAACGGTGACCACGGAAGTTGCGTACATAAATGCGCGCTCCTTGGGAATATTCATCAAAATTGGAATTCCCTCGTAGATCAAATAGACCGAATAAGCGCCGGCAATACAAAGTGCAAGTGCATTCAAATAGATGCTTGGGTAGAGCTGAATAATACCGGCAAGAAATATTGGTATGGTTACATAAACCGCCAACGCGGTGCCTTCATAATGGCGTTTTTCCGCATCGTCGCGAACACCGTATGTGGCCGCCATCCAGTTGATAAACTCCCCGAGAATATAAACACCAGCCAGCAGCGCAAAATAGGTAATTGCACACAGGCTTAATGCACTGATAGGGGTTAGTTTTGTTGCGGTACCATCGCCGAACGACCACCCAACTTGGGATACTCCAATAAAGGAACTGATCACAGGGATGAGTGCCAGAATTGGCACATGACTTACAAATACTTGAATGAAAGAGTGACGTTCGCTGCGGATTGCACGCCACTCACGGTCGGGATGGATCATAATTCCGAGAGTATGCTCCAAGATGGCCATAGGCTTCTCCTAGTACGCTGTTGATTGCTTTTATAGTGATAACAACCCTTTCAGTATTAGCGAGGACGCAATCGGTCTCCAATAAGATCTTTTCATTAAAAAAGTGATTCTAAGCAGGAAGTTGAATATTTTTTCAACAATTCACTATTTAAGAGCTATTTCTAATTTCCCTATACCCAAATACAGAAATCTTTCGGAATAACTATAAATAATTAGTCTAAGAGAGCGCTCTATAGAGCCAATAGAAAACACGACCTAAATTAATCCAATAATCAGGCTGAATCTTTCGATAATTTTTAAGAAAAGGGACACGCATACCGAAGGTTCCAGAGTGGAACCTTCGGCCAATTAACAGAGACAGGACGGCTCTGAACGCTATTTAATAATACGCAGGCTGGGTTTTGCGTCTGGCGATTTTGACTTGTTGGAATTGATTGAACGAACTTCGCCAGAGGGCTTGGGCGGCTCCGGTTCGGGAGGCTGCTCCACCTCAAACATCATACCCCGGCCATTCTCCTTGGCATAAATACCAACTACTGCATAACAGGGTACATAGATATCCATAGGCATACCGCCAAAGCGTGCATTGAACGCAATGGCTTTAAGATCCATGGAGAGGCCAACCACGGCAGAGGGCGAAATATTGAGGACTATCTGACCATCTTTATTAACGTACTGCTGAGGAACCGAAACCCCCTCGGAATAGGCATCAACCATCAGATAGGGCGTGCAGGAGTTATCCACAATCCACTGATAATGAGCCTTTATGAGGTAGGGTTTGATAGAGGACATTGCCATGATTTCTGCCACGTTGCCACAACTTAGACAAAACTGAATCACTCAAACTCGAGAGCTCCTGCTCCCGAGTGGCCACTGGTCAAAACTAGAGTCGCATCTCGCGTTCTAATTCGGTTAAGCTCGCCTGGAAGGACTCACGCTCAAACAACCGATCCATGTAATCGAACAATGGCTTAGATTGCTTGGTTTTGGGGATTTTGATATCCATGGCATCCAAACGCCAAAGAATCGGGGCCAGGCAACAATCCACAATACTGAACTCTTCGCTCATAAAGTAGGGCATTTCAGCAAAAATTGGGGCAACGGCAAGCAGGCTGTCTTTTAACTCTTTACGCGCTTTCGCGGCAGCCTCTTTGTTTTTACCAGAGACAATAATATCTACCAGGGGCGACCAATCCTTCTCGATGCGGTACATCCACAAACGGCTTTGCGCACGTGCAACAGGGTAGACAGGTAACAGAGGTGGATGAGGAAACCGCTCATCAAGGTATTCCATCATTACTTTGGTTTCGTACAGAGTCAGCTCACGGTCTACCAAAGTTGGCAGGTTGCCATAAGGGTTGAGGTCAGTCACTTCCTCTGGCAAATTCTTGGGATCGGTATCGATCACATCGACAGAAACCCCTTTCTCTGCCAGCACAATGCGTACTCTGTGGCTGTAGTGATCCTGAGCGTCCGAAAAATATGTCATGGATGAGCGTTTTGCAACAACTCCCATTGATGGCACCTCGATTATCAAATAGAAACGTAAATTTAAAGTTATAGGGAGATCGCAAATGTCACGAATAGGCGCAGGAACTTAGGATCAACCCCGGCGCAAGGTGCCATACCACACCACCCAGGCAAGGCCAACCATCTGCCAATAACCTCAATCAAAGCCGCGCATTATAGCGCAAATCAGACATGAAATGTGGTAGGGATTCGAAACAATTGTCGGCGTTGTGCCACATTGAGCCACTACACCACCCACTTACCTGCATCCCGCGGCGCTATGCCACCGTTCAATCGGCAAAATCTGCCAGATACTTATGCCGGCCAACAAAAAAGGCGGCCATAGGCCGCCTTTTTTAGCTGTTACACCCTAACTCAGTGGATGCCTCGCCAGAACTCACGATTCAGCAAGTAAGCAAATACAAAGAAGACAGCAATAAAGAGCAGCACGTAAACACCGATACGCTCGCGATCTTCCGCTGCCGGCTCTGCCACATACTCCAGGAAGCCAACCAGGTCTTTTACCGCCTCATCGAACTCAGCGGGCGACATGGAACCTTTAATTTCACCAATCTCCAGGCTGCCGCACTCTTCATCGGCGACCGCTTCCCCGAGGGCATTGCGAATAACATGACCATGTTCATCATGAGCAGGGCCAGGTGCACACACTGGCAGCCCTTGCAGCTCCATCAATACGTGAGGCATGGCAACCTTGTCGAATACCTTGTTATTAACGCCGGTGGGACGGGAGTCATCCTGGTAGAAGTTTCTCAAGTAGGTGTACAACCACTCCGGGCTACGGGCACGTGCCACCAAAGTCAAATCCGGAGGCGTAGCACCAAACCAGGCTTTGGACTCCTTGGCCGGCATGGCGATACTCATCAATTGACCAATGCGGTCTTCACCCAGCACCAGGTTATCCATCATCAGATCTTCGGGGATCTCCAGGTCAGTGGCCACACGCTCCCAACGAGAGTATTTGGCAGAGTGGCAACCCATACAGTAGTTGACGAAATATTTGGCACCAGACTGCAGAGACTCCTTGTCCTGCAGATCGATCTCAACATGGTCACAGGCAATCTCACCACAACCTTCGGAGGCAACGGCGTTGATTGGCAGAAAGGCCAGTAGCGCAAACAACGCCACACCAGCCCACACCAAAATACCCGGCAAGCCATGGGACTTGGTTCGTTTTGGCTCTTCAGCCACGCTGTCGCGATTGGTCAGCCAAGGAGTCAGCAGAGTCATCAAGCCCAGGTAAATACCCAGAATGCGCACCATCACTGGAATTTCAGCATCCAGATGACCAAATGACATCTTCACCAGAATGCCACCCAGGATAATAGCCACCACCATATTAACAACAGTGGTCTGCTTCTTGGTTGGGTTGGTAAACACCGGCATTTGGATGAAGTAGACGAAGTAGTAAACAGTCGCCAACTGCGCCAGCATGGTACGACCTTCGGTCGGAGCCTGCACACCCAGGTAACCCAGCACCACAAACATGGCGGCGAAGGTCAATAACTGCACGCGGGGCAGCCAGCCTTTGTAGCGGATGGATTTAACCGGGCTCTTATCCAGCCAAGGCAGAACAAACAGCACAGCAATGGACGCACCCATAGCCACCAGACCAAGGAACTTCGAAGTCAAAGGCCCAATAACGAGGGTGACTGCCCGCAAGATGGCGTAGAAAGGTGTGAAATACCAAACCGGCGCAATGTGCGGAGGCGTTTTCAGGTTGTTGGCCTGCTCGAAGTTGGCGTGCTCGAGGAAGAAGCCACCCATCTCGGGCATAAAGAAGAGGATAAAACAGAACACAAACAGGAAAACCGCAATACCCACCAGATCGTGCACGGTGTAGTAAGGGTGGAATGCCACGCCGTCCAACGGAATACCGTTAGCGTCTTTGTTCTTTTTAATCTCCACACCATCGGGGTTGTTGGAACCCACTTCGTGCAGCGCCAGGATATGCAGAATCACCAGTGCCAACAGCACAATGGGAATGGCAACCACATGTAGGGAGAAGAAGCGGTTCAACGTGATACCGGAGATCAGGTAGTCACCACGAATCCACTGCACCAGGTCCTCTCCAATACCGGGAATAGCACCAAACAGGGAGACGATCACCTGGGCACCCCAGTAGGACATCTGCCCCCAAGGCAGCACGTAACCCATGAAGGCTTCGGCCATCAAAGCCAGGTAAATGGTCATACCGAAAATCCAAACCAACTCCCGTGGCGCCTTATAGGAACCATAAAGCAGGCCGCGGAACATATGCAGGTAGACCACAATAAAGAATGCAGATGCGCCGGTGGAATGCATGTAGCGGATAATCCAACCGAAGTCGACATCGCGCATGATGTATTCAACAGAAGCGAAGGCCTCCTCGGCGGTGGGCACATAGCTCATCACCAACCAGATACCGGTCAACAGCTGGTTAACCAACACCAGCAGAGAGAGAACACCAAAGAAGTACCAGAAGTTAAAGTTTTTCGGGGCATAGTATTTGCCCATATGGGTATCCCATGCACGCTGCACAGGCAGCCGCGCATCGACCCAATTCAACAGATTGAGCAGCATTTTGGTCATTGACTTAAGCCTCTTGATCGACACCGACGGTGATCACGTAATCACCGACGAATGAATAGGGCGGGACTTCGAGATTGAGCGGGGCGGGAACATTTTTATAGACCCGACCAGCCATGTCGTATTTGGAACCGTGACAAGGGCAGAAGAAACCACCCTGCCATTTGGCTCCACCGAGATCCGCGGCACCGACATCTGGTCGATACGTAGGCGCACAACCTAAGTGGGTGCACAGGCCTAACAACACTAAAAACTCATCTTTAATAGAGCGGTAATCTTTGCTGACGTAGTCAGGCTGTTGTGGCTCATCGGAATTCGGGTCAGCCACATCACCGTCGACCTCTCGAATGCCAGCCAGAATTTCTGGGGTACGGCGTACGACATAGACCGGTTTACCCCGCCACTCCAGGGTAATCATCTGTCCAGGCTCCAATTTACCAAGGTTGGCTGTTACCGGAGCGCCAGCAGCTTTCGCTTTGGCACTGGGGTTCCAGGAGCCGACAAACGGCACAGCGACGCCTACAGCGCCAGCAGCTCCGACCACAGAAGTGGCTGCCGTTAGGAACTTGCGTCGACCGGCATTTACACCGTCTTCACTCATGAGGTTTTCTCCCATTTCAGGTGCTCTATCGTGTTGATAGCTGGGGTGAGTCACAAAATTAAGCAGATTGTGTTATTAGATAAAATTTTAAATCGCGACATGGTATATAACTTGAAATCGGTAAACAATCACTGCGATGTCTATCGCAGCTCCCCTTGATTACCTCGTTGACCTCAATCAAGCGCACATACCTTAATGGTTTCGCATACATATTGCGAACCAAAAAAAAGCCCGGGGGGTAGTCCCGAGCTTTTTCTCTAACAGCACTGTCGCAGGCGACCCCGGGCAGTGTATTAACGTTTGGAGAACTGTGGTTTTTTGCGAGCTTTGCGCAGACCCACTTTCTTACGTTCAACCTCACGGGCGTCACGGGTAACGAAGCCGGCTTCACGCAGTGGCCTGCGCAGCTCTTCGTTATAGGACATCAGAGCACGAGTCAAACCGTGACGAATGGCACCGGCCTGACCAAAACTACCACCGCCTTTAACGGTTGCTTTGATATCGAACTTGTCTGCGGCATCCGCCACATCCAGAGCCTGACGAACGATCATGCGTGCTACTTCACGGCCAAAGTAGTCCTCCAAAGAGCGACCATTTACCGAAATGTTGCCACTACCTTCCTGAATGAAGACGCGGGCTGTAGAGGTTTTACGACGCCCGGTTCCGTAGTATTGAGTTGCAGCCATGGAATCCCCCTATTAAATATTCAGTTCTTGCGGCTGTTGAGCCGTGTGCGGATGTTCGGTGCCTGCATAAACTTTCAGTTTCTTAAACATGGCACGACCGAGGGGGCCTTTGGGCAGCATGCCTTTGACGGCGATTTCAATGGTGCGCTCAGGGGCTTTATCGATCAGCTTCTCAAAGCTGATGGATTTGATACCGCCGATAAAACCGGTGTGATGGTAGTACATCTTGTCGGTTGCCTTGCGGCCGGTAACGCGCACTTTCTCAGCGTTGATAACAACGATGTAGTCACCGGTGTCAACGTGAGGAGTGTATTCGGGTTTGTGCTTGCCGCGCAGTCGGCTGGCGATTTCCGCCGCCATACGACCTAAGGTTTTGCCGTCTGCATCGACAACATACCAGTCGCGCTGAACGGTCTCTGGTTTGGCACTGATAGTCTTCATGTTGTATTTGCCTATTAGGTTGATCAAAAGTTGGTTCACGGCGAAGAGGTTCCAGGAACTGCCGCCTTGGCCAATCGGCCTCCCCCAAATGTAGGGGCAACAAATAAAAACCGGATCGCAAACACGACCAGGCTTACCATCTTGATTTTGTAGCACCGCCGCTGGGCTGCCGAATGACACCTGTAAACAGTCGCCTTGGCATAGACCGAGTGGTAGCGCAAAAAGGAGCGCGGATTCTAAATGAGACGACAGAAAATAACAAGAGCCCCAGTAACCCGCCAACCAAGCGATTACAGCAGCCAAGACAGGTTTAGCCCATCCACAGTGGGCGCCGCCTGCGCTAGGGCCGGTGGGGGCGGGAGAGATATTCCCGGCTCTGCATCTCCAGCAGCCGGCTGGTGGTGCGCTCAAACTCAAAACTGAGCCTGCCACCGGAGTAGATATCCGGCAACGGCACCGCCGCTGAGAGCACCAGCTTGACGTTGCGATCGTAGAACTCATCGACCAAATTGATGAACCGACGGGACATATCATCGCTGTCGCGCCCCAATTGCGGCACATCCGAGATCAGCACCGCGTGGTACTCACGGGCCAGTTCAATGTAGTCATTCTGGGAGCGGGGGCCGTCACAGACCGCCCTGAAATCAAACCAGACCACATCCTCCGCCTCAGCCCTGGCGCGAATCGCCCGGCCTTCGATTTCGATCTCGATATTCTCCTGCACCTCTTCCAGGTCGGGCACCAGGCTCTCGAAACTGCGCCGCAGACTGGCATCGGCCTGTTCGTCCAGAGGGCAATGGTAGAGTTCAGCCTGCTCCAACGCACGCAGGCGGTAATCGACCCCGCCATCCACATTCACCACCTCAGTATGAACATTGAGAAGTTCGATGGCGGGCAGGAAGCGGGCTCGCTGCAAGCCATCTTTATATAGGCCATCCGGCACAATATTGGAGGTCGCCACCAGGCTGACTCCACGCCGGAACAGCGCCTCGAGCAGCGTAGCCAGAATCATGGCATCGGTAATATCCGAGACAAAAAACTCATCAAAGCAGATAACCCAGGCCTCCGCAGCAATCCGATCCGCGACAATCTCGAGCGGGTTTTTCTGGCCATCCAGAGTTTTTAACTCGCTGTGCACGCGCCGCATAAAGCGGTGGAAGTGAGCCCGCATTTTGTGCTCAAACGGCAGACTCTCGAAAAAGTTATCCATCAGATAGGTTTTACCGCGCCCCACTCCTCCCCAGAAATAGAGCCCCTTAACCGGAGACTGGGGCTTTTTCTTGCTGGAGCTTAGCAGCCGCCCCAAAATTCCCGGCTTGGCAGCAGTGTAGTGCCGGGCAATGAGCGCATCGTAGAGCACTTGTAACTTCTCTACGGCCTCCTGTTGAGCTGGGTCGAAATTGAACTCCGGGCGTTCCAGATCGCGTTGATAACGAGCGAGGGGTGAGTCTTGAATTCCTGTATACATCCGAACCACTTGGGGAATTAGCAAATTAATAGAGGGCATCCAATTCCAGCTGGCCAACTAGGATAAAATCGGCCAACACGGCAAAGGAAAAAAGCTTATAATAGCACCGCTCTAATATCACCCAAATGAAATTAGAAAAGATTGACCACCGTTGTCAAATTCACCGGGGAGCTCACAATCTTTGGCTGAAACCATTTCCTGACGTCTAACGTCAATGCTAATCTCCCCCTCTGCAATACGCTTAATTTTTCTGGAGCTAATCGTGTTTTCATTGTCCGCCCTTGTTCTCACCGCCCTAGTCTGCCTGATTCTCGGAGCAATCATTGGCTATCTAGTACTGGGTAACGTCGGCACACAGAGCGCAAACAAGCGCTCCCTGGAGACACGCCTGCAGGCTGCAGAACAACAGCTCAAAGATTATCAAAGCCAGGTTACCCACCACTTTGAAAAAACCTCTGAATTGGTGAACAACCTAACCGCCAGCTATCGCGAAGTGCACGAGCATCTTGCCAGTGGCGCCGTCAACCTGGCCACGCCAGAGGTAGGCCGACAGTTTCTGGGGGAGTCAAACAGGCAGTGGCTGGATGCCGAAAACGCCGGCGATCTCTTGGCCGCCGATGCGCAAATCGAGCCTCCCAAAGATTGGGCCCCGGAGAAAGGCACTCTCAGCGAATCTTTCGGACTCAACGACCCAGCCCAAGCGGAGTCATTGGAAGAGTCCAAATTCCCAAAAACTAGCTGAAGCGACAGCCAACCACCTTTAATTCTATGGCGAGGGGCTTAAAGATCTTATAATTTGCCCCCCCTCCACACAGCGCACAGGTATTTCTGTGAAACGAGTGTTCGATTACATAGCCTGGCCGGTCTCCACCGGTTTAATCGCTGCCGCGATTGCGGTTTTGGTAGCACCACTGTTGCATCAAACTGTTATCAACACCCCTTCCGTCAACCAGACCGCTCCAGCCTCCTACGCTGAAGCCGTTAAAACGGCAGCACCATCGGTGGTCAATATTTACGCCCGCAAACTGCCCAAGAAACACCGTTATCCCTTTATGGATGACCCGCTGTTTCGCCACTATTTCAACAACGCCAATCGGGCGCTGCAGGAGCGGATGCAGTCAGCGCTTGGCTCCGGCGTTATCGTCAACACAGATGGCTACATACTGACCAACAACCACGTGATTGAAGGGGCCGTGGAGATTGTCGTGCTGGTCAACGATGGCCGGGAAGCCCTGGCTGAAGTGGTGGGCAGAGATGTCGAAACCGACCTAGCGGTATTGAAGGTGGATCTACCCAACCTCACCCCCGCCACCCTCGGCAAACCAGCTGCCGCCCAAATTGGCGATGTTGTTCTGGCCATTGGCAACCCCTTTGGCGTCGGCCAAACGGTCACCCAAGGTATCATCAGCGCCACCGGCCGCTACGGCCTGGATTTGAGCAACTACGAGAACTACATTCAGACCGATGCCGCCATTAATCCCGGTAACTCCGGGGGCGCGCTGGTGGATGCCCATGGCGCGCTGATCGGCATCAACACCGCCATCCTAGAAGACAGCGCCCCCTCCGTCGGCATCAGTTTCGCCATCCCATCCGATCAAGCCATGCAGGTGCTGCGCAATATTATTGAAAACGGCCGCGTTATCCGCGGCTGGCTGGGGGTAGAGGCGCAATCGCTCAACCCCCACGTGGCGCGCTCTATCGGCCTGGCGGCGGGTAACGGCGTTATTGTGGTGAATGTTTACAAGAATGGACCGGCCCATTTGGCTGGTTTGCAGCCCGGCGACATCATCACTCATATCGATGACCTGCCGGTAGGCAATGGCCGCGATGGCATGTACCAGATTGCCGCCAAAAAGCCCAATGAAGAGGTGGTTGTGGATGTAATACGCAACGGTCAACAACTGCGCTTAACCGCCATGCTGGCGGAAAAGCCCGTCATCTCTGGTTAACCCACTACCAGGGGTTAACACCAAGCTCAGCAATCAAAACCATAAGCTCAGGGGTTAAAAACCCCGAATCTAAGGCTTGTAGCGATACTCCGCCGAACGGGCGTGAGCCTCTAAAGATTCTCCACGCGCCAACACAGAGGCCACCTTGGCCAACTGGGCTGCCCCTTCCGGTGAGCAGTGGATAATCGAGCTTCTTTTCTGGAAGTCATAAACCCCCAGTGGCGAGGAGAAGCGTGCAGTGCCCGAGGTGGGCAATACGTGGTTTGGCCCGGCACAGTAATCCCCCAACGCCTCCGGGGTATGCCGGCCCAAAAAGATGGCGCCGGCGTGACGTACCTTCGGCAACCACTGCTCCGGCTCGGCGATGGAGAGCTCCAGGTGCTCGGGAGCGATGCGATTGGTTAGCACCATCGCCTCGTCGAGGTCAGCCACACGGATGATGGCACCGCGGTTGGCCAGGCTCACCTGGGCGATCTCGGAGCGCGCCAATTGCGGTAGCAACTTGGCAACACTGGCCTGCACCTGGGCGATGAACTCATCGTCGTAGGCCAGCAAAATGGACTGCGCCAGCTCGTCATGCTCGGCCTGGGAAAAGAGATCCATCGCTATCCAGTCGGGATCGGTCTGGCCATCACAGACAACCAATATCTCGGAGGGGCCAGCAATCATGTCGATCGCCACCTGGCCAAAGACCGCCCGCTTGGCCGAGGCGACATAAACGTTACCCGGCCCAACGATCTTATCCACCCGCGGCACACTCTCGGTGCCGTACGCCAAAGCCGCCACCGCCTGGGCACCACCAATGGCAAACACCCGATCAACGCCGGCAATGGCTGCCGCAGCAAATACCATATCGTTCACCACGCCATCCGGCGTGGGCACCACCATGATCACTTCAGCCACCCCGGCCACTTTGGCAGGCAGGATATTCATCAATACCGACGACGGGTAGCTGGCCTTGCCACCAGGCACATAAACCCCTACCCGGTCGAGGGCGGTGATCTGTTGGCCAAGCACGGTGCCATCGGTTTCGGTGTATTGCCAGGACTCCTGGCGCTGATGCTCGTGGTACTGGCGAACACGCTCCGCCGCCAGCGTCAGCGCCTCTCGCTCCTGCTCGGAAATCCGCTCTAGCGCCGCCGTCAGTGCCGCCTGGGGAACCTCCAGGCTGGCCGCCGACTGTGGCTGCCAACGATCGAATTGGGCGGTGAAGTCAACCAACGCCTGGTCACCTCGGCTGCGCACCTCGGCAATGATGTGGTCAACGGCCGTCTGCACACCGTCGGCCACGGTCAAGTCTGTGGCCAATAGCGCCTGCAGCTGCTGTTCGAAATCAGCCTGCTGGGTGTTGAACACTCGCATGGGAAGCGGTTGCTGCATAACTTCATCTACCTAGTAACGGGGTGAACACGCCAATTTTGCGTATTGGCCACCAAATAATTAGCCGGCAGAGGCCTCGATCACAGCGCGCATCGACTCGATGAGCGGCTGAATCTGTTGATATTTCATCTTCATCGCCGCCTTGTTAACAATCAGCCGGGAACTGATATCGGCGATGGCGTTGCGCGGCTCCAGGCCATTGGCGCGCAGGGTATTGCCAGTATCGACGATATCCACGATCTCGTCCGCCAGACCAATAATCGGCGCCAACTCCATTGCTCCATACAGTTTAATGATATCCACCTGGCGCGCCTGAGAGGCGTAGTACTGCTTGGCCACATTGACGAACTTGGTAGCCACTCGAATACGGCCGGACTTCAGCTCCTGGCCTTTAATGCCGGCGGTCATCAGTTTACAGCGGGCAATGCCGAGATCGAGGGGCTCGTAGATCCCCTCCGAACCGTGCTCGAGCAGCATATCCTTACCCGAAATACCCATGTCTGCCGCACCGAACTGGACGTAGGTGGTTACATCCACACCGCGCAACACTATAAAGCGCACCCCCTCCTGATTGGTTTCGAAGGTGAGCTTGCGGCTGGTACTGATATCCTCCAGCGGCTCCAGGCCAACTGCAGCCAGCAGTGGCAGCGTCTCTTTAAGGATTCGGCCCTTGGTTAAGGCGATGGTGAGTTGACTCATAACAGAAATTTTCCAGTTGCCACTAGCCCGGTATTCGTCGAATGTTGGCACCCAGCTGCTGCAATTTCTCTTCAATACATTCGTAGCCGCGGTCGATGTGGTAGATACGATCCACCAGAGTCTCGCCCTCAGCCACCATCCCGGCAATCACCAGGCTGGCCGAGGCACGCAAATCAGAGGCCATCACCGGTGCCGCTTTCAGTTTTTCGACTCCGGTCACCAGCGCGGTATTGCCCTCCAGGCGAATATCCGCACCCATACGATTAAGCTCGTGAATCTGAATCAGCCGGTTCTCGAAGATGGTTTCAGTAACGGCACCTGTCCCTTCCGCCACTGCATTCATAGCCAAAAACTGCGCCTGCATATCGGTGGGGAAAGCCGGATAGGGCGCCGTGCGCAGGCTGACCGCCCGCGGCCGGTTACCTTTCATATCCAACTCAATCCAGTTGGCGCCGGTGCTGATATAAGCTCCCGCCTCATCCAGCTTAAGCAGCACGGATTCAAGCAGCTTCTCATTGGTGTCTTTCAGTTTTACACGGCCGCGGCTGGCCGCCGCCGCCACCAGATAGGTACCGGTTTCGATACGATCCGGCATCACATCGAAACGACAACCGTGCAGGTGGGAAACACCGCGAATGGTGAGCGTATCGGTACCGATACCGGAGATATCAGCGCCCATGGCCACCAGACAGTTGGCCAGATCCACCACCTCCGGTTCGCGGGCGGCGTTTTCCAGAATGGTGGTGCCGTCGGCCATCACCGCGGCCATCATCAGGTTCTCGGTACCGCCCACTGTGACGGTATCCATAAAGAAGTGAACCCCTTTCAGGCGGCCATCACATCGGGCGCGGATGTAACCCTGGTCGACATCAATGGTGGCACCCATGGCCTCCAGCCCGCGCAGATGGATATCGACCGGCCGACTGCCGATGGCGCAACCACCGGGAAAAGAGACATTGGCCTCGCCGAAGCGGCTCAACATGGGCCCCAACACCAGAATGGAGGCGCGCATGGTGCGCACCAGCTCATAGGGCGCGGTAAAGTCGGAGATAGTGCTGTTATCCACCTCAACGCAGAGCTTCTCGTCGATGGTCACGCCCACACCCATGCAGCGCAGCAGCGCCAACATGGTGGTGACATCGTGCAGATGCGGCAGATTCCCCACCTGCATCGGGGTCTCGGCCAGGAGAGTCGCCGCCAATATGGGTAGGGCGGAGTTTTTGGAACCAGAGATGCGGATTTCGCCTGTCAGCGGGCCGCCTCCCCTTATGATGAGTTTATCCATGGTCGCTGCCTGCAAAACGGAACACGTGTATTGAGCCTGCCTCTAGAGTTAGCTGCCGACCTGATCAGGCGTGAGGGTTTTCATATTAACCGCGTGAACTTCACCGCTGGCAATATAAGGCTGCAGTATGCCATAGACCAGTTGCTGCTTTTTAACTGGATTCAGCCCGGAAAACTGACTGCTGATAACTACCAGGTTGAGATGATTACCTTCCATCTGTACCTCGGCAACACAGTTTTCCAACTGTCCTTCCAACAGCTGTTTGATATCGACTTCGAGCATAGCGCTGGCCTCATCACAAAGAAAAAGAGTTTACGCAAAACGGTGACCGGCACCCCTGCGAACAGAGGCGCGGTAGTTTATAGAAAGAGGCGGGAAAATGCAGCCTTGAGAGGTGAGTTAGGCCAATATTGGTATCAATCTGTGTGAATTAGGCATTCCACTGGGCGATAACTTTGTCGAGATCGTTCTCGTTCTTCTTGATGGCCACCCGGAATTGATTGCGGAACTGCTTACCCAGGTTGATACCATTGAGCACCATATTGCGCAGCACCCAGTGGTTGTTCTTGTCGATAGCCATGGTATAGGAGACCACAGAAGTACCATTGGCTCCCTTTACCTCCTGCTGGACATTCACGGTTTTCATGCCAACGGTATTGTCAGCGGGCGGCACCAACGCCACCTCATAGCCGACAAAGTTGGTCATACCTTTGGCGTAGGTCTCAATTAAGCCGGCTTTGAATACATCCGCAAAGCCCTGCAGCTGCTCACGCGAGGCGGTGCGGGCATTCTGCTCCATAACATTGAGGATAATGAACTTGAAGTCCACCACCTGAGAGAGCAGCTCATCCAAGGCCAACGCGGCCTCATCGACGTCGGCATTCTCTTCTTGCACCTTGGCGACAATTGCCAATACCGCGTCGGTCACCTGGCTCACCACTTCATGAGCGGTCACCTCTTCGGCGTCGGTTTTTAGTGTAGGAATGACAAATTCGTGCTCTGTGACTGTGGCAGTGGCTTCGGCCGGCGCCGCACTGCTTGCGGCAGCCGCGGCCTCTGTTGCAGCGAAGCTGCCCATGCTATGCAGCGCCAATACGGCGGCAAAGTTAGCTGCAATGATTCGGACATAGTTGCGCTGGGATGGCTTTGTCATTGTTTGTACGTCTCCAGTTCACCATTCTTTAATGGCCGCCCCGGTTAGGCGGCCAGCGATTCTATCGGTTAGACGGCCTATTCTCAAATAACAACGGGCTCTAAAAATATAACTGCGATCACGCTGTTTAAAGATAAGCGTTCGACACCCAAAGCTCGGAAAAGGTCTACACAGCAATTAGAGCGCTGGCCGCGACCAGCCGCTGGGTGGGCGACACATTCGCACAGCAGGGTGCGGATTCACGCCACCAGTGAAACCCAACAACGCCCAGCCGGTCGAAGACCGGCCCTGCTGCGCACCGCCAACAGCATGAGAGAGGCAACCGCTGCATCGAAAGCAAATTGACCGTCACCGGTGGCGAAATTAATCGGCACGGCTGGTATGATGCTGCACCTCTGGGCCAGCCCAGCACGATTGTTAACCACCTATTTGCACCCAGTGCACGAAATTCAGAGAAGATGACCGAAAAAGCCACCCCAAACCCCATGCACTCAGACACCTTTATAGCGGCTGCCAAGCGCACCATACAGATGGAGGTTGCTGCCATCAATGTTCTCGAGTCCAGAATCGACTCCTCCTTTGCTGCGGCTTGCAGTCTGTTACTTGGCTGCCAAGGCCGGGTGATCGTCTCGGGCATGGGTAAATCCGGCCACATCGGCAATAAAATTGCTGCCACCCTGGCCAGCACAGGCACACCCGCTTTCTTTGTTCACCCCGGTGAAGCCAGCCATGGCGATCTGGGTATGATCACCCCCAAGGACGTGGTATTAGCCATCTCCAACTCCGGCACCTCGGCCGAGCTGATAACCCTGCTGCCGGTACTTAAGCGCATGGGTACCCGCATCATCAGCATGACCGGCAACCCCGAATCCCCCCTCGCTCAAGCGGCCGAAATTCACCTGGATATCGGCGTCGAAACCGAGGCCTGCCCGCTCGACCTGGCACCCACCTCCAGCACCACCGTCACCCTGGTGATGGGCGACGCCCTGGCCGTGGCACTGCTCGAAGCCCGCGGTTTTACCGCGGAAGACTTCGCCTTCTCCCACCCCGGTGGCGCTCTGGGCCGCAAGCTGCTGCTGAAGGTGGAAGACATCATGCACAAAGACACCGAGGTGCCGGTGGTATCCCCCAGCACACCCCTGGCGCGGGCACTGGTGGAGATGACCGAAAAGGGATTCGGCATTACCACAGTGGTTAACGACGACAAACAACTGGTCGGGGTATTCACCGATGGCGACCTGCGTCGACACGTCGACCTGGGCACCGACCTGAGCCAGGCCATCATGACCGACGTCATGACCCGCAACCCCAAAACCGTCAGCCGTACCATGCTCGCCGTCGAGGCACTCAACCTGATGGAATCGACAAAAATCACTGCTGCCATTGTCGCCGATGAACAACACGGCTTGACCGGAATCATTCATCTGCACGACCTGCTACGTGCCGGGGTGGTCTAAGTACCGCCATGGTTCCCTTTGGCGCCACCAGACCTTTGTTAATCAATAACGTCAGCTATGCAATGGAACAGCAATCGTGATTAGGACGCTGGTAACCCTGGCAATTGTGGGCGCGCTGGTTCTGGTGGCCCTGCTCCTGCTTCAGCCCCCCGGGGAGGAGGTGGCGCCATTGGCAATCCCGACCGAGCGCACCCCCATCGCGGTGATTGAGCACTCATCCACCCGCCAATATGGCAGCGAAGGCCGCTTGCAGTACCTGCTCAAGGTCGACCGGGCGGAACAGTTCCTGCGCTATAAAAACAACAAGCCGCTAAATTTCCAGCGCGGCTACACCGACCTGGCGCAACCCGAACTCACCATTTACGCCAAAGATAACGAACAACCGTGGGTATTCCGGTCAAAACATGGGCGCACGGAACACAATGGTGAGTTGATCACTCTATGGGGGGATGTGGTGGTAAGCCAATCGATCACAGATTCCGATGAGTATCAGGTTGCCACCCAGAAGCTGGAGATCTACCCAGAGAAGCAACTGGTAACTACCAGCGAAGCTGTTAACATTCGCACCCCAGAGGGCATCGCCAGTGCGGTGGGCCTGAACATCAACATGTTGACAGGCGTTTCAAGTTTGGAATCACAGGTACAAGGTGTTTATGAACCCCGCTGATAGCGCCCCACACGCCCCTATTTGGCGGCTTCTGGCCAGGAGCCTGCTCCTGTTCGCCACAGCCCTGAGCCTCAGTTTCCAGATCAACGCCCTGCCCGATGACCGGCAACAACCGGTAAAGATCAACTCCGATCGCGCCGTGCGCAATGAGAACACCGGCGTCACCCAGTTTATTGGCAATGCCACCCTTATCCAGGGTAGCCTGGTGATCCGGGCCGACAACATTACCGTCAGCCACTCCAACGAGGGGATAAAAGAGATCACCGCCGTCGGCAAGCCCGCTATCTTTGAACAACAGCCCAAGGCCAACCAGGGCGTAGTCACCGCCAAAGCCCTGCGCATTGAGTATGAGGTGGGCTCGGAGATCGTACACCTGATCAACAACGCCAGCATCGACCAGGATGGCTCATTGATCACCAGCGACACCATCCGCTACGACATGCAAAACGCCCTCGCCGAGGCCGGCGGCAGCGAGCGGGTCAACATTGTCATTCCCCCCAACCAGACCACCACCGAACAGTAAGCCAACGCCATGGGATGTTTATCAGCTAAGCACTTGGCGAAAGCCTATCGCGGGCGACCGGTGGTCACCGATGTATCCATCGAAGTCAACACCGGGCAGATTGTCGGCCTGCTCGGCCCCAACGGCGCCGGCAAAACCACCTGTTTCTACATGATCGCCGGCCTGGTACGAGCCGATCGCGGCGCAGTCAGTATCGATGGTGAAGATATCACCAACCTCCCCATGCACGGCCGCGCCCGCAAAGGGTTGGGTTACCTGCCACAAGAGGCCTCGGTATTTCGCAAATTGAGTGTGCGCGACAATATTCTGGCCATTCTGGAGACTCGCCAGGAGCTCAAAAGCAAACAGCGTCGCGCCATCTGCGATCAACTGCTCAGGGAGTTCCACATCACCCACGTCAAAGATAACCTGGGCATGGCGCTCTCCGGCGGCGAACGGCGCCGGGTAGAGATTGCCCGAGCGCTGGCGGCCGAACCCCGCTTCATCTTATTGGATGAACCCTTCGCCGGCGTGGACCCGAAATCGGTGGCCGATATCAAGCAGATTATCGAACACCTCCGGGAACGCGGCATTGGCGTCTTGATTACCGACCACAATGTTCGCGAAACCCTGGATATTTGTGAGAAGGCCTTTATCGTTGGCGGCGGCCACATTATCGCCGAAGGCAATGCCGAGACAGTGCTCAATAATCAGTTGGTTAGAGATACCTACCTTGGCGCAAGCTTCAAGTTATAAAGCCCACCCTCTTTACCTCAACCACTTTTTGCGCGACTATAAGCCCCATCGACCCCAAAGCCACCCAAACACAGGGTTGCAAGCAAACGGGGCAGGCGCAAAGCAACTCCTCTCAAGCGCGCGCGGCAGCAGTAAATAGCCGCTAGACATCGCCGATCAGCCACAAATCTCCCACTCCTGCCTGATAAAACTTCCAGCGAATGAATTCTAGGCATAAAAATTGCTTAAATATATTGCACAGCTGACCTATTCAATACTACACTGCCGATAGCAGATTGAAGCTACCCCCGGTTTCCGTCTTCGTTATTGGATACACCGTCGTATATGAAGCAGTCTCTACAACTAAAGCTCGGTCAACAGTTAACGATGACCCCTCAGTTGCAACAGGCCATCCGCCTGCTGCAACTCTCAACTTTGGACCTACAGCAAGAGATTCAAGAGGCGCTGGAGTCCAACCCCATGTTGGAGGTGAGCGAGTCTGAAGACTCGGGTGACGACAGCTCATCCAGCTCCGACGCTGATCTCAAGCTAGAGAGCAGCGCCACCGAAACCATCAGCGAATCCAACAAAGAAGAGGCTGACTGGCAGGAGAACATTCCCGAAGATCTCCCCGTCGATACCCATTGGGACGACATCTACCAAGGCAGTGGTAGCGGCAATGTCGGCCCCGAGCGCGACGACAGCTACTTCGACAGCCAGATAGACAACACCGAAACCCTGCAAGAACACCTGCTTTGGCAACTTAACCTCACCCCCATGTCAGACCGCGATCGCATGATTGCGATGGCCATCATCGATGCCGTTGAGCCCAGCGGCCTGCTCTCCACCCCCATTGAAGATATCTACCGCGGCTTGGCGCGGGTGGTGGATGGCACCCCAGAAGAGGCGGACGATAGCGAATGGGAAGCGCCTAATGAGGTGGATGCCGCCACAGACGAAGACGATCACGACCGGCTCGACATCGACGAAGTGTTCGCCGTCCAGCACCGTCTGCAACTGTTCGACCCCATTGGCGCCTGCAGCGAGAGCCTCTCGCAGTGCCTGATGGTACAACTGAATCAATTCGCCAAAGATACGCCATGCCTCGACGCCGCTAAAATGATCGTCAGCGAACACCTGCTACAGCTCGGCAACCGCGACTACAAACAGATCATGCGCCGCTGCCGCATCAAAGAGAACGAGCTAAAACAGGCGATTTTATTGATCCAACAGCTGACTCCACACCCGGGTGAGCTGATTGGCAGCAGCGAAACCAGCTACATCGTACCGGATGTGTTTGTCAGTAAAAAAAGCGGACGCTGGCTGGTGGAACTAAACCCAGACATCGCACCTAAAATCCGTATTAACAGTAATTACGCCAACTTGGTTAAACGCGCAGACAGCAGTGAAGACAACACCTTCCTGCGCGACAACCTGCAGGAGGCTCGCTGGTTTTTGAAGAGCCTGCAAAGCCGCAACGAAACTCTGCTCAAGGTCGCCAGCTGTATTGTCGACAAACAACAGGGCTTTCTTGATTTTGGCCCAGAGGCCATGAAACCATTGGTATTGCACGATATCGCCGAAGATGTAGGCATGCACGAATCCACTATTTCACGCGTCACCACCCAAAAATACATGCACACCCCGCAGGGTATTTTTGAACTGAAATACTTCTTCTCCAGCCATGTCAGCACCGATAACGGCGGGGAGTGCTCCTCCACCGCTATCCGCGCCATCATCAAAAAACTCGTCGCCGCCGAAGACCCGCAAAAACCCCTGAGCGACAGCAAAATCACCAGCCTTCTGTCAGACCAGGGTATCCAGGTTGCCCGTCGTACCATTGCGAAATATCGCGAGTCGCTCGGCATCGCGGCCTCTAACGAGCGTAAGCGATTGGTGTAACGACATAGGATTTATCGGTTTCTGCTGCGCTGTTTAGTCTCTTGTGAATAGCGCAGTAACGGCGGCTCAGGCCGCCTCAAGCAACCGGTTCGGTACCTCACCGAACCCTATCGACAAAGAGGAACTGCAATGCAAATTACAATCAGCGGGCATCATGTCGAATTGACCGACTCCCTCAAGGACTACGTAGAAAATAAACTGTCACGATTGGATAAACACCACGGGCAGATAACCAGTACGAATGTCATTCTCTCGGTTGAAAAAATGCGACAAAAAGCGGAAGCTTCGATCCACGTTAGCGGCAAAGACTTTTTTGCTGACTGCGAATCGGATGACCTGTATACGGCTATCGACGCCCTAACCGACAAGCTCGATCGACAGCTCCTCAAGCACAAAGAGAAAATCAGCAGCCATCGATGACTATCAAACTGTCCTCTATTCTCGCTCCAAGCCGTGTTGTCTGCGGCTTGGAGGGGATCAGCAAAAAAAGAACCCTCGAAACCATTGCCAAATTGATAGCCGAAGACATCCCCGTGCTGGATGCCGAAGAGCTGTTTCGGCGATTAATGGCCCGCGAACGGCTTGGCTCTACCGGCATTGGCCATGGTATTGCCATCCCACACTGCCGTTTGGAAAATTGCGCGGGCACCATGGGTGCCTTTTTTAAATTGTCGGATAAAGTCGACTTTGACGCCATTGATGACACCCCCGTAGACGCCATCTTCGCCCTGCTGGTACCAGAGGAGGCAGATGACACCCACCTGCAAACACTCGCGACCATTGCGCGAACTTTTTCAGACGCCGACCTGTTGAGCAAAATTCGACAGTGCCAATCCAGCGAAGAGCTCTACCAGACTCTCATCGCAGTAGACTAACACCTCGACTAGGGTGCAATGATGCAACTAGTGATTATCAGTGGTCGTTCCGGTTCGGGCATCAGCAGCGCCCTGCGTGTGCTGGAAGATGCCGGCATGACCTGTATCGATAATCTGCCTATTGGCCTGTTGGTGCACCTGGTCAGCGCGCAATCCAACGCCGGCAAGCGCTACGCCGTCACCATCGACACCCGCAGCAACCTCGATCAGCTCAGCAATTTCCCGCAGGTGTTAAAGCAGCTTAAGCAGGGCTGCAAATCGGTACAGGTCATCTTTTTGGATGCCCGCGACGATATCCTTCTGCGCCGCTTCAGTGAAACCCGGCGCAAACACCCGCTCAGCTCCACAGCCATTGACCTCAAAGCCGCTATCGCCAAAGAGTCGGAACTGCTACAGCCCATCTACGACCTGGCCGACCAGGTGATCGAGACCAGCGGTTTGAGCCTGCACGAGCTGCGCAACCTGATCCAGAAGTGGGTCACCGGGGCCGAGCATCTGGGCATGGCTATTCAGTTCCAGTCGTTTGGCTTTAAACGCGGGGTGCCCGCCGAAGCGGATTTCATCTTCGATGCCCGCTGCCTGCCCAACCCCTATTGGCAGGCCGACCTAAAGCACTCCAGCGGCCTGGATGAAAATGTCGAAGCTTTTTTACAGGCAGAACCTTTGGTGCTGGAGATGCTGGAGGACATCACCCTCTACCTGCAGAAGTGGCTGCCCCATTTTGCCGCCAGCAATCGCAGTTACATCACGGTTGCCATCGGCTGCACCGGCGGTCAGCACCGCTCGGTCTATCTCTGCAAACAGTTAGCGGCGCGCTTCAGCGCCGAACATACCAGCGTATTGGTACGCCACCGGGATCTCACCCTGGCCGGGCCGTCCGGATAAGCCCACCACTCACTAACAATTACAAATAAAGAAGATGCTACAACAAGCCATTACCATTACTAACAGCAAGGGTCTGCACGCCAGGGTCGCCACCAAGCTGGTTAAAACCGCGACGCAATATCAGGCCAACATCACCATCGTTTTCGATGGCAAAACCGCCGACTGCAAAAGCGTGATGTCCATTCTGCTTTTGGCAGCTTCATGCAATTCAGAGATCGTGTTACAAGCCGATGGCGACGACGAACAGGCAGCCATTGATGAGATCGCCCTCCTGTTTGCCAATAAATTTGAGGAAGAGCACTAATTTCCTCATTGGCGCCTTAAAAAAGGCAGAAAATTCATCATCACCCAGTGCCCGCGCTTGTCAGCCAACACGAACAGAAACTAAACTAAGCCCTTGTTTTTATTGGAACTTGGCCGCCCAAATACGGCAGGACTGAAGCACCCTACAAGCCACCGGGCAGCCCAATATCCAGAAAACTCCCGCACATCGCTCCTACCTCACTAAATCGAATTCGAGTCTATGGCCGATAACAAAGTCAGCACCGATATCCTCACTGGGCAAACCCACTCCAAGTTGAAAGAGGTGTTATCGGCGCTGGACAGTGGTGCCTTCTCCTCCACCCGGCGCATGCTCAACAGCCTGCAACCGGCGGCAATAGCCCACCTGCTGAGCTCCTCGCCACCCAATCGCCGGATGCTGTTGTGGCAGATAGTCGATAAAGACCTGGAAGGTGAGGTCATCCAGGAGCTGCCAGAGAGCGTTCGGGTACAGCTGCTGTCGGATATGAACTCCGTCGAACTGGCCGCCATGACCGAGGAGCTGGAGGCGGATAACGTCGCCGACATCCTGCAACAGCTCCCCGACCAGGTTATCCAGGAAGTTCTGGCCGCCATGTCGACTCAAAACCGCTCCCGGGTTGAGTCGATCCTCTCCTACGACGAGGACACCGCCGGCGGCTTGATGGACACCGATGCCATCACCGTACGCCCCGATATCACACTGGACGTAGTGCTGCGCTATCTGCGCCGCCACGAAGAGCTGCCCAACTCCACCTACAGTCTGGTGGTGGTCAACCGTGGCGATATCTTCCTGGGGTTGTTACCCATCTCCAAGCTGCTGACCTGCGACCCCGGCATGACGGTACGGGAGCTGATGGACACCGACGTGGTGGCCATCCCCTACAAAATGAAAGATCAGGAGGTGGCCAGCCTGTTCGAACACCACGACTGGGTAATGGCACCGGTGGTGGATGAGAGCGGTAAACTGCTGGGCCGGGTCACCATTGACGACGTGGTTGACGTTATCCGAGAGGGGGCAGACCACTCCCTGATGAGCCTGGCCGGTCTGGATGAAGACTCCGACACCTTCGCCTCGGTGCGCACTACCTCGCCGCGGCGGGCGATCTGGCTGGGTATCAACCTCCTGACCGCGGTAATCGCCTCTTCGGTGATCAATATTTTCCAGGGCACCATCGATAAGGTGGTCGCCCTGGCGGTACTGATGCCCATCGTCGCCAGCATGGGGGGAGTCGCCGGCAGCCAGACGCTGACCGTGGTGATCCGGGGTATGGCGCTTGGCCACATTGGCCGCAGCAACCTCTCCTGGCTGCTCAACCGGGAGGTGCAGGTCGGGATCATCAATGGCCTGCTGTGGGCCACCATTATGGCGCTGATCGCCGGATTCTGGTTTGACGATCCCGCCATCGCCGGTATTATCGCGGCGGCGATGGTAATCAATCTGATTTTTGCAGCCATGGCCGGCGCCATGCTGCCCATTATTTTAAAGAGCATGCGCATAGACCCAGCCCTGGCCGGCGGTGTGGCACTGACCACCGTCACCGATGTGGTGGGCTTTTTCGCCTTTCTGGGCCTGGCCACCTACTTTTATGCCTGAGCCCAGTACCGTTGAGTGACCAGGAGTGTAAACCTGCGTCATCACCCAGCAGCCGCAACAAACAAGACCCACTGACCATGAACGACAGTTTTGACGAAGATTTTGATCTGCCACCCAGCAAGACCCAGCGCAAGAAAGAGTCGTTGGCACTGCAGGATTTAGGGGAGCAGCTGACCCGGCTCTCCAACCAGCAGCTGGCTAAGCTGCCGCTGGACGACGCTCTGCGCACGGCCGTTGGCGAAGCACAAAAGATGAAAGCGAACAGTGCCCGCAAACGGCACATCCAGTTTATTGGCAAACTGATTCGGCAAGGGGACAGCGATGCCCTGTTGGCCGCCTGGGAGGCACTACAGGAGCAAAGCCAAGGCAGCCACCAGCTGCACCACCTCTGTGAGCACTGGCGCGACCAGTTGATCGCCGATGGCTCGCAAGCCGAGCAGTTTATGGCGAACTACCCCGCAGCCGATCGCCAACAGTTACGGCAGCTGGTCAGAAATTGCCAAGCGTCTAAAGCTAAGTCGGAGGAGCCCAGCAAGCAGCAGGTTATGGCCGCGCGCAAGCTGTTTCAGTGGTTGCGGGATACCATTCAACAGCACGATCAATAACCGCGTTTACCACTCAATAGGCCTGCCAACAAGCAGCCAACTGGCCACAGCAAAACCGCTCGGCAATGGTCACTGCGCCGCGGAGACCGCTGCTTCCGGTTCCGGCTGAATGGCTGGTGGTTCCGGCCCGCTTGGCAGCGGTCCCGGCACCTCCACCGGTAAACTTTCAGCGGGTGCCTCTTCCACCGTAGTGCCGGGTTCAGGCTGCTCACCCTCCCCCTTCTTCTTATTGGCCTGTTTGGTGTTGTTATCGAACAGACGCACAAACTCCACATCGGGCTCTGCCCAACTGCCGGTAATGCTGTAGCTGACACTGGCCACCCGATTCACCTGGTCTTTAAAGAGCTTACTGGCCGCCCACACCCCCGCCGCCGCCGGTAGGCCGCCCGCGAGGGCAGCAATCAACGTCAGGTTACCGCCCACCGGCAGGGTCGCCACCAGCTTGGTGTCGAGTTGTTCGTTAGCCAAGTCGATCACGCCGGCATAGCGCAGAGTACTGGAGGGCGCCTTTACGACAAGCGGGTCCGACAACAACAGCTCTGTGTTATTAAATTGCAAAGTGCCGTCTATGCTGTCGAAGCTCAAACCGCTATCCACCAGATCCGACATACCCAGGCGCAGGCGACGGGCCCAGGAGTCAAAATTAAACAGCGCTACCAGGCGCAGTAGCGCATCGCCACCACCCTCTACCCCCTGGATAAAGCGCCCGTGCGCGATATCGACATCGATATCGCCCTGTAGGTGCATATAGTCGATAGCAGCCGGCGACCCGGACCAACTCAGCTGGCTGGTAAATACCGCCTTGGAGGTCTCCAATAGCTCCGGTTTCTGCCAGAGATATAGCACCTCACGCAGGTCGCTGGCCACCAGGCGCCCACTGAAGTGGGAGCTATCGCCAGTATCTGTGCGCTGCCACAACAGTTTGGCTCCGGGTTCGGCACCTTTCTCGCCAGTGCCGGTTACCGACACCCCCCGCACAAAGCCTTCAATCTGATCCAGAACAATGCCATCGCCCTGGTGGCGCAGTCGGAAACGCCAATTACCGTAGTCCTCGTTGCCAAAATAGAGCCCATCCAGAGTGACATCCATGGCCGGCAGCTGGCTAAAATCGACATCGGCCAGCAGATCGTCACTCTCGGCGGGATCTGCATTCGCTTCTGCTACCCCCCCGGTGTCCGCAACCTCTGCAGTGGCGGGTTGTTCGGCAACTCCGCTAGTTTCTGTGGACTCCTCGGCTTCCGGCTCGTCGAACGCCGGCAGATGCAGGCTACTGAGATTGACAATCAGAGGCTCCTCCTCGGCGACGGGAATCTGCAACTGACCGGTAACGGTGCCGCTATCGAGGTTCAGCAACCAGTGATCGCGCTTCTGCTCGGCCTGCAGCAACAGTTCATCGGCGGTAATACCGTGCCACTCGGCCTGTTCTATATTGACGCTCAGCGTCACCGGCATCTGGTCGCCTTCGCCACTAACAGAATCCTCCCCACTCAACAACTCGGCATAAGCCTGGTAGCGATCAATAACCTCAAGCCACGCCTCCACATCAGCCTGTTGGGTGGTGCCGGCGATGTTGACTTGCCGGTCGATAACCTGTGGCGCAGTATGCAGCCCCACCGCCACCGAGGTAACACCACTCTCCTGCAGGTTGATCTGCGCCGTTATCGCTGAATCCAGGTTCAGATCGACCTGGTAGGCATCACCATAGATGGGCACTGAGACCGCCAAGGCTGCGGGCACTTCAGCCGCCTTGGCCCACTCTCCAGGCAGGTTGATATCTACCCCCACCAGATCAGCTTGCAGAGCCAGGGTGGCGTTGGGTAGATCGGGATTGCGACTGCGATCGGGAATGGTCAGCGCACCGGTGACCGCAGTTTTGCCACTCAGGAAGGAGAGCTCCGGCCGCGCTAACCAGCTCTGTAAACCGGCCACCGCCACCTGCCCTTGAAAACCAACCTCAATATCGTGGTGGCCAGTGGCCCCCTCTTTAGCGGGCTCTGCGTTGACAGGGAAACTTTTGATGGCCACCTGCACCGGCTCGTCCCACAATTTGGCGGCCAGCCCGCGGCTGCTTAACCCGTCACGGGAGTCATAGCTGATGGCGCCGCTCAGGGAGGAGAAGGTGAGACCAAGCCCAGCCATAGTTAAACTGCCCGGCTTCAGCTGCACCTGCACGTGCTGATAGCCCTGCTGCTGGCTCTCGCCACTAAGCGGCACCGTCAGGGCTATGCTACCGCGAAATTTACTGGTCAATTGCCAGTCGTCAAAGGCGGTGCCAAGCACCTCATGCAGAGGTGTTTCCCGCAGCAGACGCAGGCCATCTTCACCAGGCCCCTCGGCTCGGCCATCCAGTTTTAGCACCAACTCGTGATTGTGGCTCTGCACGGATAACTGGGTGGCGGATACCTGTGTGTTCCAGAAATGGCCGCGCTCCACCGCCACCCGGGCCTCGCCATTGTTGACCACCACTGTACCGGTGACATCGCTCACCTCAGGCCAATCCGGGTGGTAGCGTACTGCACCCTCGGTTACCGCCAGTTTCAGCTGGGTGACCGATTCCACAGACTCACCACCAAAGCGGCCGCGAAAGAGGAATCCGCCCTCGGATGACTGACCCGACAAAATGCTGGTTGCCAGCCAGTCGCGCAGCTCTTCACTCAGCACCTTGGGCACATAGGTAAAGCGGTCTTCGGCATTACCATTGGTGAGCCCCACCGCCAGAGTCATGTCCATGGGAGCAGTACCTTTCTTCCACGGCACGTAGAGGCGGAATTGCGCCCTGGCGTCGCTGTCGCCCTCCGTTAGGCGCAGCAGACCCGAATTGACGTAAATCGCGTTCTGCTCCGGCCGCAGTTGCCAGCGCACCGCCCCAGCCACGCTGTCAAAGTTTAACGAGTGATCGTAAGCCTCTTTGAAAAAGGCGCTGAAGGGCTGCTCTGACTCCAGCTTAACGTAGCCATCCATCGCGCCGGTGGAGAGAAAACCGGTGACGCCACTCAACGCCGGCGTGCCGCGCCACTCATCAACATTCACATCGGCCAGATTGGCCTGCAGATTGAAATCAGCCGGGGCATCGGCTGGCAGCTGAAACAGAATATTGTTCATTGTGCCTTGGGCATTGAGACTCTCGAGCGCCGAATTAAGCAGGTGATTCTCGTAGCCAGAGGCCGCCACCGCTTCGGTAAACTCATGCAAATCCAACCGGTTCACCAGCACCTGCCAGCCGGCTGAGCCGTAGTCCAACTGCAGGTTCATGGGCGAGAGCTGCAGCTCGGGCCATGCGATGGCGAGGTCGTTAACCTGCATCGACAGCGCCAACCCCGGCTGGGCAAAATTGACATCGCCATGAAACTGGCCGGTGACCCGGCTCGGTAACGCAATACTGTCTTTCAGGTTGGTCTCCACCAGCCCCAGGGCTACCTCTCCGGTTAATTGATAGTGGCCCAGGCGATCGTGCTCCAGCCAGGCCTGCAGGTTTAAGCGGCTGCTCTGCAGCTCATCACCACGAATATTCCAACCGCTGGAGATCAACAGATCTTGAATTCGTTTGACGGGCAGGTCCCGCAGGGAGAGGTAAGCGCGCATGTCGCGCTCGCCCTTGGAGCGGGGGTCGCCTTTGGCCTCCACTACCAGATTCGCGATAGGCTCACCTTCCAAAGTGAGATTGGCGCGCAGCCTATGGAAGAGGTTGCCGTTCTCAAACTGAGCCGTGGTGATGGCAAAATTAACCCGGTTGCCAAAGTAGTTTTCCAGGACGAGGGAGATATCATCCGCCTGAACCTGATCGGCCAGCAGGAAGATGTCCATCGGGTCGTCGATAGCGGAACCGCCACCCTGGGCGGTATTGGCGATACCGAACAGGTGCCAATCGCCGTTTTTATCCTGCTGCAGCCGGGCATGGGTGTCGGACAGGGTTACCGACTCGATCACCAAGCGCGCCTGGAACACAGAACGCATCAGATTCAAGCGTAGAGAGGCCCGGCCCACGGAGAGGCTCGCCTGGTTCAGTTCCAGATCGGCATCGGCTGGGTAGAGCCCTAAATCCAATATCCGAATACTGGGCGATAGTCCCTCCCACTCCGCCTCCAGATGACCCAGACGGACCTGGCTGTGCAGCATGCCGGCCAGTTGCTCGGCAATGGCATCTTTGTTGTTGTTTAACAGGGGGGACAATTCGCGCGCCAACTGCACCAGAACAGCCGCCAACACCAGTAATACGGCAAAGCAGATCCAAAAATAGTGGGCAGACTTGGCTAAAAACTTTTTCATAATGCTTGGTGAGCAGCGGCCGCAACCTGCCACTCAGACGGGGAACCCGGGTACTCCGTTTGGCAATTTATAGTACAAAGACGACGCAACCGTTGAGTTTCTGCTATCCCGCTGGATTTCAAGGTTACGTGCATGCCTCCCTGCATGTTAGTAAGCGTTGCTAACGCCACTTCCGGGTTAGATGGGAATAATGTCGTATTGTTCTTGATTGTAGATGGCTTCCACCTGAAATTGTATTTCACGACCGATAAAAGCCTCGAGGTCGGCGACATTGGCAGACTCTTCATCCAGCAGTCGATCGACCACCAACTGTGAAGCCAGCACCAGAATTTTGCTGGTGTCGTAGGTGCGCGCCTCACGCAAGATCTCACGAAAAATCTCAAAGCAGATGGTCTCCGCCGATTTCAAACTACCCCTACCCAGGCAGACCGGGCAGGGTTCACACATAATCTGGCCCAGCGACTCGCGGGTGCGCTTGCGGGTCATCTCCACCAAGCCCAGCTCAGAGACGCCGGTAATGCTGGTTTTGGCGTGATCTTTCTCCATCGCCTTCTCCAGCGCCCGCAGCACCTGGCGCTGGTTCTCGGACTCTTTCATGTCGATGAAATCGACCACAATGATGCCGCCGATATTGCGCAGGCGCAGCTGGCGGGCAATGGCGCTGGCGGCCTCCAGATTGGTTTTGTAGATGGTCTCTTCCAGGTTGCGATGACCGACAAAACCGCCGGTATTGACGTCTACCGTGGTCATCGCCTCGGTGGTTTCGATAATCAGATAACCACCGGATTTGAGCGGCACTTTGGTATTCAGCGCCTTTTGAATTTCATCCTCGACACCATAGAGATCGAATAGCGGCCGTTCACCGGGGTAGTGTTCGATGCGCTTGGCGATCTCCGGCGCATACTGGTTGGCAAACTGGGTCATACGCCCATAGACCTCACGCGAGTCGACCCGCACCTTCTCAATGTGCGGCTTGACCAGGTCGCGCAGGGTGCGCATAAAGAGCGGCAGATCTTCGTAGATGACACTCGGCACCGGGGCCTCTTTAATGCGCACGGCCAGGTCGGCCCAGAGTTTCTGTAGAAAGGGGATATCGGCAACCAGATCCTCTTCACTGGCCCCCTCCGCCACCGTGCGCACGATAAAGCCGCCATCGGGCTTCACCGGCAGCTCATCGACCGCCTTCTGCACCAGGGTACGCAGCCGATCGCGCTCGCACTCCTCATCAATGCGGGTGGAGATACCGATATGTTGAGTTTGGGGCATGTAGACCAGGTAGCGGCCTGACACCGAGAGATGGGTGGTAAGCCGCGCGCCTTTGGTACCGATGGCATCCTTGATCACCTGCACAATCAGGGTTTTGCCCTCGTGCACGATGTCGCGGATATCGGGGACTTCACTGGTGCGCGCCTCCATGCCGTTTTCATCCAGCGGGGCAATATCCGCCGCGTGAATAAAACCGGCGCGACCGAGGCCGATATCGACAAACGCCGCCTGCATGCCGGGCAGTACCCGCACCACCTTACCTTTAAAGATAAAGCCAACGAACCCCTTGCTCTGGGTGCGTTCGATGTAAACCTCTTGCAACACCCCGTTCTCAACCAGCGCAACGCGGGTTTCTGTGGGGGCGAAGTTAATCAGTAGCTCTTCACTCATGGTAGTTACTTCTGCATTCCCAGCAGTTTCGTTCCTAGGTCGGCGTTTGCCAGAAGGGGATGGCAAACTGTTGCAACAGCGGTACCAGGGACTCTATGGGCAGGCCAACCACATTGCTGTAGCTGCCGGTAATACTCTCCACAAAGACTGCGCCAAACCCCTGAATGGCATAGCCACCCGATTTATCTTGCGGTTCGCCGGTCTGCCAGTAGCGGGCGATTTCGGCATCGGTTAGTGCCCGAAACTTCACCTGCGTGGTGCAGACCGCCGAAGCCAGCTGTTCACCATTGGTTATCGCCAGCGCACTGATCACCTGGTGGGTGGTCGCGGACATCTGCTGTAGCATCGCCCGTGCGTGCGACTCATCAACCGGCTTTTCGAGGATATGACCGGCACAAACCCCAATAGTATCGGCACCCAGCACTGGTATGCCATCCCCGCGTAATCGGGCAACGGTAAGGGCTTTCTCCTCCGCCAGGCGCTGGGCGTATTGCGCTGCTGCTTCATGGGCTTCGTGTCGCTCCTCGATATCCGCGCTCTGCACACAGAAGCGAACGCCAATCTGCTGCAATATCTCCCGCCGTCGTGGTGACTGCGAAGCCAGAATCAGATCATAGGCTGGCACAAAAATTCCCTTCTGCTGGTGGTTGCTTTGGTTAAGAGCTGCTTGGGCTGCCTGACTCCTGGGCAGCCGTGCAGACCAAACGGATAGACAATGCCAACTGTAGAAACTAACTGATGCGGTATTTAATGCGCAACCGTTCCAATAGGGTGTAGACCAGGGGCCAGAGCAGAGCACTGGAGAGCGCGGGCAACAGAAAACGGCTGGGCGGCGCGGAATGGCCACCCAGGCTATGCACCCAGTTCACAAATAGCTGGTGAATCCCGACCATGATGAACACCCACATGGACTGCTGCCAAAAAAGATAACTGCGAATGCGCTGATAGGAGAGCAGGCAGATGTAGGCCACCACCACCAGCGCCAGGGCGTGCTGGCCAAGTACCGAGTGGGTGACCACATCCAGGGCAATGCCAACCAACCAGGCGGAGATAACCCCCACCAGATGCGGCAACACCAAACACCAATAGATAAAGATTACCACCACCACCTGCGGCCTGAGCCAGCTCATATCCTGTGGCATAGGCACCACACTGAGCACCAGCCCCAACAGAAAGGTGAGTGCGATCAGCCAGCGATTGTGCGACGGGGCCGCCTGCATGTCAGGGCTCGGCGCTGGTGGGCGTGATAGCTTCGCCGCGGAACACCAACAAAACGTGGCGGCTGCGGTTGAGCTGAGCCTGAGGCCGGACAATCACATCAGCGAAAGGTTTACCGGGGTTATGGATCACCCGCTTGACCGTACCCACCGGGTAGCCACGCGGAAAGCGGCCGCCCAATCCGGAACTGACAATCAGGTCACCTTCCACCACATCCAATGTGTTGGAGACGTGGCGCAACATCAGCTCTTCCAAATTACCAGTACCCTCGGCCACGGCCCGAATACCGTTGCGATTGATCTCCACCGGCAGCGCGTGGGTGGAGTCGGTGATCAGCATCACCTCGGCGGAGTAAGGCCCTACCGCCACCACCTGGCCCATTAAACCGTAGGCATCCAGCAATGGCTGGCCAACATAGACGTTATTAACCAAGCCTTTATTCACAATTACCTTGTGCACCAGCGGATCGGAGGAGACACCAATCAGCTCCGCCACCAATACCTGCTCGGCGACCAATTCAGCGGAGTTCATCAGCTCCCGCAGGCGGACGTTTTCCGTGGTAATTGACGCCATCCCCTGCAAACGGCCCTGCAGAATCAGCAACTGCTGACGCAGAGACTCGTTCTCTTCGATCAGTTGCTCACGGGTAACCAGGTTATCCTGGCCCCACTCGCTGATGCGGTTGGGGATATTGGTAATCCAATAGAAGGGAATGGCGGTGGTGCTGAGCCTGGCTTTCAGCGGAGCAAGCCAGGGCGTAAAGACGTCGATCAGCACCAGCGTTATTGTGGCCAGCAGAATCCATAGCGTGAGGCGGGAAAGGCTGGAACTGCCTTTCGAAAACAGCGGTTTAATAACTAAGCACCCGGGTTACTTTCATATCTCTCTTATTAGCCCTGCCAGCCAGGGCCAGCGGAGCAGTTGGCAATTAACTGGAAAGCAGATCAATACGGTGGGTATCCATAAACTCCATCGCGCGGCCACCACCACGAGCCACACAGGTCAAGGGATCTTCCGCCACAATCACCGGCAGGCCGGTCTCTTCACTCAGCAGACGGTCGATATCGCGCAACAGGGCACCACCGCCGGTCAAGACGATACCACTCTCCGCGATATCCGACGCCAGCTCCGGTGGCGATTGCTCCAGAGCGCTCTTCACCGACTGTACAATACCCGCCAGAGGCTCCTGCAGGGCTTCCAAAATTTCATCGCTGTTGAGGGTAAAGCTGCGCGGCACCCCTTCCGCCAGATTGCGGCCACGGACATCGATCTCGCGCACCTCACTGCTGGCGTAGGCACAGCCCACCTCCTGCTTGATACGCTCGGCCGTGGCATCGCCAATCACACTGCCGTAGTTGCGGCGCACATAGTTGACGATAGCCTCATCGAAGCGGTCGCCACCAATGCGTACCGAATCGGAGTAGACCACACCGTTGAGTGAAATTATGGCAATCTCAGTGGTACCACCACCGATATCCACCACCATGGAACCACTCG
Organism: Halioxenophilus sp. WMMB6; assembly: GCF_033283405.1. Classification (NCBI taxonomy): domain Bacteria; kingdom Pseudomonadati; phylum Pseudomonadota; class Gammaproteobacteria; order Alteromonadales; family Alteromonadaceae; genus Halioxenophilus; species Halioxenophilus sp. WMMB6. The sequence goes on from NZ_JAWMQR010000003.1 coordinate 439,182, forward strand.
CCTCTTCGACCCGCAGGCCGGCACCAATGGCTGCCGCCATGGGCTCTTCAATCAAGCGAACTTCACGCGCGCCAGCACCCAGGGCAGATTCGCGAATTGCCCGCTTTTCAACCTCGGTGGAGAGACAGGGCACGCAGATGAGCACGCGTGGGCTGGGCTGAAACCAACTGCTTTCATGTACCTTTTTTATAAAGTGCTGAAGCATCTTTTCAGTCACCTGGAAATCGGCGATGACGCCATCTTTCAAGGGACGGATGGCGGTGATGTTGCCCGGGGTGCGGCCCAACATGCGTTTTGCTTCAATGCCCACGGCTTCAACAATTTTGTGGCCGTTATGCGTTCGAATAGCGACCACAGACGGTTCGTTGAGGACAATACCCCGATCCCTAACATAAATAAGAGTATTGGCGGTTCCCAGGTCGATAGAAAGGTCGTTGGAAAACATGCCACGCAGACGCTTGGGCAGTAACATAAAATTCTTATACCTTGATCAAATGCTTGCAAAAAATAGATAAATGAAAACGCTGTATTTACTTATAGTCGTTTTTCGCGGAAAACAGCAGTTAAATCCCCCGATCATGCTGTTTAATATGGAAAAATTGGCCATGGGCAGAGTGCGTGCACTCTATCAACGGGGGCCGCTTTGAGCAAGGCACAAATGCGGCTCTACCCCGGCACAGCTTCACAGCTTGCGCAGGCGAGAACGCATGCGCACATTGGCCACCGGCTGGTGCACAATCAAAGGCCTGTCATTGTCCTCACTTGGGCGGTAAAATGGCGCCCCTTGTTTATTACAACCGCCGATTGCTAACCGCCACTGCGCTTGGCAAACACAACGGAGACACTCTTGGATCCTTCCGAAATACATAAGTTGGCTGAGTTGGCCAAAATCGAGATCGACGACAGCCACATCAGCGAAGTGACCGCGCGTATCAGCGACGTACTCGCTCTGGTCGACCAACTCCAGGCCGTCGATACCCGTGGTGTAACACCCATGGCGCACCCATTGGATACCGTCCAGCGCCTGCGCGCCGACCAGGTCACCGAGCCCAATAACCGCGAGGCCTTCCAAAAACTGGCGCCGGAAGCCGAAGCAGGCTTGTACCTGGTACCCAAAGTTATCGATTAAAGCGCAGACAACTCCCCCTACGACAGCAGCATTGCGAAATATACGTCACAGGCACCCATCTACATGCACCACTTATCAATCACGGAACTCGCCCAGGGCTTGCGGGAGAAGCAATTCTCCAGTGTCGAGCTGACCCAGAACTATCTGGATCGCATTCAGCGCCTGGATGGCGAACTCAACAGCTTTATTACTGTTACCCCGGAAGCAGCCCTGGCCCAGGCCGAAGCCGCCGATGCCGCCCTGGCCGCCGGTAGTGCCGGCCCGCTGTGTGGCATTCCCATCGCCCACAAAGATATCTTCTGTACCGAGGGTATTCGCACCACCTGTGGTTCGCGCATGCTGGAGAATTTCATATCGCCCTACGACGCCACCATTGTGAAGAACTACAAGCAGGCGGGCGTTGTGGTCTTGGGCAAGCTCAACATGGATGAGTTCGCCATGGGCTCCTCCAACGAGACCAGCTACTACGGCCCGGTGAAAAATCCCTGGGATCATCGCTGTGTGCCGGGCGGCTCCTCCGGTGGTTCTGCCGCTGCTGTGGCCGCCCTGTTGACCGCCGGCGCCACCGCCACCGATACCGGCGGTTCCATTCGCCAACCGGCCAGCCACTGTGGTTTAACCGGCATCAAGCCCACCTATGGCCGCGCCTCGCGCTACGGCATGATCGCCTTCGCCTCCAGCCTGGATCAGGCCGGGGTGCTCACCCGCACCGCCGCCGACGCCGCGCTGATGATGAACACCCTGATCAGCTTTGATCCCCTGGATAGCACCAGTGTCGACGCCCCGCTGGAGGACTACAACCAAAGCCTGGCAACACCAGTGGCCGGCACGACTATCGGTGTCCCGCAGGAGTACTTTGGCGATGGCCTGAGCGTTGAGGTTGCCGCCAAGGTGCAGGAAGCGATCGACGAATACGAAAAGATGGGCGCCAAGATCAAAGAGATCAGCCTGCCCCACAGCAATCTGGCGGTGCCCGCCTACTACGTGATTGCCCCGGCCGAGTGTTCTGCCAACCTGTCGCGCTTCGATGGTGTCCGCTATGGCCACCGCTGCGACAACCCCAAAGATCTGCAGGATCTCTACAAACGCAGCCGGGCCGAAGGCTTTGGCGACGAGGTGAAGCGCCGTATTCTGGTGGGCACCTATGCCCTCTCGGCCGGCTACTTCGATGCCTACTACAACAAGGCTCAGCAGGTGCGCCGCCTGATCAAACAAGATTTCGACGAAGCCTTTGCCGAGGTGGATGTCATCATGGGGCCAACCTGTACCTCGCCCGCCTTTAAATTTGGTGCCAAGGGCAGCGACCCGGTGGCCATGTACCTGGAAGATATCTACACCATCGCCACCAACCTGGCTGGCCTGCCCGGCTTGTCCATTCCCTGTGGCCTGGTCGACAGCAAACCCGTTGGCCTGCAGTTAATTGGCCCGGCTTTCGCGGAAGCCAAGCTGCTCAACCTGGCGCACCAATTTCAACAGGTTACCGATTTCCACCGGCTAACCGCCCCGGGCCTGGACTAAGGAGGTTTAACAGATGGAATGGGAAACCGTAATTGGCCTGGAAGTGCACGTTCAACTGGCCACTAAATCGAAATTGTTCTCTGCCGCCAGCACCGCCTTTGGCGCCGAGCCCAACACTCAGGCCTGCGCGGTCGATCTCGCCCTGCCCGGCACATTGCCGGTGGCCAACGAGCAGGCATTCCGCTATGCGGTGATGTTTGGCCTGGCCATCCATGCCGAGATCAACCACGAATCGATCTTCGAGCGCAAAAACTACTTCTACCCGGACCTGCCCAAGGGCTATCAGACCACTCAGCTGGCCAAGCCCATCGTCGGCGCTGGCGAGGTGGAGATCAGCTTGTCCGACGGCAGCGAAAAGCGTGTTCGAATTCACCACGCTCATATTGAAGAGGATGCCGGCAAGTCGCTGCACGAAGATTTTCACGGCATGAGCGGCATCGACCTCAACCGTGCCGGCACGCCACTGATTGAGGTGGTCACCGAGCCCGATATGCGCAGCCCCGAAGAGGCCGTGGCCTTTGCCAAAAAGCTGCACGGTCTGGTCACCTCCCTCGGTATTTGCGATGGCGAAATGAGCCAGGGCTCCATGCGCTTCGACGTCAACATCTCCGTGCGCCCGGTTGGCGAAGCCGAGTTTGGTACCCGCACCGAAACCAAAAACCTCAACTCCTTCAAATTTATGGAGGAGGCGATTGTGCTGGAGGTCGAGCGGCAGATCGATGTCATCGAATCCGGCGGCCGCGTCATTCAGGAGACGCGCCTCTACGACGGCGACCGCAAGGTAGCACGCAGTATGCGCAGCAAGGAGGAGGCAAACGACTACCGCTACTTCCCCTGCCCCGACCTGCTGCCGGTGGTGATCGACGAAGCCTATGTTGAAGCCGTGCGCAGCACCATGCCGGAGCTGCCGGAGGCCCGCCGCGAACGCTTCCTGGCCGACTACGGCCTGAATGACTACGACGCTGGCATTCTGGCCGGCGACCTGGCCACCAGCCACTACTTTGAAGCCCTGTGCAAACTCACCGAGGATGCCAAGCAGTCGGCCAACTGGATTATGGGTGAGCTGTCGGCACGCCTGAACAGTGAAGAGAAAACCATCGCCCACAGCCCGGTCACTGCCGAGCAGCTGGCCGGGGTGATTATCCGCACCAAAGACGGCACCATCTCCAGCAAGATCGCCAAGCAGGTGTTCGAGGCTTTATGGTTGGGTGAAGGCGACAGTGCCGATGCCGTCATTGAAGCCAAAGGGCTGAAGCAGGTTTCCGACAGCGGCGCCCTGGAAAAAATGGCCGACGAGGTGATTGCAGCCTCGCCCAAGCAGGTGGACAACTACAAAAACGCCGATCCGGACAAACGCCCGAAAATGCTCGGTTATTTTGTTGGCCAGATAATGAAAGCTTCCAAAGGCCAGGCCAACCCACAGGCAATCAACGAAATTCTTCTGAAAAAGCTAAACGAACTGCTTTAGCTGACCACGTATTTTAGGTTTGAGATATGGCGTTAAAAAAAGATAAGCAAAAAGTTCTGGGCGAGGTATTCGATGACGCGCGCGTAAAAAGCTTCCTGAACTTCCAGCCACCAGAAGGGGTGAACGGCGATTTTCACGTGTTGGAAAAGGCCTACCGCGGCATGAACATCGACAACTTTGCCACCTTTATTGAGTTCTTCCTCGCCGAAGGCCGCGACCTCAACGCACCGGGGCCGGACGGGCGCAATCTGTTGCAACAGATCCGCAGCCATCGATTGGGGGTCGACTACGCTCAGCTATTGGCCGAAAAAGGGGCCGAATAGAAGGAAGCTGAGTAAACCTTACCGGCCCGGTCGATGTCCTATCGGCAGAAGCCATCGCAAGGATCCCGCGTGAACAACAACCATCTCATCACTGGTGCCGGCTATCTGCTGGACGGCACCAAGCTCGTTTTTGAACCCCGTTTCCGCCACTTCGTTATTGTTCCGGTCGTGGTTAATGTGCTGATCTTTTTAATTCTGACGGCGTTGATGGTGGCCTACTTCAACCCCGCCGTGCAGGCCATTATCGGCCTGTTACCCGACTGGAAATGGCTGCAACCCCTGCTTAAAGCCATGGCGGTGGTAATCTGGCTGGCGGCGGCATTGGTGGCCGTGGTGGTTTATGGCTACAGCTTCAGTTTGATTACCAATATTCTGGCCGCACCCTTCTACGGCCTGCTGGCCGAAAAGATAGAGGAACACCTCACCGGCCAGGCACCGCCACCGGAATCAATCGCCACCATGATTGTGCGCACCATGGGCCGCGAACTGGTAAAGCTCTGGTACTTTGTTAGCCGCGGCTTACTGGTCTTAATCGTCGCCTTTATTCTCGGTTTTATACCGCTCGCCAACTTCTTTGTACCGGTTATTTTGGCACTGTGGGCGGCCTGGAGCATGTCGATCCAATACGTCGACTACCCGGCGGACAACTACCGTTTGAAGTTTGGTCTGTTTCGGCGAGCCATGGGCCAGGGCCGCTACAGCGCCTGGGGTTTTGGCGGCTTGACACTGCTGGGGCTGATGGTGCCGGTGCTCAATATTCTGGTAGCCCCGGCAGCGGTGGCTGGCGGCACGCTCTTCTGGTTACAAGAGCTCACCAACCAGCCGGAAGTGGAACAGTTTAAGGCACGCTTGCGCCGTTAACGGCGGCGCCCGCCGCCGCTACCACCACGGCGTGGCCGACCACCTGAGCCCGAACGGGGTGCTCTGGCGACGGCGGTGTATTTTACCTCGGGCAGGGTTGCCAACAGCTCTTCAGGTGGCTGCTCGCATTTCAGATCTTCACCCAACAGCTTTTTAATGGGCTCCAGGCGGAAGGCGTCATCCTCACAGGCAAAACTGATGGAGGTACCCAGTTTGCCGGCGCGGCCGGTGCGACCGATGCGGTGCACGTAGTCCTCGGGCTCTTCGGGCAGGGTGAAATTCACCACGTGGCTGATGCCGCCAATGTGAATACCACGGCCGGCCACATCGGTGGCCACCAGTACTTTCAACTCGCCCTTCTTGAAGTCATCGAGGGTTTTCACCCGCTTGTTCTGATTGATCTCGCCACTGAGCAGCCCGGCCTTAAAGCCGTGATCGAGCAGCTTCTGGTGCAGGCGTCGACACTCATCCCGGCGGTTGGCAAACACAATCAGGCTCTCAACATCATCCTGCTGCAGCAGGTTGTAGAGCAGGGTGAACTTCTCTTCACTGGAGACCAGATAGACGTGCTGGGTAACCGTATCGGTGGCCACGGACTCAGGTTCGATCTCCACCTTAATGGGTTGATCAGTCCACTGCTCGGCCAGGTTGAGTACGTCGTAGGTAAAGGTGGCGGAGAAGAGCAGAGTTTGGCGATGGCTTTTTTGCGGGGTCGCCTTAACGATCCGACGCACCTGGGGAATGAAGCCCATATCCAGCATACGGTCGGCTTCGTCGATCACCAACACCTCCACCTGATCCAGGTGAACGTCGCCATTGCCGACAAAGTCGAGCAACCGGCCCGGGGTAGCCACCAGAATATCCACCAGACGATCGGCCAGGCGGTTCTGTTGCTTCTGGTAATCCATGCCACCCACCAGGGTGTGAATTTCCAGATCGTTGTATTTGCAGAGGGCTTTGGCGTCGTCGGCAATCTGCAGCACCAACTCGCGCGTCGGCGCCAGAATCAGTGCCCGTGCTTCACCGGCAAAGCGCTCACCTTCCAAGGGGTGGCAGAGGAAGTCGTCGATAATCCCCAGCAGGAAGGCCGCGGTTTTACCGGTACCAGTTTGCGCCTTACCAACCACATCCTGGCCATCCAGGGTGTAGGGCAGTGCCTGCGCCTGAATGGGGGAGCAGTACTCAAAGCCCAGGTCGTGGATAGCATGCATTAAAGATTCGGGCAGATCCAAATCATGGAAGCGGGTTTTGCCCTCCGCCGGCTCTACCTGAAACTGCTCAATGCTCCAGGTCGACTCGCGTTTTGGACGACGGCGTCGGGAGCGTGAGGGTTTGGAAGATTCGGAATCACCGGGTTGGGTGCTGGCTTCGCCTGACGCCGTTTCATCTTCTACCGGCGCCAGTAGTGGGAAGTACTGATATCTCTGGCCAATCAAATTAAATGCTCGCAGCTGATAAATGTCGCGGCGGATTGTATCACAGCCAAATTGGTTATTGAGCGGCCAATTGCCGACTAATTGCCTCTTCGAGCCGCCCAACGCGCTATCCAGTAGTCAAAACTGAGGTAACGACCACCGCCAAAGCAGAGCAGCGTAAACAACATAATGAAGTAGGTAGCCGCGAATTCGATGCCATTATTGAGGATGGTGACCGGGCCACGGCCCGTCAACCAACCGTAATTACCATGCTCCCGCAGAATTGATTTGATCCGCTCCTTGCGTTCGACAGCCTCCACAACTCTATCGTTCGCCAACCAGCTGCTGGCATCTGAAACCGCCAACCAGCCGTTATCCCAATGGACGGTAAAAATAGCCACCAGCATGGTGATCATCAAAGGGATGGAGACCAGACGCGTGGCCAACCCCACAATTAAGAGGGCACCACCGACCAACTCGGTGCCCGCTGCCAGCAGCGCCATCAGCCAGGGTAAGGGCAGCCCCAAGCCATCGCCAAACCAACTGACGGTGGCATCAAAGGCGGCAAACTTGTTCCAGCCCGCCTGCATCATGATGGGCGCCAGGTAGAGGCGCAGCAGTAACAGGGGAAGGCCACCGGCGTGCTCCAACAGGTTTACAGACGATCGATAGGTGTTGTTGACAGGTGCCAGCAGGCTCATAGGTATCCCTCCCTTGGAATAACAGTTAATATTCAGCGACGTTCTGGGACTCTAGCTCAACGAGTGCAGTTCCGCGCAAGAAATAACGTATTTATCACGCCACCCTTGAATGCCCCACAGGCTTTTGATGTAGGCAATCCACCCCCACACTCCTGATCGATACCTCCCGTGAGCCGCAGTACCGTACAAGAAGCATTGATTGTTACCCGTCTGGGTTTGCCACTGATCATCAGCCATATGGCAATCATCGGCATGGCTGCCACCGATACTATTTTCTCCGGCTTGGTGAGCACCGAAAACCTGGCGGGACTCTCCATCGCCGCCAGTATCTGGTCGGGGCTGTCGGTGTTTATTCTGGGGATGTGCGGCGCCACCGTGACTATCGCTGCCCAGTTGCACGGCGGCGGTCGCTTCTCCCGTATTGGCTTTCAGGTGCACCAAACCGCCTGGATTGGCTTTGCCACCGCGGCCTGCATCTGTCTACTGCTGGCCACTAGCCAATGGTGGCTGCGTGCGCTCCAACCCCCGGGCCCCGTGACCGAAATCGCCTGGCGCTACCTGACGATACTCACCCTCGGCTGTTTTGGCTTTGTGCTGACGGCAGTGATGCAGGGTGCCTGTGAAGCGGTGGGTGACACCACCCTGGCGATGATCACCAACATCGGCCTGTTTCTGCTCAACGCGCTGTTTGACTACAGCCTGGTGTTTGGCCACTTTGGCCTGCCGCAGCTGGGGGCGATTGGCTGTGCCTGGGCCAGTGTACTGGCCTACTGGCTGGTGGCCATTGCCCTGGCGCTCTACCTGCAATCCCGGGCCAGCTACCGCCGCTATCACCTCTTCACCAAAGCCTGGATGCCGCACGCCAAAAGTATTCGCAAGCAGCTGGGGCTCTCTCTACCGCTGGCCATTGGCGCCGGTGGCGAGGTCTTTTTCTTCTCCAGCATCGCCCTGACCCTGGCGCCGTTTGGCCCCATCGCCCTGGCCAGCCATCAGGTGGTGTTTAACTTCAGCGCCATTGTCTACATGATCCCGCTGGGGTTGAGCGTTGCGGTCTGTATTCGGGTGGCCCAGCTGCGCGGTGCCGGGCAAGAGGTCGGGGCGGTGTTCAGTGCCTTTACCGGCACCAAGGTGGCGGTCTGCATCGCGGCCGTGACCGCCCTGCTCACAATCTTGGCGCGCCACTGGATTGCCGAGCGCTACAGCCCGGATCAGGAGGTACAGGCCATCGCCGCGCAGCTGCTGTTGATTTGCGCGCTCTACCAGCTGTTTGATGGCCTGCAGGTCTCCTCCTGGGGTGGCCTGCGCGGTTTTGGTGACACCAAAATCCCTATGTTGCTGCAGCTGACCGCCTACTGGCTGTGCGGCTTCCCCATCGGCCTGCTGCTGGCCCACGGCTTGCAACTGGGGGTTTATGGATTCTGGCTGGGGATAGTGTGCGGCTTGATGACGGCGGCGGTGCTGTTACACACCCGCTTACACATTATCAGCCGTCGATTCGCAAGCACAGCAGCACTGCAGCAGCATGCGGCATGAGATGACTTGTGATCAGGATCGTTCGGGGTTAACCACAGACAGGGCAATCCGGCCGCTGAGCAAAGCTTAGCCGCTGCCATTGGCCAGCCCAAGCGTCCCACAGGTGCAGCACCCCGGTTTCGTGGGCATGGCTCAGCACCTTGATGGTCTCCAGGGCCTGCAACGCCCCCAGCACGCCCACCACCGGAGCCAATACACCGCTCTCGGCACAGTTCAGTTGCAGCTCGGTGTTTTCATCATAGAGGCATTGGTAACAGGGCGAGCCAGCCCGGCTATCGACCACCAGCAGCTGCCCTTCGGTGCCAATGGCGGCGGCGCTCACCAAGGGTACCGCCAGCTGATAACAGAGCCGATTGATCTGCAGCCGGCTGGCCAGGTTATCGGTGCAGTCGACCACCACATCCACCTTGGCAATCCACTGCGCCGCCTGAGCATCACTTAGCCGCGCTTCAATTGCATGACAGACCACATCCGGGTTCAGCGCCCGCGCCGACTCGCCGGCCGACAGCGCTTTGTTAACGCCAATGCGGCCACTTTGATGAGCGATCTGGCGCTGTAGATTGGAGAGTTCGACCGCGTCGTCGTCGACCACAATCAATTCGCCTACGCCACTGGCGGCCAGGTAGAGAATCACCGGGCTGCCCAGGCCACCGGCACCGACCACCAGCACCTTGGCCGCCAGCAACCGCTCCTGTCCCTCAACATCCAGCTGCGGCAGTAATATATGACGGCTGTAGCGTAGCAGTTGATCATCGCGCATGGCTTGCACCTACCTCCCCTGGCCACTGCCCCTCGCTGACGCGGGGGTTGTTGTTGAGATCACGATGGCAGGCGACCTGCGCATAACCCAGCTCATTGAGCAGTTCTTGGCAGGCCTGCTCTTGGTTGTAGCCGTGCTCAAACAGCAGCCAACCACCGGGTGCCAGGTGCGCCCGGGCGTCGCTGGCGATGCGACGGATATCGGCCAACCCGGCTTCGGCCGCCACCAGTGCCGTAACCGGCTCGAAACGTAGATCGCCCTGCTGCAGATGGGGGTCGGTGGCATCGATATAGGGCGGGTTGCTGACGATCATCCCAAAGTGGCTCTCCTCCGGCAGCCCGGCAAACCAGTCGCTTTGCAGAAAGGTGATATTGCCAATGTGATTGCGTTGCCCGTTGTGGCGCGCCACCGCCAGGGCTTCGGCGCTGTTATCCACCGCCAACAGCTGCCAGTCGGGGCGTTGCCTGGCCAGGGCCAGGGCAATGGCGCCGCTGCCGGTTCCTAAATCGAGCACCTGCGTGCCGGCCACCGGCTTGGCCAAGGCCAGCTCAACCAGCAGCTCCGTCTCCGGCCGGGGAATCAAGGTGGCACCGGTAACAGTCAGGGTGAGATCCCAGAAACCCTGCCGGCCCAGCAGATAAGCCACCGGCACGCCGCGGCGGCGCTCGGCCACCAGGCTGGCAAACTGCTGCAGCTCCGCCTCAGCCAGCGGCTTTTCTGGCCAGGTGAAGAGATACGTACGCTCGCGCTCGAGCGTAAAGGCCAGCAACAGTTCGGCATCCAGTCGGGGGCTGTCACTCTCGCTCAACTGGGTACCGGCCCAGCGCAGGCAGGTGGCGATGGAGCTGCCCGCAGCCAGCATCGATCAGCCTGCCAGGGCCGCCAGTTGATCGGCCTGATATTCGTTAACCAGAGCGCCTACCACCTCGCCCAGGTCGCCCTCCATAATTTCGGAGAGGCGGTAGAGGGTGAGGTTGATGCGGTGGTCGGTAACCCGGCCTTGAGGGTAGTTGTAGGTGCGAATTCGCTCGGAGCGATCACCCGTGCCCACCAGATTACGGCGCTCGTCGGCAATCGACTGAGCCGCGGCGGACTCCTGCTCCGATTTCAGCTTGGCCGCCAACAGCGACATGGCCCGGGCACGGTTTTTGTGCTGGGAGCGCTCATCCTGACACTCCACCACAATACCGGTTGGCAGGTGGGTAAGACGAATGGCGGAGTCGGTTTTGTTAACGTGCTGACCACCGGCGCCGCTGGCGCGGAAGGTATCGACACGCAGATCATTCTTATTGATATTGATCTCTTCCAGCTCATCGGCCTCAGCCATGATGGCCACGGTACAGGCCGAGGTGTGAATCCGACCCTGGGATTCGGTCTCCGGCACCCGCTGCACCCGGTGGGCGCCGGATTCAAATTTCAGCTTGGAGTAGACCCCCTGGCCCACCACCCGCGAAATCACCTCTTTATAGCCACCGTGTTCACCCTCGTTGGCGCTGATCAACTCCACCCGCCAGCCCTGGGTTTCGGCGTATTTGCTGTACATGCGGAACAGGTCGCCGGCAAAGATAGCCGCCTCATCGCCACCGGTACCGGCGCGAATCTCCAGGAAGACGTTTTTCTCATCGTTGGGATCTTTCGGCAACAGCAGTTTTTGCAGCTCCATCTCCAGCGGCTCCAGGTCCGCTTCGGCGGTTTTCAGCTCCTCCTGTGCCATCTCCCGCATATCGGCGTCGCCATCGCCCAGCATCTCTTTGGCGGTGGCGATGTTATCGACCACGGCTTGGTAGTCACCGAAGGTTTTCACCACCGGTTCCAGCTCGGCGTACTCTTTGGAGAGGCTGCGGAATTTGTCCTGGTCGCTGATGACGTCCGCCTCACCCAACAGGGCGGAAACTTCCGCATAGCGCTCCTGCAGGAGCTCCAGCTTCATTAATATCGATTCTTTCATAGATGATTCGCGTTAGTTTAAATCTTGCTCGTCCAGGTCGAGCAGCTCCTGGCTCCAGCCAAGCAGTTCCATCCGTCCATCGGCACTGGCCTGGCGGATTTTGGTGGTGGGCCCGTGTAACAATTTGTTGGTCAGGTTGCGTGCCAGCAGGCGCAACACCTGCTCCGGATCACTGCCGGTAGTAAGAGAGTGCAGCGCTTTGTCGAGCTCCTGATCGCGCAACTTCTCTGCCTTGCGGCGATAGGCTTTGATGGTGGAGGCCGAATCCTGCACCCGCAGGCCGTGCAGGTAGGCCTGCACACCCTCTTCAATAATACCCGTGGCCTGCTCGGCGGCCTCCTGCCGGGAGCGCAGATTCTCCTGAATCACACCGCGCAGATCGTCCACCGTGTAGAGGTAAACATCGGCCAGCTCGCCAACCTGCTCTTCGATATCGCGCGGCACCGCAATATCAACCATAAAAATGGGCTTGTGCTTGCGCTGCTTCAGGGCTTGCTCCACCGTGCCTTTGCCCAAAATGGGCAATGGGCTGGCCGTGGAGGAGATGACGATATCGGTGCGTGCCAGCACATCGGGGATCTCTTCCAGCAATATCGCCTGGCCGGCAAACTGATCCGCCAGCTCCGCGGCCCGGGAGAGCGTACGGTTGGCCACGATGATCGATTTAACCCCCTGCTCCTGCAGGTGCTTGGCCACCAGTTCGATAGTTTCACCAGCACCGATGAGCAACGCGGTATCCTGTTTTAAGTCACTGAAAATCTGTTGAGCCAGGCTCACGGCGGCGTAGGCCACCGAAACCGGGTTCTGGCCAATGGTGGTTTCGGTGCGTACCCGTTTGGCGATGGCAAACACCTGCTGAAAGACATCGTGCAGGGTGCTACCGACGGTTCCCGACTCCTTGGCATGGGCGTAACAGGCTTTCATCTGCCCCAGAATTTGTGGCTCGCCCAGCACCAGGCTGTCCAGCCCGGCCGCCACCCGCATCATGTGGTTGATCGCCTGATCACCCTGCTTGGCGTAGTAGCAACTGGACAATTCAGGAGTGGATAGTTGGCGATATTGATGCAACCACTCCAGGATCTGTTCGGGTTGCACGGCGGATGGGGCGTAAATTTCGGTGCGGTTGCAGGTTGAAAGTATGGCCACTTCACCAATACCGGCGCGCTGGGCATCTTGCAGAGCGGACTCCATCTGTTCCGGGCTGAAAGCCAGCTGCTCACGCAAGCTCACCGAAGCGGTATTGTGATTAATGCCTAACGCGAGAAGGGTCATGGAACTATAGGGGCCAACTGCCGATCAAAAGGTGAATTTTCCGTATCTTCGTGAGCACTGACAAGGCTTTTGCTGCCCAACCTTGCCTAGGCTGTGCATCCGCACCGTCGAATCAACGCATTTTGCAGTTTTGAGACACGCCAGCCAGCATATATGCCCGGTTAGGTGTAAAAAGAGGACTTTCACTCATAGTGCATTTATACTGATTTTTCAGTACACGAACAGCAGCTCCATTGAAGCATAGGTTACCCGGCTTGAATTTAACTGGCAAAAAAACCCCTAATTCGATGCGCATTGCACCTCTGATGGCAGCACTGCTTACCGCGGGCTTGTTTACGGGCTGTGCCACGCAATCTCCCCCCGTCGAAACTACCTCAACACCCGTGGAGGAGAGCGCCCTCCCCACTGAAAAGCCGGTAGTGTACAAAAACTTTGAGCCAGAAACCCTCTATTCCTTATTAGTTGCCGATATGGCCCTGGACCGGGGCCGCTACGAAATTGGCCTCGGCAACTATGTACAACAGGCTCACACCACACGCGACCCAGCCGTCGCCGCCCGCGCCACCCGTATCGCCCGCTATTTGGGTGCCAGCCAGGCGACCTTGAGCACCTCACTGTTGTGGCTGGAGCTGGAGCCCAGCAACCTGGAAGCACGGGTAATCGCCGCCAATGAGCTGGCCCAGGTGGGCAGGCTCACCGAAGCCTTTGAAATTGCCCTACCGCTGGCGCGCAGCCCGGCTCAGTCGATCTTCCAAACCATAGCTGCCAGAGCCTCCCAGGCGCCGCAACCCCAGCGCGAGATACTCCTGGCCGCCTACACCGACCTGGCCGACAAAAACCCAGAGCAGACCGAGCTGCTGATCAGTAAAGGGCTCTTGCTACAGGCCACCGAACAGTACGATGCGGCTCTGGCCATTGCCGAAGCCGTCCTGAAAAAAGAGCCCGACAACATCAGTGCTGCCAGCCTGGAGGCCAAGGTGCTACAGCAGCTGGGCCGAGAGCAGGAGGCCCGCCAGCGTCTGCAGGCGCTGCTGGAGCGCAACCCCAACAACCAGCGCTTGCGCCTCGACTACGCCCGCCTACTGGCGGATCACGACCTCAATGGCGCCCGGGAGCAGTTTGAAATTCTGCTCAAACAGTCACCCGGTGATGCCAATTACATCTTCTCGCTGGCTTTGATCAACAACGAACTGGGCGATCTCAGCACCGCCAAGCTGCTCTTCACACAGCTGTTGGAACACCCCAGCCGTGGCCCTTCCGCCCATTTCTATTTGGGCGAAATTGCCAATAAAGAGGGTGATAAGCAGGCCGCGCTGGAGCACTACCAGCAGGTCGACTCTGGCCCCGATTTCATGGTCGCTCTCGGCCGCAGTGCTGACATCCTCATCGAACAGGGCAACCTCGACGCCGTACGCCAACGCTTTCAAGAGCTGCGCAGCAACTACAGCAACCAGGAAGAGCGCCTCTATCTGGCCGAATCCGAAGTGCTCAGCCAGCACCAGCTGCTGGATCTGGCGGTCGAGGTCTTAACCGAAGGGCTTACCTTTCACCCCAAGAGCGCCCCTCTGCTCTACGCCCGGGCCATGCTGAATGAACAGCGCAACCGCCTGGCACTGATGGAGTCCGACCTGCGTACCATTATCGACCTGGACACCAGCAACGCCACCGCCCTCAACGCCCTCGGCTACACCCTGGCAGATCGCACCAACCGGTATCAGGAGGCCTTCGACCTGATCAACCAGGCCTTAAGCCTGAAACCGGGCGACCCCGCCATTATCGATAGCATGGGCTGGGTACAATACCGCATGGGCAACTTCGAAGAGGCCATATCCCGCCTGCGAGAAGCCATGAAGGCCTTCCCCGACCATGAAGTCGCCGCCCACCTGGGAGAAGTGCTCTGGGTTACCGGCGCCGAGCAGGAGGCCGAGGCCGTTTGGCAAGAGGGGCTGCGCCTCAACCCTGCAAGCGAGATCATTCCCAAGGTTATGGAGCGCCTGAAAGCGACACCATGAATTGGCGACACTGCACACGCGGCGCCCTGCTGGTGATCAGCCTGGCACTCGGCGCCTGTGCCACCCACCCCAGCCTGCTACCCCCGCAAACTGCAGACACCCTGCAACGCTGGGCTATGGAAGGCAAACTGGGAGTTACACTGCCGGATGACCGCGTCAATGCCTACCTCTCCTGGCAGCAGGACCAGGATCACTTCCTCATTAAACTGAGCGGCCTGTTTGGCCAGGGCAGCACTGAAATCGAGGGCTCTGAGGATCATATCGCCCTCACCCGTGGCCAGCAGACCCTGCAGGGTGCTTCCGCAGAGGAGATCATGCTGCGTGAGCTGGGCTGGAGCGTGCCCGTGGAACACTTTGCCTACTGGGCCAAAGGGGTCCCCTCACCCCTGGTGCCCGTCGATGCCATCACCAGAGATGAACTGGGCGCCATCACCAAAATCAGCCAGGCTGGCTGGCAGGTAGAACTAAGCCGCTATCAAGCCGTCGCCAGTTGGCAATTGCCCAGCCGGCTAGTCGCCAAAACCGATACAATATCCCTGTTGCTGGTGGTCAAGGACTGGCAGTTACAATAGTCGAACACCATGCCCGAACTCACACTCCCCGCACCCGCCAAACTGAATCTGTTCCTGCACATCAATGGTCGCCGGTCGGACGGTTATCACAACCTGCAGACCCTCTTCCAACTGCTCGATTTTGGCGACCAACTCCACTTTAAATCCAGTGATAAGCTCGCCTTCACCTGTAGCGATGCCACGCTCGCCGGGGATAACAACTTGGTACTGCGGGCCGCCAGGCTTTTGCAGAGTTATGCCGGCAGGCCGGTGGGGGCGGAAATTCACCTCGACAAGCGACTTCCAGCCGGCGGCGGCATTGGCGGCGGCAGCTCAGATGCGGCGACCACACTGCTGGCACTCAATGCTCTTTGGCAACTGCAACTGCCTGAACAGCAGCTGTTAGAACTGGCCCGTCAGTTGGGGGCGGACGTACCGGTATTTGTCCACGGTCGCTCCGCCTTCGCCGAAGGTGTCGGCGAGTTACTGCAAGCGGTTGATTTACCTGAGAAATGGTATGTCGTGCTGGCGCCCGACTGCCACGTTTCCACGGCAGAGATTTTTTCTCACAAAGGTTTGACAAGAGACACGCCCGTCATTAAAGTAGCGGCCTCTCTCGAGCAAGGCACTAAAAACGATTGCCAGGCACTGGTTTGCGAGCTCTATCCGCCAGTGAAATCTGCTCTGAATTGGCTAGGTCAATTTGGCCCTGCCACACTGACCGGCACCGGTGCCTGTGTGTTTTTGGCACTGAAAGACAAAGCGTCTGCCGAGGCAGTTTTTGAGCAGCGCCCACCGGGCGTTCAGGGTTTCGTGGCCAAGGGCATTAATCGTTCACCAGTGTTCGACTTGCTTCCGAAGTAATTTGCTACTGGGGTGTAGCCAAGCGGTAAGGCAGCGGGTTTTGATCCCGTCATGCGAAGGTTCGAATCCTTCCACCCCAGCCATATTTCTTCAGTGTGGTACCAAGGCATTATGACAACCCATAACACACTGAGATATTCCCACCAGACTCTGGTGCATTCCGGTCTTAGCTCAATCGATAACATTACTAACCACAAAGGTACGGCTTGTGGCTGATCTAATGCTGTTTTCCGGGAACGCAAACCCGGCCCTTGCTCAGGCAATTGCGGACAAACTCGCCATCCCACTGG
Source organism: Halioxenophilus sp. WMMB6 (assembly GCF_033283405.1). Lineage (NCBI taxonomy): Bacteria > Pseudomonadati > Pseudomonadota > Gammaproteobacteria > Alteromonadales > Alteromonadaceae > Halioxenophilus > Halioxenophilus sp. WMMB6. The sequence continues at coordinate 455,827 of NZ_JAWMQR010000003.1, forward strand.
GTGACGCCACTGTGAGTAAATTCTCCGACGGGGAGATCACAGTCGAGTTAAACGACAACGTTCGCGGCCGGGATGTCTTTATCGTGCAACCCACCTGTGCGCCCACCAACGACAACCTGATGGAGTTAATCTTCATGGTTGACGCGCTGGGCCGAGCCTCAGCCGGGCGTATTACCGCCGTGGTGCCCTACTTTGGCTACGCCCGTCAGGACCGCCGCGTACGATCCGCCCGCGTGCCGATCTCCGCCAAGGTGACGGCCGACATGATGGTCGCTGTGGGTGTCGATCGGGTACTGACCGTCGACCTGCACTCCGAACAGATTCAGGGCTTTTTTGCCGTACCGGTGGATAACGTCTATGGTTCTCCGGTACTGCTGGCCGATATCGAACGCCGCCACTACGAAGATCTGATTGTGGTCTCACCGGATATCGGTGGTGTGGTTCGCGCCCGGGCTGTGGCCAAACAGCTGGATATCGACCTGGCCATTATCGATAAGCGCCGCCCACGTGCGAATGTCGCCGAGGTGATGAACCTGATCGGTGACGTCAATGGCCGCACCTGTGTGCTGGTCGACGACATGGTCGACACCGCCGGCACCCTGTGCGGTGCCGCCAAAGCCTTGAAAGCCTTTGGTGCCGAAAAGGTAGTGGCCTACTGTACCCACCCGGTACTGTCGGGCAATGCCATGCACAACATTAACAACTCTGAGCTGGATGAACTGGTGGTTACCGACTCTATCCCGCTCAGCGCCGAGGCCCAAGCCTCGCCGCAAATTCGTCAGTTGAGCCTGGCGCCCATGCTGGCCGAGTGCGTACGCCGAATTTGCAATGAAGAATCTCTGAGCGCAATGTTCCGCTAGGAACAGCACTCACAGACCCATACCACACTATAAATAGCTGTGGTTAACACAACTGCACGCATCTCCTGGTCGCAAGGGGAGTGTGCCTACTGAGGACGAGCAAATGTCTGAAGCTTTTGTACTAGACGCGCAGCTTCGCGATCTGTCAGGGAAAGGTGCGAGCCGCCGCCTGCGTCGCGAACAGGGTTTGGTGCCAGCCATTATTTATGGCGGCGACCAGGATCCACTGCAAATTTCACTGGCTCACAAAGATCTGATGAAACAATTGGAGAATGAAGCGTTTTATTCCCACATTGTTACCCTGAATATCGGCTCTGAAAGCCAGCAGGTTATTCTGAAAGATCTGCAACGCCACCCAGCCAAGCCACTGGTCCTGCACGCAGACTTCCAACGCGTCTCCAGCGATCACAAGCTGCACACCAAAGTACCTCTGCACTTCATCAATGAAGACAGCAGCATTGGTGTTAAGCAGCAAGGCGGTGTTGTTACCCACAACATCACTGAGCTGGATATCACCTGCCTGCCAGCGGATCTGCCTGAGTTTATTGAAGTTGATGTGGCACAACTGGAAGTGGGCCATAGCCTGCACATCTCTGAACTGGCCCTGCCTAAAGGTGTCAGCTCGGTAGATCTGGCGCACGGCGGAGACCACGATCTGGCCGTTGTTACCATCTCCAAAACTCGCGGCGGCTCAACTGCCGACAGCGAAGAGACTGCTGAAGAAGAGTAATTAGCGGTTACGGGCGAGGGGCTACCCTCGCCCACTTTTCAAACCATCCCTGTTATGAATACCCCCATCAAACTCCTGGTTGGCCTGGGTAATCCCGGCGAGCAGTACCGACACACCCGCCACAATGCCGGCTGGGACTTTGTCGAGCTGATCGCAGATCAATACCAGTGCACACTCAAACCGGAAGCCAAATTTCACGGGCTCACTGGCCGTATTATGGTCGGCGGCAAAGAGTTGCGCCTTCTGATACCCACCACCTTTATGAACCGCAGCGGCCAAGCCATTGCCGCCGCCGCCAACTTCTACAAAATCCCCCCCGAAGCCATCCTGGTGGCCCACGATGAGCTCGACATGGCACCCGGTGTCGCCCGCCTTAAAATTGGCGGAGGTCACGGCGGCCACAACGGCCTACGCGATACCATCTCTGCGCTGGCCAACAGCAAGGATTTTGCCCGCCTACGGCTCGGCATAGGCCACCCGGGCGACGCCAAAAAGGTGAGCGGATACGTGCTGAAAAGAGCGCCGGAATCTGAGTTCAAACTCACTGCAGATGCCATCTACGAAGCCAGCCGTGTTGTTCCGCTTTTAGTCACCGGCGAATGGCCCAAGGCAATGCAGCAATTACATACCACCAGCTGAGCAAGTTCGCCGGCCAGATGCACCCCTGCACCCGGTTCTAGTGTAGAATGCCGGGCCTTTAAGGCATGGGCCGCCAATTCGTCTAAGGAGACCAATATGGGATTTAAATGTGGCATTGTGGGTCTTCCCAACGTCGGCAAGTCAACGCTGTTTAACGCCTTAACCAAGGCCGGTATCGACGCAGAGAACTTCCCGTTTTGCACCATCGAACCCAACTCCGGCATAGTGCCGGTACCAGATCTGCGCCAGGACAAACTGGTCGAGATCGTCAAACCTGAACGGCTGGTGCCCACTACCATGGAGTTCGTCGATATCGCAGGTCTAGTGGCCGGCGCCTCCAAAGGTGAAGGCTTGGGCAACCAGTTTCTGGCCAACATTCGCGAAACCGAGGCCATTGCCCACGTGGTACGTTGTTTCGATGACAGTAACGTCATCCACGTTGAGGGCAAGGTTGACCCTAGTTCCGACATCGAGGTGATCAACACAGAATTGGCACTGGCCGACCTCGATAGCGTGGAAAAAGCCCTTACCCGCTACAGCAAGCTTGCCAAGGGCCAGGATAAGCAGGCGCAGGCGATGAAGGCGCTGTGCGAAAAGATTCTGCCACACCTGAATGAAGCCAAACCCCTGCGCGCTTTCGGCCTGGACAAAGACGAGCTGGCCCTGCTCAAACCGCTGAGCCTGCTAACCCTCAAGCCGACCATGTACATCGCCAACGTCGATGAAGAGGGTTTCGAGAACAACCCGCTGCTCGACCAGGTGAAGGCGATTGCTGACGGCGAAAATGCCGTTGTGGTGGCCATCTGCAACAAGCTCGAAGCCGAAATCGCCGAACTCGATGACGAAGAAAAAGCGGAATTTCTGACCGACCTGGGCATGACGGAACCGGGACTGAACCGGGTTATTCGCGCCGGCTATGAACTGCTGGGCCTGCACACCTACTTTACCGCCGGTGTTAAAGAGGTACGCGCCTGGACTATTCCGATTGGTGCCACCGCCCCCCAAGCAGCTGGCAAGATCCACACCGACTTCGAAAAGGGCTTTATCCGCGCAGAAGTGATCGCCTACGACGACTTTGTGCAGTTCAAGGGCGAACAAGGCGCCAAAGAGGCCGGCAAGTGGCGCCTCGAAGGTAAAGAATATGTAGTTTCAGACGGTGACGTTATTCACTTCCGTTTTAACGTATAATTCACCCGGTGCGGCGGATCTACCCTTGACAGCCCAAGGGTACTCCCTGATAATTCGCGCCCTCACCGAGTTAGGTGATTTGTGGCTAGGTAGCTCAGCTGGTTAGAGCGCAGCACTCATAATGCTGAGGTCGGGAGTTCAAGTCTCCCCCTAGCTACCACTCTTTTTAAAGGCTGGTCGGGTTATCCCACCAGCCTTTTTCTTCGGCTCCGCAATCCCCCCATCTGCCCCCTTTTTAATCAAGCTCAACTCACCAGCAGCAGACATATTTGCAACGACTATCTTCAAGCACTTTATAACCAACAGGTAATATATCCTTTAAAATTAGCGACTTGTGTTATATCCGATTTTCTATAGCTCTATAAAAAAACAATATAACCACTTGAGCCATTTACCTTCAATTTTTGTGGATTGGGTTATAGAAAATGCTATTATTGTCGCCGCAAGCATCAAATACCCGGACACAAAATCCTAAAGTGCTGGAGGCACAAATCGCATGTTTCGCTCTACTTTACTAACCGCAGCTGCACTACTCATGGCGGTGAGCGCACAAGCCACCACCGTTAACTTCACCAACTGGACCTACAACTCCAGCAACCAGGTTGATTGGCAGGTTAGTGTCGATGACACCACCGATGCCGGCTTCTTCTACTTCAGCGTCGATATCGGTGACCCTGGCCTGACTGGCGACATCGTCGGCTTTGGCTTTGATACCAACATCGACTATGGCGCCTCTATCTTAGACGACATCAAGAGCTATGCCGCAGATCCCGTTTTTGGCACTTGTGATGCTTTCTGTAACTGGAACGGTACTGGCATCACCCCAGACTACTCCTTCTCAGTAGGTTCCAATGGTGCCACCGACACCATCACCAGTTTTCACTTTGGTCTGCCCACATTCGGCCAAAGCCTGAGCACAAGCACCTTCTCACTGGTAGCCATTCGCGCCCAAACAGTAGGACCGAACGAGGATTCAGTGAAGGATTACGCCACTGTGGCGGGGGTGCCTGAGCTGAATGGTTCCTGGGCTGTACTGATTTTTGCCCTGGTTGCCGCCCTGTTGGCGCTGACATCAAACCGTAGCCGCCGACCAGAGGTCGCTTTAGCCTAAGCGCAACGAGCAACCTAACTATAGAAGCCCTCCTTGTGAGGGCTTTTTTTTGCCTATTTTTTCATCACGATTCGCAAGCTTGTCGGCACTAATCTATTCTGAATTTGACGTTCCTAATAAAGGACATAACAAAATCAGGAGCAATCGTGAAATTAAGCGCCCTCATAGACAATGCTGCCAATCTGCCCAGCATCCCCAAAGTGGTACAAGAACTGATCGAATCCTTCTCCCACGACGATTTCGATATTGATGACATTGCCAAAAAAATCTCCGCCGACCAGGCCCTCACCGCCAAAGTACTGCGGCTGGCCAACTCCGCAAAATACGGCGGCAATCGCAACATTGGCTGTGTCAACGATGCCATCGTACGCATGGGCTTTGACGCTCTGCGCACGCTGGTGCTCGCCTCCGGCCTCACTGGCGCATTTAAGGCACCCGTTGGCTTTGATATCAAACACTTCTGGCGCCACAGCTTTATGGTTGCCAATCGCGCCAAGTGGGTGGCCAGGTACACCCGGGTTAACCCGGAAATCGCCTTCACCTGCGGCATGATGAACGCCATTGGCGACCTGTTGATTCACATACTGCTACCCGACCAGGCAAGGGGGATAGATCTGTTGGTGGATGAGGGGGCCAACCGTATTGACCTGCAACGCAACCAACTTGGTTTTGACTACACCCAGACCGGAGAATCCCTGGCGCAACGCTGGAAGTTCCCTGCCGCCATTGCCGATGGAATCCGCTGGCAAAACCAGCCCTGCAGCGCCGACCACGCCACTCCCCTGGCGGCGGTCAATGCCATTGCTATCTACCTCACCGACCAATCCGATAGTTCCAAACAGGAGATTCTCGGCGCATTCCCCAGCGCCATCGCCGAGAGTCTGGATATCGACCTGGTTGAGTTGATGGCCAATATCGATCAACTGCAGACCATCGACGCTGATATTGATGATTTGATCCACTAATGCAGCGGTTACCCGGCGTTAAGCCGGGTTTGCCAACCTCCCCCGCCTAGCGATAACCGGCTCAGTGGCGTTCAGGTCAATCAGCGACCAATTTTTACGCTGATGGTAATTGCGGGACAAATTTCCAAATCAGTATAATGCCCCGCACTTACGCCCCACCCCACATGTCCGAGGTCCAAATTGCAACTTCAGTCTCTGTCACAAGATCAACTTCAATCCCTGGAAGTCGAGCTGGCCGCCGCATACCAAGCTTTTCAGGAGAAAAAACTGTCGCTGGACTTAACCCGCGGCAAACCTTCCAGCGAGCAGCTCAACCTGTCCGATGCCCTCGATGGTATTCTTGCGGGCAACTACAAAGCAGAGGATGGCACCGATTGCCGTAACTATGGTGGGCTGGACGGTCTGCCCGAAATCAAACGCCTGGGCGCTGCCATTCTGGGTATTGGCGAAGATGAGATTCTGGCCGGTGGCAATGCCAGCCTGACGCTGATGTACCAATGCGTCTATCAGGCCTACGAACTGGGCTTTGCCGGCCCGGAATCCGCCTGGCGCCACGAAGGTAAAATTAAAATGGCCTGCCCCGTGCCAGGCTACGACCGCCACTTCACCATCTGTGAAGCCTTCGGCATTGAGATGGTGCCGGTGGCTATGACCAGCGATGGCCCGGATATGGCCGAACTGGAGGCACTGGTGAAGAGCGACCCATCGATAAAAGGGGTTTGGTGTGTGCCCAAGTACTCCAACCCTACCGGCATTATCTACAGTGATGCGGTGGTACAAGCCATCGCCGAACTGCCCAAAGTGGCCGGCAAAGGCTTTTTAGTATTCTGGGATAATGCCTATGCCGTGCATGATCTTATCGATCAGCCCAAAGCGCTGGCCAACATCATGAACCTGGCTAAAACCGCTGGCACCGAGCACTCAATTGTGCAGTTCTGCTCCACCTCCAAGATCACCCATGCCGGAGCAGGCGTCGCCTTTCTGGGGGCAACCAACGGCAACCTGGCGACCTTTAAAAATTCACTCTGTGTCAGCACCATCGGCCCGGACAAGGTCAATCAGCTGCGCCATGCCCGCATGCTGCCCGATATGGCCACACTGGAAAGCCATATGCAGAAGCATGCGGCGATTCTCAAACCGAGGTTCGATATGGTACTGAAATACCTTAACGACGATCTGGCCGGCACCGGCTTAGGCAATTGGGAAAGCCCGGAGGGCGGCTATTTCATCTCTTTCGACACCCTGCCTGGCCTGGCCAAAAGCGTGGTGAAGATGGCGGCGGAGGCCGGTGTGAAACTGACCCCAGCCGGTGCTACCTACCCCTATGGCAAGGATCCGGAAGATCGCAACATCCGTCTTGCTCCCAGTGTGCCCTCTCTGGCAGAGTTGGAAACCGCGATGCAGATCTTTGTTCTGTGCGTGAAGCTGGCCAGCGTCCGACAACGCCTGTCCGCCTGATAGTAGCTAAAAACAAAAAAGGGCCTTACGGCCCTTTTTTGTTTTATACACACTTTTTGTAAGCCGCTAGGCACGCCCCTGCAAAAAGTTGTGGGTCAGCTTGGCAAACAACTCTGGTTTCTCGGCGTGCAGCCAGTGCCCGGTACCACTGATCACCTTCACCTGGGCTTTGGGAAAGCGCTTCAGCACCTCACCCTTGTGGGCGTTGGTCAGGTAGTCGGAATGTTCTCCCTTGATAAACAGCACCGGCCGTTCGAAGTGGGTGTCGTCCCGATTGGCGCCGATCAATTTCGGGTAGTTGCTCTTCAACGCCGGCGTATTAATGCGCCAGTAATAGCCGCCATTGCTGTCGCGCACCAGGTTTTTAAGAATAAAACTACGTACGGCTGGCTCCTGAATATAGTGGGCGACCACCTCTTCCGCCTGGGAGCGCTTAGTGAGGGTACTCAAGTCGAGACTTTCAATCCCCGCAAAGACATCGTCGTGGCGCGGCACACCGTAATCCACCGGCGCGATATCACCCACCACCACCCGATCAATCCGCTCCGGGTTACTCAAGGCTAGCTCCATCATCACTTTTCCACCCAGCGAGTGGCCAAGCAGATGAGCACTATCAATCGATTCCGATACCAAAAACTCCGCCACATCCTCGGCCATGGCCGCCAGGCTCATATCGTCGGCGTGGGGTGAAGCGCCATGGTTGCGCATGTCCAGGCTGTAGACCCGATAGTGTTCAGAGAGGTAGCGGGCAATGCCGCCCAGATTTTCCAAGGAACCAAACAGCCCGTGCATCATTACCAGGGCCGGGCCGGAATCGCTGTATCGTTTGAAATTTAACTGCAAGGTGAACCCCAGTATTCACTGGTACCAATAGGAAATGGAGCGAGCTCCAATGGCGCCAGGGCCTAAGCATCCCCCTGGGGAACTTGACCCTGAAACGGGAAGGCGGCGATCTTGTCGGTACTTTTAACTTCGCTGATCTTACTGGTACCGGTCTTTTCGACCTCATCGATGCGGATAATGGCCTGCAGGGGAATGTAGGAGCGCTTTACCCCGGCGAACTCGGTCTTGAGTTTCTCTTCGCCCGGATCCACAAGCAGTTGCGAGCGCTCACCAAAGACAAACTCTTCCACTTCAATGAAACCGTACATTTCGCTTTGGTAGATGGCTTTCGCGAAGATCTCATAGACTTGGGAGCGATTGTAGAAAATCACTTTATAGATAGGGGCATTACTCATTATGTTCACTTCAGCAAGCAGACTGCGATAGAGGAGCATAGCATAGTTGGGTTGGGCACAGTTTAATTCAAGGTCACTGGCGCTATTAATTGGAGCAGTTCCGCCTGTTTCAGCCACCCCCGCCCTGGCGGCCTGCGGTCTGTGCCGCTATAATCGCCCTCCTTTTTTAGGTTAGATTTTATACAGGTAGCCGGCATGCCCCCAATTGAACAAAGCGCATCCCAAACAAGTGGTGTTGCGGTTTTCGACCCCGCTGATGCGAAGCCCTCTGTTCTGGCCAGCAGTGATCAGCCGCTGGCGGCCACCGCTGCAGGTACCAAAAAGCTCTACATTCAAACCCACGGCTGCCAGATGAACGAGTACGATTCCGCCCGCATGCGCGATCTGCTCGGCGAATCACACCACCTGGTTACCACCGACAACCCCGAAGAGGCCGATGTCCTGCTGATCAACACCTGCTCTATCCGGGAGAAGGCCCAGGAGAAACTGTTTCACCAGCTCGGCCGCTGGAAACACCTGAAGAAGGAGAACCCCAACGTCATCATTGGCGTGGGAGGCTGTGTAGCCAGCCAGGAGGGTGAGGCAATTGCCGAGCGCGCCCCCTTTGTCGACCTGATTTTTGGCCCACAAACCCTCCACCGTCTGCCCGAGATGATCGATGCCCCACGCGGCGATGGCGCGGTGGTGGTCGATATCAGTTTCCCAGAGATCGAAAAGTTCGATCGCCTGCCCGAACCCGAAGCCGATGGCGTTACTGCGTTTGTCTCGGTGATGGAAGGCTGCTCCAAATATTGCACCTTTTGTGTCGTTCCCTACACTCGTGGCGAGGAGGTCAGCCGTCCAGTGGCTGATGTGCTAAAAGAGATCGTCCACCTTGCCCGCCAGGGAGTACGCGAGATCAACCTGCTCGGCCAAAATGTAAATGCCTACCAGGGTGCCGATGCTGATGACCAAACCATCGACTTAGCCGAACTGATCACCCGCGTGGCTGCAGTACCGGGCATCGACCGGATTCGCTACACCACCTCCCACCCAGTGGAGTTCACCGACGCCCTGATCGACGTCTATGAATCGGTGCCGGAGCTGGTCAGCCACCTGCACCTGCCGGTGCAAAGCGGTTCCGACCGTATTCTTATGGCCATGAAACGGGGCCATACCGCCCTCGAATACAAGGCCAAGTTGCGCAAATTGCGTCGCATTCGTCCGGAAATCAGCTTCTCATCCGATTTTATTGTCGGCTTCCCCGGTGAGACCGAAGACGACTTCGAAGCCACCATGAAGCTGATCGAAGAGATGAACTTCGATACCTCCTTTAGCTTTATCTATAGCCCGCGCCCAGGCACACCGGCCGCAGATCTGCCCGATACCACCGACCCAGAGCTGAAAAAAGCACGCCTGCAGCGGCTGCAACAACAGCTGCTCAGCCAGGCCCAGCGCATCAGCCGGCAGATGGTGGGCAATACCGAGCGGGTACTGGTAACCGGCTTCAGCAAAAAGGATCCAGGCCAGCTCTCCGGGCGTACGGAGAACAACCGGGTGGTCAACTTCCGCTGTGACAATACCCGTCTGATCGGCCATTTTGCTGACATTTTGATCGAAGAGGCCCTACCCAACTCACTGCGCGGCTCGCTGCTCGCCTCCGAGCTGGACGACGACTTTTAACCCCAACCCAGAGGAGGCCCGGGTAGTAACCGGAATATTGAGTTTCGTTACCGGTTAAAACTCTGCGATATAAGGCATGGTTTGGGCTTCTCAGTAACGCAGTAATCGTTTACGCTACAAGACCGTGTCGTAACCGTAAGGACGGTTAAAAGCCACCATTGAACAATTCAACACCCACGGCTTCCACCGTTACCGAGCCGGAAGCCACTACCACACCTACCGACCAGGCCAGTAGTCCCGCCCTGGAAAGTGTCACCCAAACATTGACTTTGGAGCCGGCTGATACCCGACGCCTGGCTAGCCTGTGCGGTCAATTCGACGAACATATCCGCCAAATCGAGCAGCGTTTGGGAATTACCATCGCCAATCGCGGCGGTGACTTCTCCCTGAGCGGCCCTCAGCCTTCAGTGGCAGCGGCATCAATGCTACTCGCCAACCTCTATGCGGAGACCGCCGAAGACAAACCATTGACGGCAGAAATGGTCCATTTGGCGCTGCAGCAGGCCAGCCTCGACAGCCTGGCCGAAGCCAGCAGCGCCGATCAACTCACCCTGATCCGCACCAAAAAGTGTACCGTCAAACCCCGCGGCAAGAATCAGCAGCGCTATGTGCGGGCGGTACAGCGCAACGATATCAACTTTGGCATTGGTCCTGCAGGGACCGGCAAAACCTATCTGGCGGTGGCTTGTGCGGTAGAGGCACTGCTCAAAGACCAGATAGAGCGGATATTGCTGGTTCGACCAGCGGTTGAGGCCGGTGAAAAGCTGGGCTTTCTGCCCGGGGACCTGTCGCAGAAGGTTGACCCCTACCTGCGGCCACTCTACGACGCCCTTTATGAGATGCTCGGCTTTGAAACCGTCGGCAAGCTCATTGAGCGCAATGTCATTGAAGTGGCCCCCTTGGCCTATATGCGCGGGCGAACGCTGAATAACGCTTTTGTGATACTGGACGAGAGCCAGAATACGACGCGTGAGCAGATGAAGATGTTTCTGACGCGCATTGGTTTTGGCAGCACCGCGGTGATTAACGGTGACCCCAGCCAGATCGACCTGCCGCGTGGGCAGGCATCGGGTTTGCGCCATGCTATTGAGGTGCTCGATGGCGTTGATGGGATCAGCTTCACCTATTTTGGCGCCAAGGATGTGGTTCGCCACCCCCTGGTACAACGCATTGTTGAAGCCTACGACCGCGCCGAACAGAACGACCAGTCCTCGTCCAATCAGCGCCCGGAATGATGCTCGATCTGCAAATAGCCTGCGCCGATGCCGGGCTGCCAAGTGAAGCGCAGTTACAGCAGTGGGCGGCGGCGGCAATTCAGAACCCGAACGGGGACGAAGAGCTGACCATCCGCATTGTCGAGCGCGATGAGAGCCACGCGTTAAACCAACAGTACCGCGGCCAGGATAAACCCACTAACGTGCTCTCTTTCCCTGCCGATTTGCCGCCAGGTATTGAGCTGAACCTCCTCGGCGACATCATTATTTGCGCGCCGGTGGTTTTCGCCGAAGCGAGCGAGCAGGGGAAAACAGCCGATGCCCACTGGGCGCACATGGTCGTCCACGGCGTATTGCATTTACAGGGCTACGACCACACAGAAGAGGACGAAGCCCAGGTGATGGAATCACTGGAAGTTAAAATATTAAATAAACTGGGGTTTGGTGACCCCTATCAGCAACAACCTTAGGAGAGTTTGCTTCTAATGAACGAAGACCCGTCGAGTAGTCGACAGTCCTCGCGCCACCACGACAAGTCTTGGTTAGTCAGATTGATGTCTGGCTTCTCACCCGAGCCCAAATCGCGCGAGGACTTACTCAACATTATTAAAGATGCTGCCGCCAACCAGCTACTGGACGAAGAAGCGGTTAGCATGATTGAAGGCGCCATCGATGTTCAAGAGCGCCAGGTTCGCGAGGTGATGGTACCGCGCTCACAGATGACCGTGGTGCGCTTGGATGACACCCCCGAATCGATCCTGCCAATCATCATTGAATCCGCCCACTCCCGCTTCCCCGTTATTGGCGAATCCGTGGATGACATCAAAGGGATTCTGCTCGCCAAAGATCTCCTGCCGCTGATCTTAAACGGCAAAGAGGACTTCTCGCTGGAGAGGATTATTCGCCCCGCCAGCATCATTCCCGAGAGTAAGCGCCTGAATGTGTTACTGCGCGAGTTCCGCGAGAATCGCTACCACATGGCCCTGGTTATCGACGAGTACGGTGCTATTGCCGGCCTGGTAACCATTGAGGATGTGCTCGAAAAAATCGTGGGCGATATCGAGGACGAAACCGACGAAGACGAAGACGACGGTTTTGTTCGAAAAGTCTCCGATAACGAATACGTCATCAAAGCACTGCTGCCCATTGAGGAGTTCAACGAGCAGTTTGGCGCCAAGTTTGACGACAACGAATTCGATACCATCGGCGGCATATTGATACGGGCCTTTGGCCACCTGCCGAGCCGCAATGAGCATGTTGAATTGAATGGCTTTGAGTTTCGTATTCTCTACGCAGACAGCCGTCAAATTCACCTGGTACGATTGACCCTTCCTCAAAGTTAGTCTGGCTATCCGAACATACGGATATAGGGATATAGAGTGCCAAAAGGTCTCCCGTCTGTGACCCGTTTCGCCCGCCTCTGCGCGGGCTGCTTCCGCCCCCAAACCCTATTACTGCTATTGGCCAACCTGGTGACAGGCGGGCTGGTGCCCCTCTCACTCGCCCCTTTTGACTACTGGCCAGCCGGGTTGCTCGGTGTCGCCCTGTTCAACACACTTCTGACCTTGCAGACACGCGGGCACTTCTGGTCTGCGCTGGCGTTTGGCTGTGGCCTGTTTGGTGTGGGTGCCTCATGGGTTTATGTCAGTATTCACGGCTTCGGTATGGCCTCCACAGCCCTGGCACTGTTGCTCACCAGTCTGTTTGTCGGGGGGTTGGCGCTGGTTTTTGCACTGCCCTACTGCTTTTGGCAGCGCTTTCGCAGTACCAATTTAACGGTCACTCTGACAGTGGTCGCCCCCCTGTTTTGGCTGTTTGGCGAATGGTTGCGCGGCTGGCTATTGACGGGTTTTCCCTGGCTGTACCTGGGCTACGGCCACCTGCATACCCCCTTGGCGGGGCTGGCGCCGGTGGGCGGTGTGTTACTGGTTGGCTGGGCGGTGGCGGTCACCGGCAGCGGACTGGTCGCCCTTGGCCGCTTGGCCCTGGCACGCCGTTGGCCTGCGGCTCTCGGCCTGTTGACGGCCCTTATGGCACTCTGGTTATCAGCCCTGGGCATGGTCCAAGTGGAGTGGACGAAACCCGCCGGCAACAGCAAAACCGTAGCCCTGGTGCAACCCAATATCCCCCAGGAGTTAAAATGGGCACCAGCCGAGCGCCTGCCCACCCTGCGGCTGCTGCAGTCATTGAGCGACCCGCTGTGGCCAGAAGTAGACTGGATCGTCTGGCCGGAAGCGGCGCTACCCATGCTGTATGAAAATGCAGTCCCTTTCCTGAACGACATCAGCCAGAGGGCGGCAGCCAATAACGCCGCGTTGATCACCGGCGTACTCTATCGCGCGCCCGACACCGGCGAGATTCACAACAGCATCATTGCCCGCGGCATCGGCCAGGGGCTGTACAGTAAATCCCGATTGGTGCCCTTTGGCGAGTACGTGCCGCTTGGGCACTGGCTGCGCGGTCTGCTCGACTTTTTCAATATGCCCACCTCAATCATTGCCCCATCCCACGGTGCACAGCCCAACCTACTGCTCGGTGATACCCTGCTCAGTGCAGACATCTGCTACGAGGTCGCTTATCCTGCTCTGATTGCCCGCCACGCCCAGGGTGCCAATGTACTATTGACCATCTCCAATGATGCCTGGTTTGGTGACTCCATCGGCCCCTTGCAACATATGCAGATGGCACAGATGCGCGCACTGGAAACCGGGCGCGACCTGATCCGGGCCACCAACAACGGCATCAGCGCACTGGTCGATCATCAAGGCGACATTCGCACGCGCCTGCCGCAATTTGAACGCCGGGTATTGATCGGCGAAGTGGTACCCAGGGCCGGGATTACCCCCTACATGCTGTGGCGAAATAATCCGTTGATTGGGGCCATGGCGCTGGCTTTCCTGGCCTTGGCTTGGCGTGCACGAACTCGTAACCGAGATCTCCATGCAGACAAAAAATCGCTGGCAAAGCCCACTTAGATGGGCGTTGATCATTCTGCTCACCACGCTGCTGGTGAGCTGCAGCAGGGTTCGCCTGGCCTATGGCTTTCTCGACAACTGGCTGCGCTGGCAAACGGCAAACTACGTCACTCTGGACAGCCAGCAGCAACAGCAACTCACCCGCCTAACCAAAGAGTTTCAGCGCTGGCACCAGGCCCACGAACTGAACGACTACGCCCACCTGCTCGACGCCACCGTCACCACCTTCGCCGGTGAGACCATCAGTACCGAGGATTTAACTGCGGCCTTCAGCGAAATCGGCCAACTCTGGCAGCGCACTGAAGCGCGGTTAATACCCATCGCCGAAGCCATACTGGCGACCCTGAGCCAGGAACAGATAGACCAGATTGTCACGCAGCTGCAGAAGGAGAGTGGCGACTTCCAAGAGGAGTATGTCGCCCTCAGCAGCGACGAAATCCCCCGCAAAAGGGCAGAAGAGACGTTAGAGAACCTGGAGAGCGTGCTGGGCAAGCTGACCCCGGCACAGGTTGACACTGTTGAACAGTGGGCCCGGGGCCAGGCCAGCCTGGCGGTGCTTACCCTGCAGCAGCAGCGCATTTGGCAGTACCAATTTGAACAGGCTCTGCGCACCGATTTAAGCGAGCACGATAATCTGCGGCGCGCAGCCAGATTGATCTTTGCGCAACCGGAATACCTCAGCCGGGAGCATGAACGCCTGACCACCAACAACCGTCAGGCGTGGCGGGAGATGATCGTAACCATCCACGGCAGTTTAACCGAGGCACAAAAAAAGCGGCTGCTAGGCCGCTTGGCGGGTTATGCCAGCGACTTCCGTTACCTCGCCGGCAGAGCTGAACAGGCCAGTGCAATCAGCCGTATTGAAACCACTGCTCCAAAGACTCCTCTTGCCAGAGCTGCAGCTGAGTGAGCCCTTCATCCACCACCTTCAGGTAGACATCGATAGTCTCGGTGGCCAAGTCGAACAGTTGGCGACTGTTCATATTGATCAGTTTCGGCTCCAGAATCTCTTTCTCCACCGTGGTCAGCAGAAACATCAATTTGAATTCATAGGCTTTGATCAGTGGCAAATTCCGGATGGCGTCGCGGGTAATCTCCAGCAACCGGTCAGCCTGGCTGCGTACCTTTTCATGCTGCACCCGCGTGCCCTGAATAAAGTAGCGCAGCTTGCTCGATTCCAACTCATCCTGGCTGCCGCGACTGGCCGCCAATGTGGCCAAACCCCGGATTTTAGCCACCAACTCCACCAGCGATGGCAGCTGGTTACAGACAAAGACCAACAGGCCAACCTGGTTGATCTGCTGTTTGCGGGGCTCCACATTACGCGTCGCCACCGGTGCCGACTCGCCGAATTCGGTAGCAACCGGTCGCTCCAGAAAGCGCGCCAAGTTCATCATCAGCTGTAGTAGCTGCTCGATAAAATGGGAGTGGTACTCGAAGTTCTCCATCACCGAATCGCCCTGCCAATCACGCTCAATAACCGTCCAGGCGGCACTCAGCTTTTCCAACTGAGTGGAGGAGAGAAGATTATTGGATTGTAGGGAGAATGCCTGCAACGCCTTCATACGTCTGCCAACCTGCAACTGCAGACTGGTAAAGTCAGGCTCAAACTCCTCGTAGCCAGCAATCAGGGACATTCCCAACCCGCGATGCCGCTGAATATCACGGCACAAATGGCTGATCTGTTTAATTAAGCTGAGCGCGAGAAGGCGCTCGTTGTAACCTTTACAGGCAACAACTAAATCACCGCTGCTCATGTTGTTTTCTATTTTGATCTGTTTATTCAATGGTTTTCCATCTTGGTCTTGGTCACAACCTTCTGCACTGAAAGCTTTTCAAGCAACCACTCACCTTTCCAGCTGAGATGATTCACTCAAACAGCAGACCAAGGTGACGCCTCCCTGAAGCCACCAATGCTGTCACCGCATCACCAGCAATAGCTATACCAAGCGGTGCACAATCTCTCGAGCAGGCACCAGAATATAACACCGCCGGCACCATTCAGTTAGAAGCAGGCAACAGAAATGATCATAGCGACGCACCCGAAGAACACCAACTTATTTTACATGCACCAAAAAGCACCTAAATAGAAACACCGATACACCTGAATGGCATTACACAGGGGTTAACCGACTGGTCAATGTAAATTTAGTGAAAAGATACTGTTCAATATATCGACGGTTTTTCACTCGATTGATACTATGTTTCTGTGAACCGGTTAACATTACTGACACCTTACATTACCATTTCCTAATTAAATGGCTATGTAACCCTACCCAGGTAAAGGTGAGATTTTCTGTTTTTCTGGAACACAATCGGAAAGTAGGTCGGTTTTGGTCAAACGGAATGTGGCCGCCCAACTATGGGTCACCTTGACTGAATTGGCTGACGAAGGATCAGGACTAATCGTGGGGAAAAAGGAATGAGATTGAAGCCTTTAAAGATCGCTGTGCTTGCCACCTGCATGGCAGCCGCCACACCCGCCTTCGCAAGAAGCGGTGGTGACGGCAGCCATCATCACGGTGACGGCGGCGGTTCATGGGACGTCTGCAGCAGCTCTTTCGCATTCTTCTTCCAGGAGTGTAATACAGCACCGGAAGGCGATTCGAGAGAGCCCAGCAACGTGCCGGAACTGAACGCGGCATCAGCAACGCTGGTAGGTTCTATGGCTATTGGACTTTTGGCAGTGACAGCCGAGCGCCGTCGCCGTCGTAAAGAACCTTAGTTAACGAGCACTCTAGCTAAGTAGTCACAGAGCCGGCCATTGTGGCCGGCTCTGTTTCTTCCAGCCACCCGTAAATGCTTTTTGCAAAAGCCATCTCTCATCAGCACTAGCCCTTGCCAAATATTCTGACATACTCCTTGTGGTAGCCAATTCTCCTCCCACCAGCCAAATTTGTTGCCCGATTCCCACATAATGAATGTCAACGACAGCAACCCCCACGCTCAAACGATGCGTACGACCACACTGATAAAAGTTGTGGCGATAGCGCTGTTGTTAGCAGAGGTATTGCTGATCAGCACCCTGATGGATGCGGCCACCATTGCCGACAACCGCAACGCATCCCTGGTCTGGATACTGTCCCATGCCGCGTTGCTGATCCAATGGTCCGCCGTGGCCGCCGGGGCCTACCTGCTGATCCGTATCGCCAGCCCGGAGCCCCTGCCGGCCAGCTTACAAAACAGCCAGGCACAATCTCCACTCATTCTGATTGTTAAGCTGGCAATCAACCTGATTGCCTATGCGCTCTTTTTTAGCCTTAGCGTCCAGATTTTTAAGCCGATGGCTACCGATGCCGGGGGTAACCTGGGCCTGGCCACCCTGCTCTGGTTGACCTGTGGCCTGACGGTCCTCTTGACGGTACTGTTGATGATTTTGCCCCTGCGGAGCTGGTGGCACTTTGGCGCAGCCCAAAAGCAGGCACTGTTGCTCTGTGCGCTGGTGGCAACCATCGTCACCGCCGTTTCTCTGCTATCGAAAAGCCTCTGGCCGACGTTTATCTATCCCACCTTTGCCGCCAGCGAATGGCTGCTGCAGCTGTTTGTACCCGCGGTCTACTCGGTTCCGGAAAAGCTCTATCTGGGGGTTGATCAGTTTGTGGTGCATATCTCCGCCACCTGCTCCGGTGTGGAAGGGATGGGGCTCGCGGTCTGCTTTACCCTGCTCTACCTCTATATTCAGCGCGACCAGCTGCGTTTTCCCCAAGCACTGATTCTGCTGCCACTGGCGGCTGTCTTGAGCTGGCTGCTCAACGTGGTACGTATCGCCCTGCTTATTTTGCTGGGCGAGTTCGTCTCTCCCGATTTCGCTATTGGCGGCTTTCACAGCCAGGCCGGCTGGTTCACCTTTATCGGCCTGGCCATGGCCATTATCTACGGCTTTAACCGCATCCCCTGGTTTAAACACCAGAGCCAAACAGCACCCGTCGCAGTGCCGTTAAAACGGGATACCGCCTCGGCCATACTGATCAGCTTTATTCTGTTTCTGCTGGGTGCGCTCATCATGGGCCTGGAGAGTCGGCCACTGAACTGGCTCTACCCAATCAAGGCGTTGTTGGGCGGTGCCGCGCTGCTCTACTTCTGGCGAACCCTGCAAATACCCACGCCGACCCGCCTGCCGGAAGCAATTTTGTGGGGCCTGGCGGGGCTGGCGCTGTGGCTGCTTCTGATTCCCACCGACTCAGGCTTTAACCAAACTCTCTCCGCCAGCCTGGGTGAAGGCGCGCTCGCCCTCTCGATTGTATGGGTGGCCATCCGCTGCCTGGGTTCGATAGTGATTGCCCCAATCATTGAAGAGTTACTGTTTCGTTCCTATCTGCTGGCTCGCATTGCCGGCCAACCGATCGATCACCGCCAGCCGCTACCTTTCCACTGGCTGAGCTTGATTGTCTCGAGTCTGGCCTTTGGTGCTATTCACAACCAGTGGCTGGCCGGCGCCCTGGTCGGCGTGCTGTTTGCCGTTGCCCGCTACCGCGGCAATATCACCTCCGCAATCATCGCCCACGCCACCACCAATGCCGGTTTGTGCCTCTATGCCATCCTCTTTGGCCAGTGGTCGTACCTCTAACCAGGCGAAAATCACCACGCCATCGCATTCTCAGTAGCTTACTTCTATAATTGCCGCTTTTATTTCCAGTACCGACTAGCCAACAGGTCACCCAGCACCGATGAAAGAACATTATCAGCCCGCAGAAGTCGAGGCCGAAGCCCAGCAATTTTGGGATACCAACCAAACCTTCAAAGTTACCGAAGACACCAGCAAAGAGAAATTCTACTGCCTGGCGATGTTCCCCTACCCCAGCGGCAAGTGCCACATGGGCCATGTGCGCAACTACACCATCACCGACGTGATCGCCCGCTACCAGCGCATGCTCGGCAAAAATGTTCTGCACCCCATGGGCTGGGATGCCTTTGGCCTACCGGCTGAAAACGCCGCCATCCAAAACAAAACCGCGCCCGCCAAGTGGACCTACTCCAACATTGACTATATGAAAGGCCAGCTGCGCAGCCTGGGCTTTGGTATCGACTGGAGCCGGGAGCTGGCCACCTGTAGATCGGACTACTATCGCTGGGAGCAGTGGTTTTTCACCCGCCTGTACGAGAAGGGGCTGGTCTACAAAAAGATGTCCACCGTTAACTGGGATCCGGTCGACCAGACGGTGCTGGCCAATGAGCAGGTGATCGACGGTCGCGGCTGGCGCTCCGGCGCCGTGGTCGAGCGTAAAGAGATCCCCCAGTGGTTCATTAAGATCACCGCCTACGCCCAGGAGCTGCTCGATAGCCTCGATAAGCTGCCACACTGGCCGGAGCAGGTGAAAACCATGCAGCGCAACTGGATTGGCCGCTCCAAAGGGGTGGAGATGAGCTTCGAACTGCTCGCCCCCGTGGCCGGCATGGCGTCGTTCAGCGTCTACACCACCCGCCCCGACACCTTGATGGGGGTTACCTACGTCACCCTCGCCGCCGAGCACCCCATTGCCCTGGAGCTGGCCCAAAGCAACTCGGCGTTGAGCGAATTCATCACCCAGTGCAAAAAGCAGAGTGTGGCCGAGGCCGATATGGCCGCCATGGAAAAACTGGGGATGGATACCGGCCTTAAGGCCAAACACCCGGTCACTGGCGAGCCGGTGCCGGTTTGGGTGGGCAACTATGTATTGATGGACTATGGCTCCGGTGCGGTAATGGCGGTGCCCGCCCACGACCAACGCGACTACGAGTTCGCGCAAAAATACGACCTGCCCATCGTGCAGGTGATCGACGCCGAGGGCGACCTCAGCCAGGCGGCAATTGTCGACAAAGGCACGCTGATCAACTCTGGCGAGGGCTTCAAGCAGTGGGATGGCCTCAACTTCGGCCAGGCGTTCAAGGCCATAAGCCAATACCTGATCGAGCACGGTAAGGGCTCGGTGCAGACCAACTATCGCCTGCGCGATTGGGGTGTCTCCCGCCAACGCTATTGGGGCTGCCCCATCCCCATGCTCAACCTGGCCAACGGCACAGAGATTCCGGTACCGGCCGAGCGCCTGCCCATCCTGTTGCCAGAGGCAGTCGAAATGGACGGCGTGCAGTCGCCCATTAAAGCCGACCCGCAGTGGCGCAAGGCTGACGCTATCGATGGCGTTACCGCCGAACACGAAACCGACACCTTCGACACCTTTATGGAGTCGAGCTGGTACTACGCCCGCTTTACCAGCCCGCAGTTTACCGGTGGCATGATCGACAAGCAGGCGGCCGACTACTGGCTGCCGGTGGATCAGTATGTGGGTGGTATCGAACACGCCATTTTGCACCTGCTCTACGCGCGCTTCTTCCATAAGCTGATGCGCGATGAGGGCTTGGTCAGCTGCGATGAGCCCTTTGAGCAGCTGCTCTGCCAGGGCATGGTGCTGGCCGAATCCTTCTATCAGGTAAACGAGGATGGCTCCAAAACCTGGTACAACCCCGCCGAGGTGTTACTGGAGAAGGACGACAAAGGCAAAATTATCGCCGCCAGTCATCCCGAAGCCGGCCCACTGCAGCTGGGTGGCACCATTAAAATGTCCAAATCGAAAAACAACGGCGCCGACCCACAGGAAGCCGTTGAGAAGTACGGTGCTGATACCGTGCGTCTGTTTGCCATGTTTGCCGCCCCGCCGGAGCAGACCCTGGAGTGGCACGACAGCGGCGTAGAGGGCGCCAGCCGCTTCCTGCGCCGGCTCTGGAAAACCGTGCACGCCCATCTCGAGGCCGGTTCCCCGGCGGCCCTGGTGGCCGGCGAACTCAACGCCGAACAGAAACAGCTGCGTCGCAAGGTACACGAGACCATCGCTAAAGTGAGTGACGACTTCGGCCAGCGGCTCACCTTCAACACCGCCATTGCCGCGGTGATGGAACTGCTCAACGAGGCCAACCGCCTGGCCGACCGCGCCACGCCCCAGGGCCTTGCCGTTGAGCGCGAAGCCCTGACCAGCATGACCCTGCTGTTGTCACCCATTGTGCCGCACATCTGTCACAGCCTGTGGCAGGCCCTAGGCCATGGCAGCGATCTGGTCGACCAAAGCTGGCCTGAAGCCGACGCCGATGCCCTGGTACGCGACACCCTGGTCTACCCGGTCCAGGTCAATGGCAAGATCCGCGGCCAGATTGAGATGGCCACCAGTGCCAGCGATGACGACATCCTGGCTGCAGCCAAGGCCGAGCCCAATGTCGCCAAGTTCCTGGAAGGGATGACCATCAAAATGAGCAAAGTGGTGCCCGGCAAGCTGGTCACCTTTGCGGTGAAATAGGCTAAGTGATTGTGTCGAATTTCCCTCGAGCGCTGCTGCTGGCTCTGGCAACATTACTGGCTGCCGGCCTGACTGGCTGTGGCTGGCACCTGCGCGGCGACCTCAATCTGAGTGAAGAGGCTCGCCGCATTCACCTCACCGACAGCCGCGTGAACGTGGAGCTGCGCCGGGAGCTGGAGCGACTGTTTACCCAAAGCGGGGTTGAGCTGAGCGCGGATAAGTCCACCAGCTACACCCTGCACCTGACCTCCGCCAACGAGGATCGGCGGGTCTCCAGCCTCGGCTCCGATGCCGTTGCCGATAGTGTCAGCCTGACACTGTCACTCAGCTACAGCATCATCGCCCCCGCAGGGCAGGTGGTTGTCGAACCGGTGGCAATCAGCGTCACCCGCAGCTACAACTACGACCGCGACAATGTCGCCGCCAAGGCGGAGGAGGAGCAGCTGTTGAAGAGTGAGATTCGACGCGAAGTGGTGCAGCAGATCTTACGCGGCTACCGCTATGCGGTGGAGAACGCGCAGACCGCGGCACCCGCTTCCGACTCATCCGCTCCCGACTCCCCCACACCCGTGGCCCACGAATCCCTGGATGAATAAACTCCGCCCCGAACAGCTCGCCGGCCACTGTCGCAAACCGCTGGCCCAGGTCTACATTATTGCCGGCGACGAACCGCTGCTACAGCAGGAGGCCTGCGACACCATCCGCCGGGCGGCCACGGAACAGGGTTTTAGCGAGCGCGAGCGCTACTACGGTGACAGCACCATCGACTGGCAGCAGCTGCTGGCCGGCGCCGCCAACTTCTCTCTCTTTGCCGAACGCAAACTGATCGAAGTTCACTTCTACAAGGCCAAGCTCAACGAAGAGGCCAACCAGGCACTCTGCCACTACGCCAGTGAAATTCCCGACGACACCATACTGTTGATCACCACCCCCAAGCTCGATGGCAACAGCCAGAAAGCGAAGTGGTTTAAAGCGCTCGATCCACACGCGGTGTTGCTGACGGTATGGCCAGTGACGGTGGATGCCCTACCCGCCTGGATCGACCAACGCCTGCGTCAGGCGGGCTTGAAGGCCTCGTCTGAGGCGATTGAGATTCTGGCAGCCAAGGTTGAGGGCAATCTGTTGGCCGCCAGCCAGGAGATTGAAAAGCTGAAACTGCTGGTGGGCCAGGAGGAGCTGATCGACACCACCAGCATGGCCAACCTGGTGGGCGACAGTGCCCGCTATGACCTGTTCAGCTTGGTCGACCGGGCTCTGGCCGGTGATGCAGCCAGCGCGGTGAAGACCCTGGTGGGTTTACAGAGCGAGGGTACCGATTCGGTGATTATTCTCTGGTCGCTGGCGCGCGAGATACGCACATTGGCCGAGTTGCATGAACTGCTGCAGAGCGGCCGTCCCATCGAACAGGCACTCAATCAGCTACGGGTTTGGGAGAAGCGCAAACCGATCATGCGCCAGGCACTTAGCCGCATCTCCGCCCGCCACAGCCAACACCTGCTGCGTAAAGCTTATGGCATTGATCGCGCCATTAAGGGGATGCGCCGCGCCGACCCCTGGTCGGAGTTGAAGGATCTGGTACTCCACCTGGCCGGCGCGGTGTGTCTGCCACCCGGCCTCGACCTCCTCGCCCTCGACGAAGAGGCCTAACGCAACATCAACGTTTGCGCTCTACCATCGACTGGTAAAACTGCTTGGCGGTACGGGCACTGTTGGTACCGCGCGAACGGGCAAACAGCTTGGCGGCATCGAGCAGCTCCTCCCTGGAAATAGCCAACTCCACACCTTCAAACAGACTCTCGACCACCGCCTGATACTCCTGCCAACTGATCGGGTAAAACGAGAGCCACAGGCCAAAGCGATCGGCCAGGGACAACTTCTCCTCCACGGTATCGGAGTGCAGGACACTGGTATCGGCCATGCGTGCCGCCAGGGTCTCATTGTTGTCGGCCTGGGTTTGCGGTACCAGGTGGCGGCGGTTAGAGGTGGCGTAGAGCACGACGTTATCCGGCGGCAGCTCAATGGAGCCCTCCAACACGCTCTTTAGGTGTTTATAGCTGGTCTCTTCGGAATCGAACGAGAGGTCGTCACAAAAGAGGATGAAGCGGTAGGGCTCCATATGGATATGGTCGACAATCTCCGGCAGGTCGATCAGGTCGGCCTTGTCGACCTCCACCACCCGCAGGCCATCGGCGGCGTACTCATTGAGCAGGGCTTTAATCAGGCTCGACTTACCAGTGCCTTTGGCTCCCCACAGCAGGGCGTGGTTGGCCGGTTGGCCAGCCAAAAAGCGTTGAGTATTGGTGATCAGCAGTTGTTTTTGGCGGTCGACCTGGAGCAGCCGCTCCAGGCGAATAGGGTCCAGGCGGGCGACCGGTCGCAGGTGATTATGTTTGGGGCGCCAGATGGCGGCGTAGTGTTGTTGCCAATTGATCAAACTCGTCCTCCACAGTAGGGGTCTGGGTTGTTACAACTGGCAGAGGTAGCCCACCTCCGGGGTCGCCTTACCCGCCAGCATCTGTTCATACACCCAGCGCACTTCCTCTACCCCTTCAACCAAGCGCGGCTGTAGCCAATGGCCAAACGCCTCACAGGCGGACTTCCAGCTCTCCTGGAACTGGTGGTTTAGATGATCTTGGTTGGCGGAGTGTTGGCGGTAGAACTCCACCGCCGAGAAGGATTCCGCTTCCGGGCGCTCGGCCCGGGTCGGCGCTTGTTGATCCCAATGACAGGAACCAAGGTTGTAGGCGTAGATCAGGCGCTGTTTGAGGTAGTAATGTATCATGCTTTGCACTTGGTGATTGCCGGAAAAATCCACCAGCACGCTCTCCGCCGGCTCCATCTGGCGAAACTGTTCGTAGCTGAACACCTGATCAAAGTGGCCGTTCTGGCTAACAAACGCCTGATGACGGGCAGCGGTCAATCCCACCACCAGTGGTGAGCTTTCCATCCCTATACGGTGAAAATACTCCTGCAAAAAGTAAGAGAGACCCATCGCCGTTTTACTGGAAGCGCTGGTAATAATAATCTGGCCGGCCTGCCAAAACTGGCTCTCAATCAACTCCTGCAATATCAGATAGGCGGCACTTAACAACGGCCGCAGCAAGATCTGCATATCGATATCGGCAAAGCTCTCCACCGCGGTGAAGGTGGGCAAGCTGGCACCATTGTTGGGTAGCGCCTGATCAAAGCCAAAGCTGAAGCGACCATTGGCGCTCTGGCGGGTATCGATCATCAGGAAGCGGGACATGGGAAAGCAGCCATAAAACCCCATGCCTGGGGCCAACCCGTCGCGATTGGACTCCACCACCTCGGCATAACCCCACACCGGCAGGCAGCGGCGGCCATCCCGACCAACAAACAGTTGCGGCCAGGAGCAGTTAAGGCCTGGAGCCAAGGCACTGGAGAGATTGTTACAGGAGAAACCGAAGCGCTCGATACGTACCAGCATGGAACCCTTGTCGAGTTGGTCTGCTACCGGTATCGACTCGTTCACCACCGCCAAGCGGCGAACATCCTGTTGATTGAATTCCAAACTGACATTATGCATGTGTGGGAGACCGGTAGAGTCACGGACCCCGGAGGCTTTTGCCAACATTAATTTGCCACCACTTAATAAGAACTAACTAATAAAACTAATAAGCCGTAGGTTTGTTATTCAGTGTAGTTCATAGAAACCCATTGGTTACCTTGCGGAAAAAATCCTTCAGGGAATGGGCAAATCGTTCGTTGCAGCATCCGGCAGCTTGAGTTCTGTTATTGGTATTAGTGCCCTGATCATCGGCCTTGCCCTGGCGGGTATTACCGGGCAGTGAACTCATAACGCAACCATTCTGTCACAGTCTGGCGCCGTAAAAAACATTCTGGCTGGCCGGCAAACGCAAAACATTGTAAAACCCCGGTAGGCCGCTATTGGCCATGTGGGTACCGGGTTAAAACAACCCCCGTACACTTCACCGAAATCAGAGAGGAAAATGCATGAAACTGATCGCTTTCAAACGTCTCAGGGCCGGGCTGATAATGGCCGCGGCAACGACCACCCTGCTGGCCGCCTGCGACGACACCGGTACCGTCATACCCGGCACAAAGCTCAGTAATGCACCCGTTTCCGGCCTCACCGACGATCACTTCGACCACTCCCTGCGCCCGCAGGATGATCTTTACGATTTTGTTAACGGCGCCTGGCTCGGATCACTGGAGATACCGCCCGACCGCTCCTCGTATGGCAGTTTTATCCACCTGCGCGATGAGTCGGAAAAGAGCGTTAAGGAGTTGATGGAGGAGCTGCTGGCCAGCGACAAGCCAGTGTCACCGGAAATTGAAAAGGTGAAGATTCTCTACCAAACCTTCATGGACGAAGCCGCCATTGCCAAAGCCGGTAGCGCCCCCTACCAGGCCATTGCCGAGCAGATCGACCAGATAGATAACCGCCAGGCACTGTTTGACTTTATGGCCCAGCCCTGGATGCAGACCGGCCTGGCACCCATGGCGCTGTTTGTCGACGCCGACAAGAAAAATCCCGATCAGTACACCGTCTACCTCTACCAAACCGGCCTCTCCCTGCCCGACCGGGACTACTATTTCGATGAGAGCGACAAGGGCCAGGAGATTCTCGCAGCCTTCAAGCAACACCTGGCCAATATGCTCACCTTGGTCGACGACAGCGCGCCTGAGGCAAGCGCGGCGACCATTTTCGAGTTGGAGAGCAAACTGGCCGAAGGCCAATGGCCCCGGGTGGAGATGCGCGACGCCGCCAAAACCTACAACCCCGCCACCCCCAGCGCTATGGCCAGCAGCTACGCCAATATCGACTGGAACACCTTCCTGAGTGCCGGCCAGGTGGCCGAGCAGGGCGAGATTATTCTCGGTCAACCCTCCTACCTGGCCCACCTCAATGAGCTGTTTGCCACTGTTCCGTTGGCGGATTGGAAAACCTACCTCAAGTGGCGCAGCCTCACCTACCTGGCCCCCTACCTGAACCAGGAGCTGGAGACCGAGGACTACAACTTCTACTCCGCCACCCTCTACGGCACCAAAGAGCAGCGGGCCCGCTGGAAGCGGGGTATCGGCTTTGCCAGCGGCATCGCGGGCGAAGCCATCGGTAAACTCTACGTTGAGCGGCACTTCCCACCCGCGGCCAAAGAGCGCATGGTGACCCTGGTCGAAAATCTGCGCGAGGCCTACCGCCAAAGCATTCAGGGGCTCGACTGGATGACCGAGGAGACCAAAGCCCAGGCCATTATCAAACTGGATAAATTCATCCCCAAAATCGGCTACCCCGATGTCTGGAAGGATTACAGCGCGCTGGTGGTGACCAACAACAGCCTGGTTGCCAATGTGTTGGCCGGAGCCAACTTTGAATACCAGCAGCAGATCGACAAGCTCGGCAAACCCATCGACCGCAACGAGTGGTTTATGACGCCGCAAACCGTCAATGCCTACTACAACCCGCTGATGAATGAGATCGTCTTCCCGGCCGCCATTCTGCAGCCCCCCTTCTTCAACCTCGATGCCGACGACGCCGTCAACTACGGCGCGATTGGCGGGGTAATTGGCCACGAGATGGGCCACGGCTTCGATGACCAGGGCTCGCGTTACAATGGCGATGGCAAGCTGGATGATTGGTGGCAAGCCGCCGACAGCGAGGCCTTTGCCGCTCGTACCGGTGCCCTGGTTAAACAGTATGGTCAATTCGAAGCCCTGCCCGATCTCTTCGTCAACGGCCAGTTAACCCTGGGCGAGAACATCGGCGACCTGGGTGGCCTGACCATCGCCTACAAGGCATATCAGCTCTCTCTCAATGGCCTGCCAGCGCCAGCCATTGATGGCTTTAGCGGTGAGCAGCGCTTCTTTTTTGGTTGGGCACAGGCGTTTGCCTCCAAATACACCGACGAAAACCTGCGTAACCGGGTGAAAACCGATCCCCACAGCCCAGCCCAATTTCGCGTCAATGGCGTGGTGCGCAACATGCCGGAGTTTGTCGCAGCCTTTGGCGTGAAAGAGGGCGACAAACTCTACCTGCCCCCCGAGGAGCGCGTAAAAATCTGGTAACCCAGCCCGGTTTACCTTCTCTTCACAGCAAAAGCCGGCGCCATGTCTACGCCGGCTTCCCACCTACATTTAGCACTTGCGCAATTTCACCCAGGCGGTAGGCTACCGCCTTTTTCCGGATTAAGGGGTTTACATGTTGCTCGCTTCACTGGCGATTCTGGCGGGATTTGTGCTGTTGGTTTGGAGTGCGGATCGCTTTGTCGATGGCGCCGCGGCCACCGCAGGCCATGCCGGCATGCCCACCCTGTTGATCGGAATGGTGATTGTCGGCTTCGGCACCTCCGCACCAGAAATGGTGGTCTCCGCCATGGCCGCCTCTGAAGGCAATCCGGATCTCGCTCTCGGTAACGCCCTCGGCTCCAACATTGTTAACACCGGCTTGATTCTCGGCATTACCGCCCTGGTTACCCCCATCGCCGTGCACTCCAAGATCGTCAAACGTGAGCTGCCCCTGCTGTTTATTATCGGTTTGATCACCGGTGCTTTTCTGCTCGATCACTCCCTGCAACGCCCGGAAGCTGCGCTTCTGCTGCTTGGCTTCTTTGCCCTGATTGGCTGGTCGATTGTCAGCGGCCTGCGCGGCAAGGGCGACGCCCTCGGCGAAGAGACCGAACAGGAGTTGACCGAGCAGTCCATGTCCCTCGGCAAGGCCCTCTTCTGGCTGGCCGCGGGCCTAGTGCTGTTGGTCGCCAGCTCTCGCCTGCTGGTTTGGGGAGCGGTGACAGTCGCTCAATCTCTGGGCGTTAGTGACCTGGTGATCGGCCTGACCATTGTCGCCCTGGGCACCTCGCTGCCGGAGCTGGCCGCCTCGGTGGTGGCCGCCCGCAAAGGCGAGCACGACATCGCCATCGGCAATGTGGTGGGCTCCAATATGTTTAATCTGCTGGCGGTGATTGGTATTGCCGGGGTTATCCACCCCATTCCCAGCATGCTCAGCGAAGTGATGACGCGCGACTGGCCAGCCATGATGGTGTTGATGGCCGCGCTGTTTGTCATGGCCTACGGCTTTAAGGGTGAAGGCCGGGTTAATCGCTTTGAGGCGGTGATCCTCTTAATCATCTTTGCCGGCTACAACATTTGGCTGGTAACCAGCACCATTCACCACCCGGCCTGATTGGACCGCCCAATAAATTCTGAGCCCAGGTGTAATAGCCGACTATTTTTTCGCACAGGCACACGCCTAATGAGGTGCCTGTGCCAATATTTTCCTCCAGTTTTTCTCCGCCAGTGCTATTCCCCGCACCCATTTCTACTCGAGGATCGCTTTGCACGACGCCACTGCGTCGTGACCGCTGGATTAGCCGGCTCGCGCTGTACAGCGGTGATCTAACTGTGTACATTTTTCAGCTCACCCTATCTGCAGTGCCAAGCCTATTTTTATTGTCATGTCTGAAGTAACCATCGCCCTAACTCGACACCGGAAATTTACCCTTATCTGCATGATTTTAGGCGGCACCATACTTGGCCTGGCCGGCATTGATTTGGTATTGCCGGCCATACCCAGCCTGGCGCAGGAGCTGCACGGTACACCGGTGGCGGCACAGTGGGTGTTGGCCAGTTTTGTTGCCGGCAGCGGTCTCGGTTTGTTGCTGTTTGGCGAATTGGGGGCCCGTTTTGATCAACGGAAATTACTGATTTTTTCCCTGTTTGTTTATGGCCTGCTGTCGCTGTTAGCTATTTTATGCGAGCAGATCAACTGGCTGATTGTGCTGCGTTTTTTTCAGGGGTTAGCCGGCTCCGCCGCCGCCGTGTTTGCACCGGGAATGATTCGTGCCCTGCTTTCGGAAAACCGGGCCATCGCCGCGCTCGGCGCCATGGGCAGCATTGAATCCTTAACGCCGGCACTGGCCCCCATACTCGGCGCCTGGTTATTGGCCTTTGCCGGTTGGCAGGCCAGCTTTACACTGCTGACGTTGCTGTCTGTTGTGTTAATTATTTTGTGGCTGCCCCTGTACCGCCTGCTGCCCGGCATCGCACCGCTCTCCACCGATCACCACTATGGCGCCCTGTTAAAAAACCGCCGCTTTTTACGCTTGGCCTTCAGCCAGGCCTTTACCCTGGGTGCGCTACTCACCTTTGTGTTTGCCGCGCCCGCGTTGATGGTGGGCGCGCTTGCGGGGGGCATTCAGGATTTTGTCATTATGCAGATTATTGGCGTTGGCCTGTTTATCTGTGCCGCCAGCAGCTCCCATCTTTGGGTGGCCAAATTCGGCCAGGCGCGCATGATCAATACCGGTACCTGGCTGACGTTTATCGGCGCGGCGCTGCTGTTGATCTACGCCATTGTCATGCAGCTGATCGGCAGTGTGGTTCAGGCCGCCATGATTTGGGCACTGTTTGCCATCGTCAATTTGGGTTTGGGCGTGCGTGGGCCACCGGGATTTTTTGCCGCTATTCAGGCCGCCGGCAGTGACAGCGCCCGCGCCTCGGCCTTGATTATTTTATTGGTGATGTTGACCGCCGCCCTGGGTACGGCACTGGCCGCCCCCTGGCTGAGCTTGGGACTCCTGCCCATAGCGGCACTGGTGACATTGATCGCCGGCGCCGCTGTTCTCTGCCTGGAGCGGCAACCAATTAACGGCTGAGGGGAATCAAGTTTTTTAGGAAGTATCGCGCCGGACAGCGCGATTAACGATCAGCTTTGCTCTTCGGCCTTTTCATCCAAACGTTTGGCAACCTTGTTGCCCTCATCACTTTCGCCGATTTTCCAGTAGCTGCTGGCGTAGACCAGTGACTTGGGTACCTGCTGCTCCTTTTTAAAATAGGCGCGCAGGTTGCGCATCATCTCGAATTCGCCTGCCACCCAGACGGCGGGCGTACCCTCCAACCAGGGCAGCTCCCGCACCGCATCGGACAGTAGTGTATTGGCACTCTTCGGTGCGCCGTTGACCACCCAATGAATAGCGATGTTGTCGGGCCGCGCCAGTGGTGCGATATCGGCGAAGTCCAGCACCTCGATTACCGCGTAGCCGCAGGCCTCCTGGGGCAGCTGTTCCAAATTGACGGCGATGGCCGGCAGCGCGGTCATATCGCCGGCAAAAAAGTACCAGTCCGCCGGGGTATTGATTAATTTCTTTTCGCCGGGGCCGGCCACCCAGATCTGATCGCCAAGCTCCGCCTGCTGTAACCACTGGTTGGCCGGCCCCTGGTCGGGCTCTCCAAAACTGTGGCAAGCACCATCCACCGTCAGCCGTTTTTGCTCGGCATCGTACTGGCGAATGGTAAAGGTGCGTTTGCGCAACGCCTTAAAATAGGCCGCGTTCTCTAGCTGAGAGGGATCGATCTCACCGCCGGGCTCGGCGGCAAACATCAGTTTTACGTAGCCGCTCGCCTGATCCTCGGGAAAATCGGCCAGGTCATCGCCGGCAAAAACCAGACGCAGTGAGTTGGCACCCACCAGCTGTTTATCGATCAGCGTTAACAAACGGTTTTTTTTCATAAATGCCTACAGGGCCTGTTTGGCCATGGCCCGGATCTTACCGACGATCGCGCGCAAGCCGTTGCCCCGTGTCGGGCTTAGGTGGCGTTCCAAATCCAGGGTGGTGAAATAGTTGTCGATGTCGAAGCTGGTAATTTCGGCGGCGGATTTGTGGTTATAGGCGGCCAGCACCAAGGCCAGCAAGCCGCGCACGATGACGGCATCGCTGTCGACCACAAAGTCATAGACACCATTGTTAACCTGCGACTCCAGCCAAACGCTGCTCTGGCAGCCTTTTACCAGGCGATCGTCGGTGTGCAGCTCCGGCGCCATGGCCGGCAGTTCGCGCCCGAGATCGATGATGTATTTGTAGCGCTCCTCCCAGTCATCAAAAAAACTGAGGTCGTCGATAATCTCTTCGGTATTTAAATTGGACATAACACTGGCTGTTAAAAAAAGAGGCCGGCTTCCAGCTGTGCCTCTTCGCTCATCATCTCCCGCGACCAGGGCGGGTCGAACACCAGCTCCACGGCCACGGACTCCACATTGGGCACCTTGCCCACGCGATATTCCACATCGCTGACCAACACCGGCCCCATGCCACAACCGGGTGCCGTTAAGGTCATTTTGATGTCGACCCGCTTGGCGCTTTGGTCGATCTGCAATTCATAGATCAACCCCAGCTCGACCAGGTCGATGGGAATCTCCGGGTCAAACACCGTCTTCAGCGCCGCCCAGACCTGCTCTTCGGCAATCTCTCCGTTCACAGGGGCGGTAAACTCCAGCTTTTCCGGCTCCTGGCCGATGGCATCGGCATCGGTGCCGTCGATGCGCAGCATATTACCCTGAAAGGTGACGGTGTAGTTGCCGCCCAGGCTCTGGTTAATTGTGACGAATTGGTGGGCGGGGATAGTTGTGGCTTCGCCAGAGGGGACTCGACGGGCCGGACAATCCCGTTGGGTAACCACCATTTTCTGTTCCATCGTTGACTGCTCCAGCCGAAATAGGGGTGAATTGCCGAGGGCGTTGTTGGGCCGCCCTAGTTCACACTAAAACTTTCACCACAACCGCACTGGCCAACCACATTGGGGTTATTGAATTTAATCACCTGATTTAACCCCTCGGTGACCAGGTCGATCTCCGTACCGCGCAAAACGGTAACCGCTTCGGAGTCTAACGCCAGGCTGAGCTGGTCATCGAGGGCAATAATTTGATCGCCTTCATCAGGTTGTTCGACAAAGTCGAGTACATAAGCATAGCCGGAACAACCACTGGTGGTAACGCTTAAGCGAATCCAGTGGTTATCGCCACCACTGTGCTGATTGGCATTGCGGTGGAAGTAGCGCAGCGCTTTTTCGGTAACGGTTACCGCCTGCGCGTTGGGGTCGAAGGTTGAGACCGACATAGTTTCTCCAAAAGCAACCGAAATGATCGGTTGATAACTCTTTTACCACCGGGCGTGGCCCTGCCACAGCGGCGGCTTACTGTTACATCAGCATCATCTGTACTTTGCGCAGGCCCGCCGCCAGGGCATCGACCTCCGCCTGGGTGTTGTAGATGGCAAACGACGCCCGCGCCGTACCCGGCAGCCCCAAGCGGTTCATCAAC
The DNA here is from genome assembly GCF_033283405.1 of Halioxenophilus sp. WMMB6. Taxonomy (NCBI): domain Bacteria; kingdom Pseudomonadati; phylum Pseudomonadota; class Gammaproteobacteria; order Alteromonadales; family Alteromonadaceae; genus Halioxenophilus; species Halioxenophilus sp. WMMB6. The sequence goes on from NZ_JAWMQR010000003.1 coordinate 488,206, forward strand.
GGCTCGGCGCAGTGGTGACCGGTACGAATGGCAATGCCCTGGCGATCCAGCAGAAAGCCGATATCCGCCGGGTGGCCACCCGCCATAATGAAACTCACCACGGAGACCTTACTGGGGGCGGTACCGACCAGGGTCAACCCCTCGATGGCCGCTAACTGCTGGCTGGCACTGGCCAGCAGTGCCTGCTCGTGGGCGTGCACATCCTCTCTATTGAGTTGCTGATACCAGGCCACCGCCCGGCCAAAGGCGATGGCATCGGCCACATTGGGAGTACCGGCCTCAAATTTGTAGGGCAGCTGGTTCCAGGTGGCGGTTTGGTAGGTGACAGTGCTGATCATCTCGCCACCGGTCTGCCACACCGGCCATTCCCGCAGCAGCTCTTCCCGCCCCCACAACACACCGATGCCCATGGGCCCATAAATTTTGTGGGCGGAGAAGGCGTAAAAATCACAGCCGATGGCCTGCACGTCTACCGTCTCGTGGGCAATCCCCTGGGCGCCGTCGATCAACACCCAGGCACCGACGGCCTTGGCTTTGGCGGTGAGCTCCTTGATGGGGTTGAGCGTGCCCAGGGCATTGGAGGCGTGCGGAAAGGCAACCAGTTTGGTCTGTGGCCCCAGCAGCGCCTCAAAGGCGCCGATGTCCAGCTCACCGCTGTCGAGGATGGGCGCCGCCTTGAGGCTGGCTCCGGCCGCCAGACAGGCCTGCTGCCAGGTGACCAGGTCGGCGTGGTGCTCCATCTCGGTCACCAGCACCTCGTCGCCGGGCTGCAGCAGCTGGGCTAGGCCGTGGGAGACGATGTTGATCGATTCGGTGGTGCCTGAGGTCCAGATCACCTCTTCGCGCTGATAGGCGTTGATGAAGCTGGCGAGGATGTCGCGCGCCTCTTCAAAGGCTTTGGTGGCCTCGTCGGCCAGGCGGTGGGCACCGCGATGGACATTGGCGTTGTAGTAGCTGTAGTAGTGGACGATGGCATCGATCACACACTGCGGCTTTTGGGTGGTGGCGGCGTTATCGAGGTAGACCAGCGGTTTGCCGTCCACCTCGCGCTTCAGAATGGGAAACTCTTCGCGCAGCGCTTCGATATCCAGGGCCATATCACACCCCCTGCACTTGCTGGCGCAGGCTGGCAAAGCGATCCTTCAACACCGCCTGCAACCAAGCCGCCAAGGGTTCCAGCTCGATCTGCTCGATCAGTTCGTTGATGAAGCCGAAGTTGAGCATGATGCGGGCATCCACCTCACTGACACCGCGCGATTGCAGGTAGTAGAGTGCTTTGTCGTCCATTTCGGCGACGGTGGCGCCGTGGGCACAGCGCACGTCGTCGGCGTAGATTTCAAGCTCCGGCTTGGTGTTGACCTCGGCGGTGCGGGTCAGCAGCAGATTGCGGTTGTTGAGTTCCGCCAGGGTTTTCTGGGCGTAGCGGTGAATATGGATGCGACCATTAAAGACCGCCTTGCCGTGATCACCGACAATGCCGCGCACATTCTGCTCGGTGATGCCATTGGGGCGCATATGCTCGACATTGGTGTGCAGATCGAACAGCTCCTTGCCGGCCAGCAGATAGATGGCGTTCTGCAACACCTCGGCGTGCTCGCCGGTGTGGTTGATATCCACATCCAGGCGCGCCAGATCGCTGCCAAAACCAACCAAGGTCGAACGCAGCTGGCTGTGGTCGGCCAGGTTGAAGTGGCAGCCGCCAATATTGATAGCTGCTCCGGTCTGCAGGGCAAAGCGGTAGTGCTGCAGTTCGGCCCGGGCACCAATCAGGTACTCGGCGAAACTGGTGTTAAAACTGGCGGCATCGCCCAGGTGCTGTTCGATAACCGTGGCGCTGCTGCCATCGGCCAGCTGCACCAGGTGGCGGCTGTGGGCTTCGCCACCGTTCTGCCAATGCAGCAGGCGAATGGGCTCGGCCAGCTGCACACCCTCGGCAACGGCGATCACCACGCCAGCCTTGGCCAGCACATCGTTGGCCAGGCCAAACAGGTGTCGATCGGGCTTGGCGGCATTGAAAACGGATTCGGCCCAGGCCTGTTGGCGACTACTCACCTCGGCCAGGGGCTCAATGGTGACACCGGCGGGGAGGTTATCGGGTAGCGACAGCAGCTCGCCGTTAACAAACACCAGATCGAGGGTGGTTAGATCGGGAATCGCCTCGGCGCTGTAGCCGGCGGAACTGGCCACAGCCGGCTGCAACCGCTCCAGCGTTCCCAGCGGTACATAGCGCCAGGCTTCGGTTTTGCGGGTCGGCCAGGTGCGGTCCTGCAGTTTAAGCAGCGACTGGCGCCGGTTTTCGGCCAACCAGTCACTGGCGTCGATGCCCCGGCTGACGGTTTCGGTCAACCAGTTGGTCATTGATTCACCTCATGATGCATCTCGACCGGATCCTGGGCGCGGCGCTCGGCCAGCCAGGCGTAGCCCTGATCTTCCAGTTCCAGGGCCAGGCTGGCATCGCCACTCTTCACAATGGCGCCATCGGCCAGCACGTGCACGTAGTCAGGCTTGATGTAGTCGAGCAGGCGCTGATAGTGAGTAACCACTATGAAGGCACGCTGACCGTCGCGCATGCTGTTGACGCCATCGGCGACCACCTTCAGGGCGTCGATATCGAGGCCGGAGTCGGACTCATCCAGAATGCAGAGCTTGGGCTGTAACAGCAGCATCTGCATAATTTCGTTGCGCTTCTTCTCTCCGCCAGAGAAGCCCTCGTTCACCCCGCGCTTCAGAAATTCCGCCGGCAGATTGACCTGCTTGCAGGCCTCGCGTGCCTGCTTGAGGAAATCTTTGGCGCTGACCGGCTCTTGCCCCTGGGCCTGACGATGGGCGTCCACCGCTGCTTTCAGAAACTCCAGGTTGCTCACCCCGGGGATCTCCACCGGGTATTGAAACGCCAGAAAGAGGCCGGCGCGGGCGCGCTCTTCAATGGCCAACTCCAGCAGATTCTGGCCGTCGAGAGTGACTTCTCCCGACTCGACCTGATAGCCATCGCGGCCGGAGAGCACATAGCCCAGGGTACTTTTACCGGCGCCGTTGGGGCCCATAATGGCATGCACTTCGCCGGGTTTGATATTCAGGTCCAGCCCTTTCAGGATGGTTTTCTCCTCGACCCGGGCCTTGAGCCCGGTGACGGACAACAGATATTCGTTCGACATTAACTCTCTCCCCTCGTTAGCCAACCGAGCCTTCGAGGCTGATTTCCAGCAGCTTGCCCGCTTCCACGGCAAACTCCATGGGTAACTCTTTAAACACTTCTTTACAGAAGCCATTAACAATCATCGACACCGCCTTCTCGGCATCCAGCCCCCGCTGCTGACAGAGGAACAGTTGCTCGTCACTCACCTTGGAGGTGGTCGCTTCGTGTTCGACGATGGCACTGGGGTTGCGGCTCTCCACGTAGGGAAAGGTGTGGGCGCCGCACTGGTCGCCAATCAACAGCGAATCGCACTGGGTAAAGTTGCGCGCCCCTTCCGCCCCTGGATTCATACGCACTAGGCCACGATAGGCGTTGTTGCTGCGCCCGGCGGAGATCCCCTTGGAGATGATGGTCGAACGGCTGTTCTTGCCCAGGTGGATCATCTTGGTACCGGTATCGGCCTGCTGGGCACCGCGGGTGAGTGCCACGGAGTAGAACTCGCCCACACTGTTGTCACCTTTCAAAATACAGCTGGGGTATTTCCAGGTGATGGCCGAACCGGTCTCGACCTGGGTCCAGCTGATTTTGGCATTGTTATGGCAGATGCCGCGCTTGGTAACAAAGTTGTAGATACCGCCCTTGCCGTTCTCGTCACCCGGGTACCAGTTCTGCACCGTCGAGTATTTGATCTCGGCGTTATCGAGCGCCACCAGCTCCACCACCGCCGCGTGCAGTTGATTCTCGTCCCGTTGCGGGGCGGTGCAGCCTTCCAGGTAGCTGACGTAGCTGCCCTCGTCGGCGATGATCAGGGTGCGTTCAAACTGGCCGGTATTCTGTTCGTTGATGCGAAAATAGGTCGACAACTCCATCGGGCAGCGGGTCCCTTTGGGGATGTAGACAAACGAGCCATCGGTAAACACCGCGCAGTTTAGGGCGGCAAAGTAGTTATCCTTCTGCGGCACGACACTGCCCAGGTACTGTTTTACCAGCTCGGGAAAACGGTGCACCGCCTCGGAGATGGAGCAGAAGATCACCCCGGCCTCTTCCAGCTTGTCGCGGAAGGTGGTCACCACCGATACTGAATCGAACACCGCATCCACCGCCACGCCGGCCAGCATCTGCTGCTCCAGCAGCGGAATACCCAGTTTTTCGTAGGTGGCCAACAGCTCCGGGTCGACCTCATCCAGGCTCTGGGGTTTATCGGCCATGCTTTTCGGCGCCGAATAGTAGGAGATGGCCTGGTAGTCGATGGTCGGAAAGTGGAGATGCGCCCACTCCGGGGTCTCCATCTGCTGCCAGGCGGCAAAGGCCTTCAGACGCCACTCCAGCATCCAGGAGGGCTCGCCCTTCACAGCCGAAATGCGGGCGATCACCTCTTCATTTAGGCCGGGGGCGAAGGTCTCCGACTCGATCGCGGAGACAAAGCCTGCCTCGTACTTTCGCTCCAGGGCCTTGTTAATTTCTTCAGTCATTGGACAACTCGCTAATCACGAAACAAGCGCTCAATACTCTTACGGTATCTATTGGGGTGCGCTTTTTAACAGCTTTCCCGCCCCCTGCCTAGCGGCCCGGGGCGGCAAGCCAAAGAATCTTCCGATGAGTGAACCTAGCCCAGCATCTCCAGAATCTGCTCTTGCTCGGGCTCTTCATCGGCTTTACGCCGATCCACCAGGCTCTGCAGGCTGATGTTGCTCAGGAAGGTGTGAATTTGCGCACTGAGATCAGTCCACAGGTGGTGGGTCAGGCAAACTTCGCCGGCGTGGCAGTTGCCAGCGCCACCGCAGTTGGTGGCATCAATGGATTCATTCACCGCATCGACAATCTCGGCAATGAAGATGGTGTCGGGCTCGCGACTCAAGTTGTAACCACCGCCCGGGCCGCGCACACTGCGCACCAGTCCCTGCTTGCGCAGCTTGGAGAAGAGCTGCTCCAGGTAGGAGAGTGATATCTCCTGGCGCTTGGAGATATCCGCCAGGCTAATTGGGCCGCTATCGCTATGAATAACCAGATCTAACATTGCTGTGACGGCGTAGCGCCCCTTCGTAGTTAGCCGCATAGTCCACTCCGAAATTTTAATCAGGGTTGTTTATAAAACTATTTAAAGGACTTGGTATTGTCATAAAACCCTCTTTTTTAGTCAACCATTTATCCGACTAATTTACTAAACTATGAGTTATATCCGACGCAGAATACCCAGGGTCTTGCGCACCTCCACCGACTCAAACAGGCCGCTGGCCTGGGCCTGGCGCCAGATATTAATAGGCGCCTGGCCACCCTCCTCCGGATTGGGGAAGAGGTCGTGGATGGCCAAAAAGCCGCCTGGAGCCACGTGCCTGGCCCAGCCGTGGTAGTCAGCCTGAGCCGCCGCCTCGCTGTGGCCACCATCAATAAACACCAATCCCAGTGGCGTCTGCCACATTTTGGCGGCCACCGCCGAGGTGGCGACAATCGGCACCACGCTGTCGGTCAGGCCGGCGGCATCGATATTGGCGCGAAACTCACGGAATGAGTCCATCTTCTGAGCCTGGCTGTCGAACAGCACCGGGTCGTGGTACTCCTCCCCCGGCTGGTGCTCCTCGGAGCCCCGATGGTGATCCACCGCGTAAACGATACTGCCCACCGACTGGCAGGCCGCCGCCAGATAGAGGGTCGACTTGCCACAATAGCTACCCACCTCCAGCGCCGGTAGCTTGGCGCAGGCGGCACGGGCGTATTCCACCAGCGCCTGCCCCTCTTCTTTATCTAAAAATCCCTTGACTGAATCGATGTTGGCCGGCAGCGCGATTGTCATTGTTATTCCTGTTGTGTTTGGCAAAGGGGGACAATGGTAACCGATCACAAGGCGACTGGGGTGATCTCGCCAGGGCCGAGTTTCAACCACGATTTGATCTAAGCCTGCTACAGCTCCCGGCAAAGACAGGATAATTGCCACGCCACCCCACCCAGCAGTTTTTGGCCTAAGCAATCAACGTTTTGATCTAATTTAGAATAATACGAAATAGTTCTTGAAATCGTACCGACCAACCCTATAATCGAAAAAATCTAAATTAGATATTTACGAAATAGGTAACCCCTCATGAGCTCCAAAGCCAGCCAGCTGGTCCACTTTGCCACCGGGCATCGCAAACTTGTTTTTTGGGTGGTGGCGCTGCTCGCCGTGGCCGCACTCAGCCAATTCCCCCGTATGAATGTCGACACCGACCCAGAGAATATGCTGCCGGCCAGCAATCCGGAGCGACAGTTCCACAACCTCACCAAATCGACCTTTGCCATGCGCGACACGGTAGTGGTGGGCGTGGTGAACGACAAAGGGGTCTACAATCCCACCACGCTCGACGCCGTTTACCAGGTGACGAAATTTGCCGACAGCCTCGAGGGGGTGGTGCACAGCGACCTGATGTCGCTGGCCAATGTCGATAACATCAGCCAAGGCGAGCCAGGCACACTGCGCTTTGAGTGGATGATGCCCCAACCACCTGCCGACGCGGCCGCCGCCGGCGAGATTAAAACCAACGCCGAACGTATTCCGCTGCTCAACGATACCCTGGTCTCCGGCGACGCCAAGGCCGCTGCTATCTACATCACCCTGGAGAACAAAAACTCCAGCTGGGCCATTGCCAAGCAGGTGCAGGGCTTTATCGATCAGCTGCCCGCCTCCGCCGCCAATGGCGACCAGTGGCACATCACCGGCCTGCCGGTGGCGGAAGACCGCTTCGGCGTTGATATGTTTATCCAGATGGGTATCTCCGCGCCGCTGGCCGGTTTGATGATCTTCGTGCTGCTGTGGGTCTTTTTCCGCAACGTCGCCTTTATTACCGCGCCGATGCTGGTGGCCATGGCCACCGTGGTGATCACCATGGGGGCGTTGATTGGCGCCGGCTTTACCGTGCACATCATGTCGTCGATGATCGCCATCTTTTTAATGCCCATAGCCGTGGTCGACTCGGTCCATATTTTGTCGGAGTTTTCCGACCGCTATAAACCGGGCGACAATGCCAAAGCGGTCATTGAGGAGGTAATGGGCCATCTGTTCACCCCCATGCTCTACACCTCCATCACCTCCACCGTGGGCTTCCTGTCGCTGATGATGACCCCTATTCCACCGGTGCAGATCTTTGGTGCTTTTGTCGGCGGCGGCATCATGTTGGCCTTCCTCCTGACCATCACCTTTATCCCGGCCTACATCAGTGGCTTGAGCGAGAAGAATCTGGCCAAGTTAACCGCGCAGCAACCGGACCCCAGCCAATCAAAACTGGCTGGTGTGATCCGTAAATTTGGCCATGTTGCCAGCCACCACGGGCGCTGGTGGATCGCCGGCTTCGCCGCCCTGTTTGCCATCTCGGTCTATGGCATCAGCCAAATTAAAATTAACGACAACCCGGTACGCTGGTTTAAAGCAGGCCACGAATTGCGCGTTGCCGACCGGGTGTTGAACGAGCACTTTGCCGGCACCTACGATGCCTACCTGGTATTAAGCAGCCACAACGACATCAAAGCCAGCCTGCAACCGCTGTTGCAAAATGCACAGCAGCAGGCCAGTGACGACTCTGTTAAGCAGTGGCTTGGCGACTTGCAAGCGCAATTGGCAGCCACGGATACCGCCGACATTGACCTGACCGATATCGCCCTGCAGGTGGATGATCAGCTGTTCAGTGCCGGTGACGAGGATGCCGGTCTGCTGGAAAATCTGATGAATGAGCTGGATAAAATCACCAGCCAGCAAAAGGCCTTTGTTGCCCCCGAAGTGCTGCACTACATGGAAAAACTGCAGGCCCATCTGCAAGCCAGCGGCTTGGTGGGCAAATCCAACAGCCTGGCCGATATCGTCAAAACGGTGAACCGTGAATTGCGCTCGGGGGAAAATAGTGACTTCGTTATACCCGATTCCAGCAATGCCGTTGCGCAGACCCTGCTGCAGTATCAATCCTCCCACCGACCGCAGGATCTCTGGCATTTTGTTACGCCCGATTATCAACAGAGTTTGATCTGGCTGCAGCTCACCAGTGGCGACAACCAGGATATGACCGCGGTAGTGAACCTGGTGGCCGACTATGTCGCCGCCAACCCGCTGCCCCAAGCGTTGACCTATCGCTGGGCGGGCAAGGCCTACCTGAATGTGATCTGGCAAAAACAGATGGTGGAGGGAATGATCGGCAGTTTGATCGGTGCCTTCATAACCGTACTGGTCATCATGATCTTCCTGTTCCGCTCGGTGGCCTTTGGCCTGCTGGCGATGTTGCCACTAACCCTGACCATCAGCCTGATTTACGGCCTGGTTGGTTTAATCGGCAAGGATTACGACATGCCCATCGCCATTTTATCGGCGCTCACCCTGGGGCTGTCGGTGGACTTCGCCATCCACTTTATCGAACGCCTGCGCGCCACCTTTGCCCGCACCCAGGATTGGTCGGCGACCATGGCCGAGATGTTTGAAGAGCCCGGGCGAGCCATCTCGCGCAACGCCATTGTCATTGCCATCGGCTTTACGCCCCTGCTGTTTGCCCCGCTGGTGCCTTATATCACCGTCGGTGTACTGCTCGGCAGCATTATGGCGATCTCCGCGATCGTGACCTTAATTGTTATCCCGGCGGTGGCTGCACCTTTCAAGAAGCAGCTGTTTAAAACCGCACCCCAAACCAGTGAGGAGTCTCATCATGCGTAAATTATTCGCAGCTGCACTCACCTCGGTGTTGGCCCTAGCCCACACCAGTGCCTTTGCCGAAACCGATGCCTCTGTGCGCGACATCGTTAAGAAAGCGGAACTCGCCTCCTACTACGCCGGCGATGATGGCCGCACCGAAGCGCGCATGCTGATCGTCGATGCCCAGGGCCGCAAGCAGACCCGCCAGTTCACCATTTTGCGCCGCGACCGCGCCGATGGTGGCGAGCAGGATTTAATGGTCTTTTTCTCGCGCCCGGCCGACGTGCGCGACACCGTCTTTCGCGTAATTAAACGCACCGACGCCGATGACGACCGCTGGTTGTACCTGCCCGGTCTTGACCTGGTAAAACGCATCTCCGCCGGTGACAAACGCACCTCGTTTGTGGGCTCCAACTTCTTTTATGAAGATGTCTCCGGGCGCAACACCGAGCTCGACGACTTTCAATTAGTCGAAGAGACCGACAGCCTCTATCGGCTGGGAGCCACCCCCAAAGATCCCAGCAGTGTGGAGTTCTCCCGCTATGTGGTGGAGATCGATAAAACCACTTTCATTCCCATGCAGATCGAATTTTTCGACAGCCAGGATCGCCTCTACCGTAAAGTGCAGGCACTGAAAGTGGAAACCATTCAAGGTTACCCAACCGTCACCTACTCGCGCATTGAGGACCTGCTAAACGGCGGCGCCACCGAAATGCAGTTTCGCCACATCAAATACAACCTCGGCCTGCCCGAAGATATCTTCTCTGAGCGCAGTCTGCGCACACCACCAAGACAGTGGTTGGAATTGGGGCAATAGCACTAATGAAACAGAACCACTCAGTTAAAAAACTGGTTGCCGCCATCCTGCTCACCGCCAGTGGCAGTTGGGCCGCCAACGCCCTGGCCCAGGAAGAGACCGACCTCTGGGCCGACGCCTGGGAGGAGGATGAGACGCCGGCTGCCCCCTGGCTGCACGGCTTTATCGAGCAGGCAGCCGGTGTTCGTCTACAGAATAGTGACTACAACAAAGAGACCAGCGTGATGGACAGCCGCGTACGGTTGGAGGCCAGCCACTACTGGCAACGCTGGAACTTCGCCGCCAAGGGCGACCTCTACTACGACGGTGTTTTGGATAAGTGGCGGGACGAGTTGCGCGAGGCCTCGGCGCAGACCTCCTTTAGCCGTTTCGACGTTAAACTGGGCCGACAGATTCTGACTTGGGGCACCGGCGACTATATCTTCTTGAATGATTTTTTCCCCAAAGATTGGCAATCGTTTTTTGCCGGTCGCCAGGATGAGTATTTAAAGGCTCCATCCGACGCCATTAAGTTTTCCCACTTCACCAGTATCATCAATTTTGATCTGGTGTGGACGCCGGAATTCGACCCCGACAACTACATCAACGGCGATTATTTCTCCTTTTTTGATCGCAGCCAGGGCGCCACGGCCGCGCCGTCGTTTTATGCCGACGCCCCCAATGACGACGAGTGGGCGTTGCGTTTCTATCGCAATTTTGGCAGCAGTGAATTTGCCCTGTACGGCTACGATGGTTTCTTTAAAAGCCCCAATGCCATCGACCAGCAAGGCCGCTACACCTTCAGCCGCTTGCAGAGCCTGGGCGCCTCCTGGCGGCAGCCGCTGCTGAAAGGGATCTTCAACGTTGAAACCGCCTACTACCTGAGCGCCGATGATACCCACGGCGATAACCCGGCCATCGGCAACAGCCAGTGGCGTCTTTTGGTGGGCTATGAGCAGGAACTGGTCACCCGTTTAACCGGCTCCGTGCAGTTCTATCTGGAACAGACGCAAGATTACCAGGCGCTGCTGGCCAACTCCCCGGCCGCCAACCTGGAACCTGAAGAGAACCGTACCGTGGTCACCACCCGGCTCACCTGGCGCAACCAGAACGACAAACTGACCCTGGGGCTGTTCCTCTTCTACTCCCCCTCTGATCACGACAGCTATTGGCGGCCCACGGCCAGCTATCGGTTTAATGATCAGTGGCAGCTGAGTGGCGGCGTGAACTGGTTTGAAGGTAGAGACAAGCACACCTTTTTCGGCCAGTTTGAAGAGAACAACAATCTCTACGCTCGAGTGCGTTACAGCTTTTAACGCGCTCGAACAGAGACCAACCATTGCCAGGCCATTCGCCTGCCTAGCGAATGCGTGGCGATATTGAAATGCAACAACCGATGTGAATGATCATCGGGTTTTTAATCGGCAGTAGGAGAAGAGAGATGAGTGCTGAACGCGCGTTAACAGCCTTTGCGGGCTTTATGGTATTGTTGTCGGTCGCCCTGACAGTCTGGGTACACCCCTATTTTGTCTGGTTTACGGTATTTATCGGTGCCAACCTGTTTCAACAGTCGTTCACCGGTTTTTGCCCGGCGACCATTGTTATGAAAAAAGTATTCGGTGTAAAAACCGAGGTAGAACTCTACAAGAGTAAAAATCAAGATGGAAATGCCACAACTGCCTGAGCAAGATGCTGTTCGCGCCGCTGAGTTTTTGCGCTCGGTGGCCAACGAGTATCGGCTGTTAATTTTATGCCGCCTGGCGGACGGTGAGATGAGTGTTGGTGAGTTGCACGAACCATTTCCCTTGAGCCAATCCTCTTTTTCGCAACACCTGTCGGTGTTGCGCAAACAGGGGCTGGTGAAAAATCGAAAGGTGGCGCAGACGGTTTACTACTCCATCAGCGATCCCGACATACTCAATCTGATGATGCTATTAAAGGATAAATTCTGCCCGACGGTATAGCCTTCAGCCACAGGCAAATGGTGCCGCTGTAGCCGGAGGCCGACGCACCGCTCAGCTGGCATCCGGCTGCTCTGCCAACCACTCATAAAAGCTGAGGTCGTTGGCCAACAGCTCGAAGTCGTCATTGGTTAATACCAACTCCAGTTCGCCGGCAACGGCAGGTGGCTCTGTGGCGATAATAGGTTGCGGGGTGGTAATGGATTGCGGGCTGGAATTTAACAGCACCAGCGCTACCGCGGCCAAGCCGGCAAAACTCAAACCGGCCCCAATCGTTTGCTTGGCGGAAAAACCAAAACCCCGCCCCCGGGCCGGCTCAACATTAGCGGCCAACGCCTTCTGCCGGGCCTGATGCAGGCGGCTCACCACCGACTCCGGTAACTGCTCGCTACTGGCCTGCAGAGAATCCACCACCAATTTAGCTTCCGGTGTCAGCTCTGCTGATTGTTGCTTGTCGTTGTTCATCGATTACCTCAAGTGCCAATTTTACTTTGGCTAATTCCGCTATTGGCCCGTTCCTTTTATGACCAAACATCCCACAACCCAATCCTGCCTTGGGCTAAATTCAACTGGCACTCACGGCCAAGTTGTCCAACTGTAGCTGCAAGGCTTTCAATGCTCTTGAATAGTGGGTTTTTACACTACCCGTGGAGCAGCCCATAATCGCCGCCGTCTCTTCGGTGCTGTGCTCCCACCAGGCGCGCAACAGAAAAGCCTGTCGCTGGCGCTCGGGCAAGTGACGCAAGGCCACTTCCACCTGAGCGTTAATTTCACCATTAATAAGCGCATCCATGGGGGTCGTGCCATTCTCGCCGGGCTCGATCAACTCTGCCTGATCATCAGCTGCATCCTGCTGTTGCCACCAAAACAGAATGCGCCGCACCTTCTGCCGGCGATACCAATCGCGAATGGTATTTTGCAATACCCGCTGAAACAGCGCCGGCCACTCGGCTTGCGGGTAATTAGCGTAACTTTTTACCAGCTTCAGCATGCTGTCTTGAACAATATCCAAGGCTTCATCCGCGTTGCCGGTTGCCAGGCGCGCCGTGACAAAGGCCCGGTTTTGGATCGACGCCAGGAACTGGTCCAACTGCCAATTTTCAGCCATGGTCAACGGTCACCAATGGAAGCGCAGCGCGGACTCACCATAGTAGATGTTGTCCTCCAGGCCTCCGGCTGCGAAAGCCGACCAGCTAAAAGTATCGGATAGATAATAGGTAACACCGGCCGAGAGACTGTTTTCTTTCTCTTCCGTAATCGCGTATTGATATTGCGACACGCCCACCTGATACGCCCAGTTGTTGCGCTGGTAATTGATTGCCATGCCCAGGCGATGATCGGTTAAATCGAGCAGGCCGCTGAGCGTGCGCTGTGCCATATACAAAGTCAGGCGCCGATTACCGATCTGCTCGGGAATATTCTCCTCGTAATCGTAGGTCACACCGCTTAAATCCAAACGCCAATTACCGGCATACCCGCTGTAGAGCAGGCTCAACCCCAAACGATCAAATTCCGGATCACGAAAATCGCGGCCGCGGACACCATCAAAGGGGTTATCGGCCTCTACCTGGCCGGTGATGAAGCCAACGCGCAGCAACCAGCTGCCCGGATAATACTGCGCCTGAAACTCCCAATCGCGAGTCTCCAGAGTCGACTCCTCAACGGCGCTGCGATACTCCGCCGCCAGGCTCCATTTGGCGATAGGGTCGGTGGTGAAGGCGGCTAACCAATGGCGACTGTCGGCTGCCGCGCCATCGTCATCAACACTGGTCGCGGAATAGGCCAAGGCGATCTGGCTGTAATTGGGCAGGCCTAGCTGCAGGTCGGCGCCGGCCAGGGTCTGATTTTCGGTATCGGCACCCACGCGCACACCGAGCGAATGTTTGGGTGCCTCGGCACCAAGCCACTCGCTCTCATCGGCTTGCACAACTGCCGTTAACAGCCCACCGAACAATACGAGCAATAATTTGGTATTGACCTGCACGCCTATTCCCCCCCACGGTTACGGCGATCCTGGATACGCTCGATCAGCTCTCGTTTTTTTTCCGGCGACAGGCTCTCCCAACGATTGCGTAGTGCTTCGCGCTTGCTCTCGGGTAGAGATTGATAACGTTGAAACTGTTTGCGGACACGCGCCTTCTGTTCATCCGTTAAACTTTGAAACTGCTGGAAGCGGGCGCGAATCGCCTGCCGCTCCTCGTCACTCAAATTTTGCCAACGCTGCAGCCGTACCAGAGCGCGCTCGCGCAGCTGGGGCGACATGGCCAGCCAGCGCTCGGCACCCTGCAAGTAGCGCTGGCGCTGTGCCTGATCAAGCCCCGCCCAACGCTGCTCCACATTGGCCAAGGTGGCTTGCACCTCTGGTCGCAATTCACTCCATTCTTGTGCCAGCACGGCATGACTCCAACATAAAATCAGGAAGCAGAGGCTGCACCAGACTCGTCTACTGTTCACCTTCCACCTCCACTTCAACTCGCTTGCTCGGTTCTTTTTGGGCACGGTTCGCCTGCTGTTTTTGGTAATCATCCAAACCATGAAACACAATTAATTCAAAGGTTTCGTCATCCACATCGCCAAAGTCGGCGAGCATTTCCAACAGCGAAGCCGGTGGCGGCTTCTCCACTAACACATTGTTCTCGTTTTCGCTGGCAAGCAGATGCCGACTGGGCCAAACCAACAAAAACAGGAGTAGGAATTTTACTGGTCGCATAATCACCGGAGCTGGCATTGGCTCATACTGCACCAACACCTTGTTAATTAATCAGTACCACCGCCATGGCATAAGCACTAAACACACCCTGCTCATCATCAAAGGTGCCTCTGGCTTCGATTCGTCGAACCTTGGGAGTTTCGGCCAGTTGCATCTGCAAAGCGCCAGCAAAGTCTGCAAAATTGTCATACAGCATTATTTTGTTACGCAGACTAATGGCGTAAGTGCCGCCGTCACCGGCCGGGTGTAGCTGCAATGCGCTAAATAATGCTACCGGATCACTGATGATGCCACCCCTTTCGATGTGATGACGCAGGCCCACGCCGGCCAGTGTGACTAACGCCCCATCATCGGTGAGATCAGTAAAGACCCCCTCAGCCCCCATCAGCGTGAAACCGAGGGACAGATGAGCGCGCAAGCCACCGGCGTCCACCAGAGTAGTCGCCAGGAAATCTTCCGGCGCGGTACCAAAATCAGCCACCAAGCCACGTACCCGTACCGGCTCGCCGAGGTTGAGGCCGCTTAACTCCAAACTGCCCGTGGCCACATCGTAATTGTCGGGGTCGGCATCGGTGGCCAGGCTGCTACCGGTACCGACAAAATCAAAGGCACCCGGTCGGTGGCCGGAGAGCAGTTGCAAATCCACCACCAAGGGGCTCGCCGCAACCACGGTACCGGCCAGGCCCGACTGCCAAACGTGCACGCTATCGGCGGCAAACAGATCCTCCTCGTTCAGTTCGCCAACAGCGGTAATGACTGAACCCACCGAAATTGCGTTGCTGTTCTCTGCCGCCAGTTGTTGCCGTTGCACAATCACTTGCACAGCATCACTTAACTGCAACTCAAGGCGCGGGCTGAAGAAGTATTCACCTTCCGCCAGCTCCACCACCGACGCGCTCATGGTTAGGTGGTTGCCAGCGCGGGCCAACACCACACCACGCACGACATCGGCCTCGCCAAAGGCCAGACTGGAACCCGCCACCACACGCTTGCCGATAAAGGTACCAGCCTCAAAATCCCACTCCCCTTCACACACCACAGGCACGCTTCCGGCGGCTGCCGCCAACGCGGCCAGGCCATCACTACCGAGGTAGGTTGTACCGTTGACCAGGTAGCTGGTTTGGCCGGTAACACTCACCAGGCCGGTACCATACTCGCCCGCGCGTCGGCGAAACGGCAGCAGATCCAGGCTGAATTCACTGGCCGCCTGGTCGACCTCCTCCAACACTCCCCGGGCGCGAACCAGCTTGGGCTCGAACTCGGCTGAGCTCACCAATAGCAGTGGCTCGACCGTCACCTCGGCCTGGTCTGCCGCAATCACTACCTGGTTGGAAGCGGAGAGATCAAAATCCAAGGTGACCTGGGAAACCACCCCCGGGCTCACCACCACACCCATATCCGTGCCAAAATCGAGTGTGACGGTGAGGCTGGTCAGCGGCTCGCCGTTGCCATCGACCGCATTGGCCGTAATAGCCTCGCCAGACTCCGACTGCACCACCAGCTCTGCGTTGCTGTAGTCCAGCACCAGTGCCACCTGGCTATACCGGCCCGCCGGCACCTCGCCAACGCTGACCAGCTCGCTGACATCCACATACTGGGCAAAGTCCACCTCGGTATCGTCAGTCAGCACCTCCACCAGCGCGCCATCGCTGCGGGTCATAGCGATACTCGCCACCGCGACGCGGTAAGCCAGGAAATCCCCTTCGGCATCGGTGAGCGCCAGCGCCAACGTGCCCTTCTGCTCCACATCGCTCAGCTCATCGCCCGCAGAACCAGTATCGGAGGAGCCACCACCACAGGCGGCCAGAGCTAAACTCGACATTAAAACAGCGGCCGCCAGCCACCGTGGGCCGCCTACCAGCCAACCACAACCAAAACCATTCATCGCTTCGATCCTCACCTTCGCTATCGTTAATTGAAATTGTGCCGGCGCCGGACAGATCCTCTGTCTCGCACTTAAAACGCTTCAGGAAAGATATGGTTGACCGGGGAGAAGAAAAAAAGATGAGACTGAAAGCAGGAATTAGATAGTTGGCACTATCCCCGCAATCGGGGAGAATGGCGACTCAATACGACTCAATAAAAACAGCAGCCAGCAAACTGCACAAATAATAATCAAGCGGAGCATTATCGGTTATGGCCGAGCCAAGTTACTTAGAAAAACCGGTCCTTGTCGCCGGTGCCAGCGGTTTTGTTGGCAGCCACATCACCCGCCTGTTGGTGGCCCAAGGCAGAAAAGTGCGCGTGCTGATGCGTGAAAGCAGCAACAAAGCCGCCATTGAAAATTTAGCGGTAGAGATCTTTCACGGTGATGTGGCAGACCCGGAGTCACTGCGCACCGCCATGCGCGGCTGCGGTACGGTGTTTTTCAGTATTCTCGACGCCCGCTTCTGGCTCACCGACCCAGCGCCAATCTATCGCACCAACGTGGATGGCCTGGTGAATGCCATGGACGCCGCCCTGGAGACCGGTATCGAACGCTTTATCTTCACCAGCACCATGGGCACCCTCGGGCAGAACCCCAACGGCCCGGTCACCGAAGATATCGAATTTAACTGGCGCGATAAGGCCTGCACCTACATTCTGGCCCGCCTGGAGGCGGAGAACCGGTTTCTGGCCTACTGCCGTGAAAAGGGCTTACCCGGTGTCGCCCTGTGCGTGGCCAACACCTACGGTCCGGAAGATTACAACCCTACACCCCACGGCGGAGCCTTGTGGGAGGTCGCCGCCGGCCACATGAAATATGTACTCGACGCCGCACAACCGACGGTGGATATTCGCGATGTCGCCCAGGCGGCACTGCAGGCCGAACGCTACGGCCACTTGGGTGAGCGCTACATCATTGCCAATGAGTACATCCACAACAGCGATTTTTATCAGATCGCAACCAGTGTTACCGGCGCGCCGCCACCGAAATTGATACCGCAAAAAGTGGCTTACGCGGTGGCCTGGTGTGCGCAACGCATCTGTAAGTTGTTGGGTAAGAAAGATTACCTGCTCAGTACCGACGCCGTTTATCTATCGGATGCCTTTAAAGAGTTGGATAACAGCAAGGCCCGCGAACAGCTGCACTGGCAACCGCGCCCCATCAAAGAGACAGTGGTTGATGCAGTGACCTGGTTTAAAGCTCAGCGGGAGACGAAAGAACCGGCCAATTAGCAGTGTCCGTGGCGGGCTCGGTGACGGTGACTCCTGCCGATGGCCGGGCCACAACCTTGCCAATGGCAAGGGTCAGAGTGGTTTATCGTAAAAGCCGTTACGCAAAATAGCGGTCACCTCATCTGCGGCCATGGGGCGGCCCAGGTAATAGCCTTGTACTTCATCACAATTCATCTGCCGTAAAATCTGCAGGTGCTCGCTGGTTTCAACCCCCTCGGCAATCACCTTAATACCCAGGCTGTGGCCCATGGTGATGACCGCCTCGGCGATGGCGCGATCATCCTGATCAGAGCCGAGGTCGCGCACAAACGATTGGTCGATCTTCAAACGGTCAATGGGGAAACGTTTTAAATAGGAGAGGCTCGAATAACCGGTACCAAAGTCGTCTACCGAGATAGAAACCCCGCGACTTTTCAAAGAGTGCAGAGCCGAATAGATGTAGTCCATATCCTGGGCCAGGAGGCTCTCGGTGATTTCAATCTCCAGCACATCGCCGGGCAGAGCGGATTCATCCAGTGCATCAAAAACAGTCTGTTCAACACTGCGGTTGGTGAACTGGCGGGTGGAAAAGTTGACCGCCACTTTAACCCCCTGCAGATTTTCTGCCCGCCACTTCTTCGCCTGCATACAGGCCTGCAACAGAACCCAGCGGCCAATATCGGTAATCAGCCCGGAATCTTCCGCCACAGGAATAAATTGTGCCGGGGAGATGGTCCCCATCTCCGGCTGACGCCAACGCAACAGCGCCTCAACCCCCACCACCGCCATCGTCTGAATTGAGAACTTTGGTTGATAGTGCAGTTCAAATTCGTTGTTTTCGATCGCCTTGCGCAGTGCACTTTCTAAAATCATGCGTTGGAAAACCGCATGGTTCATCTCCGGCGTAAAGAAGCGGAAACCATTGCGCCCCTCATCCTTGGCCCGGTACATAGCGGTATCGGCTTTCTTCAATAGCTCGTCGTAGTCGTAACCATCACGCGGGTACATGGCAATACCGATACTCGGGGTAATGCTCAGGGTGTGAATGCCCAACACACAGGGGCGGGTACACTCCTCCAACAATTTTTGGGCCACGTGCGCGGCGGCATCGGCGTTCACCTCCGGCAGCAATATCAAAAATTCATCGCCGCCCAAACGGCCAACGGTATCGGCCTTGCGAATAGCCAGCAGCAGGCGGTTGGAGATCTCGCGCAGCAGTTGATCACCCACTGAGTGGCCTAAGGAGTCGTTAATATTTTTGAAGTGGTCCAGGTCCAAAAATAGCAGTGCCAAAGGGTGGTGCTCACGATCGGCGTTAACAATGGCCTGCTGCACCCGGTCGCGTAATAAACTGCGATTGGGTAAATTGGTTAATTCATCATGGTAGGCCAGGTTACTGATGCGGCGCTCGGCTTCCTTGCGGTCAGAAATATCCAGCTCCTGCACAACCGCATGGGTGGGTACGCCTTGGCTGTTCTTAACAACAGAAACAACCGCCAGCGCCGGATAGAAAGAACCATCTTTGCGTTTACGCAACACTTCACCCTGCCAAGTGCCAACACGGGATAGAGCCTGACCAACCCCGGCACTGAAGCTCTCAACCTGAGGTCCCGCCTGCAATATACGGACATTCCGGTTAAGGACTTCCTCCACGCGATAACCATAGGTACCACAAAAAGCCTGATTTACCATCACAATCTTTCGCTGATCATTGATGATAAAAATAGACTCACTGCTGCGGTCAAACACACACGCCGCCAGCTTCTCGCGCTCGTCCTGCTGCTTTTTCAGAGTGATGTCATACATCACTCCCAGCAACCGCACAGGGTTTCCTTTGCTGGACCGCTCTTCAGTTTTCGCACCCGTAACAGCCAACCAACGAGGCTCGCTGCCGGGAGAATCAATTTGCAGCTCACCCGAGAAGGTGTCGGCGCGATTATAGGCTACACACTGCTCGACTATCTCCAGCAATTTGTCACAAATCTGGGAGGACAGTTTAGTCGACAACTCATCCAGCCCAACCTCTAAACTGTCGCCACTACCTCCCATTAACTGCATGCAAACTTCATCGAGGAAGACCCGGCCAGAGTTATAGTTCACCTCAAACATACCGGTATGCGTGACACTCAACCCCAGACGCAGTCGCTCTTCATTGCGAGCCAACGCCAGCTCGGCCTTTTGCTTCTGTTCGGCAGCATCTAACTTATTCAAGGCATAGGAGGTTACTTCACCAACCTCTTCAATCAGCTCAACAATATCATCGGTGAAGATATTTTTTTGGCTGGAAAATATTAATATGGTACCAACCACCTGCCCGGCCAGCTTTACCGGCGTAATCACCACCGAATTAATACCGTGCTCGATCGCAAAATTTCTTGGCTCGGTAAAGAGCCGCTCGTCGGAGCTACAGTCATTGACACAAACCAACTTACCTTCGAACATTGCCGACAACAATTTCTGACGCGCCGACAGATCCGCTTCCGACACCTGTTGAAAACGCTGAGCAGAAAATTGCAAGCGGCCATATTCACACTCTTGGGTAAATACCCGCCGTTGCCAGTCCGCCCGGTGATAGGCCACATAATCGAAATCGGGTACCTCGGCAATGATGCGGCAAATTTCATTAATCAGCGGTTGCTGGTTACTCGCTTGCACCACCAGATAATTTACCCGACTCAAGGTGGCGTACATTACAGAGAGCGACTCAATTTGACGTAGATGTTCTTTCTCTGCGCTTACGTCCAACACACCACCAATAAACCCGATGACATTGCCGTTTTCATCCCGGGTGGCACTGAACCGTAATTTAACCCAAATGACTGAACCATCGCCATGTTGATAACGAAAGTAATCCGTAGAGAGTGTACGATTGGAAAGCGTCGCCTCAGCAAAATATTGCCGGACGCGGGGAAGATCGTCCGGGTGCACATGAGCAATGACTTCATCGGCCTCAATCACCGGTTTATCAACCCCCACCACCCGGCGAAATTCACTGTTGGCAAAGATATTCTCATTGATCGGGTCAATGACGATAACACCGATAGGCAGCGTTTCCACCATGGTTGAGTAGCGTTGTTCACTCTCTCGCAGCGCCTTTTGAATTTGGTACTCATCGCTCTGATCACGAAACACCAACACCACACCATCGACGCTGTCTGCGTCCCGGGATCGAATCGGCGCACCGCTATCAGCAATCGGACGCTCCTCTCCATCTTTCCCAATCAGCAGGGTGTGGTTAGCTAAGCCAACCACCGTGCCTTCCCGTAACACTCGCTGCACTGGACTCTCGCGCGGCTGACGGGTCTCCATATTAATGATGTTGAGCACCGAATCCGCAGTGCGACCGCGGGCATCTGCCTCCAGCCAGCCGGTTAGCTTCTCAGCCACAGGATTCATCAGCGTGATTCGCCCCTCGGCATCGGTCACCAAAACCGCATCGCCAATACTGCGCAGAGTAATATCCAGGCGCTGTTCGCTACGCTGCACCGCCGACATCGCCTGACTCAATTCCCTGGCTCGCTGCATGCTGGTCAGGCCATGTGACACATTTACGCCCACCTGTTCGAGGTGTTCGATAATATCTTTGGTAAAGAAATCGGCTTCTCGCGCAGAGACTGTCAAGGCCGCTACTGTTTTACCGTCGCGCTTGAAGAGTATGGAGCTAACCGAGGAGATTTTGAGCAATTGATTGCTATCGCGATAGCCCTGGCTAACCCGCTCATAATTACCGTAATCATTGGTAGTCAGGTTTCTGTCTTCCAGAATCGCCAGCAGGGTAAAACTCATGGCTTCAGGCTTATCCAGCGAGATCACCACCTTTCCACGGCTGCCCTCGCCTTTATCGTGGCTGAAGATGGTGGACATATTTACCACACGTTGTTGCCAATCCACAGTGGCCACGGCGGCACTGAAAAAGCCACCAACCTCCACAAAAATACGGCATATGGTGGAGTACAACTCCGCTTCATTGGCGCTGTGGATAATGGCGGAATTGATCTGGCTTAGCGTGAGGTAGTAGCGCGAAATCCGCTCCGCCTGCCGTTGTAAATTCTGCTCCAGCGTCGTGTCCGTAATAAACCCGATGATCGCAATAGTTTCACCTTGGCTATCTATCAGATTAACCGCGTCTGATTTTACCCAGGTGATATCGCCATTAGTTTTCCGATAACGATAGTGCAGTGTCGGCAATTCACCGGTGACCACCGCCGACTGCCAGTAGTCTAAAACACGCTGTTGATCTTCCGGGTGTACCCGCGCTAATAATTCGGAGCGTTTAATATCACTAGTTTCAATGCCGGCAAATTCACGCAAAGCGCTGTTAATAAAGCTGATATCGCCACTGGGATTAATCTGAACAATACCTACGGGTGCCGATTGAAACAGGTTGGTCAGAAAAGATTGCCGATCATCCAGCCGGCTCACCAGCGACGCTATTCCCCCAGCCATTTCGTTATAGGCAGTAAATGCTGGCGCCAAGTCAGGGTTAATACCCACGGTGGGTAGGCGAATTGAAAAATCGCCATCCCCCACCGCTTTGGTGGCTGCCACCAGACTGGCTATCGGCTTTAAATTTCGGTGTAAAAGGAAAAGCGCAATCCCCAACAACAGGATGGCTGCAGCGGAAAGGACAAACAGCTGCAAGAAGAGCAGCTCCCAGAGGCCGTTGGCGTAGGGTAACCGGCTGAGCACCATCTCCATCTCGGCCAGGGGCACGCCGTGACTGGAGACAATGGTGTCTTTGAAAAGCCTATCATGCAGGCCAAAGCGCTGGGTAAACCATACCGGTGCCGACCGGCGCAACTGCACCGATAACTTGGATTGAAAAGTACCGTCTGGGGAGGTGACGGTTATCGATTGAACACCCGCCAGTTGCATATAGTCATCGACAAAGCTGTCCAAATTTTGCTGCTGGCCAGCTTCAATGGCGGCCGCCAACGAGCGCCTGATCACCGTGCGGGTAGTCTCAACTCGCGGCCCCCACTGATGCTCTATTCGGGCCAAGCCTAAGGTCAACGTCAATACTGCGGCAAAAATATCGGCGATGATCGTAGCAATACAGACCGATACCACCATACGTGTGAATAGACCCGCTTTCATAGGCTCTATCCACCAACACAGCTAACGCTGCTAGAACACTCTAACAGCGAGCGATTGCCCAGCGGCTGAAGACAAATAGGGTTAACCTGCGACTCACATGGATTACTGAGTTTCATCATTCTGGATAAGGGCTTTAGCGTTATTAATTATTGTTATTGCTAATACATCCGAGCCGAACCAGACCCAGATGAAATCAACACGATGATTATCGATCAGCATCTACAAACATCCTTGTTAGCTGTTGACTTTAAAACCTCGCCAATGGCTACCGCTGCACGGCCAGAAGCGCTATCAAATCACACCTTGTGCATTCAACTTTAGGCGACAACCCGTAAGAGAGCAATAGCAGCCCGTTATAGCCCTATTTTTTCGAAATAAGCGCCGAGCAGTTATGCCGGGCAGTCCAGGTAGCGTCCATAAGCAGCTTGGCAGCCTACAAAGGGAGGAAGCGGGTAGAGTTATTGATGTTCGGGGAAAGTTTCTGTTCAGGGAGAGACAAAGACGCTGTCAGTTTGAATGCCGGGGCGAAGCTTGCCGGTAATAACCACCGCAACCAACGGCATTCAAAACCTGGGTTTCACTACATGAGGTCGATACCGCACTCCAGCTGTTCAAACCAATTGAGAAACTGGTTCACCATCTCCCGGCCAATAAACGGTTTGCCGTGTTGTGGGATTAGCATCT
The DNA here is from genome assembly GCF_033283405.1 of Halioxenophilus sp. WMMB6. Taxonomy (NCBI): domain Bacteria; kingdom Pseudomonadati; phylum Pseudomonadota; class Gammaproteobacteria; order Alteromonadales; family Alteromonadaceae; genus Halioxenophilus; species Halioxenophilus sp. WMMB6. The sequence continues at coordinate 511,369 of NZ_JAWMQR010000003.1, forward strand.
CCACATCCAGGGCCCGAACCCGCTCAACCCAGATACGGCAGGCGCGATTGCTGGCCATATAGCGGCGATGGAACCCCTCCATACGTGGCAGGTGTTCGGCAAAACTGGCCACCGGGATATGGTCATCGCCAGGGGTTACCGCAGCGCCCACATCACCAGAGAAGAGAATCTTGGAGAGCGGATCATAGAAGTGGAAGTTACCCACCGAGTGCAGAAAGTGAGCGGGCACGGCCTTGATGGGGTTCTCACCCAAACGGATGGAGCCGCCCTTATCGGGTAGTTCAATCAGCCGCTGATCAAGGGACTTGTTCATCTTGCCGGAGACAAAACCGGAAACCAGGTGTGGCAAAAAGCGAGACCAAAGTTTGGAGCTGACCACCTTACAGTCGGTGTGCATCAACCAGCGCGGCAGTGAGGTGATGATATCGGGGTCCTGGTGGCTGGCAAAAATAAAGCTGAGCGATTTCAGGGGAATGTGTTTGCTCAACTCAATCGACAAGGGTGTGTAGGTTAGGTCGCCACCTGGGTCGAACAGTGCCGCCTGGCCATGATCCACCACCACAAACTGATTACTGGGAATGCCCTCGCCATCGACAAGCCCTGTAATAAACAGGCAGACATGATCATCCTGCTCGAACAGTTTCTGTACTTTTTGTGTCATCGTCCTAAACCTCTAACCGCTTTGGTCGCCAATCTGAATAAACATTCAATGAGTATAGTCATAGATTGCCCATGCCCGACCGCAAAGCAGCCAAACAGTGATGCAGTTACTGTAGTCACGTAATAAACAGATGAGCTATGACTGTTGCCTATAACAAGCTTAATTTGTTATCGCCAGAAGAAATGAAAAGTCGGCAGGAACTTGATTGGGATCAATCGAAATGCAATGGCCTGTGTGGCATCAGACGCCAGGACAGAACCAACGTATAAATTTGCAGTAGCGGTGGCCTGGCCCAGAATGAAAAAAGCCCTTAACGGGCTTTCTTTGGTGCGATGTAACAGGCAGGCGCTAACTGAACTCAGCGTTGTGATAGACGTTTTGCACATCGTCGACGTTGTTGAGCATATCGAGAAACTTCTCAAACATCTCCACATCTTCACCGGCAATCGCCGTCGACTCCTTGGCGACAAACTGGATCTCATCGACGTCGAAATCGATTTCACCCATCGCTTCAATCAGCGCGGTTTTAGCTTTGTAGTGTTCGGTGTGCGGTACGAAAACGGTGATTTTGCCATCTTCACACTCGATATCACTCACCTCAACATCCGCCTCCATCAGGGCCTCCAGGGCGGCCTCTTCGTCGTCGCCGGCAAAGACCAGGATACCGCTGTGGTCGAACATGTGACCAACAGCGCCCTGGCTGCCAATCTTGCTCTTACACTTGTTGAAGCACTGACGGACATCGCCAAAGGTGCGATTGGGGTTATCGGTCAAGCACTCCACGATCACCATGGTGTTGCCTGGGCCGAACCCCTCGTAGCGGGCAGGGCTGAAATCTTCGCCGGCACCGCCTTTGGCCTTATCGAGCGCTTTGTCGATGACGTGACCGGGCACCTGATCTTTCTTGGCGCGATCCAGCAGGCTGCGCAGGGCCAAGTTGCCGTCCGGCTCAACCCCTCCCGCTTTGGCACAGACGTAGATCTCACGACCATAGCGGCTGTAGATTTTGGCCTTCATATCGGAGGTTTTGGCCATGGACTCTTTGCGGTTCTGGAAGGCTCTTCCCATTCTCTGCCTCACTTACATGTTTTTGGACGCGGGGATTTTACCCGCCCAGACGCCGTTAGTGAACCAAGAGCGCCGCGAGAGTACCAAGAAAACCACAAACAGGCCGGGGATAGCGTGCCCCGCCAGCTAGTTGCTTAGCGCTGGGCCTCGGCGTAGGCCTCAACCTCAGCCCAAACCCGCAACAGATTGCCACTCCAGATCTGCTCCACCTCTTCCGGAGTGTAACCACGGAACAGCAGCTCTTCGGTGATCGCGGGGGTCTGTTCGACACTATCCCACCCCTCTACGCCGCCACCGCCACCAAAATCGGAAGCGATACCGGCGTGGTCGATACCGACCAGCTTGACCACGTAATCAATACTGTCGACCAGATCGGAGATCGATGCCCGCGGAAACTGCTCATTAAGCGCCGCCACGCCCGCGCGGAAGTCGTGCAGCGTTTGTTGGCTGGCGGTTTTGTACCAATCCGGGGCGGTCAGCCCCATCTGCTCACGCACGCCTTTGACGGCCGCTTTGTTCTCTTCGCTCATCTCTCGCATATAGCTGTCAAAGGCCACCAGCTGCACCACACCACCCTTGGCGGCAATGGCCTGAAGCTCCTCATCGGAGAGGTTGCGGGGGTGATCAAAGAGTGCCTTCACGCCAGAGTGGGAGGCGATTACCGGGGTTTTTGAACGGGCCACCGCTGCCAGGGTGGACTCTTTGGAGGTGTGGGATACATCCACCATGATGCCGAGCTTGTTGAGCTCATCAATCAGGCTCAGGCCGAGTTCACTCAAGCCGTGGTTAACCGGCTCGGCGACACCGTTCTGCTCACCTTTGGCCGAGGAGCTGTCACCAAAGTGGTTATGGCCGAAGTGGGTGAGGGAGAGATAGCGACCACCGCGGTCGTAAAACTCCTGCAGGTGCTCGTAGTGGGGCCCAAGCGGGTAGGCGTTTTCGATACCAATGGCCGCCGCCAGCTTACCCTCGGCGACAGCGGCCTTGAGCTCAGCCGGAGTTTTCACCAACACTATCGCATCGGGGTTTTGGCTGACCATCCGCTCAATGGCGGCAAATTTGCGCTCAGCCTCGTCGTAGGCGGCCTGGTAACCGGCCTCATCCAATGGCCCCTGGCCAACGTAGACAATAAAAAAGCCCGCATCCAAACCACCGCTACGCATTTTCGGCAGATCAACCTGCATAGGGCCATCCAGGCTTGGATCAGCCCCTTCGGTACCCAGTGTCGTGGGTATATCGATGTGGGTATCCAGGGCAAGCAGCTGCTGGTGAATCTGATCGGACGTGGGGGCGGGTTCAGCTTTAGCCGCAACCGGAGGTGTTGCAACATTCGCTTCGGGGGCCGGCACCTCTTTGCTGCAGCCGGTAATACCCAGCGCAAGTGCCAGGGTGAGCAGTGGGTATTGAATCGTACGTAAAGTCATAGTGAACCTCAAAATCCAGCGGCGGCATCATCACCGCGTTTATCAGCCCCACCCTCAAGGCTGCCATCCTCCAGCACCAAAATGGCGTCGACCTTGCCAATCACCGGGGAGCGCCCCTGATTCACCGTGTAACCTTTGGCCTGCAACGCCTCCAACAGCGAAGCTTCGAAGCCCTCGGTCTCGAAGAGGATCACATCCGGTAACCACTGGTGGTGAAAACGGGGGGCGTTGACAGCGTCCTGCATGCTGTAGCCGTACTCGTAGACGTTAAGGATGGTCTGCAACACCGAGGTGATAATCGTGGAACCACCCGGCGCACCCACCAACATAAACAGCTTGCCGTCGCGCTCGGCAATGGTCGGCGTCATGGAGCTCAACATGCGTTTGCCCGGCGCAATACTGTTGGCCTCGCTGCCGGTTAAACCAAACATATTCGGCACACCGGGTTTCGCACTGAAGTCATCCATCTCGTTATTGAAAAAGAAGCCCAATTCATCACTGAACAGCTTGGAGCCGTAGGCGCCGTTAATGGTGATGGTGGCCGCCAGCGCATTGCCGTAAGGGTCGACGATGGAGTAGTGAGTGGTTTCGCTGCTCTCGGCCGTTTGCAGGTCGCCATGGCCGACCTCGGACGATTTGGTGGCCGCCTCAAAACTGAAGCTGGCCATGCGTTCGGCCAGGTAGTCGGGGGCAGTCATCTCTGCGTAGGGGATATCGACATAATCCGGGTCACCCAAAAAGTGGTTGCGGTCGGCAAAGGCACGGCGCTCGGCTTCGGTTAACAACTGCACCATCGGCAGGCTGTTATGCTCGTACTGCCCCACATCAAAGGGTTCCACCATCTGCAGGATCTGCTGCACCGTGATGCCACCACTGGAGGGCGGGCTCATCGAAATAATATTGAGATCTTTGTAGTGAAATTGAATCGGTGAGCGCCAGGCGGCCTGGTAATTGGCGAGGTCTTCGGCCGTGACGAAACCACCCTTGGCCTGAATAAACTCAGCGATCTGTTTGGCCATCTCGCCTTTGTAAAACTCATCGCGGCCACCGGCCACAATCCGGCGTAGAGATTCGGCCAAGGCCGGGCGCGGCACCACTTCACCGACACTGAACTCCCGGGCAAATTTGGAGCCACTGCCACTCACCGCAGCGATCTTCTCCCGTGCCGAGGCCAAACGCCCCTGCTGATACTCGGTAACCACCACGCCTTTTTCCGCCAGCTCAATCACCGGTTGCAGTAACTCTGCCATTGGCTTGGTGCCAAATCGCTCATGCATAGCAAAAATACCGGCGATGGTGCCGGGCACGCCTACGGCAGTAGCCCCTTCGCGGCTCATACCGGGAATCACGTTGCCCTCTTCATCCAGGTACATATCGCGATGGGCCGCTGCCGGCGCCTTTTCCCGAAAATCCAAAGCCCCCGTTTCACCGTCGGCCAGGCGATAGACTGCAAAGCCACCGCCGCCCATGCTGCCGGCAAACGGGTAAGCGACTGCCAGCGCCATCTCCACCGCCACCATTGCATCAAAGACATTACCGCCCTCGGCCATCACCTGCAGGCCGATATCCGACACCTCCTGCCGGGCCGAGACCACCATCGCCTGGTGGCCAACCAAACCGGTAGGTTCTGCAGTGTGAAAGTTGGGGGCGGTTTGGCAACCAAGCAGCGTTACCAGACATGAAAAAACAACAACGGATTTAATTCGGTGAAGCAACATTACATTTCCCAGCTTAGTGAATGGCTTGGTGCTTGGCTTGCAAACTGGCGAGCTCTTTCGCTACCGCTTCTGGCGATTGTGTGCGACGAGCCAGCAGTTGATAAAAACCAGGCACCACGTACAGAGTCAGCAGCGCAGCAATACTTACGCCAAATAGAACCACAATACCCAATACATTACGGCTAGCCTCGCCTGGGCCAGTGGCCATCACCAGGGGAATCGCACCCACCACGGTCGACACTGTGGTCATCAGCACCGGGCGCAGGCGCATTTTACAGGCGGTGACAATGGCTTCACCAAAGGCGGCGCCTTCATCGCGCATCTGATTAATAAATTCCACCAGCAGAATACCGTTTTTGGTAGCCACACCGATCAGCATTAAAAAACCGATCTGACTGAAAATATTAAAGCTCGATTGAGTAATCCACAGCCCTAACAGACCGCCGGCAATGGCCAGAGGAACAGTAAACATAATTACCGTGGGGTGCACAAAACTTTCGAATTGTGCCGCCATGACCAAAAACAGAACCAACAGCGCAAAACCAAAAATAAAAATAATGCCGCCGGTGGACTCTTTAAACTCCAAAGACTCACCTTTGTAGTCGATCTGTGCCTGTTGTGGCAGTTTGTCGGCTACCGCCTGTTCGAGAAATTGCAGGCCTTCACCCAAACTGACACCTGGTGCCAGGCCGGCACTGATGGTCACCGCCCGCAGACGGTTATAACGCTGCAGGGAGGAGATATCGGCGCGGTTTTCAATGGTAACCAGGTTAGCCAGAGAGATTAATTTGCCGGAATTATTGGAGCGCACATAGATATTGTTGATATCGTCGCTGGTATTACGCTGATCATCTTCCACCGCCATAATCACCGGGTACTCCAACCCATCGTATACGTACTGGGAGACCTCCTGCTCGGCCATTAGCGCCTGCAGCGACAAGCCAACATCATTCACAGAAATACCGAGAGAGGCGGCCCGGTTTTTATCCACACTCAAGTGGATCTGTTGTTGCGTTTCATTAAGGTCAGAACTAATGATGGTAAACAGGCCGCTGCTGCGCGCGGCATCCATAATAATGTCCCGCCACTCAATCAGGTGATCGTAGGTATCACCCTGAATAACAAACTGAATGGGCGTGTTACCACCACTGCGGCTCAAACCATTGGGGACAAACGCCATGGCGCGAATACCGGGGATTTCTGCCCAGGCCGCCGTCAACTTTCGTTGAATATCAAACACAGAATCTTCCCGCTGATCCCAGTTAACCACTGAAATTCGTGAAAATGCGGAGTTGGGCGTTAGCGAGCCAAAGGAGGGCGAGACAAATAGCACACGGGTGTACTCGCCCGATTCAATGCCAGCCTCCATGGGCTGTAACAGCTGCTTGATAATCTCACGCATTTTGGCAACGTTGGTGCCCTCTTCGGCACGCACAAAAGCCATTAAGGTGCCCTGATCCTCAGATGGAGCGTACTCCTGCTCAAGACCTTGGTATAGAAAATAGGAACCAACCAGAGAGAGTCCCGCCAACAGCAGCGGCATCAGTTTAAATTTCAAAGTAGCCCGCAGACTTTTTTCATAGCCGCAGGCCATGGCATCCATGGCCTGCTCAACTTTGCGAATCATCCAGTTATTGCTATCACCCTTGTGCAGGAGCTTACTGCACATCATCGGCACCATCGTCAATGCCAACAAAGTAGAGGCAATAACCGCTGCGGCTATCGCCACTGCCAGCTCCGAGAAAATCTGGCCGGTGTTATCCTCAAGGAAGCCAATGGGTACAAACACCGCCACCAGCACCATGGTGGTGGCGATTACCGCAAAGCCCACCTGGCGCGCCCCATAGTAGGCGGCCAGCAGAGGTGGTTCGCCCTCCTCTACCCGGCGGTGAATATTTTCCAGCACGACGATGGCATCATCGACCACCATACCGATAGAGAGCACCATCGCCAGCAGCGTGATCAGATTGACAGAGTAGCCAAACAGCCAGAGCGCAATAAACGAACCCAATAGCGACAGCGGAATACAAACCACCGGAATCAACAGCGAGCGCCAGTTACCCAAAAACAGCCACATGACGAAAGCCACCAACGCGATAGTGGCAAAAATGGTGCTGTACACATTGCTGATCGCCGCGCGGATAAATTCTGAGGCATCGCCGGAGGAGGTAATGGTCACTCCCGGTGGTAGGGATTTGGCGATTGCCTCCATTTCGGCGTGAATGCCATCGAGCACTGCTACCGTATTGGCCGTGGACTGCTTAATAATGCCAATGGCCATACTATCGCCGCCATTCACATTAAACACACGCCGCATATTTTCCCGGTCCAGGCCGACACGAGCCACCTCACCCAGGCGAATCAGATGGCCATCATCGCCGCGCTTGACGACGAGGTTGCGAAAATCCGCTTCCGATTGATAATTGCGCACGATGCGCACGGGAAATTCCCGGGTTTCGGAATCGATGCGTCCCGCAGGCAGCTCAACATTTTCCCGGCGCAGCGCATTGAGTACATCAATAACCGTTAAATTGCGCGCGATCAGTTTGTGTTTATCCACCCAGATGCGCATGGAGGGGTTGCCGCCCCCCAAAATATTGACCGACGAAACCCCCGGTATCACGCTAAAGCGATCTTTCACATAACGCTCGGCGTAATCACTCAGCTCCATCATCGACCAGGATTCCGACACCAAGCTGATATAAATCACTGGCCGGCCGTCACTGTCGGCCTTGCTGATTTGTGGATCCAGCGCCTCGTCGGGTAATCGTCGACGCACACGGGAGACATAATCGCGCACATCATTGGCGGCTTCGTCGATGTTGCGACTTAAATTAAATTCGATATTGATACTGGAGCGGCCATCGATACTGTTGGAGCGCATGGCTTTAACGCCCTCAATACCGCTCAGTTCGCTTTCCAATACCTGGGTAATGCGGTTTTCGACAATATCGGCCGAGGCCCCCGGGTAGGAGGTGCTGACCGAAACCTCCGCCGGCGAGATATCCGGGTATTCACGGGTGGAGAGTTGGGTAAAGGCGAAGGCCCCGAACACCGCCATCAATAAGGCGATAACCGAAGCGAACACTGGCCGTTTGATACAGACATCCGATAGGAGCATGGTTTGTCTCCCTATTTAAGAACGGTGATCGGAGCTTGGCAGCTCACGCTTGACCAGGCTGGACTGTTCCGAGCCGGCAATCCGCACCTTGGCACCCGGCCGTAAATTCAAGGTGCCATCCACGACGATGGTTTCACCACGCTCCACCCCCGAACTCACCACCACCAGCCCCGGTAGGCGCTTGGCGATAGCAACGGTGCGCAACTCCACGGTAGCGTCTTCCTTCACCACATAGACTGACGAGCGGTTGCCGGTTTGAATCAACGCGCTCTCTTCCACCACCAGGGCAGGGTATTGATCGGTATACAAGGTGACATTGACCAACATGCCGGGCCGCAGCTTATGCTCGGCGTTGGGAATTTCAGCGCGCACGCGGATAGCGCGGGTGTCGGGGTCGACCCGGCTATCGAGCGAGGTAACCCGGCCGTTGAACGCCTCGCCCGGCCAGGCAGGGCTCTGCCCGGAAACCAGGTTTTGGCTGTGAATTTTGCCGAGATAGATCTCCGGAATGGTGAAATCGAGTTTCACCACACTGATATCATCGAGAGTGGTGATTTCCGTTCCCGGGGTAACCAGGGCACCCACACTGACCTGGCGGAAACCGAGCACACCGCTGAAGGGGGCGGTGATCAGGCGATCTTTCAAACGCGCCTTAATCGCCTCGAGTTTGCCTTGATTGGCATCGACACGGGTACGCGCGGCGTCGATATCGGATTTGGAGGCGAGGTTGCTGCCAATACCTTCCAGTCGTTTCAGTTGGCGAATGGCGTCCTGCAAGTTGGCCTGGGCTTCGGCCAGTTCGGCGGTCTGCTCATCGCTGATGAGGGTAACCAGAATATCGCCCTTTTTAACATGTTGGCCATCGACAAAATTGACCGAGGCCACAGGCTCTGTTACCGCCGCGCTGATAATCACCGACTCGTTAGCCTGCAGCGTACCAATTGCATCGATCTCATCGACAATAAACTGCTCCGCAACAGTGCCGGTCACCACCAGTGGTGCCGGTCGGCCGGCGCCGGGAGCCGCCGTCGGTGCCGCCTCCTTTGAACAGGCGGTAAGGCTCACACACAGCACCACTAACAAGCTGGAAAACAGAAATTTTATACGGTTATTAATGGGTGTGGGTGGGCTAAAACGGCTCATTGACTTCATACTCTCTGTTGCTATCCCAATATGGACTTTGCGTAGTAGTCGGGTTCCGACAACACTATCGCCAATACAAATAACACCCGAATTACCCGTACTTACCCCCCACCTGTAGGCAATCATGCTGCCCGGCTATAGTTATAAGGATTAGGGGAGGTAAATGGCCGCTAATAATAGCGTAGACACATCACTAACAATAGGTTTTCCCGGGAAATATAGAACAACTGGCCACAATCTGTTCAATGGTACGACGCTGTACCATGGCGCTGTGCCCACGTTGGGATATCCTGATTTATTGCACGATGCGCTCAATCCTATGAAAAAGGCAGCCGAAGCTGCCTTTTTCAATTTTGCTAAGTTAATCCACGCTGTCCACACCGTGGCGAGTGGATTACCCGCGCTTGGCTGGATTAAAACTCTGCGTCTAAACGCAGGAAGTAGTAACCACCTTGCCATGGAACGATGGTATTGGAAGAGTAAACACGGCCACAGCAGTAGTCGTTAATCTCTTTGTCTGCCTTGTCTGGGTACTCATCAAAGATGTTACGACCACCCAAAGTCACGCTGAAGGTATCGTTGAAGTGGTAAGTACCTTCCAGGTCAAACATCACCTCTTGGCCATACTCTTGTACCGCTGAAATACTGGAACCACCGTTGGCATCCTCATAGGAACCGTAGTAGTTGGCGCGCAGCATCAGAGTCAGAGCTTCGAAGGAGTGACGCGCGGTGATCACACCACGGATCTCTGGTGTTGCATTTTCAAAGTCAAACTGATCTTCAGCGTTCAGGTATTCACTAGGATCGGAATCGAATTCTGAAGTGTTGTAGTTGAAAGATGCAGTCAAGTCAGTAATACCGGCAGACCAATCAATCGGCATACTGGCCACCAGGTCAATACCCTGGGTGAGCGTATCGAAGCCGTTGGCGAAGTAGAATACACCACCAATGGTTTCCGCACCGGCAACACCCGCATTACTCAGTGCTAAGTAGTTATCGTAACCAGCCGAGTTGGGATCCGTAGATACCGGCAGAGTAGATACCGCGTAAGTACGGTCTGCTACTTCAATGCGGTAGAAGTCCAAGGTCCAACTGACCGGGCCAGTTTCACCGGTAAAGCCCAAGGTGTAGCTGGTAGAGGTTTCTGGCTCCAGCTCTTTTGCACCCAACGCCTGAGCAACCGGGCCACCAGCTGGGAACAGGCCGGTAGCGACAGGCTGGCCATTAGGCAGACGGGTAGAAACGTTGGTAGTACCTTGCTGGCCAGGAGTTGGCGCACGGAAACCAGTACCAATAGAACCACGAATACCGAAGGTGTCAGTGATAGAGTACTTGGCAGCCAATTTACCCACTAATTCAGCATCGAAGTCAGAGTAGTCTTCGTAGCGCATGGCCGCTTCCAGGAACAACTTGTCGGTAACATCGTAAGACAAGTCGGCGTAGATACCATAAGAGTCACGATCGTAAGAGTCTGAGAACTCTGGTGAGTAGCCGGGGAAGCCGTTGGAACCTACACCCACAACCTTGTAGACAGGGTCACTGGGATCAGCACAGTTTAAAGAAGAGCCATTAGCGATGGCGGTAATACCAGCCGCAGTTGGTGTGGTACCACCGTCGACACACAAATCATATGGGTCGGACAATGCATGCGGGCCAGCAACGTAGGAACTCTCTTCACCTTCCTTAACATCATAGGTCTCTTTCATATAGGTAGCACCGAAAGAGAGCACCATGGTATCGGTAAGATCCAGTGCGAAGTCAGCTTGGTATTGAATCTCTTCGTTGCTCAGGTCGCCTGGCTTGAAGGAGGTGGGGCTATCAATACCCAAGGATGGGTTGACAGTATTTTTCAGGGTGTAAGAGATCTCATCGTAACCGTAACGGCCACTGATATCGTAGCTAAAGCCATCAGTGAACTCGCCCTTAACGCCACCAACAAATGAGTAGTCGGTTACATCACCAAAGAAGCGCGGAGTAAAGCCACCAGGGAATTTGTCCTGTGGAGTGTAGATAGAGCCGTCCGCATTACGCAGCTCTTCAATGGTGCCGTTACCTGGGTAACGATAGAAGAAGCCACCGTCCGCTTCACTTTCTGAGTAGTTAGCGAAGGCATAGAGTGAAGTGGTATCGGAGATGTCGTAACCAGAGTTAACAAAGAAACGGGTGGCTTCGGCATTGGGTTGGCCCCAAGGCTGAACCACATCGCCTTCCAGTGAAGCGTTTTTGGCCGCTGCCTGGTATTCGGCACTTTGGTCGGTTACACAGAACCAGCTCTCACAGTACTGCTCGGAGCGAGAGGTAAAATCCTGCGAGGAGAATTCACCGGAAATGCTGACAAAACCGGCATCGCCCAAGGGCAGACCAACGTTACCGGACAGAGTCATCTGCTGGCCGTCGCCTTCGTAATATTCACCGGCATCCAGGCTGATGGAACCGCCTTCGGCGTTGTCATTCAGGATAAAGTTGATTACCCCGGCGATGGCATCGGAACCGTACAGAGCGGCAGCACCGTCGCGCAACACTTCCACGTTTTTCAGTGCAGCGGCGGGAATGGTAGCGATATCAGGGCCCTGTACACCGGAACCACCGATAGAAACCAGTGATGAACGGTGACGACGTTTTGAGTTAACCAGTACCAGCGCTTTATCGGATGGCATACCGCGCAGAGTAGCGGAACGAATAAAAGTACCACCATCCGCGATTGGTGCACGGCCTACGGCGTAGGAGGGAACCAGAGTTTGAATAATATCGTTGGTGTCGGTGTAGGATACGCTTTTGATTTGATCGGCGTTGAATACATCAACGGGAACCGGGGAGTCCGCAACAGAACGGGGTTTACCACGGGTACCGGTAACAACCACCTCTTCTAAATCGGCCTCGTCCTGGGCAAAGACCGATTGTACGGCCATACCCTGTGTGCAAATTGCGGCAATAGTAATCGGCAATATTTGCGACTTAAATTTCTTCATGGCTAATCTCCAGAGCCTCTCGCCTAAGGTTAATGTGTAAACAATTAGACCTACCTAATAATGGCCAGTCATTTTGAGAAGCAGTTGCCACCCATATTTTTTCTGCGACCGTCCTTAGTCTTGGCTGTGCTTCTCAGATAATCCCTGATGGTTTTCGACAGCAACTCCATTGCTAACAGGCCGAACAGCATTTCGACTCCAACTTCCAAGAGCAAAGCCCGTACCAAGCCGGTTAACACGAGGCAGAATAGTTCCCGAAAAAGTTTAATTTTTTATCTATTTAATTAGGCAAACTGGAAAATAGCGGCATGGGCGCTATCTGCAGTGCGAGTTATAAGGGGGTAATTTATCGTTAAGGAAATTAATAAACCGGCTGTTAGATAGATTTTTTATTTATTCAAAAATACCGCACTAGCAATGTGCACATTTTCTGTCATGTGCTCGAATATGAACACGATATGAATATTCGCCAACTACTGATTTAATAACAAAAAAAGCCCTGCCGACAGCTCGACAGGGCTTTTATAAAGAGCACTTTATTCGGGCTTTTTAGACTAAAGTCTTACAACAAAGCCCGTGCAAAAAATTATGACCTAGCCTATAAGCGGAGTCATTTCCAGTGCTTTCGGCATAGCCTTCGCGTATTTCTCCACGTCCTTAATGAAGCCCATACTCACACGAGACCAGTTCGTGTAGTCCTGGTAAATACCACGGATAAGAACCTTCTGCTTTTCCATGTTTTGGCGGAAAACTTCGGCACTACGGTTACCCAAATCAACATACATAAAGTTGGTCTGTGATGGCAGCACTTTAAGCTCATTTGCTTTTACCGCATCGGCAACAATTTCGCGAGCTTCAACCACTTTAGATTTCACATAATCAAGGAATTTAAAATCATTGTAGGTAGCAATAGCCGCGGCGATGCCAGCTTGGTTTAAGGTGAAGTAACCGGCACCGTAACCGGAAACCCACTGGATATTTTCCGGACTGCCCATCATATAGCCAACGCGCATACCGGCCAGGCCATAAATTTTGGAGAAGGTACGAGCAACCATGACGTTATAGCCTTCATTAATTAAAGGAATCATGGAGTTTTTCTCGGTGAAATCGGTTAACTCGTTATAGGCTTCGTCAACCAGAACCAGAGTTTTCTTCGAGGCTTTCTTACAAAACTCACGCAGCTTGTCGGTATCAATCAACATGCCCGTTGGGTTATTGGGGTTGGTGACCTGCACCATGCTGACGCTATCGTCAATCATGTCATACATAGCGTCCAGATCAATGCCCATATCGGCAGTTTTAGGGGTACGCAGCAGCTCAGGGGCACCGGTGCGCTGTGGTGCGCGCGCAGTGGTATCCCAGAACAGGTCCGGGCCTAAAATGCGACCTTTGCTGGCCGCAGCCATGGCAGTCCAGGTAAGGATGCCACTGGAACCAGAGGAGAGTGAAATTTGTTCCGCAGTAAGGCCATGGCGCTCGGCAATCATGTCAACCAACATGCGAACAGATTTACTCACATAGTAAGCACCATGCTTACTTGCCTCTTCAATGGCTTTCAATGCCGCAGGGCTTGGGCCATAAGGGTTTTCATTGGAATTTAATTTGGCAATATCTGGAGTGGGCCCGTATAAATCAGCGGGCACTTTCATATCGCTGGCCAAAGCGATATTCGGTGCAAGACCACCAACAGAGGCTGCGGACGCCAGTGCCGTAGCACCTTTCAGGAATCCTCGTCGATTGAATTGTATGCTCATGTCTCATCTCCTCACTAGTGTGGCTGCACCACTGTTTACTCAATTTATTAAACTAAATTTTTTAAGCTCAATGGACTAATCCAGTCCGGCCACCCACTTTTATTAACGGTGAGCGGCGACTATACCAAGGCCTTGTAATACATATTTGCGGATACGATTATCAGGTAAACGCCAAACAATCTTTTCAAATGCAGTTCATTCAGGTTGTGGGCCCATTTTGCACCAATGGGTGCAGTAATGATTGAAGCTGCAGCAATAGCAATTAACGCTGGAATATTAATGTAACCCAGAGAACCCCAGGGTAGATTGGCATGGTGAAAACCCATCACCGCAAACCCGATTGCGCCAGGCAAACCAATAATAAAACCCACGCCGGCCGCTGTGGCCACAGCCTGGTGCACAGTTCGATGACACATCACCATGGTAATCACTGTGATCGTGCCACCGCCAATGCCCAGCAGCGATGAGAAGCCGCCAAGAAACGTAGCCAGCGCGGCGCGAAACGGGCCAGTGGGCATTTCAATATCCGTCCGCTTTGGCTTAAACCAATGAGGAAACAAAAAGTAGATGGAGTAGACCAAAACACCTGAAGCGAATATAACCACCAGGTTTTCACTGTGTACCTGTGAAGCGATCAAAACACCAAATCCCACTCCCACAAGCAGCCAGATACTCCAGCTTTTCAAAACTTGAAAATCTACCGCCCCTTTCTTTTTATGAGCCTGAACCGACCTGGCGCTGGAAATAATAATGGATGCTAACGATGTCCCAATGGCAACCCGCATCAGTTCCGATTGGTCATCCGTAAAGAAAGGGAATACCGCGAGTAACGCCGGCACAACAACAAAGCCACCACCGTTACCAAATAAACCTGCCGTAATACCGGCGATACTGCCTGCTGCCAACAGGGCAGCCATAAATGCTACTAATTCGAGTTCCATTGCCTCGGGCCTTACAAAATGTTTCTCATGGGTTTTTCCGCAAATGCGGAGCTGGTAGAGGAGCTATCACAAACGATAGCGAGCAATGGTAAACGTCAGGAGCAGCCACCTCCCTGATAACCACAAACATCAACACCAAGGAAACGTGGACAAGCAAACAAACACATAGAACTTACAACCCGAGAAAAGCAAAAATCGCCAATCTCCTTTACAAGAACTGTTCCAAAAGCGGCGAAGCCCCGAAATTCGGGGCTCCAGCGTTGTTCCAATCCTGTCCAACGAGTCAAAAAAGCAATTGAGGGCCATCTTGGTGCCTTAGGGGACGGAGAATGACTTATTATGGGGCTGCTCAGGGGGGCAGTTTTACCTAGAACCGGGGCTATTTGGGCACTTTTGTGTCAAATAGCCAGAGGCACTACCAAAGTTGGTGCCCTCTAGATTGCCTTTAACAAAAGCCAACCTGACTAATTGGAGAGGATTTTTAAGGGTGGAATTGCCTGATACCGACGCACTTAGCAGGCGTTCGGCTGGACGTCGAGGCTTTCCTGATTAAGCGGGTAGGTTACCTGGATGCAGGCCCCCTGCTGTGAAAAGTCAATACGGGAACAGAGTGCCCGCACGATCGCCATACCTCGACCAAAGGTGCGTTCATCGTCCATGTGCGCTGCCTGGCTATAGTCGAACCCCGCACCGCTGTCTTGAACCGTGAGCAGCACGCGCTCACCCAAATAGGCCAACTGGATCTTAATCCAACCACAGTTAAGTTCGGCGAGGCGCTCGGTTCTTTGCTGGTAATAGTCCAGAAAACCCTGTTCTGTCGCTTTGATCTGTGAGTCCAGTCCCAGGACACCATGCTCCAGGGCGTTGCTGTAGAGCTCCGTCAAGATGGTGGAGAGAAAGTCCTGATGGCGGGCCAGCCCATCGACATTAGCCAACATGCGAATGACCTGTGGAACCGGGTTGGTCCGGCGTAGAGCATCGGCATCCAGCTCGATGGAGAGATCCCAATTGATCGCCGATACCGGCTCATCCCCTTGCGGCTGGGCCATCGCCTCCGCCAAAGGCTCACAAACCAGTTCAGCCAGAGTAATATCACCCAGCTGACTGGCCCCCTCATTGAACTGCTCCAGGGATTTTGCGACTGCCTGAAACAGATCCGCAGCAAAACCATCACAGAGTGACAACAAGCGGTCCCAACCGTAGGCGATGTTTTCATAGTTGGTGATCTGTAACAATTCATCGGTAACCAGAAATAGGCGGTCACCCTGCTCCACTCGATAAAGATCCACATCCTGGCAAAACTGGTGATCATCAGAGGATTGCAAAGGGGGCCGATCGGAATTGAGCAGCTGCTTCAAGCGACAGGCACTGTCCAATAGAATCAGTTTGGGCATGCCACCAGACCAGACGGTAAGCTGCTGGCCACCACGGTTAAGCTCCACCAGTGTAACGGCAACAGGAATGGTCTCCGGCAAATTTTGCCGGGCAACCCGATTTAACTCGGCCGCAATACTGCCCACTGGCAGACCTTTCTCCGCCATCGCCCGAAACACCGGGAACAGGCTCAAAGCCCCTACCGCAGCTGGCAGGCCACGGGCGTGGATCTGCCCCAAGGCCAGGTAGGTGCTGCCCGTCCTGCTGACTTGAGTTAGCAGGAAGTTACCGTTGCGCAGTGACATGGGGGAAATCTGATAGCGGAAATTGGGCAGGTCAAGCAGTAACTGCTGGCACTGACGATTGAAAATATTGTGCAGCAACTGCTGCTCCACCTTAAGATTTTCCTGATGGTGCAGCAACGCTCGCCTATCGTTATCAACCTGGCGGAAACGCGCCTGCCTGCGCTGGTGAGAAGCGATCTTCAAGGCCAGCAGATTCGCATTAATGGGGGTATTGACTACGTCATCAATCGCAATAGAGAGTGCTGCTGGCGGCAGCCAAGCATCGTCTTCGGTGATCGCAAAAAGCATCGAGTCATAGGTTGAACCAAAGTCAGCCACTCGGCGGGTAGCGTACTCATCGAGCACGGCCAGTGCGCCGGCTCCAGCCGAAGCCCGTTTGCTACAGTCAACCAGCACCAGCGCCGGCAGATACTGAAAATGGTCCTGCAAGCTCTGGCTCAAATGCTTAGCAGCAACCGCCAGTGCCTCCAGGCCACACTGCTCCACGACCTTTGCTACCTGACTACAAAGCGCCTGGTCGTCAGAGACAATTAATACCGCCATAACGATTAACCGATCTCAAATTTCTGCTGAAAGTTGGAAATTTGCAATATTTTCAAAATATGAGGCCGACAGTTAATCAGGCGGATAATAGAACCATCACCGGTGTGACGCAGCATATTCAATAACATACCCAAGCCGGAGCTTTCCATATATTCAGTATTGCGAAAATCAACTTGGTACTCTGCGCCGGGATTACTGACATAGGCCTCCCGGAATTCAACTACTGAGTCAAAATCGAAACTGTTACCCAGAGTAATTGTAACAACACCATCTACCGCATTCGTTGTAATGGTCATACACTGCAACACTCCCTATCAGAACAGTTCTACGTCGCCCTCGTCCATATCGGTTTGTGCAACCTTAGCCGATAGGTTCTGGGCGTGAAATGATGTGCGCATGGCAGCTAACCTTTCTGCCACCTTGGTTAAATCGCTAACCTGTGTAGCCGAGGCCACATCGGAGTGTGCCACCAGCGCCACCTGGTTGATATGCTCCAGGCGTTGCTGAATATGGCCAGACAACTGACTGACAATATCGTCAAATTGTAGTGCGCGAATGGAATTATTCACCTCAGCATGAATCTGCTCAGAGGTTTTAGTCAACTCGGCCAGAACCTTGGCCGCATCGACATTAACTGCCGTCATTACACTGTCAGACACTTCGCACTGATTTTGTTGCTGATCAGCAGCGAGCGCATAAAGTAGCGAAGACTGCTGCTCCGATTGGGCCATAATCACGCTAAAACTCGCTTGCAAATCGAGCGTGGCGTCCTGGATTAAACTGCGTATACGATGGATATGCTCATTGATGTGAGCCGACTCCTCATTCAAAATCTGCTCAATGTTATCACCGATCGAAGACATCTCCCGGTGAAAGAGATCACTAAAACCAAAATTTTTACCCGGTCGACTATCAGCAGTGCTGACAGAGATTCGGCTAACTGTGAAATACCACAAGGGAACCAAGGCCACTGCCAATATGCCAAGTAGCCATTGACTCACACCCACCACGATGAATAACGCCAGCAGGGCCGAACCCAAAACTGGCAGCAGGTGGCACTTTAGAAAATTCTGGAAACTCATTAGATAACTCAAATTAACAGAGTGACGCTGGGGGCCAACCGGCCAACCCCGTTCGACACTCTTAATGTTTGTAACAATAGTGAACAAGATATTCAGCGATTTTATTAAGTGGCAAAACCTTATCAACCACACCCGTTTCCACGGCCACTCTGGGCATACCCCAAACAATGGACGAGGCTTCATCCTGGGCGACGGTTGTTGCCCCATGATCTTTTAAATTACCCATACCGTTGGCGCCATCAGCCCCCATGCCGGTAAGCAATACTGCTAACACTTTTAAGTTTTCCATCGCTGCCACAGAATCAAATAACACATCGACGGAGGGACGGTGGCGATTGACCGGTGGCGAGCTCTCCAACAAGCTGATCAAGCCTCCATTACGTTGTACCAACTTCATATGTTCACCACCTTTAGCGATATAAACAGAGCCTGCTTTTAGTGTCATACCACTCTCGTCACACTCGATAACATTTAAGGCACTTGTTCGATTGAGCCGGTCGGCAAAGGATGTGGTGAATTTTTCAGGCATATGTTGTACAACCGCTATCGGAGGCATCAGGCTCGGCAGATCACTCAGCACATCCTTCAATGCCAAGGTCCCACCGGTAGAGGCACCTATCACAATCAGATCCAGCGCATTGCGTTTAAATTGTGCGCGCGCCGGTTGGCTGCCGGCCACCCGGATTCGCTCCTCTACCTGTAGGTTGCTTACTTTCGCCCGCGCCGCCTGCTTGATCTTGGCGCAGATCTCCCCGGCCATTCTGGGCAACTCCGACAGCAGATCGACTTTGGGTTTGGCGACAAAATCGATAGCCCCCAACTCCAGCGCCTCCATGGTAATCTCCGCCCCCTTTTCCGTAAGAGTCGATACCATGACCACGGGCAGGGGACGCAGGCGCATAATATTTTTCAAAAAAGTGATGCCGTCCATTTTCGGCATCTCGATATCCAAGGTGATAACATCCGGGCTTAATTTTTTGATCTTGTCACGAGCTTCATAGGGATCCTCCGCCACACCAATCACTTCGATGTGATCATCGCCAGACAAGATCGTCGACAACAGCTGTCTGATCAGCTCCGAGTCATCAACAATAAGTACTCGAATAGGCTTCATAAGCGTTAAAAGAGCTCGATATCCCCCTCCACCGGTTTAGTGCCAATGGATTGCTGGTAGTCACGCTCCCTGTTGATAATGGTATCGTTGTGCATCGAGCGAATTTTCTTCACCCGAGCCTTGCCGGTTAATGGATCGAACAGTACTTTGCGCGGGTAAACATCGCCCAAGTCCTGAGCGACTAGCTCTATCTGCTCCTGATGCAAATAGAGCAGGACAAAATCGGCATTCTTGCGGCCAACATCATTGCGCTGATTCAAAACTTTACCGCCGCCAAATACCTTAGCGCGCAAATTGCGCCGGGCCGCGCCATTTTTCAACATTTCGTTAATTAGATGCTCCATGGCGTAATTACCATAGCGGGTGGCATCACTAACGATATTGCCCCAGGTTACCTTCGATGCCTCGACGTCAGTCAGGGGCAGCATAAAGTGGTTCATACCACCTATACCATTCACCTCATCCCACAGGCAGGCACTCACACAAGAACCTAACGTCGTGGCGATGACCTCTGGGTTCCTGGTGACATAAAACTCACCCGGCAGAATTTTGGCAACCACAACAGAGGCGGCGCGATCCCAATACCGATTGACATGTTCAAAGCCCGACAAGGTGGCCTCTGCGCCATGCAACGGTTTGTTGTCAAACAGCGACTTTCTGCCAAGATCTTTTTCATCACTAACGTGCATGTGCCAACGCCGCTTCAGTTCGTTTAATAAAGGTGGTTTTTCCCACCGCTAACAGTTGTTCATAGCCTTTGGCGACACTTTCACTATGGCCCAGCATTAACACCCCTCCCGGGCGTAACATCTCGACAAACCGATGTAACAGCGCCTGCTGTGTTGTTTTATCGAAGTAGATCAGTACATTGCGACAAAATATTACATCAAATGGACCGCACATGGGCCAGGTCCCAATCAGGTTGAGCGGCTTAAAGGTAATCAGTGACTGCAGTGCAGTAGATACCTTAACCTCAGTGGTACTCTTGTTTTTACTTTTAAGAAACCAGCGCCTAACTATCTCTGGCTCAATATTCCCTACCCGGTCAGCCGAATAAACACCGGCTTTGGCCTTAGCCAGAACATTGGTGTCGATATCGGTGGCGAGGATCTTGGCATCCCAACCGGATAACTTGCCGCCAAAGAAGTCAGCCAGTGTGATGGCGATTGAATAGGGCTCCTCGCCTGTTGAGCAGGCCGTGGACCATATGCGCAGACGCGAATTGGCCCCTTGGCTGGTCAGATGAGAGGGAAGAAAACTTTCTTTGAGATAGTCGAAGTGATGGCACTCACGAAAGAAGCTGGTCAGATTAGTGGTGATGGCATTAACAAAATGCCTCAGCTCATCGCTCTCGTTGGATTGCAAGAGATCGAAATAGAGGGAGAAGCTCGCTATCTTCAGCTCCCGGATACGGCGCATCAAACGTCGATAGACCATCTCCTGCTTACTATCGGCCAAAACGATACCAGTCATGTCGTAGACCATGGTGCAAAGCGTTTTAAACTGCTTTGCATTCAGGCTGTACTGTTCTGCTCGTGGGGCGCTCACTATTAACCCTCTGCAAACCTACACCCGCGTTCAATCTCAATGGCATGCAACTGGCAGGCTGCCGTTACAACGCAACAGCCAGTGATAACGAAGGAGAGAGTGTATAATCCCCGGCGACCACTGCCTGGCGTGCAGCCTTTCATCCTGCTTAACATATCGCCACTGTTTATATGAACTATCCGCTCTTCCGATGAACCGGCCGCGCTCCAGCGTCAGCCCCTTTTCGCTTCGGCTAACAACCAAAGGCCAAGCCGATAAGTTATCAGCTTGGCCATTTACGAAGCATCCCGCCTGTTGGTTAAAACTCTTCCCACTCATCGTCGACAGGCATAGCCGCTCTGGCCGGCCGGCGAGCGGCCGGTGCTGGTGGCCGGCGCTTGGCCGCGGCTCTGAAGCTGGCCACCTCTGCGGGTTGATCTTCAACCTGGAAGAAGCCCACCTGGTCGAGCAGCGATTTCGCCTGATCTTCCATGGCCCGGCTGGAGGCGGATGCCTCCTCCACCAGCGCCGCATTCTGTTGAGTCATCTCATCCATTTGCGATACCGCTTTGGTTACCTCGGAGATTCCCGCCGACTGTTCACGGCCAGCAGAGTCGATATCCGAAACCATAGTCACCACTTCCGATACTGCGCTTACCAGGTCGTTAAAGGTTTCACCGGTATCGTCCACCAGCTTCGCGCCTTTACCAACCGCATCGACGCTATCGTTAATTAAACCTTTAATCTCCTTGGCGGCAGTGGCGCTACGCTGTGCCAGGTTACGCACTTCGGCGGCCACCACGGCAAAGCCCCGGCCCTGCTCCCCGGCCCGCGCCGCCTCTACTGCCGCATTCAGCGCCAGCAGATTGGTTTGGAAGGCGATCTCATCGATAACACCAATAATATCGGCAATTTTCTTACTGCTGCGATTGATCTCCTCCATGGAAGCCACCGCATTCTTCACTACCTCGCCGCCATTGCGCGCTTTCTCCATGGCATCGTTGGCTTTGGCGGTTGCCTCCGAAGCGGATTTGGCATTTTGCTGTACGGTGGAGCTGAGCTCCTCCATGGCTGATGCGGTCTCTTCCAGACTTGAGGCCTGAGTTTCGGTACGCTGGCTCAGGTCATCATTACCCTGAGCAATTTCCCGAGCGGCACTGAAGACATTGGTAGCGGCTGAGCGGATCTCGGTAACCATCGAGCTCAGATTGGTAATGGAGTGGTTCATGGCCTCGGCCAGCTGGGCAAATTGCCCTTGATAGGTGTCGGCCATGGTCTGATTTAAATCACCCTCCGACAGCGCCTGCACCACGGTAATGGTCTCACTGATGGGGCGCACAATCGCATCCATTAAGCCGTTGATACCTTCACCCAATGCCCGGGTAAATCCTTCGTAGGTCGAGACATCGATACGATGGCTCAATTCGCCGTTGGTCGCCGCCTGAATCAGGTTCTCAATCTGATTCTGGGCACTGCGCTCATCGGTAATATCGATCCACTGCACCGCGGTACCAATACTGTTGCCCCGCGAGTCGGTCAGCAGCAGTGCGGTCAGGTCGAATTTCAGATCGGCGACAGCGATCTCCGTGCGAATTGGGTAGTTACTGGGGTCAGCCAGAATTCGGCGCTGGTGCGAGGGGTTTTTGTGGAAGATATCGATATTGGAACCAACCAGGGTATCCATATTAAAGGCTGGCAGAATTCGTTTTATCTCATGCTCCCGGCGCGCCAGCATTTTACGCAATGCGGGGTTAATGTAGACAATACACCCATCCTTATCGGCCATCATAAGGTTGGTGGTCATACCGTGCACCGCATTGCTTAAACGGTTTACTTCGATCTCCCGATTCCTGTTTTCGGTAACATCGTACCATTCCAGGGTAAAACCTTGAGTCGCACCATTGCGATCGACAATAGCGGTTACCTGTAACTCAATAATCAGGTCGGCTACGCGGATATCGGTATTGAAGGGCAAATTGGCCGGGTTCGCCAACAGGGCGCGCTGATGGCTGGGGTTCTTATGGAAGGTGTCGATACACCGGCCCAACAGAAACCTCTCGTTCGCCTCAAAATCGGACCAGACCTGCTGAAATTTATGCTCGTGGGTTTTCAGTAACTTAAGAGTCGCCTTGTTGACGTAGGTTACCTTAAAATCCCGATCCACCATCATCACGGCGGTGAGCATGTTGTCTAACGCACTGTGGTAGACAGTGGAGTTATCTTGCACTTGGCTGTTCTCATCAGTTGCCATTGTTAACCTCTCCAAAGAGTTATCGACTACCATCGTTCAGCCCTAGCCTATATTCAGTCGCAGAGCGGTGATGTAAATCTATCGGCAGTATTAAATTGTTCTTAACTTCGTACAGTTGAATAAATCGGTGCTGATTAATTCGTTCACTACAGGCATGACTGTGCCTGGCGCGCATTCCCTAGGACCAGTTTGCCGGCTGCCGGTCTGCCGCAGATTCACTGCTGGGTACCGGGCGCGCCTGAGCAACCACACCATACAGATCTTTCACATTCAGCAGACGGGTGGCGTTTAGTAAGATAATCAGCTTGTTATCGACGGTGGCAAGCCCGCGCACAAAACGGCTGTCGATGTGGCCGCCGAAATCCGGGGCCTCTTTGATATCGACCGACGCCACCTTGTACACTTCCGACACAGCATCCACCACCAGACCGACCACCACACTACGCTCGCCATCACTGGTGCGCAAAACAATCACCACGGTGGTTTCGGTGTAGTCGACCGGTGCCCGACCAAAGCGCTGACGCATATCAACAATGGGTACAATGCAACCACGCAAGTTGATAACACCGCGCAGGTAGTCGGGCGTGCCAGGAATAACGGTAACCGGAGTCCACACCATAATTTCCTGCACACAGAGGATATCAACACCAAACTCTTCACCGTCGAGCAGAAAGGTGAGGTACTCCTGTGCTAGGCTACTCATGTGCGGAACCCTCCTCTTCCAGCGTTAACAGTTGATCCACATGCAACAGGGTGACGACATTTTTGCCGACATTGACCAACCCCTGAATATAGTGCGCCTCTACCAGGCCTCCGAAGTTGGGCGCCGGTTTGATATCGCAGGCTTCGGCATTCAGCACATCCGACACCGCATCCACAACAAAACCCATGGTGCAGTTCATACGGTCGTTTTTCACAGCTAACACAATTACCACAGTCGTTGGTGTGTAGTCCGGCTGGCCAATCTGGAAGCGAATACGCAGATCGAGAATAGGAACAATCACACCGCGCAAATTAATAACGCCCTTAACATAATTCGGTGAATTGGGTATTAGTGTTGGCACTTCCCAACCACGAATTTCGGTTACCGAGAGAATATCAACACCATAGTGTTCATTGCACAGGCGAAAGGTGAGATATTGATCGCCATCCGTAATGAAATCGATGCCCTCCAGCGAGAGCTCTTTACTGTTATGCGATCCTACTTCCGGCACTTCTATAACAGCGTTCATCTAACCTACCAATTATTTGCCAAAGCTTGCCAAATCCTGCTGAAGTAATCTTCAGGCAGCCCGGCTGCTGTGTACTCGTTTACGGGGACGGGCCGCGTTTTTAATTAAGCCCGGGATATCCAAAATCAGCGCCACGGAGCCATCACCCAGAATCGTCGCACCCGAAATCCCGTCAACGCGTTTGTAATTGCTTTCCAAACTTTTAATGACCACCTGCTGTTGTGCCAGCAGATCGTCCACCAACAAGCCAATTTTGCAGCCATCACCCTCTACCACCACCAGCAAAGCATTTTCCAATTCGGTGTTGTCTGCCTGGATATTAAATTCCCGGTAGACGGGGATGATGGGCACGTTGTCGTCACGCAAACGGTACAACACCATATTGCCCGAGACCCGATTGACCAGATCGGTTTTAATTTGCAGCGATTCAACAATGGCCACCAAGGGTATAACAAATACTTCCCGGCCAACGCGCACCAGCTGGCCATCCAAAATCGCCAGCGTCAGTGGCAGATGCACACGGAAGGTGGAACCTTGGCCAAGGTGAGATTCAATTTCGATACGCCCACCCAGCGATTTAATATTGCGGCGCACCACATCCATGCCCACACCGCGACCGGAAAGATCACTCACCTCAGCCGCCGTTGAGAAGCCTGGTTCAAATATAAGCTCATAAATCTCTGCATCCGACAGCTCCTGGTCGGCTGCAACAATGCCCTTCTCCCGGGCTTTGTTTAGAATTTTTTCCGGGTCCAAGCCACGGCCATCGTCGGTGATCTCAATAACGATGTTGCCGCCTTTGTGCTCCGCGTTAAGACGGATTGAGCCGGTTTCCGGCTTACCCGCTGCCAAGCGCTCGTCGGGCAGCTCCAAACCGTGATCCACCGCGTTGCGCACCAGGTGCACCAGTGGGTCGCCGATCTGTTCCATCACAGTTTTATCGAGTTCGGTCTGCTCACCCGATAAGATCAGATCCACTTGCTTACCGGTTTTAATCGACAAGTCCCGGATCATGCGCGGGAAACGATTGAAGGTGAAGCTGATCGGCAGCATGCGGATGCGCATCACGCTCTCCTGCAGCTCCCGGGTATTCTGTTTCAGCTGTTCCAGGCCATTGGCAAGTCGCTCCAACTTTTCCATATCGAAATTATTGCCGAGCTCCGACAGCATGGACTGGGTGATCACCAATTCACCAACCAGGTTAATTAAATTATCAACCTTATCGATACCCACTCGAATGGAGGGGCCTGAACCACCCCCCGTCATCGCAACGGCATCGCCTTTGGTGGGCTCGGCCTTAACGGGAGTGGCAGGAGTCTTAGTGGGTGCAGAGGGCGAGCCGGTTTTATCCTTAGCCGAACTGGCAGCGACAGGAGCGGTAACCTGCGCTAATGCCACCTCACCCACCAGTTGCTCGGTGGGCTCTTCCTCGGCGGCGATCACCTCGGCCACATCGGTCACCGCCGATTGACTCGGTTGCGGGGCCTGCACGGCGGCCGCTTCAACGTCATTAACCCGCCGAATCTCCAGCTGGCACTCGTCCAGCACCCAATCAAACACCTCTTGAATCGTGTCGTGGTCAGCCTCTGAGGCCAGCAGCAATCGCCAACTGATAAAACACTCATCAACGGTTAACTGGTCAAATTCCGGCACACCGGTAACATCGGCGATAACAGTAAGGTCACCCAATGTTTCCAACTCGCGAAAAATACGCAGGGGTTCATTACCGGTTAACAAAATTTGTGGCTGGGGTTTGAAGTCGATTAGCCAGCGACCGCAGGCAGCGGCGCTGTCGGTTGCAATATCGCTATCGGTTTCAGTATTGATTTCAGCGTCGCGATCAGTGCTCAACATAGCGCCATCGCTACCAAAGAAGGTCTCTTCCAGAGCATTGGCCTGATTACTTAATGCGCCCACATCGGCAGTGGTTTCACCATCAGTTGGTGCTACGTGGTCGGTGAGCAGCTCTTCAAAGGCAACCAGCAGTGGTTGACTGGTGGTGGTATCGATGGGTTGCTCCTGTTCCAGCGAACGAACCATCTCTCGCAGGGCGTCGCAGGATTGCAGTAGCAGATCAATGGCTTCAGCGGTCAGCTCGCGATTCCCTTCCCGCACCTCATCCAGCAGAGTTTCGAGTACATGGGTAAAGCTAACCATCTCAGAGAAGCCCAAGGTCGCACTGCCTCCTTTAATAGAGTGTGCGGCTCGAAAGATGGTATTGATTAACTCGGAGTCGGTAATGCCTACCTTGCTGATCTCCAGCAGCCCCTGCTCCATAATATCGAGGCCTTCGTAGCTCTCTTCGAAGAAGACCTGATAAAACTGCTTGAAATCAATACTCATGGCCCGAACCCTTTCTCTAACCGAGAACCTTGTTGACCGTTGCCAATAGCTTTTCCGGGTTAAACGGCTTCACCAACCATCCGGTGGCACCGGCACTGCGGCCCTCGCTTTTTTTATCCACGGAAGATTCGGTGGTGAGCAATAAAATCGGGGTGTACTTGTAATCGGGTAGGGAACGCAGATTTCGCACCAGCTCAATGCCATTCATAATCGGCATATTTAAATCGGTGATTACCGCATCAAAGCGGTCGCCCTTGGCACTGTTCAATGCCTGCTGGCCGTCGGCAGCATCCTGAATCTGGTGTCCAGCCGATTGTAGTGTTGCCGCAACCATATTACGCATGGAGGCAGAATCATCCACGATTAAAATTCGAGCCATGCAATTACTCCTCAACAAAAAACTTTAGATAACGTCTTCACGCCTCAGGCAGCATCCCTGGCTGCCCGAATCACACTGCCAGACAACTAGCTGCCCGCAACCGGACTCAAACCAAGCTGTTCCGTTAACCCCAACAGGTTGGCGGCTTGCCTCAGCTCGGCACTGGGCTTACGCCACAGCAATTCACCCCCTAAGGTATGCAACTCCCGCCTTAGGCTGACAAACATCTGCAAGCCGGCGGTATCCGCTTTCACCACACTGTCGGCTTTCAACTCAATGGTGAGCGCCTTCTGCATGGATTTGCTCAACCGCTTATGCAGTGCTGCGGCCTGCTGGATATCGAGCGTGCTACCGCAAGAGAAAACTGTTTTATCTGCCATCCGTTGTCGACCTAAAAACGCAATACACCAATCCAAAAACCACAGCGGTTGCTGCCGGATTACCGTCACTTCACCTATCTCTATCGGCGTACAAGGGCAGGACTTTAGGCAATTCTGCCTATTCCACTCACGCTGAATCCCGGCTGTAACCACCCGTAGTCAGTGGCGCTGAGCTCACTGCAAGTGGGGTGAAGCAGCCCCTTGAACATCAATGGGGAGACCTAATGCAAGCTAGTGCTAATAAGCGTAGACGCAATATTTATAAATTGCTTGACGATTGCTTGAATGTACGAAAAACCGCAGAAATTCGGCGTGCAAAATTACCGGAAGAGATTTTAAGCGTAAGAATTTACTTCGTTTTGATATTAAATCTGTCAGAAATACTAGCCTGACAAAGCTACGCAGGTGTGTAAGTTTTCACCTGTACGACCATTAACTATTAGGCCTTTTATCAACTTTCTGGCACTGGTTATCACCTCAACCAAGCCGAAATTGACAGACCGGTCGGCATTGACTAGATAGTTATCTAGCACTCCTTAATTAAGTCACAAACACTATTGGTGAAGCCGACGTTGTCGGATCGCAGGTTGTCCCTTGGAACCTAAACTAGATAAATGTCCGGTAAGCAGTAATGACCAACCTGAATGGACTTAATATTCTACAGTTGGGTAACACCCCTAAAGCTCAAGCGGTATTCAACACCCTAAAGCTCCCGGCTGAACATCTGCTGCGCTCATCGCTGGTGGGAGCCTTTCGAGCTCAATCGCTGACTGAAGCCAATGAATTCCTCAATCTCAAACGTTTCGAAATTGTGCTGCTTAGTCTCGACTTCTCCCAGGAGGACTGTTTTGCCTACTTGGCTGAAGTGCACCAAACCGCGCCCAGCAGTTCGATAGTAATCATTGCCGATAGCCAATATGAGAGCCAGGCGGCCGGCTGTGTAAAACACGGTGCCAGTGACTATCTAACCCTGGATGAACTCACGCCCAAAAATTTAGCGCGGGTTATGCGCTATGCCATTGAAAGAACGCAGATCACCCTGCAAACATTAGAAACCACTCATCTAGACTCCACCACCGGTCTCACCAATCGTTTCGGCTTTATGAATTACATACAACGACAATTGGCCGAGGCCGAACGGTTACAATTCCACTTATCGCTGTTTTACGTCGACTGCGATAATTTCAAGATGATCAACGACACCCTTGGCCACCAAAAGGGTGATGACTTTTTGGCACATTTCGCCAGCAACCTGCGACAGTGCGTGCGAAACAACGATTTTGTGGCGCGCCTGAGTGCCGATGAATTTGTGTTGGTGATTAATTCGAAAGACAACCGGGTGATCCCTTCTGCCGTGGTGGCCGATAAAATTTTGCAATCGATCCGACGTGGAATTCAATTATCCACCGGAGAACATATTGAGGCTCACTGCAGTATTGGTATCACCCACTACAATGGTGAAGGCCGCGCCCCGAGCCCGGATAAATTCCTGCAGGAGGCCAACTCTGCCTTAAAGCAGTCGAAGAAAAAAGGCGGTGACTGCACCAGCTTTTTTGATCGCGACCTGGGCCGTAAAGCCGAGCGCCGCATACAGCTGTTAAAAAGTATTCGCATCGCCTTTAAGCGCGGCGAGTTTTTCTTGCACTACCAACCCATTATTGAAGCCACCACCGACCGGGTGCGCGGCTACGAGGCACTGCTGCGCTGGAACCGTAGCGGCGTGGAGATGGTGTCACCCACGGAGTTTGTGCCACTGCTGGAAGAGACCGGCATGATACACATTATCGGCTCCTGGGTTATACAGCAGGCCTGTCTCGATTTCGGAAAATTAAAATCGTTCGGCTGCGTGGATAAGCGCTCCTGGATCAGCGTTAACATCTCCCCCATGCAGCTGCAGGATCCAAACTTTGTCCGCCGTTTAAAAAGAACTCTGGCCGAGGGCGGCATCGCCTCTCACCACCTGCATCTGGAGATCACCGAATCCTCACTCATGGAGAAGAGCGAGTTCACCTTTCAAACACTGGCCGGTATCAAAGAGCTGGGCTGTGCACTGTCACTGGATGATTTTGGTGTTGGCTACTCATCGATGAACCACCTGAAAGAGTTGCCCATCGACACCCTGAAAATTGATCAGTCGTTTGTTCGCCACTTCGATGACGAGGAGTCAGACCGGGCCATCATCCGGGCAATGGTCTCCCTGGCCCACAACCTGGATAAAGCCGTTGTCGCCGAAGGGGTGGAAACCGCAGACGCCGCCAATTTCCTCAAGCAGCGCCGCTGTGAGTACCTGCAGGGGTTCCTCTACTCAAAACCATTGACCATCGACGATGCCATTGCCTACACCATCCGCACCAATCGCCTTCAGTCGCCAGCCATCGCAAAGTCATCAGCCTCACCCAATTGCGGTGGCTGAGTCACACTCGACACCAGCAGCATCACCAGGCTCGCCAGTACAAACCCCGGCAGCAACTCATAAAGATCAAACACGCCGCCCTGCAACTGCGCCCATACCACCACCGTCACCCCGCCAGTAACTATGGCCGCCAAGGCCCCGGCAAAGGTGCTCCGCCGCCAGTAGACACTGAACAACAGCACCGGCCCGAAAGCCGCACCAAAACCGGCCCAGGCGTAGGAGACCAAGCCCAGCACAGAGCTACTGTCATCCATGGCCAACCAGGTGGCGACCAGGGCCACCAACGCCACTGACAGTCGGCTCACCCACAACACATGGTTGTTGCTCGCCCGCGTGTGGACAAACTGCTTGTAGAGGTCCTCAGCCAGTGCCGAGGAGCAGACCAGCAGCTGGGAATCGGCGGTGCTCATAATCGCGGCCAAAATCGCCGCCAGGAGAATACCGGCCACAATTGGGTGAAAGAGTGTATTCACGAGCACCATGAAAATGGTTTCGGCATCGGCTATCACCACCCCTTGAGAGCGGGTAAGCGCCACCCCTACCAGGCCAACGGCCAGGGCTGAGATCATAGTCAGGGCGCTCCAGGTCACGGCAATGCGCCGAGCGGCAGGGACATCGGCGACACTGCGGATCGCGGCAAAACGGGTGAGAATATGGGGCTGACCAAAATAGCCCAACCCCCATGCCAGTGACGAGACCAGCGCAATCCAGCCCAACGGCTGGCCATCGCTGCCACTAAAGGCATTGAGCAGCGCCGGATTGATCTCGTCCAGCTGGCTGCTAAGCCCCGAGCTTAACGACTGCCAGCCAATCACCGGCACAATCACTAAGGCCGCCGCCATCAACAGCCCCTGCACCAGGTCCGTCCAGGCCACGGCCAAAAAGCCGCCAAAGAAGGTGTAGCCAACAATGCACAGGCAGCCCAACACCACCGCCCACTGATAAGGCAGGCCAAAAACCGTATTAAACAACTTGCCCCCGGCGACCAGCCCGGCACTGGTGTAAAACAGGAAGAACAATAATATAAAGAGGGCAGAAACCCCCTGTAACAGCCGTTTGGAGTCGTGGAAACGGTTACTGAGGTACTGGGGAATAGTCAGCGAATCCTGGTAGCGCTCGGTGAAGTCGCGCAGGCGAGCCGCCAGAAACTGCCAGTTGGCCCAGGTGCCGATTAACAACCCCAGGGCAATCCAGCTCGCCTCCAATCCAGCCATATAGGCGTAGCCTGGCAGCCCCAACAGCAACCAGCCGCTCATATCCGAGGCCCCGGCACTCAACGCCGCCGGCCAGGGGGAGAGGCTGCGCCCGCCCAGAAAGTAATCTGCGGAGTCGCTGGTTGAACGCCAGGCCCAGTAACCAATGGCAAACATCGCCAATAGATAGATAAGAAAGGTGGCTACCACACTGCCATTGAATGCGGCCAGGTCTGTTGCAAACATAAAAACGGTAATCCCTTATTGATGAAGTAGCGCACGCGCCCTTTTTTGATGGTTACGCTCTGCTGGGCGTTCCAGCTATGATCAACAGCCAGGCAGGCGCTCAAGCGCCCACCAAACGAGGAGACCTAAAGTGATAGCCAACGAATTTCGCGAACTCTACGCCATCCATCTGTTTCACCGCCTCAACCAGATCCACCAGGCTCTGGGGGAAGCAGTGTTCGAACAGTTGGTGATTGATGGTGGCGGCTTAAAGTACCGCTTTCTGGACGATACCAGCTATCCCTTCAGACTCAACCCCTACCTGGCCCGCCTGGCACCGCTGCAACAGCTACCCGACAGCTTCATTATTATTGAGGAGGGCAGCCTCAAGCCCAGGCTGCTGGTCTATCAACCCAGGGATTATTGGCACGCAGTGGCGGGTATCGACGATGAGTGCCTGCACGGCCAGTTTCAGATCGAAAACTACCACGACCGTGACCAGCTCTACGCCGAGCTGCCCAATCACTCTCTGGTTGCCTACCTGGGGGAGCGGCCCGAGCTGGTCGACCAGGCCACCGCCAATCCGCCGGCATTGCTGAATCGCCTCGATTTCCAGCAGGCGGTAAAAACCGACTACGAAATCGCCTGCATTGCCAGAGCCAACCTGATCGCTGCCCGCGGCCACGAACGGGTGCGCGTCGATTGCCAGCGGCCGACCAGTGAACTGGCGCTGCACCTGGCTTACCTGGAAGCGATTGCCGCCACCGAGGAGGAGCTCCCCTACGACAACATCATCGCCTGTAATGCCAACGCTTCCACGCTGCACTACACCCAGCGTGAGCGAACCCTCACCAACCCGCAGAGCCTGCTGATCGATGCCGGTGCCACCTATGCCGGCTACTGCGCCGATATCAGTCGCACTTATTGCGCCAAGGGGGGGCTGTTTCAGGAGTTGATCAACGCCATGGAGGCACTGCAGTTAAGGCTGGTGGCGGCGGTCAAGCCGGGCATTAACTACGTCAGCCTGCACGAACAGGCCTACCGGGAGATTGGCCAGCTGTTGGTGGATTTCAATTTTCTGCGTTGCAGCGCCGAACAGGCGGTGGCCGGGCGCTTGGTGGGTATCTTTTTCCCGCACGGGGTTGGTCACCTGCTGGGCGTACAGGTGCATGATCGCGGCGGCTGGCAGCACACCCCCGAGGGCGCAATCCAGCCACCACCGGAGGAGTATCCATTTTTACGCCTAACCCGTACCTTGGCAGTCAATCAGGTGTTCACCATCGAACCGGGGCTCTACTTTATTCCGCAACTGCTGCAGGCGGCGAGCGACAGCCAGCGCCGCTGTATCAATCAGGAGTTGGTGGAGGCGATGTTGCCCTACGGTGGCATTCGCATTGAGGACAACGTCTGTGTCAGCGACGACGGTGCGGACAACCTCACCCGCACCGCCTTTGCCACACTGGCCCACTAGCTAATCCTTTGGCCAGACACTGCTTATAACAAGATTTAGGCAGAGAGCACCTTATCGACCAGCGCCTTGGCATCGCGCTCAAGCTGGGCCAGGTGGTCGGCACCAGTGAACGACTCCAGATAGATTTTGTAGATGTTCTCGGTGCCGGATGGACGGGCAGCAAACCAGCCGTTGGCGGTCTCGACCTTGAGGCCGCCAATCGCCGCACCATTGCCCGGCGCTTTGGTCAGTACTCGCACAATGGGGTCGCCGGCCAGCTCATCGCCGTCGACGTCTGACTCGCTCAGGTTACTCAACCGAAGCTTCTGCTCGGCCGTAGCCGGCACATCGATACGGCGGTAGAGGGGCTCGCCGTATTGGGCGGTCAGCTCGGCGTAGTGGGCGGCGGGATCCTTGCCGGTTACTGCTAAGATCTCCGCCGCCAGCAGCGCCAAAATAAAGCCATCTTTGTCGGTGCTCCAGACACGGCCATCCCGGCGCAGGAAGGAGGCACCGGCGCTCTCTTCGCCACCAAAGGCCAGCTTGCCATTGAACAGGCCATCGACATACCACTTAAAGCCAACCGGCACCTCACACAGCACCCGGCCCTTGCCTGCCACCACCCGGTCGATCATGGCGCTGGAGACCAGGGTTTTGCCCAGCGCCAAATCGGCCGGCCACTGGGGACGGTGGTCAATTAAGTATTGAATAGCCACGGCCAGATAGGCGTTGGGGTTCATCAGGCCACTGCCAGCACAGACGATGCCGTGGCGGTCGTAGTCCGGATCGTTACCCACGCTGATATCGAACTGATCCTGCAGCTTCAGCAGGTTGGCCATGGCGTAGGGGGAGGAGCAGTCCATACGGATCTTGCCGTCTTTATCGAGCGGCATAAAGGCGAAACTGGTATCGACCTTCTCATTGACCACGGTGATATCCAGGCCGTAGCGTTCGGCAATCGGCCGCCAGAAGGCGATACCGGAACCGCCCATCGGGTCGACACCGATACGCACACCCGCCTTGGCGATGGCCGCCATATCGATCACCTGGTCCAACTGGCCAACGTAGTGGTCGATGTAATCGAACTCTTCAATCAGGCCTGCTGATTTAGCCTCCGCGATCGCCATACGCTCGACACCTGCCAGGCCGGATGCCAACAGCTCATTGGCCCGCTTGGCCACCCAGCCGGTGATGTCGGTATCGGCCGGGCCACCCATGGGTGGGTTGTACTTGATGCCGCCATCCGCCGGTGGGTTGTGCGAGGGGGTAATAACAATGCCATCGGCCTGAGCAGTGCCAGCCTCATTGTGGGTGAGAATGGCGTGGGATATCACCGGTGTTGGCGTGTAGCCGTCACCCGCCTGTACCCGGCACACCAAACCGTTGGCCGCCAGTACCTGCAACACCGAGATAAATGCCGGTTCGGAGAGGGCATGAGTATCCTTTCCGACATAGACAGGCCCACTAATACCGGCCCCTTTACGGTACTCGGCAATGGCCTGGCTGATCGCCAGGATATGATCTTCGTTAAAGCTGACGTTGAGCGCGCTGCCCCGATGGCCGGAGGTGCCAAAACTGACCGCCTGCTCGGGGTGGCTTTGTACATCCGGCTTTAAGCAGTAGTAAGCGCTAACCAGCTGAGGGATATTGATGAGGGTATCCAGAGGTGCGGGCTGCCCCGCCAAAGGGTGTAATGCCATGGTAATTGATCCTTTTACCGAAACCGGCACAATTACACCATTTATGGTGGTAAATGCCCACCGCCTAGGGATTAGTGGCGGTCATGCCCACCCCAGGGGCGTCTGCTGGTCCGCACAGCCCTGTTCGAACAGAGATTTTAGGTTCAGTTTCTGGCACAGACTCTTTATAATCCGCCCCCTCCAATTTTCGGGGGTTAAATTCTAACCACTGATCTGACTTCAAAAATTGCAGGAGACCTGCCTTTGAGTGCGAAAGTTGCCGTGGTGATGGGCTCGTCCAGTGACTGGCCGACCATGAAAGAAGCGAGCGAAATTTTGAGCCAGTTGGGCGTGGACCACCATGTTGAGGTGATCTCCGCCCATCGCACCCCCGATAAGATGATCCATTTTGCCGATACCGCCGCCGACGCCGGTTATAAGGTGATTATTGCCGGTGCCGGTGGCGCCGCCCACCTGCCCGGTATGATCGCCAGCAAAACCCGCCTGCCGGTGCTGGGTGTGCCGGTACAGAGCAAAGCCCTGAGCGGGAAAGACAGCCTGCTCTCTATAGTACAGATGCCCAAAGGCATCGCCGTGGGTACCCTCGCCATCGGCAGCGCTGGCGCTTTTAATGCCGGCCTGTTGGCAGCGCAGATTCTGGCCACCACTGACGACCAGCTGGCCGCGCGTATTGAGCAGTTCCGCGCCGCGCAGACGCAGGCGGTACTGGACAACCCCGACCCCCGTTAACCTTATTCATCGAGCGGTAGAGAGCACCATGGCAAAAATTTGGGTATTGGGTAATGGCCAGTTGGGCGCCATGTTGAAACACGCGGCCGCGCCACTGGGGCTCGATGTCGAGCCGGTGGATATCGACTCCACCACCCCGATCACGCTGGCCGCCGATGATCTGGTCACCGCCGAGCGTGAGCAGTGGCCCACCACCGACATCACCACCCAGCTCGCCAACCACCCCAACTTTGTCAATCTGCCGGTCTTCCCTACCCTGGCCGATCGCAAAACCCAAAAAGAGCTGCTCGACTCCCTGGCCATCGCCACCGCCCCCTGGCGGCCGGTAGAGGCCTCAAGCAGTGCCGATGAGCTGCACGCCCAATTGGGTGAAAAGGTACTGTTGAAGCGCCGCAGCGGTGGTTACGATGGCCGCGGCCAACACTGGCTGCACCAACCGCTGGGCACCGTCATCCCCGACCAGTGGCACGACCACGCCATCGCCGAGCAGGCCATTAACTTCGATGAAGAGCTCTCCCTGGTAGGTGTCCGCGACGCCGGCGGTCAGATGTTCTTCTACCCGCTTACCCTTAACCTCAATACCAATGGGATTTTACGGGCCACCGTCAGCCCGGTAGCCCGTCTGCAGGGGCTGCAGGCCGAAGCCGAGGCCATGCTTGGCAGCCTGCTCAGCGAATTGAACTATGTGGGTGTGATGGGGATGGAGCTGTTTCGCCAGGGCGGGCAGCTGATGGTGAATGAGCTGGCACCGCGGGTGCACAACACCGGTCACTGGACTCAAGCGGGAGCCTCCATCAGCCAGTTTGAATACCATATGCGGGCCGTGGCCGGCCTGCCCTTGGCCGCCCCCTGGATCAAAGCCACCAGCGTGATGATCAACCTGATCGGCTCTGAATTTAATGAGCAGTGGCTCTCCGTCGCCGGTGCCGAGGTCTACTGGTACCAGAAAGCGGTGCGTCCCGGCCGCAAAGTTGGCCACATCAACCTCAGCCACACCGAGCCCGCCAAACTGACGGCCAGCCTGCAAGCTCTGGCCGGCCTGTTGGAGGACGACTACCAGGAGCCCATCGCCTGGTCGCTGCGCGAGTTGAACTCGGCGGCTGGCAACTAGCCTCTTACCGCCCGCTAGCGCAAGATCCTTTCAGGGGTTCTAGCGCAGCCTACGCCTAGGGGTGCTAGCGCACCTTGGCATAGTGGTGCTCGCGGGTCTCCTGGCGCGCCTTCTCCTCCGCACACAGATCCGCCGTTGGCCGCAGCAGTAGGCGCTGCAGGCCAATGGCTTCACCACTCACCTTACAGTAACCGTAGTCGCCCTCATCCAGACGATTGATGGTTGAGACAATTTTGCGCAGCAGTTTGGTTTGGCGGTCCGCCATGCGCAAACGCTGCCGGTTCTCCTCTTCGAGCAGCGCCTGATCCAACTCATCGGCCTCCCGCACGTAGCTGCCCATCTCCTCCCGAGTGGTCTGCAGCTGAGACTCTATCTCCAGTTTGTTTTGCATCAGCAGCGCTTTAAAGAACTGCAGCTGCTGGGGGTTCATGTAGTCGTCGTCGGACATGGCTAAGAGTTGTTGTTGTGTAAGCATGGCGAGGTTTCCTTGGCTGGCGTCCCTGTCTTAGAAATTAGGCTGCGCCACCTGCTTTCGAATCCCGGCGTGTAAGCCATCAGTGGGCACAGACTGACTAGCCGGCAACCAGATTTCCCGGTTGCCAAACTGCCGGCCAATATAGCCAGCTGTTTTGGCAGTTCTATGACAGCCGAACCTCGCCTGGCCGGCGCCTGCAACGACCGCGACAACGGCCACCACTGTGGCGGCGATAGCAGTATAATGCCCAGCCAACCTTCCATAGCGAGTGAGTAGCATGACCCTATTTCGACCCTGTATTGATCTGCACGCGGGTAAAGTGAAGCAGATTGTCGGCGGCAGCCTGACCGAACAGGGCGCCACCACCAATTTCGAAAGTGAACAGGGCAGCGACTTTTTCGCCAACCTCTATAAGGAGTCCGGCCTTAGCGGGGGCCATGTGATTGGCTTGGGGCCAGGCAATGAGCAACAGGCCAAGCTGGCACTGGCTACCTGGCCGGGCGGGTTGCAGTATGGCGGTGGTATTAATCCCGACAACGCCAGCGACTATTTAAACGCCGGCGCCAGCCATGTGATAGTGACCTCCTACCTGTTTGTCGATAACCAATTCTCCTGGCCGAGACTGGCGGCGCTGCAAGCACAGGTTGGGCGGGAGCAGCTGGTACTCGACCTAAGCTGCCGGCGCACAGAGGCCGGTTGGAATATTGCCACCAATCGCTGGCAGACAGTGACCAGCACCCAGATCACCGCCGAGACTCTGGCACGTCTGGCGGCAACCTGCAGTGAATTTCTGGTGCACGCGGCCGATGTCGAAGGATTACAGGGGGGAATGGATACCGAGTTGATTGAGTTTCTGGGTGAGCACTGCCCGATACCGGTTACCTATGCCGGCGGTGCCCGCAACCAGGAGGACCTGCAAATGGTGCACAAACTCTCCCAGGGGCGGGTGGATATCACTATAGGTAGTGCACTGGATATCTTTGGTGGTAACGGCATCACCCTGGACGAGTGCATCGCCTGGAACCGCAGCCAAGGCCAGGCCGCATCGGGCCACTAAGCTGGCCTCATCTTAAAAGTCACCGGCGACGAAGTGCTCAACAGCTGGCGAATGGACGGTGGGAGTGAAAGGAGTATTGGTAAAATTTGCCGCCGGGCGACAGAGCCCGACGCACCCATGGCAGACCTGTAAATTATGACAGGTAGGGCAGCCGGTTCGCCCAACCTTAAATCAACCTGCCAGGCAAGATCTTCGCCTTGCGCAACCAATCACCCAAGCAACAAAGCAACAAAGTGGGTTCCCCGCCACACCCCCCGCAGTCCTCAGCCAAGCCCTTAGCGCAGGCTGAGCTCAGTGACAACAACCGCCAGATGCCAATTGGCAGTAGCCGTGCCTATCGCGCTTAGACCTAAATTAGTATTTAATAATGGCCCATTAGTAAACTATTGGCTATAAGTGGTATTAATCCTCACCCTGTGGCCGGTATCAATTTTTCACTGATTAAATATTGCTACGCTGCAGTACTGCGTTGATTCGATTACGCAAAGCGCTCTACCCACAGACAATCGTACAGGACGCAGCTAAAGAACCACTTAACGATTCTCCAACATGGCCACCGTATTTTGACTGGAAGAACAGGGAAGGCAAAAGGTTACCTTAGCTTAAAGTGGCAGGCTGTCATCGGCGTGAGCATCGTTCTTATCGCCGGCTTCAGCGTTCTCACGATTAACAGCAAGCGCGACCTGCAGGAGAGCTTCTCTATTGAACGCCAGCGGGTCTTCGCCGAGCGCAAAAAGGCGATCAATGCCGCACTGGCGACCACCAATCAACAACTGCAGCGGCTGGCCAGCCAGATGCAGAGCCTGGCACTCCACTCCCCCCAAGCCAATAAACTCGACGCATTGCGCCGCAACCTCAACCTGAACTGGGAACAGCTGCACAGCGAGTGGGGTGTTCTGGGCATCACACTGCTGGCCAATGAATTGAACCGGAAGGTTACCTGGGGCCAGCCGTTTGCCATTGAACAGCTGCCGCAAACCTGGCTGACCGGTGCCCAGGTCAATGAAACCCCCATCAGCCGAGTATGGTGCGGTGATAGCTGTGTGCAGCTGACCATAGTCCCGGTCGCCACCGAGCTCTCAGAGATGGGCCTGCTGGTGCTGACCACCTCGATTTCGGAGCCGTTGCTGCAGTTCCAAGCCAATGCCGATGTCGACACCGGCCTCTTGATCAACACCGAAATTGTTGAGGAGAACATAGATCTGGCGGCCCTGCCCTGGCACTACACCCTGGGCGCTCTCACCGGCGGCGACGATCGCGCGCGGCTACTAAAAAGCTTTGCCAGCGAGTTTGATTTCAAATCGGTGGCCACCCAGCGCACCCTCTATGAGTGGCAAGAGCGCGCCTACGAATTCAGTTTCATCACCCTTTCCGAAACCAAAAACGACTCCGCGGCGATCATCATTATTGATGACGTTTCGCAGGAGCTGGGTAAATTGCACGACACGGTCAACTACCAGATTGTGGTCTCCATCTCGGCTTTTCTGCTCACCGAACTGGTATTGCTGGCCATGCTCTGGCAACCCATGATGCGCCTGCAGACCCTGGCCAAGGCGCTGCCCAAGCTGGCCAGCGACTCCCGCCAAAATATTAACCCACTGCTCTCCGCCAAACATAAACGCGACATTATTCGCAGCGAAATTCATAACCTGTTCGATGCCAGCTTCCTGCTCTCCCAAACCCTGGCTGAGCTCGATAAAATTGTCGAGTCGCGCACCAGACGTTTGAAAAACCGCAGTCAGGAGCTGCTGCAGGAGCGCAACTTTATCACCAGCCTGCTGAACAACGTGCACGTGGTTATCCTTACCCAGGACTACGACTGCCAAATTAAAATGCTCAACTCCGAAGGGCTGCGCCTGTTTGAGTTGGACGAAGTCAACTTCCAGGCCACCCACTTTGACCGGCTCCTGGGCAGCGCCGACCGCTATGCGTTTCTGGAGGGGCTGCAACAGTTAAGCGGCGGCCGAGCCAATGAATTTAACCAGGAGTTAAATCTGACCAACCGCCATGGCGACAAGATTCACATGGAGTGGTATCACACCCGTTTGCCCAGCACAGTCTCGGAAGAGAACCTTATCCTCTCGGTGGGCATGGATCTCACCGCGCGTAAAGTAGCGGAGCACAACCTGGCCTGGCTCGCCGACCACGACTCCCTCACGGAGCTCTTTAACCGTCGTCGCTTCCAATTGGAATTTATGCGTATTTTGGCCAACGCCCATAAAGCCAGCGCGCGCGGTGCGTTGATCTTTTTTGATATCGACCAGTTTAAAACCGTCAACGATACCAGTGGCCACCCGCTGGGTGATCAGCTGCTGCGCGAGGTCGCCGCCCTGCTGCAGGCATTCTGCGACCCGACCGATGTGGTCGCCCGTTTGGGTGGCGATGAGTTTGCCATTATCAAACTCAACTGTGGCAACAAAGAGGCGTTGGAATTTGCCGAAACCTTCTGTGAATCGGCCAAAAATGTTCAGTACCAAAGCCAGGGCTCAACCCACCGAATCAGCCTGAGCATTGGTATTGCCCTCTTTCCCGACCACGGCCGCAATATTGATGAGTTGATGGCCAACGCTGACCTGGCCATGTATCGCGCCAAAGCGGCCAACAATGCCCGCAGTAGTTGGCAGGTCTACTCCGACGACGCCACCGACAAGGCCGACCTCTACAACCGCCAGGCGTGGAAACAGAAAATTGAGCACGCCCTGGAGCAGCAAAAGTTTGTCCTCCATTTCCAACCCATACTCGATATTCACGGCGAAAAAATTTCGCACTTCGAATCCCTGCTGCGCATGGAAGAGGACAACGGCACGCTGAGCACCCCCAACACCTTTATCGCGGTGGCGGAGTCAACCGGGTTGATCTACGAAATTGATCACCAAGTAGTGCGCCTGGCAGTGGATGCCCTGGAGAAGATGCACCAGCTCGACAGCAATATCAGCCTGTCGGTCAACCTCTCGGCACGGGCAGTCTCCAACAAGGAGTTTGTGCAGTTTGTCGAGGCGACCTGTAAAAATCGCATTAAGGATAAATCGAAATTAATTTTTGAACTGACCGAAACTTCCGCCGTGGAAGATGTTTCGGTCGCTGCCAGAGAGATCGCCAACTTCCGCCGGCTCGGTTATAAATTTGCGCTGGACGACTTCGGCGTTGGCTTCTCGTCCTGGTACTACCTGCGGCAGTTGCCGGTGGATTTCGTTAAAATCGATGGCTCGTTTGTGCGCAATTTAGCGCAGAATGTTGAAGATCGGCTGTTTGTTAAAGCCATCAATGAGGTGGCGCAGGGGCTCGGCAAACACACCATTGCCGAATTTGTGGAAGATCAATACGCCCTCTCGCTGTTAACCGCGATGGGCGTTAACTTTGCCCAGGGTTATGAAATTGGCAAGCCTCAGCCATTGGCTTCTGTCTTATCCAACTTTTCTGTCGCTTCCTGATACTGCCCTTCGCCGCCGCCGGCTTATGGATTACGGCCAACAAAATGGGTGTCGTAAAAGGTTTTGATGGCCGCGACATCTTCGTTGATATCACCGCTTAAATTGGCAAGCGGGCAGATATAAAAAG
The DNA here is from genome assembly GCF_033283405.1 of Halioxenophilus sp. WMMB6. Lineage (NCBI taxonomy): Bacteria > Pseudomonadati > Pseudomonadota > Gammaproteobacteria > Alteromonadales > Alteromonadaceae > Halioxenophilus > Halioxenophilus sp. WMMB6. The sequence continues at coordinate 552,609 of NZ_JAWMQR010000003.1, forward strand.
TCTTCTTCGGGTAGTGCCAAGCCACCAGTAACACCGGCACTTCGGCCGCTTCGGCAATACGCAAAAACCCGGTTTTAAATTTCTCCACCTGGCTGCGGGTTCCCTCCGGTGTAATCGCCACCCAACAGTGATCATTATTGGCAAACCAGGTTTTCATCTGCACCATTACCTGGTCGCCGCGGGAGCGATCAATGGGAATACCCCCCAACGCCATAAACAGCCCTTTAAAGGGCCAGATAAACGCCTCTTTTTTCATCAGATAGGAGAACTTAACACCCAACGCCATCACCAGAAACATGGCCACCACAAAATCCCAGTTGGAGGTGTGCGGCGCACCGGCAATCACCAACTTGGAGTGGTTGGGCAGCTCACCGGCAACCTTCCAACCAATCAGCGCCATTAAACGGCTCCCCAGCCAGCGGGTAAAACGGTTGCCCATGCGCGGCATGGCCGCCGGTGGCGTGAACGCCTCCACCGCCATTGCCGGCGGCAGGGTGTAGTTTTTTATCAGCTCTTGCATAGTGGTGTTATTTTTTTAATTTTATTTAGTTGCCAATTACGCCTTTCACCCAATCACACGCCCGGCCTCGCAAGCCGCCAGGCCGCCGCTTAGTGCTCGCGGGTAGACCGGAAATCAATGCCTGGATAACGCTCTTCGGCCAGATTCAAATTGACCCGGGTCGGCGCCAGATAGGTGAGATGGCCCCCGCCATCGATGGCGATATTGTCGCTGGCCTTGCGTTTGATCTCTTCGATATCCTTGCTGGCCCCTTCAATCCAACGGGCAGTGTTAACGTTCACCGGCTCGTAGATCGCCTCCACTTTGTATTCATCCTTCAGGCGATAGGCAACCACCTCAAACTGCAGCACGCCCACGGCACCAACCACAATATCGTTGTTGTTGACCGGGAAAAACACCTGGGTGGAACCCTCTTCCGAAAGCTGCTGCAGCCCTTTTTGCAGCGCCTTGGTTTTGAGTGGATCTTTCAAGCGTATGCGGCGGAACAGCTCCGGCGCAAAGTGCGGAATACCGGTGAATTTCAGCTCTTCGCCCTGGCTAAAGGTGTCGCCAATCTGAATGGTACCGTGGTTGTGCAGGCCGATAATATCGCCCGACACCGCCTCTTCCACAGAGCTGCGATCGCCGGCCAGAAAGGTAACGGCATCGGCAATTTTTACATCCTTGCCGATTCGCACATGGCGCATCTTCATGCCTTGGGTGTAGCTGCCGGAACAGATACGCATAAAAGCGATACGGTCCCGGTGTTTAGGGTCCATGTTGGCTTGAATCTTAAAGACAAAACCTGAGAAATTGGCCTCGGTGGGTTCAACCTGACGGGCATTGGTCTGCCGGGGCAGAGGCGCCGGGGCCCACTCCACAAAACCATCCAACATTTCGCGCACCCCGAAATTGCCCAAGGCGGTACCAAAGAAGACCGGCGTCAGGCGCCCGGCCAGGTACTCCTCCTGGTCGAACTGGTGGGTGGCGCCGCGCACCAGTTCGATCTCTTCCCGGGCGTCGTCTGCGTAGGAGCCCATCAGCTTGTCGAACTCGGGGCTGTCCAGACCCTGTATGCGGATATCGTCATTGATGGTGTGACCCATACCCGCCTGGTAGACGTGCACGGTATCGGTGTAGAAGTTGTAAACCCCTTTGAACTCCTTACCCATGCCCAGTGGCCAGTTGATGGGCGCGGCGGCGATTTTGAGTACATCCTCGATCTCATCCATCACCTCAACCGGGTCGCGGATATCGCGGTCCATCTTGTTGATAAACGAGAGGATGGGAGTATCGCGCAGGCGGCAGACCTCCATCAGCTTGATGGTGCGGTCCTCCACACCCTTGGCGCCGTCGATCACCATCAACACCGAGTCGACCGCGGTCAGCGTACGGTAGGTATCTTCAGAAAAGTCTTCGTGCCCCGGGGTATCAAGCAGGTTCACCGTGCGCCCTTTATAAGGGAACTGCATCACCGACGAGGTAACCGAAATACCCCGCTCCTGCTCCATAGTCATCCAGTCAGACTTGGCATGGGGGCCGCGCTTGCCCTTCACCGAACCCGCCAGCTGAATGGCATTGCCGAACAGCAATAGCTTTTCGGTCATGGTGGTTTTACCGGCGTCGGGGTGGCTGATAATGGCGAAGGTGCGCCGTTGATTTACTTCCTGGATAAAACTGGCTTCAGACATACCTATGGATCCAAACTGGGAGCGGGCCGGGTGCCAGGAGTACCGGGGCTGTAGAAACCAGCCGGGGCGTTGGCGGCAGCCAACCAAATAGCCGCGCATTATACTGGCTAACTCCGCCAATCACACCCTCGCCGCACACTGCCACCGACAGCCATGAATCAGGCCGCCTCTTATTGGCGGCCGAGGCGATTCGGCATTGGCAGCACAGCCGCACTGGCCGATAATCATCCGGCCCCCAGTCAGCCAAACCAGGCCACCGCTGGGGCTGCAACGACTCCTGGCATCGTTACCCAAAGCTGCCACAAACGGCAAAACAACAGCGAGGTGCGCCTGTGCTCGGCATCAACGATATCTGGCTCTTTATTGGCTCGGGGATTGTGCTCAACATCCTGCCCGGCCCCGATTCACTGTTTGTGATCAGCCGCAGCGCCAGCCAGGGCTTTAAGGCGGGCTCGGCGGCGACCCTGGGCATCGGCAGCGGCATCATCGTGCATGTACTGATTGCCGCGTTTGGCCTCTCGGCGCTGCTGGCCGCCTCGTCGCTGGCGTTCACGGTCGTCAAATACCTGGGGGCGCTCTACCTGCTCTACATGGCGATGACTCTGATTATCAGCCGCGGTAAGCCAAGCGAGGGGGCCGTGGCCACACCACTGCCAACTCCGCTGAGGGTGATCTACCGGCAGGGCTTTTTCACCAATGTGCTCAACCCCAAGGTTGCCCTCTTTTTTCTCGCCTTTGTGCCGCAGTTTATCGAGCCGGAGTCCGCCAATAAGGCACTGGCATTTATCGTCTTGGGGATGATCTTTAACTGCAGCGGTATGCTCTGGTGCCACCTGTTGGCCTGGACCAGCGCCTCGGCCAGCCGGCGATTAAAGGCAAGTGGCCATGTGAGCCGCTGGCTGAACCGGGCCGGTGGAGCCCTGTTTGCCTATTTTGGTATTAAACTCGCCCTGAGCAGCCAAATTTAACAATCCTGCCAGTAGCCGCTGGCGCCACTGCGCGGTAGCGTAGGCAGCTGTTTAAGCGTTCGAAGAGAAGTTTTGAAAGAGGTCCCAAGCAAAGGCCGGCAAGCGCAAACACCCTTGCCGGCCTGCACGCCCCGCGCGTTAAACCCGCCAAGATAGAATTTGCATCAAGGTACACATAGCAACGCGGCAGGGGCCGAAGATTTCACTCCCATTTCATCGGGTGCCCATCATGCTCAGACCAACTGCACTACACCTGTTACTGACACTCTCCCTGTTCGTCCTGCCCGTGTTCACAGCCGTTGGGGATCTCGCGGCCCAAGAGTCTCCGGATAAAAGCTTCTCACCCAATCAGACCAGCGCGTCGCTGTTAATCCATTATGCGGAATCGATGAAGAACCAGGCCGCCCCCGAGCAGAAGCCGGAGGCGGAACGGCGCTATCTGCTGGCGATGGATGTCTATATCAAAGCCCGCAGCTACGCCATTTTGAATAAGTGCTTTTTCTGGCTATCGCTGATGGCCGGCATTGCCGTGTTGCTGTGGCCCTCGCTGACGGTGATATTTAAGGAGCGGCTCGACAAGTGGGAGTGGATAAAATCCGCCACGGTACAGACCACTGTCACCGGCATTGCCGCTTTAATGTTTGCCTTCTACTCCCAGTACAAAGATAAACAGACCTACGCCGAAACCTTGATGCGCTATGTGATCTACTCCAATAAGCCGGTTGCGGAGTTGTCTGTCGAGGTATCGGAAGAGCTGGCCAAGATCGATCGCGGCTTCAGTTTTAACAATATCATCAACGCTTCCGGCGCTGACGAGTAATACCGGCGCTAATCACCAGTGGCTGTTGCCGATTCAGCTTCCAGCACAGCACCCGGCCGGCTCTCCGTCGGCCACTCTGCGCTGTGAGCCACCACCGTGGTCAGTGCCCGCTGCCAAAACGCCGGGTTATCGGCCAACATTTTAATGTTAAAACTCTCCGAAGCGCGGAACTCCAACACCTCCACCCCCTTGGCCCCGGCCACATAGCTGTAGGGAACATCGGCACCCACAAAAAAGCCATCCCCCACCTGCAGCTCTTCGTGGCCAATTTTCAACGAGCCGCCCACCACATAGTAGAGACAATCGGAATTGTGGCTGTGGCGCGGCAGTGGGTAGCCGCTTTTAAACCAGACATAGGTGAGGCTCATACCACCACCGGCAAACAGCAGACGATTCTCATGGCCATGCTCCATACCGGCAGCGATCAACTCTCCTGCGCCCGCGGCGGCCACCTCCGACAGAGGCTCATAGCTCATTATCGGAATGCCGGCGGCCGGGTCGGCCTCCGCTTTGCGAAAGATACGAAATTTCTCCTTACGCCCGGTTGTACCGATTTGATCCGTTGCCATGCAGCCCCCTATTGCGTGCAAGTAAAGTGTTACTCACTTTTTTAATTATTGATCGGTAATTACTTGAATAGGCTTGGCGGACACTGCCGCCGACCAGCCAAGCTTCACTAAATAGAGTGTCAATTGCAACAGTGAGGTAGTGCCCCGGCAACCATCGCCTGGCGGTTGCTGAAGCCCACATCGGCCATGCCCGGCCAGCCCCTTACCGCGGTAGTTGTCTGAAAATGCCTCCGGTCCGTCCAACGCCTGTAGCACCGGGCCGAGCGATACCTTGGCGGCCGCACGGCAGAATTGATCCCACCAATGCCAGGATTTGCCACATTCTCGACCAGACAGCCTGCTATGCTATAGCAGGCAGTTAACCGGTACAGCCGCGTGCAACGACACTTGTCAGTGCAGTCAGACCGCCCAGGTAGCGCAATTCAGGTATTGCCTTCCAGGCAGGGAAATTCATAAGAGACTCAAGGAACCACTATGAAGAAGGTACTCCTCCTTCCATTCAAACTGTTGGCATTTTTTGTCGGCTCCTGGAATTTACCACCCTGGCTGCGCCTGTTACTGCGCTCTGTCCGCCGCCACAATCTTGCTTCAGGCCTTTTTAGCGTGCTGGTGCTGACCGGCGTGGTCGCTTACCTCTACTACCAATCACTGCCCAAGCCCATTCTGGTGGCGGTGCACACTTCAGAGATTGAACCCACCCCCAACTACCCCGGGGCCGAACCCAGTGCTCTCTACCTGGAGTTCAACTACGATTTCAGCTTACTCAAGCCAGAACAACCCCGCCCGGAGGGCGACCCCTCCGTGGCCCGTATCGACCTGGTCGGGGAGGAGGTGGTCTCCGGTATCAGCCTCTCTCCCGCCAAAGCTGGTCACTGGTACTGGCTGGGTGATCGTACTCTGGAGTTCGTACCGGAAACCGACTGGCCAGCCGGCACCGAATACGAAGTGGAGTTTGATCCTGCTGTATTTACCCCCGACACCGAGTTAAACGGCGAGCCGGTGCTGGTCAGCACGCCGGAGATGAGCGCAGAATTTATCCAGATGGAGTTCTACCAGGATCCTACCGAAGAGTCGGTGCGACGGGTGGTGGCCACCATCGCCTTCAGCCATCCGGTGGACAAAGCCTCGCTGGAGTCACACCTGAAGATGACTATGCGCCCCAGCGACGAGACCATCGACCGCAAACCCACCACCTACCACTTTACGGTGAGCTACGACGAGCAGAACCGGGAGGCCTATATTCAGTCCGAGCCGGTAACCCTGCCAGAGCAAACCAACTACATGAGCCTGGCTATTGAGCCCGGTGTGCAATCGCTGTTGGGTGGCGCCGGCACACGCCAGATTGAGTTGGAAAAAGTGGTGGTGCCGGATCTCTTCAGTTTTCTCACTGTGAATGCCAGCGCCGACATTGTGCGCAACACCAAGGATGAGCCCGAGCAGATAATCACCCTGGAATTTACCGATGCCATCACACGCACGGAGCTGCTCAATAAGCTGGCGATTTATCTGTTGCCCAAAGAGCACGAGGATGGCAACCGCGCCTACTGGCGCAGCCCGCGGGAGGTGACCGACGCAGTGCTTACACGCGGCCAAAAGCTGGAGTTTACCCTGCTCGAAACAGCGCGCGACTCCGCCAAGCAGTACAACCTAAAAATCGAAGCGCCCGAATATCGCCAGCTCTACCTGAAAATCGACAGCGGCCTGCGCTCGGTTAACAACTTTGTGCACGCCTCGTTTTACGACGACCTGCTCTCCACCCCCAACTATCCGCAGGAGGTGACCATTGCCGGCGAGGGTTCGGTGCTGAGCAACTCCGGTGAGCACAGCATCAGCCTGATCACCCGGGGCGTGCCCGCCATCAAATACTCGATTGGCCGCCTGCTGGATGGACAGATCAGCCACCTGGTCAGCCAAACCTACGGTGACATCAACAACCCCGATTTCAATAATTGGAATTTTAATCCGGAAAATATCGCCAGCTTCGACACGAAAATTGTGCGGCTGAGCCCCAAGCACCCCAAAGAGGCCAACTACGCCGCGCTTGATCTAAGCCCTTACCTGGCCAAAGAGCGCAACCGGTTCGGCCTCTTTTTTGTCACCGCCACCGGTTACAACCAGACCAACGAGCAAGAGATCTACAACGCCCGCGATCAACGCCTGGTATTGATCACCGACTTAGGATTAATTGTTAAAGATAACGCCGACCAGAGCCACGATATCTATGTACAGTCGATCGCCAGTGGCGCCCCGGTGGCGGCGGCTAAGGTGCAGCTGTTGGGTAAAAACGGCCTGCCGGTGTTCAGCGCGCAAACCGACAGCAGCGGCCACCTGCATATTCCCGCAACCGACGGCCTGCAGGATGAAAAATTCCCCACCGTCTACCTGGTAACCAAAGAGGGCGACACCTCGTTTATTCCCTTCGAGCGCTACACCCGCCAAATAAATCTGTCGCGCTTCGATATTGGCGGTGAACACTCCAACGACTATTACGACGACTCGCTCAACGCCTATCTCTTCAGCGACCGCGGCATCTACCGCCCGGGCGAAGCGGCCAACCTGGGCATCATCGTCAAGCAGGCGAACCTGGCCAATGTGGAGCGAATTCCAGTGGAGTTGGCCATTCGCGGGCCGCGCGGCAACCAGGTAAAGGTGCACCGCTTCAAACTGCCGGCCAAAGGCTTTGCAGAATTTCAGTTCCCCACCAGCGCCACCACAGAGACCGGAGACTACAGTGCCGCGCTCTACCTGGTGCGCGACAACCGCTACCGCGGCCGGCAGCTGGGTTACGTTGATTTCTCTGTGGAGGAGTTCCAACCAGACACACTGAAAATTACCAGCGAACTGCAAAATGTTGGCGAGCGCGGCTGGTCAACAGCGGCCAAAATCACCGCGCAAACCCAACTGCAGAACCTGTTCGGCAGCCCCGCCCAGGAGCGCACCATGCTGGCCAACCTCAGTGTACAGCCGTTTAATTTTAAATTTGCCGAATACAGCAGCTACCACTTTACCGATCCCTTTTTCGATAAAGATCGCGAACCGCTCTCGATTGATACCGAGTTGCCGGAGCAGAAAACCGATGCCGATGGCCTGGCTCAGTTTGAACTGGATCTCTCCCGTTTCGACCAAGGCACCTACCTGTTGAACTTTACCGCTGAGGGCTTCGACCAGGATGGTGGCCGCAGTGTCTTTGCCAGCAATCGCGCGCTGGTCTCGCCACTGGCGCAATTGGTTGGCTATCAGGCTGATGGCAAGCTCGATTACATCAATGCCGACAGTACCCGTACGGTCAGTTTTATCGCCATCGATAACACACTGGCGCCAATTGATGCCGGTGATTTAACACTCACCGTAATTCAACAGGAGCCCATCTCCACCCTGGTACGGCAGCGCAATGGCACCTATGAATACCAAACCGTAGTGCGGAAGAAGGTCATCAACAGCCAAGCCTTCACCATTGCCAAAGCCGGTACCGAGCTCAAGCTCGACACCCACACACCCGGCGACTATTGGCTCGAGGTAACCGACAGCAAACAACAGCGGCTGGCACGTGTGCCCTACAGTGTGGTGGGCTTTGCCAACCTGGCCGGCACTATCGATAAATCTGCCGAGTTACAGCTGAAGCTGAATAAAAGCGACTACAAACCAGGCGAAACTATTGAGATGAACATCAAAGCTCCCTACGCCGGGGCCGGGTTGATCACACTCGAGAGCGACCACGTCATCAGCCACCAGTGGTTTAAAACAGCCACCGAAAGCAGCCTGCAGTCCATTAAAATTCCAGAGACACTCGAAGGCAATGCCTACGTCAATGTCGCCTTTGTGCGGGCACCGGATTCCGAGGAGATTTTTACCAGCCCGCTCAGCTACGCGGTGGAGCCCTTCTCCATTGATAAGAGCCGCCGCCGGGTGGAGATCGAATTAACGCACGACAAAATCGTGCGCCCGGGCAAGCCGATGGCCATTCACTACCAAACCAATCAACCGGCCAGAATCGCCCTGTTTGCAGTGGACGTGGGTATTTTGCAGGTGGCCGGTGTGCACACCCCAGACCCACTTGGCCACTTTTTGAAAAAACGGGCCCTGGATGTGACGACCCAACAGATTTTGGACTTGATTCTGCCGGAGGTCTCCATTCAGCGCCGGCTCTCCGCCAGTGGTGGTGACATGATGATGGCCGAGGCGCTCGCCAAAAATCTCAATCCATTTGCCCGCAAAACCGATGCCCCGGCAGTCTATTGGTCGGGCATTGTCGATGCCGATAGCGAAGAGCGCAGCGTCAGCTTTACTGTGCCCAACACCTTTGCCGGCCAGCTGAAAGTAATGGCCGTGGCCGTCGCCGATGACGCGGTCGGTTCCGCCAGCTCCACCGCGCTGGTACGCGGCCCGTTTGTCATTTCACCCAATGTGCTCACCCAGGCCGCACCTGGCGATCAATTTAAAGTGACGGTCGGGGTCGCCAATATTATTGAGGGCTCGGGTAAAGATGCCCAAATTGAGGTGGCAGTGAGCAGCTCGGAGCATTTGGCCATTGTTGGCGATAGCCGTGCGCAACTGACCATTGGTGAGGGCGATGAGGGAAGCTTTAGCTTTATGGTGCGTGCCACCGACAAGCTCGGTGCCGCCACCCTCACCCTGACCGCCCGCCACGGCCAGGAGGAGGCCACACGCAGTGTCAGCCTGAGCGTGCGCCCGGCCATCCCCTACTACGCCAGTTTCGACAGCGGCTTCAGCGATAAGCACAAGGTGGAGCTGCCACTGACACGCCAGCTGCTGCCCGAGCTAGCCGACCAGTCGGTGGCAGCCTCGGCCAGCCCGCTGGTGCTGGTGGATGGTTTAACCCGCTACCTGGAACACTACCCCCACGGCTGTACCGAGCAGGTGGTGAGCCAGGTATTCCCGTTAATGGCACTGCTCTCCCACCCGGGCTATCGCGCACAACAGGCCGAGGTACGTCAGCACTTCGATCAACTGATCACCCGGCTGCGCGAGCGCCAAACCGCCGATGGTGGCTTTGCCCTCTGGCCCGGCCTCACCGAAGCGGCCGACTACCCGTCGATCTACGCGCTCCACTTTTTGCTGGATGCCTCGGAACAGGGCTACCCGGTGCCGGCCGATATCCTGAGCCGCGGCCAACGCTATCTCAGCCGCTTTGCCAGCGAGCCAAGCCATAGCCAACAGCAGGCCCGCAACCGCGCCAACGCCATCTACCTGTTGACGCGTATGGGTGAGGTGACCACCAACTCACTGGTCGACCTGGAAGAGACGCTCAAAGATCAGAACCCCAAAGCTTGGCACCAGGATATTACCGCCGTTTACATGGCGGCCACCTACCAGATGCTGCAGATGGGCGACGAGGCCGAGCGCCTGGTGAAGGCCTATCGACCCAAAGCGCCCTACCCGGCCACAGACGACTACCACTCGCCGTTGGCAATCGACGCGCAGTATGTCTACCTGCTGGCCAAACACTTTGAAAAAGAGGCCGCCGGGCTGGATGGGGAATTTATTGAGCAGCTCACCGGTAAAATCTTTAAAGGTGACTACAACACCATCTCCTCGGCCTATGCCATATTGGCGTTGAGTGCCTATGGCAAAATCAGCGGCGCCGAAGCCACCGATGCGGCCATTCGCTTTTTGGCCACCAACGCCGCCGGCGAGCAACAGTCGCTCACCACCCTGCCCACCCCCTTCAGCCATGCGCTGCTTGGCAATGGCCTAAAATCGGTGGCGGTCGATGGCGACAGCTCGCTCTTCTACCTGGTCAATCAACACGGTTTTGATCAACAACTGCCCACCAGCGACCTGCGCCAGGGATTGGAGATCAGCCGCCAATATTTTGATGACGCCGGCAATGAAGTGCATGAGTTCAAGCAGGGCCGCGAGCTCAACGTTAAGGTGAAAATTCGAGCCTTAACCGAGCAGCCGTTAAGCAATGTGGCGGTGATTGATCTGCTGCCGGGCGGCTTTGAAATTATCCGCAGCTCCGTGCCCCGCAAAACCATGGGCTGGCGCGCCGACTATGTCGACGTGCGAGAAGACCGGGTGGTGTTTTACGGCAGCTTTGATCGCACCGTACGGGAGCTGACCTACCGGGTGAAACTGACCGCCGCCGGGCAGTTTGTGGTGCCACCGGCCTACGCCGAAGCCATGTACGACCGCAGCGTGCGCGCCTACACCGCCGCCGGGCAATTTACGGTAACGGCCTCACAATGAGGCGCACACTGACAATCACCGCGCGGGTTACGGCGGTGATTGCCGTACTGCTTTTCCTCAGCTGGCTGTTCTGCCCAACTCCGGAGTTAAAGCACTATGTGCCCTACTCCAAAGCCTACCTGGATAGCTCCGGCCAGCTGCTGCAACTCACCCTGGCCCAGGATGAGCGCTATCGCATCTACACGCCCCTGGCGAAGATCAGCCCTGAGTTTGTTGAAGCCACCCTGCTCTACGAGGATCAGCACTTCTACCAACACCCCGGAGTCGATTTTCCAGCCCTGGCCCGGGCCTTTTATGCCACCTATATCGATCGCCATCGCCGGGTGGGCGCCTCCACCATCACCATGCAGGTGGCGCGCCTGCGCTGGGGCATCGCCTCCAATACCGGCCTGGGCAAGGTAGAACAGATAGTGCGGGCACTGCAGCTCTCCCGCCACTACTCCAAGCAGGAGATTCTGGAAGCCTACCTGAACCTCGCGCCCTACGGCGGCAACATCGAAGGCATAGGCGCCGCCAGCCTGATCTACTTTGGCAAACCCGCCGCCCAGCTCAATTTGGTGGAAGCGCTAACCCTGGCAGTGGTGCCGCAAAACCCCAATCAGCGCGCCCCCACTAAAAAGAACCAGCAGCCGCTGTTGGCCGCCCGCGAGCGCCTCTGGCAGCGCTGGCAGGAGCAGCACCCGGAGTCGGTGGCCCGCGCCAAATATTTTCAGCTGCCTCTGGCCGTAACCGGCCCCCAGGCGCTGCCCTTCAAAGCGCCCCATTTCATCAACTACCTGCAGTCGCAACTGCCCTATTGGGATAGCGGCCTGATCACCACCACCCTCAACCTGGGCCAGCAACAGAAGCTTGGCCAGGTGCTGGCCGACTACGTGGTCGCCAAAGGCAACAGCGGTATCCACAACGCCAGCGCCCTATTAATCAATTACCAGACCATGGCGATTGAGGCGATGGTGGGCTCCGCCGACTTCTTTAACAACGCCATCCAGGGGCAGGTGAACGGCACCACCGCCAAGCGCTCACCCGGCTCGGCGCTGAAACCCTTCGTCTACGCTCTGGCCATGGACGAGGGGCTGATCCACCCGGAGAGCCTGCTGAAAGATGCCCCCAGGCAGTACGGTGGCTTCACCCCGGAGAATTACGACAAGCAGTTCCTGGGCCCCATCAGTGCCCGGCGGGCGCTGATTGAGAGCCGCAACGTGCCGGCGGTAACGCTGCAGGCCGAACTGCAAAACCGCAGCTTTTATCAACTATTGCACGACGCCGGCGTAGAGGGCCTGCAACCGGCCGAGCACTACGGCCTGGCCCTGGCCCTCGGCGGCGGTGAGGTGACTGCGCTGGAGCTGGCCGGGCTCTACGCCATGCTTGCCAATGGCGGGGACTACAGCCAACCCCGGCTGTTGGCCAACGCAGAGCGCGCGCCAGCGCGGCGGCTGCTCAGCCGGGAGGCGAGTTACCTGACCCTCGATATTTTGAAAGACAACCCCGCCCCCGGCAGTTTGGCGATCGACAGTGAGCGGGCGCACAACCAGGTAGCCTGGAAAACCGGCACCTCCTGGGCCTTTCGCGATGCCTGGGCGGTGGGAGTCTCAGGCCCCTATGTATTGGCCGTGTGGGTGGGTAATTTTGACGGCAGTGGCAACCAATCCTTTATTGGCCGCACCGCCGCCGGGCCGCTGCTCTTTAAATTGTTCAATGCCCTGCAACCCGGGCCCGGCTGGCAGGTGAGCGATGCCTTCAATATGAGCGGCCTCAACATCAAGCAACTGCAGGTCTGCGCCGACACCGGCGATCTCTACCAGAAGTACTGCCCACAGGCGAAATCGGCCTGGTTTATTCCCGGCGTCTCGCCCATCAAGCTCTCCAATATCTACCGGCCGGTGGCCATCAACCCCAAAACCGGCAAGCGCGCCTGTTGGCAGAGCAGCGAGGCGAGTGAGCTCAAGGTTTATGCCTTCTGGCCCTCGGACCTGGTGGCCATCTTTAATCAGGCCGGCATCTCCTTTCAGGCACCGCCACCGTTCGACAGCGACTGCCAACTGGACCAGACCAGCGCCGGTGGCCAAGCGCCCATTATCGTTTCGCCGCGCCCATCCCTGGACTACATCGTGCGCCTGTCGGACGAGCAGCCAACCGCCATTCCGCTAACCGCCACCGTCGATGGCGATGTCGAGCAGGTGCACTGGTTTATTGACGATGCCTACTTTGGTTCGGGCAAAAAAAATGAGACGCTGTTTTGGCAGGGGCAACCGGGCAGTTATCAGATTACCGTGGTCGATGACCTGGGCCGCAGCGCCAGCCACAAGGTACAGCTGAAGGCCGACCGCTAGCCATTGCTCAAATGCCAGCCTGCTAACGCGGCTGGAGAGCCGGCCCGCTTTGTATTATTCTCTGCGGCCGGATAACCCATCGAATCGGGTTCATTAAACACGAGCATTGGAAACAGGTATGAAACAGATCGCCGCTTTAACCCTCCTCACCCTCACCGCACTGCTTGCCGCTTGCCAACCCGAAGTCGGCAGCGACGCCTGGTGCAAGAAAATGGCCGACAAGCCCTCCGGCGACTGGACAGCCAATGAAGCGGCGGATTACACCAAGTACTGTATTTTTAAAGCCAGCAAAGACTAATTTGACCCTAGCCCGCTGTTGAGCAATTAAACCCATGACCCCGGCTATCAACCTCGCCAAAAAATTCAATATTGCCTATCAGGTGCACGAATACGTACACGATGCCAATGCCGAATCGTACGGTGAGGAGGCGGCGCAAAAGCTCGGGCTGGACAAAGCCCGGGTTTTTAAAACCCTGGTGGTGGCCAATGACAACAAGCAGCTGGCCGTGGCGGTGGTACCCGTGGCCGGGCAGTTGGACCTGAAAAAAATGGCCAAGGCCCTGGGCTGCAAAAAAGTGGCCATGGCCGATAAAAAACTGGTGGAGAAGAGCAGCGGTTACGTGCTTGGCGGCGTCAGCCCACTGGGCCAGAAAAAATTGCTGCCCACCGTGCTCGACAGCAGCGCTAACGACTTCCCCACCATCTACGTCAGTGCCGGCCGGCGCGGGCTGGAGATTGAACTCGCGGCCAACGACCTGCTGACGCTTACCCGCGGAAGCCTGGGCGAGATCGGCCGTTAACAGCTCCCTGCGCAACGCCACCACCCCTCTTTAGCCGTTCGGGAAATAACACGAACTCCGCTAATAGCATTACTCCGTTTGGCTTTCGCATTATTCCGGTTACAGCCCCAACCTGAGCAATGGCGTCACACAAAATTAATTACAACTGCTCCGCCATTAACAGGAAGTGGTACTCTCTTCGCCATCTGTGCACAGTGCTACTAACCGTTATTCAATAATAAATCCGTGCCCCGGTGGCAGCCGAACGCAATCAAGGCGGAGGAGAAGAGCATGCTCAAGATCGCAACCTTTAATGTGGAAAATCTGGACGATAAACCCGACGGCAAAAACCCCATTCTGGCTGAGCGGGCTCCGGTGCTGCGGCGTAATTTGCTGCGCCTTGATGCCGACATTCTCTGCCTGCAGGAGGTGCACGCCCAAGAGCTGCCCGAGCACACCTCCAGCAACCCCAAGCGCAACTTTGCCGCCTTGGACGAGGTGCTCAGCGGTACCCGCTACCAAAATTATTTAAAGGCGCACACGGTCACCAGCAGTAACACCCCCTACGATGTGCGCAACCTGCTGGTGTTGGTGAACCCGCTGTTTGGCCTCGATTTTAATCAGTACCGCAATTCGGTGATCGATACCCTGCAGTACCGAAAGGTGACCGCCCAACCCGGCGAAGATGACGCCAAAGAGGTGACCTGGGAACGCCCCATTCTGCATGCCCAGGTGACGGTGCCAGACTTGGGGCTGGTACATATTCTTAATCTGCATCTGAAATCCCGCCTGGCCTCCAACATCCCCGGCCAAAAACTGGGCTTCCATTGGCGAAGCGCCGCCGGCTGGGCCGAAGGTTACTTCCTCTCCTCCATCAAACGGGTGGGCCAGGCGCTGGAAGCCCGCATTCTGCTGGACCAGCTCTTCACGCAGGACCCGAATGCCAAAATTATTGTCTGTGGGGATTTTAATTCCGAGCCCGGCGAGGTGCCGGTGGAGGCTATTTGTGGCCGGGTGGAGAACACCGACAATCCGGATTTGCGTCATACGGTGCTGGTGCCCTGCAGCCTCGGCATTGCCGAGTCAATCCGCTACTCGCACCTGCACCAGGGCCGGGGTAATTTGCTGGACCATATGCTGATCTCCCAGGCGCTGCTGCCCTATTTTCACAGCGCCCACATTCACAACGAAAATCTGCACGATGAGAGCCTGCCGTTTGCCTCCGACCGAAAATACCCGGAGTCCGACCATGCGCCTTTTTTAGCGGAATTTAATGTCTAGCGGATTCCGGTCGCCATTAACTAGGGATATGCCGCATCAGCAAACCGTAGTTGAGCGCCTCATTAATTTCTTTTAAGCGTTTATCTTTTTCATTGATTACGCATATTAAGGAATTGTTTGAGCGCAAATAGATTCCGCAGTAGAGTGGCATGGCAGCCTCCAATGAGTTGTTTTGGTCGACGATCATTGTACGTCTCACTCACAGAAAGGCACGTGACTGGGGTGAGGTCGCCTTATGTTTATCAGGCCTTACATTCACATATGTCAAATGTAAGGCCTGCCCCCAAAGACATGTCCTATTTTGATTCCCCATAGACTTGCTTGCATTCTTTGTAACTTATTCCTCAACTTGTATAAATGCCTCACCGCTTCTTTCGAATGCCACCGGTTGTTCATGGCGCAAATAACTTGCAACAGATGGATCTAATTCAACTATTGTAGAAACGTTATACATCATAAAATTTTGCGGATCATCAGCAAACTCTTGGGATTCATCTCCAGAAAAAAATCGCCATCCACTATCATTTTCGTTATCAGGCTCTTCTCGATAGAAATAACCAACTGGTTTTCCTGACAACACAATCTCGCTGCTTATTATCACATAGCCAATTTTCATATTTTCCACCGCGAATTATTCTTCGTACCGATGACTGCGATTGCTTGATCTATCTTCTAGATGATACAGGTCGGGATTATTCTCAGCTTCAATAACCTCCCTCCGAGTACTTCCCCGTTCTTCATGCATCACCGCACGCTTTCGCCATTCCTGCCCAGGCTTATGTCCAACATCAATCTCCCCTGGTTTAAGCGGATCGCCTGAATGTGGATCGACCATTTCTCCATTGGCGTTCTTGGGTTGATTTGCATCTATCTGCTCACGAGTTGACTTCCGCAGTTTTACTCTGTTTTTAGTCGCACTCTTTGCAACATCCCCACCACCAATCGAACAATTATGCACCAAAACATTCCGCTCAGTAACATAATAAGTATGGAAATCCGCAACAGTAAAGTTATAAGTTAAATCCTGCCGCTCTTCATCAACCACAGAGACGACGACCATAGGCCCATCGCCATCGGTCTCAATACGATCACCAACTTCCAACTCAATAGTAGCTTTCCAACCCTGCCCCACCACATAAAACGGGTGATCATCCGTAGCTTCGATTTTCTGTTCAAAACCGTCACCACCTAGCAGGTTAATCTCATAGATACCGCGGCCCGGCTCTATAAAGATTTTGGTAACCGGCTTCCAATCCTGTTCGCCAGTCTCCACATTTTTCGCCCAGAGTTTTTCACCAAGCACCACATCTTCGATACTATTGGATAGGCAGAACTATGTCCGGGCAGACAGGATTATTCATTTTCGAAAATGGAAAAATGAAAATGGCGGACTGACACTTCACTTTTCATAGCGATAATCAAACAGAGAAAGCCCAAAAGCGATAGCGAGGGGCTAGCAAGCGATAGCGAGAGATCTGGGAGCGATAGCACAAGGTCAAGGAGCGATAGCATGGGCCACTGACGATAGCATGGCTCACTGGAAGATAGCCTGGGGGCATAGCGGTAAAAGGCTAGCAGGTGGCTCTGTTGTGGCTAAAAGAATCCGCAGCACTCATTAGCTGATGCGCTTCACAAATCAAGCGTTACAGAGGCAGATGAACAGAAGACCATTTAGCCCTGTGAGATGGATGAGCAGAGCATTGATCAGCCTATGACCCTTTGTACTTACAACTGATTAGGCAGGTGCCGCATTAGCAAGCCGTAGTTGAGTGCGTCGTCACTTAGCTCGGCGATTTGCGGCAGCGCCAGCTGCACTACATGGCCCGAACCCGGCGCCACCTCTATCGGCTCACCGGCGCTGTTGCACAGCTCAAATTGGGAAAAGGTGTAGTTGCCCGCTGGCGTAACCAGTTGCATCTCATCGCCCAAACAGAAACGGTTTTTGACATCGATGGTGAGGCTGTTGTGGGCACGGTTGATGGCGGTGACCTCGCCCACAAACTGCTGCGCAGTGTTGGCCGATACCCCCTGCTCATAATTTTGATATTCGCTGGGTACATGGCGACGATAGAAGCCCTCGGTGTAGCCGCGATTGGCCAGGTGCTCCAGCTCCGCCATCCAGTTCATATCGAAGCCATCGCCGCGCAGCGCGGCATCAATCGCCGCTCGATAGACTTGGGCGGTGCGCGCCACGTAGTAGTGGGATTTGGTGCGCCCCTCGATTTTCAGGCTCTCCACACCGATCTCCACCAACCGCTGTACATGTTGCACCGCGCGCAGATCTTTGGAGTTCATGATGTAGGTGCCGTGCTCATCTTCGTAGGCGGGCAGGTACTCACCCGGGCGGCTCTTCTCCTGCAGCAACACCGCCGGCACTTCGCTCTCCGGCAACCAGTGCTCGGCGTCAACGGCAATCAGATCGCCGGTCTCGTTCTCCTGCGCCTCGTGCACGTTGTAGTGCCAGCGGCAGCTGTTGGTGCAAGCGCCCTGGTTGGAGTCGCGGTGGGTCATGTAGCCACTGAGTAAACAACGGCCGGAATAGGCGATGCAGAGGGCGCCGTGGACAAACACCTCCAGCTCCACATCCGGGCACTGCTGGCGAATCTCGGCCACCTCATCCAGGGAGAGCTCGCGGGAGAGGATCACCCGGCGAATACCCTGGTTGGCCCAGAAGCGGACGGTGGCGTAGTTAACGGCATTGGCCTGCACGCTTAAATGTACCTCCTGTTCCGGCCAGGCCTCGCGCACCAGCATTATCAGCCCCGGGTCGCTCATAATCAGCGCATCCGGGCGCATGGCGATCACCGGCTCCAGGTCGCGCAGATAGCTGCGTACCTTGTCGTTGTGGGGGCTGATATTGGAGGCCAGATAGAACTTCTTGCCCATCTGGTGGGCCTCTTCTATCGCCGAAGCGATATTCTCCAGGCGGTTAAATTCGTTGTTGCGCACCCGCAGGCTGTAGCGTGGCTGGCCGGCGTACACGGCATCGGCACCGTAGGCAAAGGCGTAACGCATGCTTTTCAGGGTGCCCGCGGGGGAGAGAAGTTCGATAGTCATGACGGGAGTATATTAGGGGGCCGGTTAATGGGAGGCGCCGGATTATAGGGGCCACCCAGTCCCCGGACCACGCCTGATTGCCCGGCAGTTGAGCTAGGACAAACGAAGAACATTCTCCGCCGTCAGATCGACAATGCGCTGGCGAGCTTCGGGGCTGATCCAGGCATTGTGCGGTGTGACAATCAGGTTGAGCGACTCATTCAACGCGGCCAATAACGGGTGGCCATCTTTGGGCGGTTCCGCCGGCAGCACATCCACCGCCAGGCCACCCAGGCGCCCCTGCGTCAGCGCGGCCAGGCAGGCCAGCTCATCGATAACACCGCCCCGGGCGCAGTTGATCACCAGGCAGCCGGGCTTTACCTGCGCCAGGGTTTCGCGGTTTAACAGTTGTTGAGTTTGGGGCGTTAGCGGGCAGTGAAAACTGATGACATCCGCCACGGGCAACAGCGAGCCAAAGCTTGGCCGGGAGTCGTTTGTGGCGCCGGGGCGGGCGCAGAATTGCACACGCATGGCAAACGCCTCCGCCAGCTTGGCCACCGCCTGGCCCAGGGTACCGGAGCCCACCAGCAGCAGGTTTTTACCGGCCAGCTGCGTGGTGGGGAATTGCATCAGGCAAAACAGCGGGCTCTGTTGCCAGGCGCCGGCGGCCACCGCCTGTTGATAGCGCGGCAGACGCGCGGCCAGGGCCAGCATCAGCATCAGGGTGTGCTGGGCCACCGTTTGCGTACCGTAATTGACCACATTCATCACCGGAATGCCGAGCTGCTCGGCCGCGGCCACATCCACCACATTGGTGCCGGTGGCCAGCACCAGTATGGCTTTGCGGCCGGCCATCACGCTGGCGGGGATGACCACTTTATTGGTGAGAATCAGCTCGGCATCGCCCAGGTGCTCGAGCAACTGCTCGGGTGTTGTCCCCGGGTAGAGACGCAACTCGGCCACCGCCCTTCGAATGGGGCCGAGATCGATGTCGTCACCGAGGGTGGCGGCATCCAGAAATACCGCTTTAAATCCTGTGTTGCCATTCATGCCGAGCTGTTCCAACCAATACCTGAGCCAAATAATCAAACGAGGCGGTTATTGAAAAGCCTGGCCGCCCGGCAGTCAATGACGAAAGCCCGGTTAATCGGCGGCGAAGTTCAATTCCAAATTGGCCGAATTGCTGCGGCTGGCCTCGGCCAGGTCGTACCAGTCGATTTTGCGGGTCACCATCATCACTACGGCGAGAATGACGAATACCAAAATCGAGCCCATCAGCAGAGCGTAATCCTCCGCCTGCACGATGACATACAACAGGCCATACAACCCCAGCAGCATAGTGGCAAACAGCAGTGCCGAGAGAAAACTGTGCAGCATATGGCGCACGTAAAAGAGCAATAGCCCGCAGCAACTGACGGCACCGAGCGCATAAGCCAGGCCAAAGGCGATGTGCTCGGCCAGGGAGATCAACAGCAGATAAAAAAGCGAGATTGCCAAACCGACAAAGGCGTATTGAATGGGGTGGATACGAATGCGCTTAAGCTGTTCGAAAATAAAAAAGGTGATAAAGCTCAAGCCGATAAACAGCATGGCGTACTTCACCGTACGCTCCGATTGCAGATAGACATCCACCGGCTCGATCAAACGGGCACCAAAGCCACTGGTGAGAATGGGCTCGCACTGGCGCTCGGTAAAACAGCGGTTAATGAGATTGCTGTTATTGCTGGAGTATTGCGTGGTTGACCAGGCCGCGCTGAAGCCGTCGTCGCTTACCGCGCGAGTGCCAGGTAGCTGGGCACCGATAAATTCCGGGTGTGGCCAGGTGGACTGCATAGTCACCTTCACCTCGTCGCCCACGGGAATAAACGTTAACTCTTCTGTGCCACGCAACGACAACTCAAACGCAAAGTGAAGCGGCTGTTCACTGTTTTTCAGGTTCGATAAATAAACACTCACCCCGGTAGCCAACCCACTCATACCACTGCCGGGTTGCGCAGGACGCGGCTCGCCATTGATGCTCACCTTGGGCGCGGTATCAATACCACGCACGTCACCCACATGCAGCGACAGGTAAGGCGTGCCGACACTGTGAAAACGCTCCTCCTGCTCAATTGAGCGCAACTTGCTCTGAATATCGGCGGCGGCAAAATGGCCTTGCAGTAAAATCTTGCTGTTATAGACCGGAATTTTGTAGATGCCTTTCATCAGGTACTGGCTATCAACCACAGTATTGATCTCCGCCGCCTGGGCGGGAATCACCAACCGGCTATCCACCAGGTTTTCGGTTTGCACACCATCTGCAGAACGGCTGGGTACCGCCACCTGGTAGGGAATCACCAGCACCGGTGTCATCAGGCGCTGTGACCCAGTCCAACTCTCCGCCACCGAGGCCTTGGCGGCCAACTGGTAGCTGTAGCGCTCACTCACCTTGTGACTTACCATCGAGATCGGAATCAACACCAGCAACGCCAGTGCAAAAATCATTAAAATTTTAATCGCCAACTGTTTTTGCATAACACCCCTCCTGAGTAGTCCGCCCAGCCTAACGGGCAATGCTGACTTTTCCGGGGTGGAATTATGGCTAATTGTGGCAGCGGCCATGCTCGCGAATAGGACCGACAAAAAAATAAAATAATTTGTCACAAACCGGGGGTGGATAGCGTCAAGGGGTTAATCACAACCCCAGCAAGGAGATTCCATGAGAAACTGGCTTACCCGCAAAATGATCACCCGTTTTGGCAACCACTATCACTACGACGTCAGCTACCTCTACTACATGCTGCAGCATCAACCGGCACTGACCAGCCAATTTTTACAGATTGGCAATCGCCTGGGTAAAGCCCGGCGGATTCCTGCCAGCGTGAAGTGCACGGCGCAGCTGGTAGCCATGCGCCACGAGGATTGCGGCCCCTGCCTGCAGCTGCAGGTACAGATAGCCGCCGAGGCCGGCATGGCCGAGGCCGAGATACGCGCCGCGCTCCTGCACAAGCCGGAACAATTAAGCCCGGATAACGCCCTGGCCTACCACTATGCACAGGCGCTGATGGCCAACAGCGCCACACTGCCCGAAGCGCAACAGGCCATCGTGCAGCGGTTTGGTGACAGCGGCCTGGTTGAGCTGGCCGTGGTCACTCAGGCGGCCCGGTTATACCCGATGGTAAAAAAAGGGCTCGGCCACAGCCAAGCCTGCACACAACTGCAATTGGGAGAGAGCACTATTGCTCTGGGACGACACATGGAGGGTCGGGCGTGATGATGGCACTGGCGTCTGATTTTGAGCGCAACCGCCCACGTCTGCTTGGCATCGCCTACCGCATGCTGGGCACACTGACAGACGCCGAGGACCTGCTGCAGGATGCCTGGCTGAAGTGGCAGAGGGTCGACATGACCACCATCGATAACCCGGATGCCTACCTCACCACCGTGGTTTCGCACCTCTGCCTGGACCGCCTGCAACAGGAACAGAACCGACGCCAGCGCTACACGGGCCCCTGGTTGCCGGAACCCATTATCGACAGCGACTATTTATCGGCCCAGGCTCTGACCGAATACGCCGAAGACCTCTCCTTTGCGCTGCTGCTTACGCTGGAGCGATTAACACCACTGGAACGGGCGGTATTTATTTTGCGCGAGGTGTTTGACCACTCCTACCCGGAGATTACCAGCATACTGGGGCGCTCCGAGGTGGCCGTTCGCCAGCTGGCCAGCCGGGCCAGACGTTCGGTGACTGACGCCCGCCCAGGTAAACGCGCATCAACAGCCCAGCATCAACAGCTGCTGAGTGCTTTTCTGCAGGCGACAGCCGAAGGCGATGTGGAGGCGTTAACGAAATTGCTGGCCAGAGATGCGGTGCTCACCAGCGATGGCGGCGGCATTAAGTTGGCGGCCCTGCGGCCGATTTTCGGGGCCGAAAAGATTATCCGTTTCCTGGTGGCGGTGTTTCACCGCAAGTTGGATCCCAGGGCTCAGGTTTCCGGCTGGCTGGGGTTGGTCAATGGCCAACCCAGCCTGGTGGCGAGTGTTAACAACCAACTGGAGCAGTTGTTAACCATCGATTGCAGTGATGATCGGATCAACCACATTTACATTGTGCGTAATCCGCACAAATTGGTTCGAGTATCAGAAACAGTTGCAGAAAAGCTTTCATAAGTGCACCTCATACTGACTGGGTTACCAGCATTCTCTGTTAAGAGCCGGTACTCACCGGCTAACAGTTCTGTTTTTGCGCGAGCGGCCGGTGCCCGACAATGAACAGGGTAACGGCACCAGGGCGCTATTCTTGAGTGTAGCAACCGCCTGGGTAATGACCACTAATCCGCAAAATATTCGCGTATTACCACTTTCTCGGCACAAATAGGGTGTTTTAAGCCAACCGAATTGCTAATAAACGCTATGCCGCCCGCCCCCTGCATTCCCGCCTGATTACATTTAATTCCGATGTTTCGCCTTTTTCCCACTTGCAACAGAGAGAATCAGTGCCGATAGTTGTTGCAGACAGTCGGTTCAGCAGCAGAAGTAATGGTATGACATTTGACCAGCTCGATATCCATATACCCGATGGCACACCACTGCCAGAGGCGCTGGCGCGCACCACCCACCTGGCGATAGTGGCCCACCCCGATGATCTTGAGCTGTTGGCCTACCACGGCATTGCCGCCGGTTATCAGCAGCCAGATATATGGTTTACCGGAATCGTCATTTGCGATGGTGCCGGCTCGCCGCGCAGTGGCCCCTTCGGCCACTACAGCGACACCGAAATGGTGGCCATCCGTCGCCAGGAGCAGATTGCCGCCGCCGAGCTCGGGCAATACAGTGCGGTGATTCAACTGGGGGTAGCAAGCGCCGCCGTTAAGGCTGTCAGCAATGCGCAGTTAATTGACCAACTTTGGCAACTGCTCAACGCCTGCCAGCCCACCACCCTCTACCTGCACAACTTTATCGACCGCCACCAGACCCATGTTGGCTGCTGTCTGCAGAGCCTGGCCGCAGTTCGCAAAATGGCTGCCACCCAGCGCCCGCTACACATTTTGGGCGGGGAGCTCTGGCGGGATCTCGATTGGCTGCCGACAACCTATAAGGCGGTGTTGGATGTGAGCCCGTACCCGCAGCTTCGGCAGGCATTGATTGGCCAGTTCGCCTCGCAAATTGCCGGTGGCAAACAGTATGACCAGGCAGCACTGGCCCGTTCCAAAGCGCATGCCACCTTTGCCGAATCCCACCAAACCGATGCCGTCAGCGCCATCAGTTTTGCCCTCGACCTAATGCCGCTGGTGGCCGACGAGACACTCACAGTGGACGACTATTGGCAGACTATCCTGACCAGTTTTGATCGGGAAGTCCGTGCACATTGGCAAGCCTTTAACACCTGACACCCAAGGAAGCAGCAGCATGGAAGTTTTTATCTTTAAAGATAGCCAGCAGGTCGCCGAGTACGCCGCCGATATGATCTGTAACCTGCTGGATTTTAAATCCAGGGCGGTATTGGGGCTGGCCACAGGCACAACCCCCATCGCCACCTACGAGGTGCTCATCAATCGCTTTCGGGCAGGCCAGATCAGCTTCAAGCGGGTAACCAGTTTTAATCTGGACGAGTACATTGGGCTGCAGTCGAGCAGCCCACACTCCTACCGCAGTTTTATGAACAAACACCTGTTCGATACCATTGATATCGACCCGGCGCGTACCTATCTGCCAGAGTGCTCCCCCGGCCAGGACCCAAGATCGGTGGGGCCCGATTACGAGCAGCGCATCGTCGCCGCCGGCGGTATTGATCTGCAGCTACTGGGTATCGGCGGTAATGGCCATATTGGTTTTAATGAGCCAGGCTCCAGCCTGGGCTCGCGCACCCGGGTAAAAGTGCTTACCCAACGCACCTTCGAAGACAACAGCCGGCTCTTTAACGAGGGCGATTTTCAACCACACATGGCAGTGACCATGGGTATCGCCACTATTCTCGATGCCCGCCGCATACTGCTGCTGGCAACCGGCGAGCACAAAGCGGCAGCCATCAAAGATACGGTGGAGGGGGCGATCTCAGCCATGCACCCGGCAACCGTTTTACAACAGCACCAACGGGTGCGGGTTATTCTGGACGAGGCGGCGGCCTCGCAACTGGAACACCTCGACTACTACCAGTGGGTGCAGTTGCAGAACGACTCCATCGCCGCCAAGCACGGCGGTAGCGCCGATGAAGATCCATGGTTTCATAACTGAATAAGTGGTTATACACAGCGCAGTTTAATAATAAGCCCAGGGCCGGAGCCGTAGTTTAGAGAGCCTGTTGCAGTGGGCTGCCCACTGCAACAGATTTCGCTATCGTCGCTACGGCTCACTGGCTTGGCTTTGTTTGCGGCACTGGAATTTTTGGTTATTGGCAGCACCAACCATCCACCTCTTTACAAATCCCACTGGCTAATCGGCGGACAAACGCCATGACCTTATGACTCCTGCACCCTCGAATTGGGCCGCCACTGCGGGTTAGCAAGCGAGCTATTATCTACTCCCCCACACCACCTCGCCAGCAGTCCTGAGGGCGTCCTTGGGGCCCAAACCAATTATGGCACTCACTTTAAAGTCCAACCCTGTAGATCTGCCCAGGCGCCCGCCGCTCACTTTTCCCTCGATCCTTTTGGCACACTACTATGGTTGAAATTGCTATTGTTCCTATTGCCCAAACTTTTAATCTTTAGCACATTGTCCGCGCCGTATTCTGCAGAACAAAATAGACAAGCAAATCGGCTGAAAAACACGCAGAAAAACAGGCGGAAAAACAGGCAAGAACACAAGCAAACGCAATAGCCATAAAAATTTCCGACCATTGAAGTTTCCAACTGTTGAAATTTTCAAACAACAGAAATGGTTAAATAATTTTAGTAAAACGACTCAGCCAGCGAACCTTACGCAGGCGCACAACAACTGCCAGACCACTAACAGAAAAATAATTATTAAAACGGTTACCAGTCACCACAGCAGAATATGCCCATGCAAGCATTCACCTTCAACACCGTCCGCACCATTGTTAGCGAGCCAGGGAGTCTTGCTCAGCTAGGAGCCATCTGCCAACGTCTGAATATTAAACGCCCGCTGATTGTCACAGACCCGGGTATCGTCCAGTTGGGCATGCTGACTCGACTCACCGACCAGCTTATTCACGCCGATCTGCCACACACGGTTTACGGTAGTGTTGTTGCCGATCCACCAGAGCAGATAGTCCTCGAAGCGGTAGCCATGGCAAAGCAGACTGCGATTGATGGTGTTATCGGTTTTGGTGGGGGCAGCTCGATGGATACCGCCAAACTGGTTGCCTTGCTGGCCAACTCCAACGAGCAGCTTGCCGACATCTATGGCGTGGACCAGGTTCGGGGCAAACGCTTACCGTTAATTATGATTCCCACTACGGCCGGCACAGGCTCCGAGGTGACCGCGGTAGCCATAGTCACCACCGGCGAGACCACCAAAATGGGTGTCGTCTCTCAGGAGTTAATTGCCGATGTCGCCCTGCTTGATGCCGAATTAACGTTGGGACTACCGCCCGCTATAACTGCTATGACCGGCGTCGATGCCATGGTGCACGCCGTGGAGGCTTACACCAGTGTCCACAAAAAAAATCCCTACACCGATATGCTGGCCCGCCATGCATTAACACTAATGGCTGAAAATATCGTCGAGGCGACTCACAACGGCGGCAACCTTCAGGCGCGTCAAGCCATGTTACTTGGCGCCTGCCTGGCTGGTCAGGCCTTCGCCAATGCGCCGGTAGCAGCGGTCCACGCGTTAGCTTACCCCTTAGGTGGCCACTACCATCTCGCCCACGGATTAACCAACTCGCTGGTACTGCCTCACGTACTTAAATTTAATGCCGAGGCAGCTGCCAATTGGTATGCCGAGCTTGCTGAAATTATCCTCCCTGCCGAGCAATTAAGCAGCGCAGCACCCGCCAAGGCCGATCAACTTATCGACTATTTTCTGCAGCTGATTGAAAAACTCGGATTGCCTGCAACCTTGGCCGATGCCAAGGTACCCCATGCCGATTTACCGATGCTGGCGAAAGATGCCATGATGCAGCAACGGTTACTTATCAATAATCCTCGTCAGGTTACCGAAGCAGATGCATTGGCAATCTACGAAAACGCTTATCGAGGCATGTAATGACTACAGGCAGTGTTACCCCCACAGTAGATCCTTCCCTGCGCCGCAGCTATGGCTGGTTTATGCCCATCACTACTCGCTGGATGGACAATGATATCTACGGCCACATTAATAATGTTCACTACTACTCCTATTTTGATACCGTCGCCAACACCTTTTTAATTCAAAAGTGTGGCCTGGATATCCACCACGGCGCGGCAATTGGTTACATCGTCCATTCACAGTGCAGCTATAAACAGGGCATCGCTTTTCCCGAAGCCATAGAGGGTGGCTTTAGGGTAAACCGAATTGGCAACAGCTCCATTCAATATGGCATAGGGATATTTAAATCCGGCGAAAACAGTGCTGCCGCCTACGGCACCTTCACCCACGTGTTTGTTGATCGTGCGACAGAGACACCGGTATCGATACCCGAAGCGATGCGACCCGCCCTGGAGGCGATGCTCGCTACAGAATTCTAATAACAGGTTGCCCAACGGGTAATTATCTTTGACCTAATAATAGCGGAGGGACAAAGTGACTTCCTTACACATCCCAAGAGAACGCGACAACGACTACTCTCGTGAAGCAGCTGCCAAACGACGCCGCTTTGTTGAAGAGCAGACCGGAGCCGCATTAGAACATACCAGTAAATTCTCGTTTGATCCGGCCATTCTGCCAGGCAACATTGAAAATTTTACCGGTGTGGTGCAGGTACCCCTTGGGTTCGCCGGTCCATTGCGCGTGAACGGCGAACATGCCCAAGGGGATTTTTTTGTACCTATGGCCACCACCGAAGGCACACTGGTCGCAAGTTATAACCGCGGCATGCGCCTTACCCGTCAGGCTGGCGGAATCACAACTACTGTCGTCGATGATGCCATGCAGCGAGCACCCGTCTTCGCCTTCAATAACGCGCGCGAAGCCCGGGATTTTTCTTTGTGGGTTACCGAGAATTTCTCAGCCATTAAAGCCGCTGCCGAGGTAACCACCCGCAGCGGGCGACTGAGAAATATCGAGCAATACTCCGCGTCGCGTATGCTTTACCTGCGTTTTAACTACACCACCGGTGATGCTGCCGGACAAAACATGACCGGCAAAGCGACCTATGCCGCTTGCCAATGGATTGCCGACAGCTACCCGCCCGGTATTGGTTACTACTTTTTATCGGGCAATATGGATACCGATAAAAAACACTCAGCACTGAATACCCTGCATACCCGCGGCAAACGGGTGGTGGCAGAGATTACCCTACCCAGACAACTGGTTATTGAGCAATTACACACCTCACCGGAGGCGATGTACGCCGCCCGCAAAACGTCACAGTTGGGCGGGCTTATGGCCGGTGCCGTGCACAATGGCGTACACCCGGCTAACGGTATTGCCGCCATGTTCATCGCCACCGGTCAGGATGAGGCAAATGTTGCCGAATCCCATGCCAGCTTGGTTTATGCCGAAGTGACACCCGATGGCGACTACTACTACTCGGTTACCCTGCCGTCACTGATCGTTGCCTCTTACGGTGGCGGCACCGGCCTGGCCACACAGAAGGAGTGTTTGGAAGCACTTGGCTGTTACGGACAGGGTAAAGCCAAAAAACTCGCCGAAATTTTTGCGGCAACGGTTTTGTGTGGCGAGATATCACTGGGGGCAGCGGTGGTTTCCGAAGAGTGGGTCAGCAGCCATGATCAATATGGGCGCAACCGCCCTTAAATTAGCCATCATCCAAAAAAGAGTGAGCACCAGCCCTTAAAGCTGGTGCTCATTTTGGTTTTGAAACAAGCCAATCCCAGCTGAAATACAATTAACACTACGATAATTTTTTGAGCTGAGAAATATAGAGTACTCAAACATAAGCGCTATAGATAACGGCGACAACCATAAGAGAAAACCACGGAGAATAATAACGATGACGGGTTTTAATAAAGAACGATTAATATTTGGGTTATTTTTACTGGTGGTCATTGTGGCGATTGAATTGATTTTACACCGCTGGCACCTGTCTGGGTGGCCAGTGTTTATGGTGATGATCTTCTTCTTTGAAATGCACATGGATAAAAAGCGCGCCCACCATATCATCATCGGTGGTTTAGTGGGCATTGCCTGTTATCTGGGCACCGTAAAATTTGTGGAATTAACGGCCCCTTGGCTAGGTATCGAAACAGCCCGAATTGCATTTATCTGCCTGGCGGTCTACGCCATTGTGGCTTTTGGTGAGATGTTACCAGCGGTATTTAACAATTACGCCTTTATGTATTTTCTGATTACCGGCTTGGCTGCCAGCACTGGCCCAGCACAACCTCTGCTCTGGGCGGGGCAGATTATCATTGGCGGTGGCTTGGTCATCGGCAGCATTCTACTCATCGGCATAATCATGGCTAAAATCAGCGGCAAACCAACCACGAACATTGAACACAGCAATGCCTGACAACAGTTCCGCGGGCAATAAAAAACCTGGCAACGCCAGGTTTTTTATTGCTCAGTTTTCAGCGGGGCGCCTTAGCGCAGGGGCGGCGTTAAGTATCTGGCCGTTACTCCCAAAGACCCTGCGCTCTCTTTCAGCTCCAACTTGGCGATAGTTTGTAGATGCACCTCATCCGGGCCATCGGCAATACGCAGACAGCGCCCCTGAATATAACTGTCGGCCAATGGGGTATCCGGTGTTAAGCCCATGGCACCAAAGATTTGCATCGCGCGGTCAGTAACATTGGTGTGAATGGAAGGCACGATTGCTTTAATCATGGAGATCTCCTTACGAGCTGCTTTGGTACCCAGCTTATCGATCATCCACGCGGCCTTCAGTACCAGTAAGCGCGCCTGATCAATCTCAATTCGCGACTTCGCAATCCACTCCGACACTGTACCATGTTGGTGCAGATATTTGCCAAAGGCTTTGCGCTCCTGCGCACGAGCGGTCATCAGTTCCAATGCCAGCTCGGCAGCGCCTATGGAACGCATGCAGTGATGGATTCGGCCGGGCCCAAGCCGTGCTTGCGCCAAGGCAAAGCCGCTGCCCTCCTCCCCTAACAGATTGCTAACCGGCACCCGTACACCTTTAAAAAGAATTTCACAGTGGCCTTCAGGTGAAAGGTGATTCATCACAGTGGGGTTACGTACCATCTCAACGCCAGCCGTATCGCTGGGTACTAAAATCATACTTTGCTGATGGTGACTGTCAGCGTTGGGATCGGTCTTCCCCATAACGATATAGAGACGGCAATTGGGGTGCGCAGCATTGGAGGTAAACCACTTGCGACCATTGATCACGTACTCATCCCCCTGCCGCTCTATGTGCATGGTGATGTTGGTGGCATCTGAGGAGGAGACATCCGGTTCAGTCATACAGAACCCGGAGCGTATCTCTCCGTTCAGTAGCGGCTGCAGCCACTGTTTGCGCTGCTCTTCACTGGCAAACATATGCAGCAGTTCCATGTTGCCAGTATCGGGGGCATTGCAATTAAATACTTCAGGCGCCCAGGAGACGCGGCCCATAATTTCAGCCAGGGGCGCATATTCTAAATTGCTTAAGGGAGTACCGGGCTCATCCGCTTTTAACCCAGGTAGGAACAGGTTCCATAACCCCTCCTCCTTGGCCAAGGCTTTTAAATCTTCCATAAATGGCGGTGGATAGATGCCCTGGTGGACTGACTCGTTGTACTCCCGAATACGGGGCACAATGTATTGATCCATAAATTGCAACAACTGCTTACGCAGCAATTCAACTTTTTCGGAATAGGCAAAATCCATAACAGCACCCTAACAATAAACACTGAGTAAGAATCCCGGTATTACCCGGGAACTGAGTTGGCAGCTTAAAGTGCCAACCAAAACATAGATTCGTTATTACCTTTTATTGGCAAGTAACCACTCGAAAATAGCACTGGCTCTCTGGCCGCCATTGTTAATCAGAACGAGGACTTGCCGCCATCGACCGCAATAGCCTGCCCATTTAAATAGCTATTTTCTGGCGCCATCAGCATGAGCATGGCCTGTACAATTTCGTGGGCCTCACCCAAGCGTTTCATGGGTGATGCTTGGGCAAACAGCTCTTCACGTTGCATAATGGGACTGTCGGCAATCATCGGGGTATGACTGAAGTAGGGGCAGACAGCATTGCAGCGGATATTGTTACGGCCATATTCCACGGCTGCGGTTTTGGTTAAACCCACCACCGCGTGCTTGGCGGCACAGTACGGCGCCAACCGTGGAGCCCCGTTTATACCCGCCATTGAAGCCACATTGAGTATGACTCCACCCTCCTGCTGTAACATCTGCCGTATCTGATATTTCATACCAAACAATACCCCTTTGGCATTGACGGCAAAGTTGAGATCCATATCGGCTTCGGTCACATCGATCAAAGATTTCATATCGCCGGAGATGCCGGCATTGTTCACCGCAATATCCAGCCGGCCAAACTGGCTGACAGCCGCAGAAACGAAAGCTTCCACCTGAACCTCTTTACTGACATCACAAGCTTGGTAGATCACCTCACACTGCTTGCTGCTGACCAATTGATCGGCAACAGCTGCCACGCCAGCTTCGTTTAAATCGGCCAGGGCCAACTTAGCGCCCATATCAGCCAGAGATTCCGCCAGCAGTTTTCCGAAACCACTGGCAGCACCGGTAATTAAAACCACGCGATCATTAAAACTGGTTACAGCCATAAGAGACTCCCATTAAATTGTTAAGCCGCCATCAACAACAATACATTCACCGTTGGTGTAACTGCCGGCCTCAGAGACCAGGTAAAGCACTGCGCCGGCCATGTCCTTAGGCTCCGCGTGACGGCGCAGAGGAATCTGCTCCATCACTTTGTTGTAGGTAGCCTCGTGGGAAAAGAGCGCTCCGGCAAACTTGGTTTTGGTCAGCCCCGGCAATAGGGCATTCACCCGAATACCCAACGGGCCGCACTCTTTGGCAAAGGCTTTGGTCATATTGACCACTGCCGCCTTGGTAATAGAGTAGATACCCTGGCCTTCCGCTGGTTGCAGTGCATTGACCGAGGCGGTGTTAACAATGACGCCGCCGCCCTGCTCTTTCATCATCTTGCCTGCCTCCACCGACATAAAGAAATAACCGCGGATATTGACGTCTACCGTTTTTTGGTAAGCACTCAGATCGGTTTCCAAAATATGGCCAAAGTAGGGGTTGGCCGCGGCATTATTGACCAAGATATCCAAGCGATTGTGTTTGTTGCGAATAAAAGCGAAGGTTTTCGTAATATCTTCCATACTGCCAACATGACAAGCATGGGCTTCGGCACTGCCACCGGCGGTAATAATTTCGTCGGCTACCGTCTGACAATCATCCAGCTTGCGGCTAGAGACAATTACATGCGCACCCTGCTCGGCAAGCAGCTTGGCGATGGCTTCACCTATGCCTCGGCTTGCCCCGGTTACCAAGGCTATCTTTCCGGTTAAATCAAATAAATTTGTGGCCATGTCTACACTCCCGA
This sequence comes from Halioxenophilus sp. WMMB6, assembly GCF_033283405.1. Taxonomy (NCBI): domain Bacteria; kingdom Pseudomonadati; phylum Pseudomonadota; class Gammaproteobacteria; order Alteromonadales; family Alteromonadaceae; genus Halioxenophilus; species Halioxenophilus sp. WMMB6. Next base: position 584,377 of record NZ_JAWMQR010000003.1, read on the forward strand.
TTTACTGCCTTGTTTATGGCAAAAGCACCAATTTGCCTTTTACATCGCGCTGCATCAGTTTGGTTAATGCGGCCGGAGCCTCATTCAATGGCAGTTCCGCATCGGTGACCAGATGCACCTTCCCGTCTTGGTACCATTGAAACAGCTCCCGAAGGTTGTCGGCATAGACCTGGGGTTCTGCCTGAGTAAAATTCCCCCAGAAAACACCAATCACGCTGTACTCTTTCACCAGGGTAAGATTGACCGGCAGCTGTGGAATCTTGCCACTGGCAAAACCAATCACCAGAATTCGACCGTTACGAGCCATGGTGCGGGTACAGGCATCGAAGGCATCCCCGCCCACCGGGTCGTAGACCACATCGACACCTTTACCACCGGTAATCTCTTTCACCGCACTACGCAGATCCTGGTCTTTATAGTTAATCAGCACATCGGCACCATTTGCCGCAGCGATATCCAGCTTTTCTTTACTGGAACAGGCGGCGATGACACGCGCTCCCATGGCTTTACCAATTTGCACCGCCGCCACGCCGGTTCCACCCGCCGCGCCCAGCACCAGAAGCGTTTCACCCGCTTTTAATTGCGCGCGCTGCTTTAACGCGTGGTGCGCCGTGCCATGGGCACAGGCCAGGTTGGCAGCGTCGCTGTAGGGCATGGCGTCGGGAATGGGGATAACACACACGCCCGGCACGGCTACCTTTTCCGCATAAGCACCGTAGGCTGGTGCCATACCCATAACCCGCACACCAGGTTCAACTCCCTGCACGCCTTCCCCCACCGCCTCCACATCACCGGAAAATTCAAAACCGGGAGTGAATGGCAGTGCGGGCTTCACCTGATATAACCCTTGCACAATCAAGGCATCGGGATAATTCACTCCCGCCGCTCGAACCCGAACAACGACCTCGCCTGCATTGAGTTCTGGCTCCGGCACATCGGCAAAAGACAGCTTTTCAATAGGCGCAAACTCATTACACACGATCGCTTTCATAGAAGATCTCTCTTATTCAATTAATTGATTGGCCATGTGTGCGAGAACATCAACCAACTTACCCATTGCCAAAGCATTGGCATTCGATGCGTTGCCCTGTTGGGCTCGCTTGTAAACGCCCTGAACAATGGACGCCAATCGGAAAAAACTGAAAGCCAAATAGAAGTTCCAGTTATCAATGGATGGAACACCGCGTAACACGCAATATTGATTAACAATTTCTGCTTCGGTGGGCAACCCCAGCTCGACCCGATTGAGCCCACCCAACCCTTTGCCGTGATCTGAGGGTGGCAAACGCAGGCACATGCAAAAGTAGGCTAAATCGGCCAGCGGGTGGCCCAAGGTGGCCAGCTCCCAATCCAACACCGCCCGGCCCCGGGCTTCACCGTTGTAGAAGATAATATTGTCGATGCGAAAATCGCCGTGCACTAGGCTAACCTGACCATCCTCTGCTGGACAGTGCGCATCCAGCCACAAGATTAAACGCTCAACCTCGGGTTTATGGTCAGTTTCCGCGGCTCGATACTGCTGCGTCCACCGACCAATTTGCCGCTCAAAATAATTGCCGGGGCGACCAAACTCTGCCAAACCGACTTTATTGACATCCAGATTATGGATAGCGGCTAATATGCGGATAATTTCTGAGTAGTAGGCTTTGCGTTGATCCATAGCCACAGCCGGCAGCGCGGGATCCCAAAAAATTTCGCCAGGTTCATAGCTCATCAGATAGAACATTGAACCAATAACATCGCAATCCTGGCAGAGGTGTAAAGCGCGGGCGACGGGCACCTCGCTTTGTGACAATGCCGTAAGCACCTGATACTCTCGATCCACCGCGTGAGCCGACTTCAACAGTTTTCCCGGTGGTTGCCGGCGCAAAACATACTGATCACTGGCGGCTTGAATTAGAAATGTCGGATTGGATTGCCCACCAGCGAATTTTTCCGCGGTTATCGGGCCAGAAAAGCCATCAACATGTCGTTCCAGATACTCACTGAGGAGCACTACATCGATTTCGTTGACTGTACTGTCAGACATAAATCACGTCTCGTATTTTATCGTTATCGGTATTTGTACGGCACGCACCTAAAAACGTGCTGACCAAAATAAGACCTTAGTAAAGCGGAGTTAGCAAATGAGCCGGCAACAATTCGAACAAATAGAGCCTAACAACGAGGATGTCTAACAGCCATTTCGAGCGAACAACTTTCGCGCATTTGGTGAACGATACCAATGGCCAAAACTTTCACGGCCACTGACAAAAAAGGCCCTATACGCGAAGAAGAAAAAGAGCAGTTTTTCAAAAAGCAACCACGGTTCGAAAACTATAAGAAATACCCGCTCGTCGGACTCCGTATTTTATTGACGCGGTAGCTCTCTGCGCAGCACCTTGCCAACATTGCTTTTTGGCAATGAAGCAATTAGTTCAACCTGCTTGGGAATTTTGTAGCCCGTTAAAAGCCCACGCATGAACTTTTTCAGCTCGTCTTTATCCAGCTCACCCGATTTGGAGACCACGTACAACTTCACTGCTTCCCCGGACACATCGTCAGGCACGCCAATAGCAGCGCACTCCTGCACGCCCGGGAATTGACAGGCGATATCCTCAACCTCATTGGGATAGACGTTAAAACCAGAGACTACAATCATATCTTTTTTGCGATCGACTATGCGCACATAACCATCGGGCAGGATTTCTGCCATATCACCAGTACGCAGCCAGCCCTCTTCCGAAAGGATTTCGGCTGTCGCCTCCGGCCGCTGCCAGTAACCCAGCATCACTTGCGGCCCACGCAAGCAGAGTTCACCAATCTCGCCAATGGGCAGATCATTGCCTTGACCATCGATGGTTTTTACTTCGGTACTTGGCACGGGGCGGCCGACAGTACCTGGGTGGATATTTTCGGGTGGATTGCTGACTACGGTCGGTGAAGCTTCGGTTAAACCATAGCCTTCGGATATCTGTATACCAGTAAGTTCTTTCCAGGCCTTTGCGGTTTCTGATGTCAGCGCCATGCCACCAGAGGTGGTACTGCGCAGCGACGATAGATCGACAGAGCGAAATTCCTCGCTGTGCAGCAAGGCATTGAACAGGGTATTCAAGCCGACGAAGCCGGTAATCTTGTAGGGCTTAATTTCGTTCACCAACGCGGGAATATCCCGGGGATTGGCAATCAAAATATTGTGACTCCCCTTCGACAGGTTTGCCATGCAGTGCACGGTAAACGCATAGATATGGTAGAGGGGTAATGGGCAGACGGTAATTTCCATTCCTTCACGAAAGATCGCGTTGCAGTGCTCGGTCACCTGCAAGGTGTTAGCCACTAAATTTCTGTGGGTCAGCATCGCTCCTTTCGAAACACCGGTGGTACCACCGGTGTATTGCAACATTGCAACATCCGATGGTTTGATCTCAACAGGCTCGGGGATTTGATTAATTCCCAGAGAAAGCGCTTGACTAAAGGTTATTGACGGCACACCCATGGCTGGATAATCGTCTGCAGCAACCGGGGCTGGGCTGGCAGGTTTAAGAAACGGCCCCATCTCCATCGGCGCCGTCACAATGACACTTTCGATACAGGAGTTGGCAATTACCTCGGGCGCTGCCGCTACCGTTAAGGTGGACACCACCCAGAGCTTGGCTCCAGAGTCATTAAACTGGTGTTCCATCTCTCTTGGAGTGTAAAGCGGGTTAGTATTAACAATAACCAAGCCCGCCTTTAGCGCGCCAAAAAGAATTACCGGGTATTGCAATAGGTTGGGTAACTGCACGGCCATGCGATCGCCTGGCCGAAGGCCGGAATGCTTTTGTAAGTAAACGGCAAAAGCATCACTCAAACGATCCAGGTCGGCATAGGTTAAAAGCTGGCCCAAGCCAGAAAAGGCGATTTTATCGCGAAATTTATGACACGCGGGTGTGATAATTTGGGGGATAGTCTGCTCTAGATTCATTGCATCTCTCTCTGGATCGCGCAACACGAGCTGGAAAAAGTTCAGATCGATATTGGCGTTTGAACCAATTCAAACCGAAAATAGTGGTGTGAATAACTAGCAGTTTGCCCCGCCGCCGGTATGGCGACAGGGCAAAACAGGGATTAGAAGTTATATTGCATTTCGATGCCGTATACACGACCTTTGGTCAATGGTGAGAAGGTACCACCAGCAGGAAAACCAGCAATGGTGTCCGGCAGCTGGGTATCGCCACCATGCTTCACTTCATCCAGCAGGTTTTTGCCATATAGACCAACATTCCAGTGACCATCATTGGTATAGAAATCGATGCCGGCATCAACAATCTCCTGCTCGGTGATATAGCCATAGTTGCTATCTGTGTAGGCAGATTCATCACGGTAGGCGTAACTTAGACGTGAGGTGATGTAACCCACAGAACCAACATTCAGATCCCATACCACACCAACGCTATAGGTAAGCTCAGGCGCTCGCGGAAGATCCAATTTCTTATCGATATTGTTGGTCTCACCATCACCATTCAAATCGGCTTTTACCTTGGTGTATTCAGAATCGGTTAAACCCAGTGACGCGGTCAGTAACAGGCCGGTGGTTACCGAATAAGCACCATCAAGTTCCAGCCCCATAATGGTGGCATCGGCCGTATTGCGCACCAGCTGCACCGTGCCTAACGCACCGGGGAAATTGAGCTCCCGCTGCATATCGGTGACATCGGTATAGAAGAGTGCAGCGTTCAGGCGACCGCGGCTGTAGGTTGACTTATAGCCCAATTCGTAACTATCCACCTGCTCGTCGTCAAATGGCCCCGGGGTATCATCAGGATTGAGGGAAGTGTTTCTTAGGTTATAACCACCTGAGCGGAAACCTCGAGTCCAGTGGGTATAGAGCTGGGCATCATCGGAAAGTAGATAGGTTAACCCCAACTTGGGTGAGAGGCTGCTCCAGCTGTCGTCATGGACAAAGTCTGGTTCACACTCCTGCTCCGGAGTACTGGCAAAAGCGATATCACAGATATCCGAGCGTACATATTGCGGTAGGCCAACAAACCCAGCACCAAGACCACTGATATTATGACTGAGAGAGGCAATTTCGACCTCTTTCTTCTCATTGGTGTAGCGAATACCCGCTGTTAGCACCAACGACTCAGTCAGGTCGTAATCCACCGATGCAAATGCACCCACGGTTTCCACGTCGTACAAGCCGCCCCCAGTAAATTGCAAGAAGGGAGCACGTACACCAAACAACGCTGCTGACAATTCCGTGGCCAGATCACGCCCTTCGGAGTAGTCGACATTATTGGTGTAATAGAATAGCCCGGTAGTCACCGTAGCCCGATCGGCAAAAGTACCGGTGTAGCGCAGCTCATTACTAAACTGCTCAGCTTCGGTTTTTGAATACCCCTTAAAGATATCCAGCGGTTGCGAGTCGATATCACCCAGGGATTCAGCATCGTAAGAGCGCCAGCCAAAAATATTGGTGATGGTACCGTCACCAAACCCGACATCAATATTGGTTTCGAAGCTGACAAAATCGGCATCAGTATTGTAGTAGCCAGTTTCATCTACTGAGAAATCAAAGCTATCTCGGTCATAGTTGACCCACGCACCAGGCGTACCGGCGCCATTGGTGTGCGCTTGACCGGCAGGACCATCACTCTCTACCTCAGAGTGCTCATAGCGAAGGGTAAATTCGGTGTTGGCAGTTGGCGTCCACACCGCAACACCGCGGTACATCTGCTGTTCGGCCGCACCAAAGTCCTCGCCATTGTATTTGTTCTCAAACCAGCCATCGTCATTGTTATAGTAGGCGGTAAATTTTCCGGCCAGGGTATCGGTCAACGGGCCACTGACTGTACCCATCAAATAGCTATTCAAGCCACCATCACCACCACCATCGACGGCAGCACGTACCTTCGCCTCGAATTCATCACCTGGTTTTTTTGTGTTGATCAGAATCGCACCGCCGGTAACATTCTTACCAAACAGAGTCCCCTGTGGACCGCGCAGCACTTCAATACTTTCCAGATCAAAAACATCAAACACCTGGCCCGCTGATAACCCCATATAAACGCCATCGACAAACAAACCGACAGTCGGGTCAATCGAGATAATGGAGCTGTTAATGCCAAGGCCACGAATGGAGAAGTTGGCGTAGCCTTTTACGGTGCCGGTATCATCCAAAGAGACATTGGGCATACCCACAGATAGGCTTTGCAGGTCGCGCACCTTCAAAGCATCCAGCTGATCGGAACCATAGGCGGTAATTGCCAGTGGTACGTCTTGAGAATTCTCTTCCCGCTTACGAGCGGTTACGACAATTTCTTCCAATAAGACAGCAGAGCCGCCTTTTCTGGGGCCCTCACCCTGGGCAGATGCGGCCACACTAAGACCGGCACCACAACTGCCAACGAGAAGAGAAACGAGTAAGCGACGTGGGAATTTCTTGGTTAAAGGATTGTGTGGTTGCATTGAACCACATGAACACTGCAGCATGGATGTCTCCTTGTTATTATTATGCGATTCAGATTTATTATGCATAGCCGATTAAAACCGGTTAATAATAATTCTGATCCACTGAAATCGAATCACAAACACCAGCATATACTTGTTGGCAACCAGTGTTTATGAACAACTTTCAACTGAGCGAAAGTCTAGAGCAAAGGGGGTAACCCTCAATAACATTTTCTACCATGTTGACTGGCAAAAAAAATCGTGCCACCTGCCAATTGATGGCCGACAAATGATACCCACCCAGCCTGTGGAAAAGTAGTAACAACACCCCAGATTTTGATTTAAAAAAGTCACTGTTTGGTCAACTTTTACAGCACCGCACCTATGATAATTACCTATCCAACAAAGCTTTACCGGCCGGCGCACAGGAATTCGACAGGTGTAACAAAAGGTAACACACATCATTTCTCCCTATATTCCGTTACTTTTGCCGCCAGCCGCTTTACACTCAGTCACTTCGTATCGCGCTTTAGAGCGCCATAATCACCACCAAACCATAGGCTGATGCGAACCACTGTTTATTCAAACACGGGCCACCCAATAGGTCGGCCACAGAAGCCAAACTACTAGAATAATTAGCAGGGCAGATGAACAGCGAAATCAAAAATAGACATTTTTTGCCACAGGAACTGTCGGGAAAGAATCGAATGACCGAAGAAGAAATTACCATTCCGGCCAGTTACATTAAAACCTTACTACGCCAGGTCGCCGAAAAGGGCTACGACACCGAGCAACTCCTGCAGGATGTGGGCATCGACCATTCACTGCTCGAGCGCGAGCGCTACTTTTCAGCGGTGCTCTACGGCAAACTCTATCAACGTGTCATCTGGGTGATGCAGGATGAGTGGTTTGGCGTATTGAGCGGCGGCAAAATTCGTCGCGGCTCTTTTCGGTTATTGTGTTTGTTGCTAGTGCAGTGCAAAACCTTGCATCAGGCCATTATTCGCGCCTGGGAATTTGGGCGCATCTGTCGCGGTTTTAAGATCAGTGAGCGACTGGAGATCAACGACAATGTCGCCAGAATTACTCTAGCGCCTTTGGAAGGGGTTAACGACGATGAGTTCCGGGAACTCATGTCACAAGCATCGCCGGTAAAAATACGCTACACCATCGCCTCCGGCCAGCGCCTTTGGAGCTGGTTGATTGGCACGGAATTGCAAACACTGCGCACCTTTTATACCTTCGATCAACCCGAGCAGGAGTGGGAGATGTCGCAATACAATGCCGGTGATGTGCTCTTCAACCAGTCGTTTAACGGCTTTGAATTCCCATTAAAGTTTCTCGACTACTCCATTATCCAAACCGAAGAGACCCTGGAGGATTTCCTCCGGGTCGCCCCCTTTGGCCTGCTGGTTAATGTCGACAGTGGCAAAACCACCAAGGCACGCGTTAAAGCAATCCTCAATCAGAATGTTGGCCACACCATGCTCGGCGCCGAGCGAGTCGCCGACAAGCTCAATATGTCGGTCACCACACTGCGTCGCCACCTGCAGATTGAGGGCACCTCATTCCAGCGGCTTAAAGATGAGTGCCGTATGGAAGCAGCATTCCACTACCTGGGCTGCCCCGACCTCAGTAACCGCGAGATAGCCGACCGTCTGGGCTTTGATGAATTGAGCGTGTTTTTCCGCGCCTTTAAAAAGTGGACTGGTATCACACCAGGACAATACCGAGCCACGGAACTCGGCCATAAAAATGGCCACAAGTAAGCCGCAATAAAAAACCGGCGCCTAGGCGCCGGTTAATGCCCTAATCAACCTTATCCGTTGCAAACGCCAACTCTGTAACCAGCCTGCTAAACGGAGCCGGCCACACTACAAGCCAAAGGTGGCTTCTGGCATTGCCATTAGGTTGTCGCTGCCAGAACGGATGGTGGCTGTCAGAAGCTGAGTTCGAGGCAATAAACGTTCAATATAAAAACGGGCATTGTTGATTTTGGCCTGGTAGAAATCCTGGTCGCCGCTGCCACTATTATTTGCTGCCGCTTCGGCACTGCGCACAAGAAAATAGCCCACAGTGCAATAACCGGCCAACATCAGGTAGTCGTATGCCGCCGCGCCAACCGCGTTGACATCACCCGCCATCGCCTTGACACCCACCTCCTCGGTGACAGCCAACCATAATTGAATGCTGTCAGCCAGCGCCGGAATCATTGGCGCCACTGCCGCCGGGTGCTGACTGCTACAGAATGTCTGCACCTGGGTTAGAAACGACTCCGCCACCTTGCCGCCGGTCGCCAGAATTTTTCGACCAAGTAGATCTAGCCCCTGAATACCATTGGTGCCTTCGTAAATGGAGGTGATACGGGTATCGCGATACTCCTGCTCCATGCCCCACTCAGCGATGTAACCATGGCCTCCCAATACCTGAATACCGTAGGTGGTGGCTTCCATACTGATTTCTGAGATAAACCCTTTGGCTATGGGAGTTAACAGTGCCAGTTCGTTTTCGGCCCGTGCCCGTTCTGCGGCATCGTTGCTGGCGTGGGAAATATCCACCAGTTGTGCACAGTAGTAGTTGAGCAGACGAGTCCCCTCCGCCAGGGCTTTTTGCGTTAACAGCATACGACGCACATCGGGATGAGCAATAATCGGGTCGGCTGGCTTATCGGGCAATACCCGCGGTGTCGCCCGCATCTGTACCCGCTCCTTGGCATAAGCCAACGCCCCCTGGAAAGAGGCCTCAATGTGAGCCTGAGCCTGTTGTGCCACACCCAGGCGGGACTCATTAATAAAGGTAAACATGGCACTCATGCCCTTGTGGGGCTGGCTGATCAAGTAGCCACGGGCACCATCGAAATTAAGCACGCAAGTAGCATTACCGTGAATACCCATTTTGTGTTCGATTGAGCCACAACTCACCCCATTAGGCTCCCCCATAACGCCCTGTTCATCCACCCACAGCTTCGGCACTACAAACAGGGAGATACCCTTGACCCCTTCCGGCGCATCCGGCAGCCGAGCCAGAACTATGTGCACAATATTTTCGGTAAGGTCATGCTCGCCAGCGGAGATGAAAATCTTGCCGCCACTGATGCTATAGGTGCCGTCGTCGTTGGGCGTGGCTTTGGTGCGCAGCAGGCCAAGGTCAGAGCCACAGTGAGCCTCGGTTAAACACATGGTGCCAGACCAACTACCCTCGACCAGCTTAGACAGATAACGCGCTTTCACCTCCGGAGCGGCATGGGCGGCGATGGTTTTAATGGCACCCCAGGTCAGGCTGGGATACATCGACCAGGCGTGGCTGGCAGAGGCGATCATCTCATACACCACCGCACTCAAAGACGAAGGCAGGCCCTGACCGCCAAGATCCACCGGCTGAGAGAGGCCCGGCCACCCCCCCTCAATAAACTGCGCATAGGATTCTTTAAAACCGGGCGGGGTAGTCACCACTCCTGCCTGCCACTGGCACCCTTCCCGGTCGCCCACCGGGTTCAGCGGGCTGATCACCTGTTCGCAAAACTTGGCCGCCTCTTCCAAAATGGCAGCCACCATGTCCGGGCTCGCCTCTTCGGCGCCCGGTAGATTCTGGTAGTGCTGCTCGTAGTTGAGCACCTCTTGAATAGCAAACTGAATGTCTCGCAGAGGGGCTTTGTACTCTGGCATCTCTCTTCTCCATCGCGGCCGGCAGTGCAGATTGCCAGACGATTAAATTACAAATTATTAACGGTTTGATTTACGGGTATGACCTTTTAATTCACTCGGGCGCCATCATCATGACCAGTGTTTCAGCGACTAGTGCCGGCTTCTCACTGCCTTCAATCTCCACGGTGATGGCGATACGTAAAAGAGCCCGACCAGGCTCCTTCTCCTCGGCACTGCTGATCTCGGCCAACAGGCGAATACGGTCGCTGTTTTTCACTGGCACCAAAAAACGCAGGCGATCTATACCATAGTTAACCGAAGTGGAGCCTGCTGGCACATGCGGCGCCAAGAGCGGATAAAGCAGATGCGGCACCATGGATAGGGTTAACAGCCCATGGGCAATGGTGCCGCCAAAGGGTGTCTCGGCCGCAGCCACAGGGTCGACATGAATAAACTGGTCATCCAGGGTGGCTTCAGCAAACAGGTTGATGCGCGCCTGGTCCATTTGAAACCAATCACTGGCTCCCAGATTTTGCCCAGTCAACCCCTGCCAATGGTTACCGCTCATATTCACTCCTCAAGCCACTTCAAACAAGCCAGCGGCACCCATGCCACCACCCACGCACATGCTCACCACAACAAACCTGGCACCACGGCGCTTACCTTCAATTAACGCATGGCCCACTGTGCGGGCTCCGGTCATACCGTAGGGGTGGCCAATGGAAATTGCACCGCCATTCACGTTGTACAACTCGGGATCAATACCCAAGTGGTCGCGACAGTAGAGCACCTGGCAGGCAAAGGCCTCGTTCAACTCCCACAGGCCGATATCGTTGATGGTCAAACCGTGCTGCTTGAGCAGCTTAGGAATCGCATAAATTGGGCCAATGCCCATCTCCTCGGGTGCATTACCAACCACCATCATGCCACGATAGATGCCCAAGGGCTCCAAGCCTCGGCGCTCGGCCAATTTGCTCTCCATCACCACACAAGCTGAGGCACCATCAGAGAGCTGACTGGCGTTACCGGCAGTAACACAACCACCCTCAAGCACCGGGTCCAGCGCCTGCAGATTTTCCAGAGTGGTGCTCGGCCGGTTGCCCTCATCCTTGCTTAAGGTCACCTCTTCATAGGTGACCTCTTTGGTCTCTTTGTTAAAAACCGCTTTAGTGGCGGTAATGGGCACAATCTCCTCATCAAACTTGCCAGCCTCCTGCGCAGCGGCGGTGCGCTGCTGCGACTGCAACGCGTACTCATCCTGCTGGGCGCGGCTAATGCCATACTTTTTGGCCACGTTTTCTGCCGTTAACAGCATCGGCATGTAGGCGTGAGCAGCGGCGGCAATCACATTCGGGTCTTGCGCCTCAGAGGCCAATTTAAAGTAGCGCTCCTGCTCGGCGGAGATGTTGTCCTGGCCACCGGCAATCACCACCTCCATACCATCGACCATAATTTGCTTGGCTGCGGTGGCGATGGCCATCAAGCCTGATGAACATTGGCGATCAATGGTTTGGCCGGAAGCGGTAAAGGGCAAACCGGCGGCCAACGCCGAGGTGCGCGCAATGTTGCCGCCGGCGGTGCCCGAGGTGAGCACAGCACCGATAATCACGTCCTCGACTTCAGCACCCTCGATAGCGGCGCGTGCAACCGCATGCTGAATAGCGTGAGCCATCATGGTGGGCGATTTGATGTTGTTCAGGGCACCGCGAAATGCGCGGCCAATAGGGGTACGGGCGGTAGAGACGATAACGGCTTCTTTCATGCTTATCTCCTTTCTAAAATTGGCAATTGGCTTAAATCAGCCTTTAAAACTCTTAAACGGCTTACCTTCGGCGGCCAGCTTCTTCAGCAAAGGCGCGGGCTTAAACCACAGCTCGCCATACTCGCCCAAGGCTTCGCGGTACTTATTCATACCCGCCAGAACGGTATCCAGGCCGATCTCATCGGCATACTGCATAGGGCCACCGCGCCATACCGGGTAGCCGTAACCGTTGCAGTAGATGAGGTCAATATCGCTGGAGCGGGCGGCAATGCCCTCTTCCAAAATCAGCGCGCCTTCGTTAATCATCGGGTAGAAACAGCGTTCGATAATCTCCTGGTCGGAAATTTCACGGCGCTCAATGCCCAACTCCTTGCGGCACTGCTCGGCAATTTCGGGAATTTCCGGGTTGGCGCTTTTATCGCGACCCTCGTAGATGTAGTAGCCGCACCCGGATTTCTGGCCGTAATGACCTTTGTGATAAAGCACATTGGCAATGGCAGCGTAGCTTGGGTCGTGCTCGAACAGCTCAGGGCGCTCCTGACGGGTGAGGTAACTGATGTCGTTGCCGGCCAGATCAATCATGGAGCAGAAGCCCATGGCCAAGCCGTAGTCGTAGAGCACGCGATCGATCTGTTCCGGGCTGGCGCCCTCCAAGACCAAGCGCGATGCTTCGCGGCCATAGGGCTCCAACATACGGTTGCCAACAAACCCGAAACAGACGCCTACCACCACCGGCACCTTCCTAATTTTTTGTGCAACTTTTAGGGCCGTAATGATGACATCGTCAGCGGTCTTCTCGGCACGGACAATCTCCAGCAAGCGCATTACGTTGGCCGGGCTGAAAAAGTGCAACCCGATCACATCTTCCGGCCGCTTGGTGACCGAGGCAATTTGGTTCACGTCCAGGGTGGAGGTATTGGTGGCGAGAATCGCGCCTGGCTTACAAACTTCGTCCAACGTTTGGAACACGCTCTTTTTAATATCCATGCGCTCAAACACCGCTTCGATCACCATATCGGCGTCGGCAATGTCAGCGTAATTGGTGGTGGAGCCTAGCAGCCCCATGCGGCTCTCCACCTGCTCGGTGGTGAGTTTGCCCTTTTTGGCGGTGATCTCGTAGTTGGTGCGAATCACACCGATACCGCGCTCTAATGCCTCGGCGTTTAAATCCAAAATAGTGGTGGGAATACCGGCATTCACAAAGTTCATAGCGATACCGCCGCCCATGGTACCGGAACCAATAATAGCTACTTTCTCAACTTTACGCGGCGGGGTTTTCGGGTCTACACCGGGTACCTTGCTGGCGGCGCGCTCGGCGAAAAATATGTGTTGCTGGGCGCGCGCCTGCGGCGTGGCCATACAGGCCATAAAGAGTTCGCCCTCTTTTTTCAGCCCCTCAGCCAATGGTAATTCACAGGCGGCTTCCACCGCTTGAATACACCGTTCCGGAGCAAAAAAGCCGCGGGTTTTACGGGCGTTCGCTTTCCGAAACTCAGCAAAGAAATTCTCTGGTAGCTGACTGGTATCGACACTCATCTGAGCACAGCTGCGCAGCGGTGCGTGGCTGTCGAGCAGCTCCTGGGCGTAGCTACAGGCGGACTCCAACAAGGTGCCGACTTCCACGGCAACGCGATCAATAAAGCCACTTTGCAGTGCCTGTTGGGCTGGAACCGGTATCCCGGAGACGATCATCTCCAGAGCCACTTGCGCGCCGGCCAATCGAGGCAGGCGCTGGGTGCCACCGCCGCCGGGAATAATCCCCAAACTCACTTCCGGAAGACCCAGCAGGGCGCGGCCGTCGGCGATGCGATAGTCACAGGCCAAGGCCAGCTCCAAGCCACCGCCCAGGGCCATACCGTTAATGGCCGCGACCACCGGTTTGGCACTCTCTTCAATGGTGTGCAGCACATCGGGCAGTTGCGGCTCGGCATCGAAATTGCCGCTGGCAAACTCGGCAATATCCGCACCACCGCAAAAGATTGCCCCGCTGGAGGCAATAACAATCGCCTCGACACTGGCGTCGGCGAGCGCGGCCTGGACGGACTCGGCAAGCCCTGCGCGTACCGCCTGACCCAGGCCATTCACCGGCGGTGAGTTGAGTTGTATCAGCGCCAGATTGCCTTGTGTTTGGTACAGAACAGGTTCAGCCATGAATGTGATCCTCAAATGTAATTGTCAGCCCCTGGGCAGGGCGAATTAAAACCAGGCATCCTGCATAGCGAAGGGGGTACAGTTACCCGCTTGCAGCAAACCAATTTGCGGTTCGATCTCTGGCAACTCCCACTCGATGTAGTAGCGGGCTGCCTGAATTTTGCCGAGGTAAAAATTGCTATCGGATTCGCTAACACCGGCTGCCACCAAGCCTTGCTGGGCCGCCAGCGCCTGTTGCAGCCAGATCCAACTCATGGTTACCCGACCAAAAACATCCAGGTAGAGGCTGGCGTTGGCCAGGCCGCGATCCGGGTCTTCTGCCAAACGCGGCAGCAGTGCCGCCGTAACGTCGTGCAGACGGTCGCATGCGCGCGCCAGCGAACCGGCCAGATCAGCCAAATCGGGCTGATCTGTGGCGGCGGCAACGGTTGCGGCAACGGCCTTCAGAAACAGGCTAAAACCGGCCAGCTTGCGCATCGGCACCTTGCGCCCTAAAAGATCAATCGCCTGAATGCCCTCGGTACCCTCGTGAATAGGGTTGAGCCGTTGATCGCGATAGAGGCGCTCTACTGGATACTCGCGAATGTAACCAGCTCCGCCATAAACCTGAATGGCCAGTTCATTGGCTTTTAAACCGTATTTAGAAGGCCAGGATTTAACGATTGGGGTAAGCAGATCGAGCAACAGAAAGGCCTCCTCCCGTGCCGATTCGCTCTCGGCGGTGCGGCTGTCTTCAAACAGTGAACTGCCATACATGCAGAGCGCCAAACCGCCTTCGGCATAGGCTTTTTGTGCGAGCAACATACGTTTAACGTCGGCGTGCTCGACAATCAGCACCTGTTTGGAGGCGCTATCTTTATTGCTGGGGTGGCGCCCCTGGGGGCGGTTGCGTGCGTAATCGAGCGCGCAATTAAAGCCCTGATAGGCGAGAATCGCCGCGCCGGTGCCGACACTGATGCGGGCTTCATTCATCATTTGAAACATGTAGGCCAAGCCCTGGTGTGGCTCACCCACCAGGTAACCCACGGCGCCGCCCTGCTCACCAAACGACAAGACAGTGGAGGTGGTGTTGCGATAGCCCATTTTGTGCAGCAACCCGGCCAGAGCAACATCGTTGCGCGCCGCCAGTGAGCCATCGGCATTGACCAGAAACTTCGGCACAATAAACAGTGAAATACCCTTCACACCGGCGGGCGCACCTTTAATGCGCGCCAACACCATGTGTACAATATTTTCGGTTATGGGTTGATCGCCACCAGAGATAAATATCTTCTGCCCGGTGATACGGTAGCTGCCATCGGCGGCGGCCTCAGCGCTGGTGGTGATATCAGCCAGCGCCGAACCCTGAGCTGGTTCCGTCAACGCCATGGTGCCGGCAAAGCGGCCATCGCGCATCGGCGCCAGGAAACATGCCTTTTGCTCATCGCTACCAAAGCTGGCGATCAGATTGGCAGCGCCCGTGGTTAACATTGGGTAGGCGGCCGTGGCTACATTGGCGGCAGAGAAATAGGCGGTGGCGGCACGCAGTACCACCTCTGGCAACTGCATACCGCCCTCTTCAAAGCTGCAGTGTGCAGCGAGAAATCCGGCCTCGGCACAGGCTTGCCAGGCGGCTTTGGTTTCGGGAATTAATTGCACCTCGCCATTAACAAATTGAGGTTCGTTGGCATCACCCAGGGCGGCGTGGTTGGCAAAATATTTTTCAGCAATTCCCTTGGCGGTATTCAGGGTTGCATTAAAGGTTTCGCGGGAGTGTTCCTGGTAACGCGGGCGCGACAGCAGTGCTTCGGCATTGAGAAATTCATAGAGAAGAAAATCAATATCTCGCTCGTTAAGTAACGGAATCGACATAAACACACTCTGAAACTGACTGAAAGTTCACTGAAAACCAACACCCTGAAAATCCGTGGCTGCCAGTCCCCTGGAATATCGACCTTGATAAATAAAATTCAGTTATTCGTATTATTGTGATTGCTACCAGCTCACCAGCAATGGCCAGCTTAGGCAATGGTAACCCGTGTTTGCACAGACAATTCCGGACTTTAAATAACAGCTCAGGAAATAGCAGCGCAGGCTTCGCAGCCAGGCACCGAATACAAGCAAAACAGGTTTGGAAATTCTAGGGGAGGTGTGGTTTTCAACAATGGCAAATCCCACCAACCTAACTTACATAATTGTGTCAATCAGAGGGGGAGGTTACAGGTCAAGCGCCAGCTGGCCGGCCAGTTGCCGGCGTGTGGCCAGCAACATCTCCTCGGCCTGGCTGGCATTGTCCATGGTCCTTGCCAGAGCCACGGTGCCCACCACCATGGCCGAGAGCGCCAGAATCTCCTGGCGGGTAATCGGCAGATAACTGGTGACATAATCCTGCACCAGCCGCACGACCGTTTGATAGGCGTCCGCAAATGCTGCCTTGGTTTCACCATCGCGGATAGCGATATCCGATGCCAGAAAAGCCAACGGACACGGCTTGTCGCCACGCAGATGCTCCATACTCAGGTAGGCCGAGAGCGCCTGCTGCAGACGCTCTTTTTTCGGGCCCATATTCGTTTGTGACTGCACCATTCGGCTGTTGTGAAAAGCGTGGCGAATCGCCTGCCGATAGAGCTCCGCCTTACTGTCAAAATGGGCGTAAAAAGCACCGCGGGTCATCTGGCAGTTGGCCATCACCGCATCCACCGTCACCGACTCATAGCCGAGCTGAGTAAACAGCTGCAAGGCGCTGGTTAATATTTTTTGGCGACTCTCTAATTTGTGTTCCGGAGGGTATGGCATTGCATGGCACCACTGGCGTTGACCGCTAACAATAGCGATTAATAAGCAGCACAAAATAGAATTGAAAAATTGCGGCCAGATAAGTTTTGACTACCGGGCCACCCCCTACAAACAGCCAACCACTGCACCTGAGGCTCTGCTTTTGAAAATATTATCTTTATCATATTGTGGTTCGCATTATAGTTTCGCCAACCCGGCATAAGCCAACGCCGTTTATCCAAAAAAATTGAGTGGGTTTACTGTGCAAAACTTTCTACTGCGCTTACTACTGCAACTATTGCCAGCCACGCAGCAATTTAAATTGCTGAAATTTTTGGTTGGCCGGCCGCAACGCAAACCGGCTAAGGCCAATGGCTTTATGGCAGATGCCCAGCAACTGCACTATGGTCGGCTCGGCGACCATACCGCCTGGGCCAAGGGCGAAGGCCCGTTGGTCATCTGTGTCCATGGCTGGGGGGGTGCCGGCGGCGCCGACATGGGAGCCCTGGGCGAGCATTTGGTTGCCGCGGGGTTTCGCGTCATTGCCATCGACATGACCGGCCATGGTGCCTCCCCAGGGAAGCATATTGGCCTGCATGAATTTATTGACGATGTCAGCCAGTTTGCCGCCAGCCTCACTGAACCCGTCTACTGCTGGCTGGGATACTCCGCCGGCGGCCTGTCCGTTATGGCTGCGCGCGCGCAAGGCAAAATCCGCGCGCCTAAATTTATCTGCCTGGCAACACCCAGCCAACCTTTTCCGCCGTTAATGGTGATCCGTAAAAAATTAAAGGTACGTGGCGCGCTCTACCAGCGCTTCCAGGATTATGTGGTCGAGCCCTTCCACTGCACCTGGGAGGAGATTCCAGCCACCCTGTTTCAACCTCTACCAGGCGAGGAGCTGATGGTGATTCACAGCCGCGACGACACCTTCATTAGCCACGAAAATGGCCCGCTTATCGCTCAGCACTGGCCCGGCGCCAAGGTCGCAACGGTGACCGGGCCAAAACACGCCGAGGTACCAAGCAACAGTGCCGTACTGGATCTGGTGGTCGACTTCGTCCGCACACCCGCTCCCGCCCGCAGCACTACTTCAGCCAAAACCCCTGAAAGTAATCACTGATCTCCGCCAGGTGCTGCTGTACAAATTCGAGAAAACGCGTCGCCGCCAGCGACAGCACTTTGTTGCTCGGGTAGACCAGGCACATGGTCCGTCGCAGGGGAAAACCCGCCACCGGTAGCTTGTGCATCAACCCCAGCTTTAACTCAGCCATAACACTGAAGCGCGGCAATACCGCCACCCCCATACCAGCCAACAACGCGTGTTTTATTGCTTCACTGGAACCCAACTCCATAGCCGGCTCCAGTTTTAGGCGCTGCTGTTGGCAATACTGTTCTAACATCAGGCGGCTGCCGGAACCGCGCTCGCGCACCAGTAGCGGCTCAGCCATAAACTGTGCCGGTGTTACCTTCTCCTCACTGAGCAAAGGGTGGCCAGCGGCGACCAGCGGTACGAATTCGTTGTCGAGAAAGGGCAGTGACGAGAGCGCCCGGTCACTGGGCACAATATTCATAATCACCAGGTCATCGCTATTTTCAGCGAGGCGCTCTATAACATTAGCCCGGTTACCGACGTGGACCCGGCCATTCACACTGGGGTGTTCCGCAATAAACTGGCGCAACAGATAGGGCACCACATACTGGCAGGTGTTTACCGCAGCGATACGCAAGTCACCGGCCACCTGCCCCTCCATGGTGAGAATGCCGTTTTGCAGCGCGCGAATCTGTTCGAACATCTGTTCCACCCGCTCGGCCACCATTTCACCGGCGGCGGTGCAGTAGAGTTTGCGGCCGACAAACTCAAACAGTTTCAAGCCCAGGGCATCCTCCAGGTGCTTAACTTGGGCGCTCACCGCCGGCTGAGTTAGCCCCAACAGCTCCGCCGCCCGTCCATAACCGCGCTCGCGATAGACGGCCTCAAACACCTGCAACTGCCTCAGCGTCAGCCTATTGATCAGTTTTTGAACGGTTTTCGGCACAATTTTCCCCAATAAATCCCATTCATAACTTATACCTTATGAAACTTATAAGAAATACTAAGTTTTTGTAATAACTCCATTTCGGTAACCTGATCGCTTTTCCGCCCATCGCTGGAGTCCTGACCGATGTTAAACAAGGTACTCATTGCCAACCGCGGCGAGATCGCCGTTCGCATCATCCGCGCCTGCTCTGAAATGGGCATACGCTCGGTGGCGATCTACACCGAACCGGACCGCTACGGCTTGCACGTGAAGCGCGCCGACGAATCCTACTCCCTGGGAGAGGACCCCATCGCCGGCTACCTCGATCCCCTCAAAATCGTCAACCTGGCCCTGGAAACCGGCTGCGATGCCATACACCCGGGCTATGGCTTTCTCTCGGAGAATGCCCACTTTGCCGAGTTGTGCGAGCAGAAAGGGATTACCTTCGTCGGGCCCAAGTCAGCGGTTATTGCCCGCATGGGTGATAAAACCGCCGCCCGCGAAAGCATGATCGCCGCCGGCGTACCGGTCACCCCCGGCTCCGAAGGCAACCTGGCTGATTTGACCGAGGCGTTAACCGTCGCCGAAGGTATCGGCTACCCGGTGATGCTGAAGGCCACCTCCGGTGGTGGTGGCCGCGGTATTCGCCGCTGCAACTCCGCTGAAGAGCTCAAACAGCAGTACCCCCGGGTGATCAGTGAAGCCACCAAGGCGTTTGGCTCGGCGGATGTCTTCCTGGAGAAGTGCATCGTCAACCCGCTGCACATCGAGGCGCAGATTCTGGCCGACGGCCACGGTAATGTGGTGCACCTCTATGAGCGCGACTGCTCCATTCAGCGGCGCAATCAAAAACTGATCGAGATCGCCCCCAGCCCCCAGTTAACCCCGGAACAACGCCAGTATATTGGCGAACTGGCGGTGAAGGCGGCCAGCGCGGTGGGCTATGAAAATGCCGGCACGGTGGAGTTTCTACTGACCGGCAACGAAGTCTACTTTATGGAGATGAACACCCGGGTGCAGGTGGAGCACACCATCACCGAGCAGATCACCGGTGTCGATATCGTCCAGGAGCAGCTGCGCGTCGCCTCCGGCCTGCCCCTGCGCTACCGCCAGGAGGACATCAGCTACCGCGGTTTCGCGTTGCAGTTTCGCATCAACGCCGAAGACCCGAAAAACGACTTTCTGCCGAGCTTTGGCCGCGTTACCCACTATTACGCACCGGGTGGCCCCGGGGTACGGGTCGATACCGCCATCTTTACCGGCTACGAAATCCCTCCCTACTACGACTCGATGTGTTTGAAACTGATCGTCTGGGCACTCTCCTGGGAGGAGGTGATCGCCCGCGGCCGCCGCGCCCTGGATGACATGCGCCTGCAGGGGATTCGCACCACCGCCAGTTACTACCAGCAGATTCTCGCCCACGAGGATTTCCAAAACGCCCACTTCAACACCAGTTTTGTGCCTGACCACCCTGAGTTACTCAATTACAAAACCAATCGCCACCCCACCGAAGTCACCCTGGCCCTGGTGGCAGCCTTAGCCGCACACGCCGGTTGGTAATAAAGGAGAAGTATATGAAGCCTATCGAGATCACCGACGTCACCCTGCGCGATGCCCATCAATCCCTCATTGCCACCCGCATGCGCACCGAGGATATGCTGCCCATCTGCGCCAAGCTCGACAGCATTGGCTTTTGGTCGTTGGAGGTGTGGGGCGGCGCCACCTTTGATGCCTGCGTCCGCTTTCTGAAAGAGGACCCATGGCAGCGCCTGCGCCAGCTGCGCGCGGCCCTGCCCAACACCCGCCTGCAGATGCTGCTGCGCGGCCAGAACCTGCTCGGCTACCGCCACTACGCCGACGATGTGGTCGAGGCCTTCGTCGCCAAAGCGGCCGACAACGGCATGGATGTGTTCCGGGTGTTCGATGCCCTAAACGACCTGCGCAACATTGAAGTGGCCATGCAGGCGGTGAAGAGATCCGGCAAACATGCCCAGGGCACGCTCTGCTACACCACCAGTCCGGTGCACACCCTGAATCTGTTTGTCGAGCAGGCCAAAGCCATGCGCGATATGGGTGCCGACTCCATCGCCATTAAGGATATGGCCGGCCTGCTCACCCCCTACGCCACCTATGAACTGGTACAAGCCATCAAAGCCGAGCTCAATCTACCCCTGGTGCTGCACAGCCACTCCACCTCCGGCCTCGCTTCCCTCTGCCAAATGAAGGCGGTGGAAGCTGGTATCGACCGTTTGGATACGGCTATCTCCTCCTTTGCTGGCGGCACCAGCCACCCCGCCACCGAATCCCAGGTGGCCGCCTTTATCGGCACCGGCTACGACACCGGCCTGGATTTGACCCAACTGGGCGAGATCGCCGACTACTTCCGCGAGGTGCGCAAGAAATACGCGCAGTTCGAGAGTGAATTCACCCGCGAGGATGTCTCGGTGCAGATCAACCAGGTGCCGGGCGGCATGATGTCCAACCTGGCCAACCAGCTGAAAGATCAAAACGCCCTGGAGCGCATCAACCAAGTGTTCGCCGAGATCCCCCGCGTGCGCGAGGACCTGGGTTTTCCGCCCCTGGTCACCCCCAGCTCACAGATTGTTGGCACCCAGGCGGTCTACAACGTGCTCTCCGGCGAGCGCTACAAAACCATCACTAACGAGGTGAAACGCTACCTGCAGGGTGGTTATGGCAAACCACCGGCAGCGGTTAACGAAGCGCTGCGCAAGCAGGCGATTGGCAACGAAAGTGTCAGCGACGCCCGCCCGGCCGACAGCATTCCGCCGGAGATGGACAAGCTGCGCCAAGAGATCGGCGCCCTCGCTCAGGGCGACGAAGATGTATTGATCTTCGCCATGTTCCCCGATCTCGGCCGTGAATTCCTGCAGCAGCGCGCCGAAGGCAAGCTGGTGCCAGAGCCGCTATTGCCACCCCAGGAGCACGCCAAACATGCCGTGGCCACCGAGTTCCGCGTCGATGTCCACGGTGAGACCCACGAGATCGTCATCACCGGTGCCGGCGAGTTTGGTGCCGGCAAACGCAAACTCTACCTATCGCTCGACGGTATGCCGGAAGAGGTGGTGTTCGAGCCACTCAATGAGTATGTCGAGGAGAAAAAAGGCGGTCGCCGCAAAGCCACCGAACCGGGCCATGTCACTGCCGCCATGCCCGGCAATATTGTTGAGGTGTTGGTGCAAGAGGGCGATGTCGTCAGCGCCGGCCAGGCCATTCTGGTCACCGAAGCGATGAAGATGGAAACCGAAATCTGTGCCAATATCGGCGGCACAGTGACCGCGGTATACGTCGATAAGGGTGACCGGGTGACTCCGGGCGAAACCCTGGTGGAGATCAGCTAAACCAATGGTCCAGTCCAGCAGCGTCGGCTAATTGCGGTTGCTGGCGATAAAACCGCGCACCGCCTCGACAAACTCCTTGGAGGCCGGCTCCCGGCCAAGCAGCAGGTGGCCATCGCTCTCCAGACCAATGAATTCAGCATTGGGGATGGCGGCCGCCAGCTCCTGGCCGGTACGGGCCGGGATGCGTTGGTCGCCCAGGGAGTGCAGCACCAAGGTTGGCACCTTGACCTGGGCCAGCCGCTCGCGCACATCGATATCACTGAACACCGACAAAAAGCGCACCGCATTTTTAGGCGAGGTGGTTAACCGTTGGAACTCATTAAACCAGTTCAACTCATCAGCGGTAGCGCTCGGCATAAAGGTGGAGGAGAAGATCTGCCGATAGGCGGGGTTATCCTGTCCCCAGCCCGTTTCCGTGAGGGTCATTACCGCTTCCCGCTCGCGCTGAAGCTGTTCACTGGCGCCGATGCGCCAACCGGCCGCGTAGCCACCAAACAGAATCAGGTGGCTCACCCGCTGCGGGTGGCGCACGGCGTATTCAATGGATACCGCCGCCCCCTGGGAAATTCCCAACAGGGCGAAGCGTTGCAACTGGCTCGCCGCCACCACTGACTCCAGGTCGGTGACAAATGCCTCAAACGAAATATCACTGACATTCCAATCGGAAAGGCCATTACCGCGCTCGTCGTAACGCACAAACTGGTGGTCCATGGCCAGATCGCGAAACAGCGGGCTCCAGATGGGCGCGTCCCAATCGTGTTCCAGATGGCTCAGCCAATTGGCGGCTTTGATAATGGGAAAACCCTTGCCCACCGATGCATAGGCGATGCGCGCACCATCACTGGCGCTGCAGAATTGAATTCTTTGCCGGGCCAAAAGCTCCCGGCCGCGCGGTTTATATGCCACCGTGTTGGTTTCGTTATTGGCAGCGCCACTGCGCGCTTCGGCCGACCAGGCAATACCCGCATTGCGAAACCGACGGGCGAATTGATGGCTCAAATCAGCCGCCTCCAAACGCTGGCCGAGCAACTCCAAGAGCGTCACAAGCTGTGTGGCGGCAGCCGGATTAAATGGATCGATTGCCTCCCAGGCTCGCGCCCAGTTAAGCCGTTCCGGCAGAGGCAGCGCAATATGCCAAGCGAGACGGGCCATCAACTTGGCCTGCAAGCGCACCAACTCCTGGCGCTCTGCCGCTAACCACTGTTGAAATATCTCCTGATCGGGCAGGTCGATCCCCTCCAGCAACGGCTCCTGCAGTTGCGCCAGTAGCGCTATTATCTCGCTCACCGACAAATCCGGTTGCTCCGCTAGGCGTAGCAGCTGCTGTATGTCCAGCTCAATATCACTCACCTGCAGAGTGACCCGTTCGCGGTCGGCGAGCAGCCGCTCGTTTTTTTCGTCGTTCACCAACGGCCGCAATTTACTCAACGACCAACGCAGGGCACCACGTGGATCGTTGGGAATTTCCCAAAACACTTTGCACAACCGATCCCGGCGGTGTGGCCGTGCCGTTAGCGCCAAATAGGCCAAAAGAGCTCGAGTACGTTTGGATGCGGGCAGAGAGATCGGCTGGCCATCTCGCGCCAGTGTTAATTCCCCAAGCAAATTAATGGTTAACGTCATTAACTGAGTGCCTAGCCATTTAAATTCAATGTGAAAACAAAAGAGTAGGTGCACAGAGAGGACCAGCACTCCTAGCAGTTTCATCAACTATTAAAAAAAGCAGCGGTACAACCTGAGCCAGGCACCAGTCTGACGGTTCTTGAACTCATCGACTACTGGTGGTTGCTGATTCAGCCCACCGTACGGCGCTGCCAGGTATCCAAACTGTTGGCGATTGCAGACGCGCTGCAGTGAAGTTCCGTGCAGAACCAATGCCAGCCGAACGGTAACTTCAAACGGGTCTGCCCCCAATAGCCGCCAGGTGGTCAGCTCGGATGGGATGGTGCTCAGAATAGAAATTTTGTAACTAAGGCGAGAGGGGCTCGGGCCCGTGGCCGGTTGATCGAGGTCGAGGTGATTGCGACTGAGGTGATTGCGACTGAGGTGATTGCAATAGTGGCTTAGCCAACTAAAGCACCGCCAAAGCAGCCTAAGCTGCTATTGGGTACAGTTTTGATTGAGCAACTGCTCGACTATCTCCGCCACCTGCAGTGCCGGCCACTGCTCCTTGGCAAAAGATAAGCGCGACAAAACACAGCCTTCGTAAAGCAGTACCAGGGTCACCCCCAACTGCTGCGGATTGGTCGCACCGGCGTCAGCGGCCAGTTGGCAGAAGATGCTCAACACCTCGGCTCGGGTCTGCTGGATGTGGGTTACCGCCGGGTGCTCCTCACCGCGCAACTCCACCGCCACATTAGCACCGGAGCAGCCAAAGCTACCACCTGCCAACCCCTTCTCCACCAGTGCCTCAAAGATGCGTTTGATCTGCTCTTTAGGATCCTCGGCGTGCTCCGCCATAATCGCCCGCCAGCGCTCGCGAAAGGTCTGCTCCTGGGCTTTAACAAACTCCAGCACCAGTTCATCTTTGGATTCGAAGTTGCGGTAGAGGCTCATTTTGTTGGTGTTGGCCTCACTGACGATGGCATCCACCCCCACCGCTTTTATGCCCAGCCGATAAAACAGCCCCATGGCCGCCTCCAATATGCGATCGCGCACCTTGGACTTTTGCGGGCAGCAGGAGGATTCCACCGAATTAAGCATTACACACACCTCTTGACGGACTTGTGACCGACCAGTAACATTTGCCACTGTTACTGACCGGTAACATTTAACCATAGTTTGATTGCGTTTAAGAAGCCCGACTACTGGTTTAATCCCAAATTCAGCTGCCAGCAACAACCAACCATTCTAATAACAACATCTCCCGGCTCACGGTGAGACACCAGCACCTGCGTTTTAGTGAATAGAGCCAGGCGGGCACAGTCGCTTAACGGCCGACCCAGCCCCAGTGTTTCATCACCCAGGTTCCTGTACTTGGGCCAGGTTCCTTCACTTGGAAAGGTAGCCAAACAAGCACCTCGACGAACGCTCGCTCTGTGTGCGCAGACTCTGCGTAACTGCTGCGGCACCGTCGGACAACACGTTGATACAACCGGTCATTGCATCAGCCAACACACAACTTAATGGAAATTCGATCAATGTTTACCAACATTGCCCAACGCGCTAGGCCGATCACCAAAGCCACCGCCCTCGCCTCCCTGCTGGCAGCCTGCCTCGCTGTGGTTGGCTGCGGCGAGAAGAGCGCTGTGGCCGCCACGCAGCCGCCTGCGGCAGTGGTCAAAGTCAAAACTGTCGCCCTGGCCCCCGTGGCCGACTGGTCGGTCTTCACCGGTGAGTTCCGCTCCGTTGAAGCGGTGCAACTGCGCCCGCGGGTCAATGGTTATCTGCAACAGGTGAGCTTTACCGAAGGCAGCCTGGTTCAGGCCGGCGATATTCTGTTTGTGATTGATCAGCAACCTTATAAAGTCGCGCTACAGCGGGCCGACGCGGAGCTGGCCCGTGCCGAAGCACAGCTGCAACTGGCCAACTCGGAATCAGCCCGGGGCGAGCGATTGATCAAGGCTCAGGCCATCTCCGAAGAGGAGTACGGTCGTCGTCTGGCCCAAAAACGCTCGGCCGAGGCCGACTACCAGGCGGCCCAGGCGGCACGCGAAGAGGCTGACCTCAACCTGCACTACACCGAAGTGCGCGCCCCCATCACCGGCCGGGTCTCGCTGGCCAATATCACCGCTGGCAACTACGTCAATGCCGGCAGCACTGTGTTGACCACCATCGTCTCCAGCAACCCCATGTATGTGGTGTTCGATACCGACGAACAGAGTTACATCGACTACGTCAATGGCCTGGCCCAATGGGCAGAGGATCATCCGGTAGCGCCCCAGGTTCTGGTCGGCCTGGCCGGAACCGAGGCCTTTCCTTTCAGCGCCACCCTCGACTTCATCGACAACCAATTAAATGCCAGCAGCGGTACCATTCGCGTCCGCGCCCTGATCGACAACAGCAACGGCCAATTTCTACCCGGCATGGCGGCCCGTATTCGCATGCAGCTGAGCGATGCCTATCCGGCGGCGCTGGTTAATGAAGCGGTAATCGGCACCGACCAGAGCCGCAAGTATGTGCTGGTGGTAAACGACAGCAACGTGGTTGAGTACCGCGCGGTACAACTGGGTGGCATTTATCAGGGGTTGCGGGTGATACGTTCCGGGCTGAACGAAGGTGACCGCCTGATTGTGGCCGCCGGGCCAAGAATCCGTCCGGGGGTTACTGTGCAACCGCAAACCGTCGAGGCCACCACCGCCGCACTGGACCCAGTACAGGTATCGCAGAGCTTTTAACGGTGGCGGGGCGGCGAGCCATCCCCACCACAGTGCACTCAACCAACACCTTCTGCCAAACCGCTCCCAATGGGCGGTTTGGCTCTTTACGCAAAAAGCACCGACACCATGAAATTCGCACACTTTTTTATTGATCGGCCTATCTTTGCTGGCGCGGTCTCGATGTTCATCTTCCTGGCAGGCCTAATCGCCACCATGAAACTGCCCATCTCCGAATACCCCGAGGTGAGCCCGCCGACCATCGCCATCAGCACCCGTTACCCGGGCGCCAATCCGGATGTGATTGCCAACACCGTGGCGGCACCGCTGGAGCAGGAGCTGTCGGGCATTGATGGTTTAATCTATCTCGACTCCAAGGCCCAGCAGGATGGCGGCTTGTCGATCAACGCCGTGTTTGATCTCGGCCAGGATATCGACCTGGCGTTGATGCAGGTACAGAACCGCATCGCCCAAGCCCTGCCGCGCCTGCCAACGGAAGTGCGCGCCCAAGGGGTGACCGCGAAAAAGAGCTCACCGGACCTGACCATGGTGGTCAACCTCTCCTCCGACGGTCGCTACGACAGCCTCTATCTGCGTAACTACGCGCTCCTGCAGGTGCGCGACACACTCCTGCGCCTGCCCGGCGCCGGCGAGGTACGCATCTTCGGTGCCGGTGACTACGCCATGCGGGTTTGGCTCGACCCGCACAAGATGGCGGCCAGAAAGCTGACCGCCCGAGATGTGGTCACCGCCCTGCGCGAGCAGAACATCCAGGTGGCCGCCGGCTCCATTGGCGCCTCGCCCATGAAGCTCAACAGCCAGTTTCAGATGGCCATCAATGCCCCCGGCCGGCTGGAGACGGTAGAGCAGTTTGAAGCGGTGATCGTTAAAGCCACCAGCGACGGGCAGATCACCTACCTGCGCGATGTCGCCCGCATGGAGATGGGTGGCAGTGAATACGCGCTAAGCAGTCTGCTCGACAACCAACCGGCGGTCGCCCTGCCAATTTTCCTCTCCCCCGGCGCCAATGCCCTGGAGCTGGCCGATAACGTGCGCGCCACCATGGCGTCACTCAGTGAGTTCTTCCCGGAAGGGGTAAGCTACGCCATCAACTACGACCCCACCGTGTTTGTGCGCAACTCCATCCACTCGGTCATTCAAACCCTGCTGGAGGCGACACTGCTGGTGGTGGTGGTCGTCCTGGTCTTTTTGCAGACCTGGCGTGCGGCATTGATTCCCATCATTGCGGTACCGGTTTCCATTATTGGTACCATGGCCGCCCTGCTCGCCTTTGGCTTTTCAATCAACACCCTCACCCTGCTTGGCCTGGTATTGGCCGTGGGCATTGTCGTGGACGATGCCATTGTTGTGGTGGAGAACGTTGAACGGGGTATCAGCGATGGTCTGGCTCCCAAGGCCGCCGCGCGTCGAGCCATGAATGAGGTGGCCGGCCCCATTGTGGCGATCTCTCTGGTGATCTGCGCCGTGTTTGTGCCACCGGCCCTGGTCGGCGGTTTCAACGGCGCCTTTTACCAGCAGTTCTCGCTCACCATCGCCTTTGCCGCGGTACTCTCCGGCATCAACTCGCTGACCCTGTCACCAGCCCTGTGTGCCCTGATTCTGCACGACCACCGCGATCAACCCGACCGCCTGCAGCAGCTGATCAACGCCGCCCTGGGCTGGTTTTTCCGCCCCTTCAACCGCTTTTTTGATGGCGCCAGCCGCGGCTACCTGGGTGTGGTGAAACGCACTTTCCGGGTAAAGGGGTTAATGGTGGCGGTCTATGTTGGCCTGGTCGCTCTGGCCCAGTTCAGCTTTGAACAGTCGCCTAAGGGCTTTGTGCCGGAGCAGGACAAAGGTTACCTGATCAACGTCATCACCCTACCGCCCGGCGCCTCCATTGAACGCACCGAAGCGGTGGTGCAGCAGGTGGGTGAGATTGCCCTGGCGACACCCGGGGTAGCCCACGCGATTCAGTTCTCCGGGCTCTCCATCAATGGCTTCACCCGCACCTCCAACAGCGCCATCGTGTTTCTCCCCTTACTCCCGTTTGAGGAGCGCGGAGAGGCACTCTCCGGCCCGGCCATCGCCCAGGCGCTCAATCGCCAATACGCCGCTATCGAGGGCGCCATGGTGATGGCGCTGGCGGCACCACCCATCCGCGGCTACGGCCCGGCGGGGGGTATTAAGCTGCAGCTGGAAGATCGGCTGGCGGTGGGCCCAGACCAGCTCTACGCCGTTACCCAGCAGTACCTGGCCGAAGTGCGCAAGCACCCGGAAGTGACAGCCGCTTTTAGCCACTACGAAATCAACGCGCCGCAGATACTGGCCGACGTCGACCGCGCCAAGGCTAAGCGCATGGGGGTCGATCTGGAAGATCTCTTCTTCACCCTGCAAGCCTACTTGGGCTCTTACTACGTCAACGACTTCAATCAGTTTGGCCGTACCTTCCGCGTAATGGTCCAGGCCGACCAGCGTTTTCGCGCCCACCCGGAAGATGCTCTGGTGCTGCAAACCCGCAACGACCAGGGCGAGATGGTGCCGGTGGGTTCGCTGGTGGAGCTGAAACAGAGCTACGGCGCCAATACCGTACAGCGCTTTAACGGTTACCCCAGCGCCAATATCAGCGCCAAACCGGCAGCGGGTTACAGCTCCGGCCAGGCCATCGACACCATGCTGGCGGCGGCGAAAGCGGTACTGCCACCGGGCATGGTCGCCAGTTGGACCGAAATCACCTATCAGCAGGTGAACGCCTCCGGCAGCCTGCTGCCCATTATGGCGCTGTCGGTGTTATTGGTGTTCCTGGTGCTGGCGGCCCAGTATGAGAGTTTGAATCTGCCGCTGGTGATTATTCTGATCGTGCCCATGTGCCTGTTGAGCGCCATTGCCGGCATCATCATTATGGGTTCCGAGGTGAATATCTTTACTCAGGTGGGGCTGTTTGTGCTGCTGGCGCTGGCCGCCAAAAACGCCATTTTGATCGTGGAGTTTGCCCGCGAAGAGTTGCACCGGGGGCAGAGTATTGCCAACGCTGCCCTGGAGGCCTGCCGCCTGCGTCTGCGCCCTATTGTGATGACCTCCTTCGCCTTTATTTTTGGCGTGCTGCCATTAATGATCGCCCACGGCGCCGGCGCCGAGATTCGCCAGGCGCTGGGTATTGCGGTCTTCTTTGGCATGTTGGGGGTCACTCTGTTTGGACTCTTCTTTACACCGATCTTTTTCCTGGTGATCCAAAGCCTGGTGCAGCGCCTGAGCAGAAAAAAGAGCCAAGATGAGCAAGCCGTCGGCGTCATCGACCGCAGCGCTTGATTGGCTATGCGCCGGGGGCTTGCGAGCGCCAGCCAGCCAGCGCGTCGCAACCACCGGCTAAGTTTTTAAGAGTCACCTCGGCCGGCAAGCCCGCCGCCAGCAGGCGTTGCAGGGCTAGCTGCGAGCGCCGCCCAGAC
This sequence comes from Halioxenophilus sp. WMMB6, assembly GCF_033283405.1. Classification (NCBI taxonomy): domain Bacteria; kingdom Pseudomonadati; phylum Pseudomonadota; class Gammaproteobacteria; order Alteromonadales; family Alteromonadaceae; genus Halioxenophilus; species Halioxenophilus sp. WMMB6. The sequence continues at coordinate 614,241 of NZ_JAWMQR010000003.1, forward strand.
TGGCAGTAGAGCAGATAGGCGCGCCCCGGCTGCCATCCCTGCCATTGAGTAACCTCCGCCAAGGGGATATTAATTCCGCCGAGATTAGCCGCGGCGTGCTCTGCCGGTGAGCGCAGGTCAATCAACTGCGGTTGGTAGCGCTCGAGAAACTGATAAAAATGTGCGGCGGCTATTTGATAGTCGCCAGACAATGGTGCCCCCGGCCATGACTCTGCGGCCGCCATAAAAACATCGCTCCGGCCGCTTCCCGACTGCGTATATGCCCATTCTGTTTTCACCCCACCACCACACAAAGGGCAAGCGCGCGATGGCTGCAGTTTTATTGGTTTGAGTTGCAGGTCGAGCGCAGAGAATTGAAAAAGTGTACTGAGTTTGCCACCGTCTAAATCCGCTAGATATTTGATGGCCGTTAACGCCTGCAGATTACCGACAATACCCGGTACAACCCCCAACACCCCCGCCTGGTTGCAGTCGGCCACCTCACTCACTTCCGGAAACAGACAACGAAAGCAACCCCCATTGGGCTGGAACAGTGCCAGCTGTCCAGCAAATTGCAAGACACTGGCATAGACCCAGGGTTTCTGCAGGCGATGACAGTGATCATTGAGCAGATAGCGGGTGTAAAAGTTATCGGTGCAGTCGAGCACAATATCGCACTCAGCAATAAGAGCCTCGGCGTTCGCTTCGGCCAAGTGCTGCGTAACCGCAGCAAGGGTGACCAAAGAATTTTGTTGGCTTAAACGGCTGGCCGCCACCGCGGCTTTATTGCGGCCAATATCCGCCTCGGTAAAAAGAATCTGCCGCGCTAAATTACTGAGCGCAACACTATCACCATCCACCAGCGTTAACCGGCCCACCCCCGCCGCTGCCAAATATTGCGCCGCCGGGCAGCCGAGCCCACCCACACCCACAAGCAGCACCCGGGCCGCCCGCAAGCTCGCCTGGCCCTTTGCAGCAAAGCCCGGCAACTGTAACTGACGCAGGTAGCGGGCCTGCTCATCGGGGCCAAATAACACGTTATTCAGTTCAGGCATCCGCTCTCCTCGCTTGATTAATCAATTCCAGAAGCCGCTGCGTTTTTTGTTCAGGATCAGCCGCCCGGGTAATGGCGGTAATCACAGCGATAGCGGAGACGCCCGTGGCGGCAACCTCGGCAATGTTGTGCTCATCGATACCGGCGATGGCCACCAGTGGTGTGCTGGGCAGCGCTTGCAGCCAGTAGGCCAAGCCCGCTAAACCGTGCACCTGCCAGGGCATTTTTTTGGTGGTGGTGGCAAAGGTGGGGCCACAGGCGAGATAGGAGGGCTGCAGAGTTAACGCCCGGGCAACTTCAAAATGGCTGTGGCTGCTCAGCCCCAAACGCAAGTCCGCGCGCTGGATGGCTGCCAAATCGGCCGAGTGCAGGTCCTCCTGCCCCAGGTGCACACCGTAGGCGCCCGCAGCAATGGCCAGCTGCCAATAGTCATTGATAAATAATCGGGCGCCATAGCGCTGGCTGAGTGCCACCGCCCGGTGAATTTCATCCGCCAATGACTGTCCCGTCAGATCTTTAATGCGCAACTGCACCGTGGTAACACCGAGCGGCAGCAACCGCTCGAGCCAACTGGCGCGGTCAACGATTGGGTAGAGGCCAAGCGACGCCGCTTCGCCGCCACCCACACAGGCAGCAAAGGGCCCACTGTTGGCCGGTGGATTTATCACCCCATCGATAAGCTGCGGCCAGGCTTTGGTCGGAAAGCCCAAGGGTTGCAGGTGGCCCTGCTCGCCATTGATGGGCAGCCCCGCTGCCAGCCCCTCCTGCATGGCCATTTTGGCAATCACCAGGGCATCGCGCAGCTCATAGCCGAGCGCCAATGCACCGGCAATAAAACTGGCAAAGGCACAGCCGGTACCGCGCAGATGCGACGTGGCCAGCTTGGGGCTACGCAGCGAAAAATTGGCGGCCGGGGTGTAGCAGAAATCTTCCGCAAAAGGCCCGGCGCTGTGACCACCACAAATCACCACCGCCTTCGCGCCCATCGATTGCAGCGCATCGGCCACGCTATTTTTCGCCTGGCCGGTATCAGCACTTAAACCCGACAGCAGTTCCGCTTCCGGCAGGTTGGGTGTAATCAGATCGCAACCAGGCAGCAGTGTTTTTTTAATCTGAGCCAGCAGACACTCATCAACCACCACCCGGCCACTGCTGGTTTGCAGAACCGGGTTGTAGACCACCGGTAATTTTAATGCGGGCAGTTTTTTGGCGAGCATCGCCACCTGTTCGCCACTGGCCAGCATCCCGACTTTTATCAACTGCGGCTTAAGCGCCAGAGCGGCATCAATTTGGCTTTCCAATTGGCTGGCGGAAATTGCATTCAGCGCCGAAAATTCACCACTGTTTTGTGCGGTGACCGCAGTCATGGCCTGGGCGGCATGGACCCCCAACCCCTGCAGGCAACGGGCATCCATTTGGCTGCCCGCGAGCCCCGAAGAGTCGCTGGCGGAGATGGTTAACACCACCGGCTTTTGCCTGCGCGCCAAAATAAACGAGTGCGTTAATGGTGGCGCAATCACTCTGCTTTACCCAGCTGCCAAAAGGGGGTACCCAACGTGGGCGTGCTCGGCTGAGCTAAATCCTTTGGCGGAATAATGCCCGCATCGTAGGCCAGTCGCCCCGCCTGCACAGCAAAGTTAAAGGCCTGCGCCATGGCCACCGGCTCGGGCGATTGCGCAATCGCGGTATTGAGCAGCACCCCATCAAAACCCATCTCCAGCGCCTGCACCGCATGTGCGGGTGAGCCAATGCCGGCATCGATAATTAAGGTAATCTCCGGCAAACGCTGCCGTAAATTTTTTAGCGCATAGGGGTTGATCAAGCCACGGCCACTGCCAATGGGTGCGCCCCAGGGCATAATAATCCGGCAACCGGCGGCGACCAGTTTTTCACACAACACCAGGTCATCGGTGCAGTAGGGAAAGACTTCAAATCCCTGGCTGATCAGCTCTTTGCTCGCCTCCAACAGTGCAAAGGGGTCCGGCTGCAAGGTGTAGTCGTCGCCGATCACCTCTAATTTAATCCAGTGGGTGTTGAACAGTTCACGGGCCATCTGCGCAGTGGTGACTGCCTCTTTTACCGAATAGCAGCCGGCGGTGTTGGGCAGTAGATGTACACCTAAAGCCTGAATGGTTTGCCAGAATCTGTTTTCACCCTGATGGTTGGGCAACTGCCGGCGCAGCGAAACTGTAACCACTTGCGCCCCCGATGCCCGAATGGCACCGCTCATAATTTCCGGCGACGGGTAGAGTGCCGAGCCAATTAACAGCCGGCTATTGATTTTTTGTTCAGCTAAAGACCACATACCCTAACCTCCTTGCATCGGCACAAGCAGTTCAATCTCATCGCCACTGGCGACTGCGGTAGTGCTGTAATCGGGCGCAGGAATAAAAGCTCCGTTCACGGCCAGGGCAAATTTTTCGGGTAGACCGGCTAGGCCCGCCAACAGCTGCTGTAAATTCTCGGGCTGGGCCAACGTTTGGCGTTCGCCATTAATAAAAATTGTAATCACAAAGTCACCTTGGTAAATCTGTGTGAAAAAGTTCGGGAAAGGGGCTCGCCGCTGTCTCGCCGTCAAGCCGCCACTGCACGGCTTCGGCCAAAGCTGGCGCCATTAAATAACCGTGGCGATAGAGACCATTCACGCGCAATAGGCCGGGTTGGCTGTGGATAGCGGGCAGATTATTGTTAAAGGCCGGACGGCAATTAGAGCGGCTGCCAACAACCCGCGCTTCGGCAAAACCTGGGTGCAGGGTGTACAACGCAGATAAAAGCTCCATGGCGGAACGCACCGAAATAGGCGAGTAGTCTTCGCTCTCAATCTGCGTCGCCCCCAACAGGTAGTGGTGATTGGGCCTCGGTACCAAATAGAGCCGGTAGCGCGGGTGCATCAAGCGCAGCATGTGCGTGTAGTTCACCTCCGGCGCGTACACTTCCAGCAACTCACCACGCACGCCGCGCAAATTGACGCAGTCGGCTTTGGCACCCAGGCCGCGACAATCCACCACCCAATCAAATGCTGAGCTCTCGCCATTGACCGTCACCCGTCCGGGCGCCACGCTCTCCACCTCGCACTGGCTGTGCCAGACGGCTTTTGCCGATTGAATCGCCTGGGCCAAGCGCGCGAGCAGCGCATGGGTATTTAGCCAACACTCATTTTTCAACCAGAGCGCTGACGAAAAATGTTGTGCAAGGTCGGGCTCCAGCGCCGCCAAGGCTGGCTGCTCTAACATCTGCAACAGATCGGAGCTCGCCAGTTTGTGCGCTAAATTGGATTGGAATTGCAAAAAGCTGGATCGGTCCTGCGCATGGGCGACCACCAGCGTGCCACCATTGCCCATCAATGCCCCGGCATTTAAGCTGTGCAGCCACTCAGGCCACAGCTGCAAACTGCGCAGGCCCAGGTGGTAAACCAAGCTCTCGGCGCTCTCCAATTCTGAGAGCGGCGCCAACATGCCGGCGGCGGTGTAGGCGGCAGCGGTACCACCGGCGATGGCATCGCGATCAAACAGGGTGACCGAGTAACCCGCTGTCAACAATCGCCAGGCAGCTACCCGCCCCATTAAGCCGGCCCCAACAATGGCAATGGTTGTGCGTGAATTTGCCATCGCGTCTACACCGGGTGATAAAGTTCACTGCCGTCGGCTTTAAACTTCTCCGACATCGCCTGCATACCCGCTTCCCGCTCGCCGGGTAACGCAGTTGCCAAACTGGCCGAGGCGTCGCGCAACTCCTGGGAAATTTTCATCGAGCAGAATTTCGGGCCGCACATGGAACAGAAGTGGGCCACCTTGGCCGAAGCTTTGGGCAGAGTTTGATCGTGAAATTCCCGGGCGCGCTCGGGATCGAGACTCAAATTAAATTGATCTTCCCAACGGAATTCAAAACGGGCCTTGGAGAGCGCATTATCGCGCAATTGGGCAGCCGGGTGACCTTTGGCCAGGTCGGCGGCGTGGGCGGCGATTTTGTAGGTGATAATGCCCTCTTTCACGTCGTTTTTATCGGGCAGCCCCAGGTGCTCCTTCGGTGTGACATAGCAGAGCATAGCGCAGCCATACCAGCCAATCATGGCGGCACCAATACCCGAGGCAAAATGGTCATAGCCTGGGGAGATATCGGTCACCAATGGTCCAAGGGTATAGAAAGGCGCCTCATGGCAATGTTTTAACTGCTCATCCATATTGGCCTTAACCATGTGCATAGGCACATGGCCCGGGCCTTCAATAAACACCTGCACATCGTGTTGCCAGGCCACCTTGGTCAACTCACCCAAGGTACGCAACTCGGCAAACTGTGCTTCGTCGTTGGCATCGGCAATGGAGCCCGGTCGCAACCCATCCCCCAGGGAGAAGGTGACGTCGTAGGCTTTCATAATTGCGCAGATCTCTTCGAAATGGCTGTAGATAAAATTTTCCTGATGGTGAGCCAAGCACCACTTCGCCATAATCGAACCACCGCGCGAAACGATTCCCGTTAGCCGCTTGGCCGTGAGGGGGATATAGCGCAACAGCAATCCGGCGTGCAGCGTAAAATAGTCAACGCCCTGCTCCGCCTGCTCAATTAAAGTATCGCGAAAAATTTCCCAGGTTAGATCCTCGGCAACGCCATTCACCTTCTCCAATGCCTGATAGATCGGCACAGTACCAATCGGCACCGGCGAGTTGCGCACAATCCACTCCCGGGTTTCGTGAATATTGTTGCCGGTGGAGAGGTCCATCACCGTATCGCCACCCCAGCGGGTGGACCAGACCAGTTTTTCCACCTCCTCCTCAATGGAGGAGGTCACCGCACTGTTGCCGATATTGGCATTAATTTTTACCAGAAAATTTCTGCCGATAATCATCGGCTCCGATTCCGGGTGGTTAACATTGGCCGGGATAACCGCCCGCCCTGCGGCCACCTCGCTGCGCACAAATTCCGGGGTAATGTAGTCCGGTGTATTGGCCCCAAAACTTTGGCCGGGGTGTTGTGCCTGCATCGCCGCGTGCATGGCCGCCTGCGACAACCCTAAGTTTTCGCGTAGGGCGATGTACTCCATCTCCGGGGTGATAATGCCCTGCCGGGCGTAGTGCAACTGAGTGACATTGTTGCCCGCCTTCGCTCGGCGCGGCTTGCGCTGCAAGGCAAAACGCAATTTTTCCAAGGCCATATTTTGTTCGCGCAGGTGGGCATACTCCGAGCTAAACTCGGCCAGTATTTCGGTATCCGCGCGTTCATTGATCCACGCTTGTCGCAGGGCTGGCAACCCCTTGCGCACGTCGATAGTCTGGTTCGGGTCGCTGTAAGGGCCGGAGGTATCGTAGATTTTAACCGGCGCGTTCGCCGGTAAAGAGCCATTGGGCCCGGGGCTCTCCGCCAACTCAACTTCACGCATGGCGACGCGAATATCGGGGCGACTAGCGGGCACATAACATTTACGGGAATTGGGAAAAGGATTGCTCGACAGGCTATCAAGCGCACTGGTATTACTGAGCTGTAGAACCTGGGAGTTACTGGTGTCGGCGGTGTTGGGCATGAGTTTCTCCAATCGAATAAACACATGCAACCTGCCGACGCGCCAAGGGCCCATAGCAAATAGACAAACCAAGGTCCGCAAAGGCACGGCTGAGATTCCCGCAGCCAAAACCACGAGCGCAACACGCTTCTGCTAACCAAAAGTTGTACTTCACTTAGGCGCCACAACGCACTGTGACACTTGTTCCCTACGCAGGCATTAACCTGTTCAGGTGCAACGGGTTCGAACAATCATCTCAGCCTTCCGCTTAATTGAACACAATAAAAAATAGTGTTCAATTAAAAATGGGAAAGCACCCCGACAAGTCGCTTTGAAGGCGGCGAGTCTAACCAAACAAATTATCAACAGCAAGCACAAGCCACAAACAACAGACCCACTCGCCAGTTATGGAGTTCTAACTCAAAGGGGTAATTTCGGAAAAAAGTCGAGGAGAAAGCTCGTTCACAACTGGCCAATAGCGTCGGCTAAAACCCCTAAACCAGCAACGCGCCACCGCTGATAATGACCGCTATTTTCCGGTGCATTAATCCAGTCTATTCGCAACAAAATCACCTCATTGGGCAGATAAAGCAATCTAATAATTAGGTAATTTCCAACCAAAGTGAATAATATAATTGGCGCCACCAGCAAAACCGGTTGTCGTTATTCCCAATTCATATATCCAATATCGATATTTTGAGAAAACCCCGACATTTTTTAGTATTTGCCCAATCCCTTTCTATAATAATTTTGTGATTCGGATTTTGTTTTACAAAGATTGACACTGTTTTCTGTGGAAAAGTTGCGCCCTACAGAGCTTTCAATGGTTCATGAGATAGAGATTGATTGTCACACACGCAGCTTAGCTGCGGCATAAAGTTAACCAAGTACACCACAGTATTAACCCAGGAATAGAAAGGCACCCGAGTGGCAATAACTTCCCACCGAGCATTAAGCAGATTGCAAGCAACAAGGTGTACCTCTGTGGGCCCGGCAGCATCCCGGTTACCTGGCGACGGAGGCGAAAACCTTGCCCGCAAGCTCACCCGGGCCTACAGCTTTACCACTACCAACTGGCTACACAATGGCCTGACTGTTGCTATCGAGTATGACAACGCCCCTGAACACAGTGGGCTATTTTCAGTTGGTAAGTGTGATGGCTAGCCAATGGTCTGTCGTCACCACCTGTCGGTGCATTGTTCAAAGAAGGGACACTAAGAAAATGAAACCAATACAACCACATTCATTGCTTTCCATTTGCGCTGCTGTTTTGTGCCTGCTGGCCACCTCCGTAGCCTGGAGTGATATCGCCGTTATTGTTCACCCAAGCAACAGCAGCACCATCAGTGAAGAAGATGTTTCGCGAATTTATCTTGGCAAAGTAAAAACATTTCCGGATGGGTCCGAGGTGATTCCGGTTGAGCTCGCCGAGGGAGATGTACTGTGGGAGAAGTTTATCAACCAGGTATTGAAAAAAAGTAACCAACAGATTAAATCTTATTGGGCGCAGCTACTGTTTACCGGCAAAGGTACTCCACCCAAAGCCATTGCCTCAGGTAGTGAGTTAAAAAGGTTGGTCGCGCAAAACCCGGCACTTATTGGTTACATCGACAGTAGTGAAGTGGACAGTAGTGTGCGGGTAGTGCTCGAAATTAAATAACTGATTTTCTACGCTCACTGAGCAACGCAGCGAAAACCAATATTTAGTGGGTTAGCCAGGCAAGGGAGCCCGCTAAAAATTGCGATGTATTTCATACGCAGATATCTACCAATACCCACTATATTGACTACCCCAACACCTTCACGGCACTGGCCAGCTGCTGACCGATAATCTCCCGAAAGTGGCCGGCCAGCTCCCGAAAAAATACTCTTCCAGGGGCGGTGTTACGCCACACCAAACTGTGCCGGCGCACAATGGGCATATTCGATAACTCACAAACATGCAGCGCTTCCGGGCGATGTAACTCTGAGTGAATATAGAGCCCCGGCAGAAACGCCACACCCATGCCCATCACCACCATCTGCCGCAGGGTATCCAGGCTGGTGCCTTCGTAGTCGCGCAGTACTTTCGCTCCCAGCTTGTTGCAGATATCCAGAATCTGGTAGTGGAAGTGGTGGCTGTTTTCCAGAGTCAAAACACTCTCATCTTTGATATCCGCCGGCTCAATAAACTGCTGCCCGGCCAGGCGGTGATCGCTCGGAATTACAAATTTTAGCGGTTCCACGAACAGCTCGGCGGCAATGATCTGTGACGATTCCGAGTACATTGGCGAAATCACCAGATCAAACTCACCGGCCAACAATCCCTGCTCCAGCTGCAAAGGCGGCGCATCACGCACATAGAATTTCAGTTTGGCAAAACGGGCGTGCAGCTCTGGCAAAACATACGGCAACAGGTAGGGCCCAAGCGTGGAGGGTACCCCCAGGCGATAGGTGGTTTGGCTGTCATCCGCCATGGTCCGCGCCAGATCACTAAAGCGCAGGCTCGCCTGCAGCACCTCCTGGGCCGGCTCCAGCAGCATGCGCCCCTGGGGGGAGAGTTGGGTTCCGCTGCGAGAGCGCTCGAACAGAGTCACCCCCAGGGTTTTCTCCAAAGCGGCGATTTGGCTGGTTAGGGTAGGCTGACTTACCCCCAACTGCTGAGCCGCCGAGCGATAGCTCTGCTGCCGGGCCACTTCGACAAAATAGTTAATCTGGTTCAACACCGGCAGGCGATCTTTGCTGGCCATGCTCTTTCTCTACTAAGTCACTGATAGAATAAAGTTATCACGAGATAATATTTATTCCTATATATCTATCAGATAACACTGGATGCGTTCGCTAAATAGTCACTGGATTTTGTATTTGGCTCTAAGGAGGCCTACCCATGCTGCACGTGATCAACGGTGTCGCCAAATTTCAAAGCGAGGTTTTCCCCCGCAAACAAAACACTTTTAAGAAGCTGGCCAACGGTCAAAACCCCGAGGTTCTATTCATCACCTGTGCCGACTCACGCATTGACCCCAACCTGCTGACTCAGACTGAACCCGGTGAACTGTTTATCTGTCGCAATGCCGGCAATGTGGTGCCACCCCACAGCCATCAAACCGGCGGTACGACCGCCTCCATCGAATATGCGGTGGCGGCCCTGGGTGTAACCGATATCGTCGTCTGCGGCCACACCGACTGCGGTGCCATGAAGGGAGCCATGCAGCCGGAAGCGCTCACCAACATGCCCCACGTCAAAGAGTGGCTGGGACACTGCCGGGCGGCGACGGCGGTCGTTAAAGAGCGCCACGGCGAGATTGGTCACGAACATCTGGCCGAAGTTACCCAGGAGAATGTGCTGTTGCAGCTGCAACACCTGCGCACCCACCCGACTGTCGCCGCCAAACTGGCCACCGGCCAGCTCAACCTGCACGCCTGGGTTTATCACATCGAAAGCGGCGAAATCCTCTGCTACGACGAGCTGCAGGGTGGCTTCACCCCACTGCAGCAGGCCTATGCCGAGCTCACTGCCATTGCTGGCCAGTCCTAGGAGCCTTGCATGAATTTGAAACTGAATCTCTCCAACCTGCGCGGCGATATCACCGGTGGTCTTACCGCCGGTATCGTCGCCCTGCCACTGGCGTTAGCCTTGGGCGTCGCCTCGGGCCTCGGCCCCATGGCCGGCCTCTATGGCGCCATCGCGGTCGGCTTTTTTGCCGCCCTGTTCGGTGGCACCCCATCGCAGATTTCCGGCCCCACCGGGCCGATGGTGGTGGTCTTGGCGGGGCTCTTTGCCAGCTTATCGGGCGACGCCACGCTGATTTTCACCGCCGTGATCGCGGCTGGGCTTATCCAAATTGTGTTTGGCCTGCTGGGCGTGGGCCAGTACATTCGCCTGGTCCCCTACCCGGTGATCTCGGGTTTTATGACCGGTATCGGCGCCATCATTATTATTTTGCAGCTGGGCCGCCTGCTCGGCCACGAACCGCCTGGAGGCACCTTGGGCGCCCTCGGCTACCTGCCCACCGCCCTGGCCGATATCAACTTCGCCAGCCTGGCCCTGGGCGCGGTCACCCTGCTGATTGCCTATCAGTGGCCGCCGCTATTGGCCAGATTTATTCCAGGCCCCCTGGCGGCGTTGATTATCGGCACCTTGGCCAGTCTGTTTCTGGTGCCGGTGCCGGTGTTGGGAGAGATCCCCACCGGCCTGCCCAGCCTGCATCTGCCGGTTTATGAGCAGAGCCATCTGCTGCTGGTACTGGAGGCCGCGTTTATCCTGGCGGTACTTGGCGCCATCGACAGCCTGTTAACGTCGCTGGTGGCCGACAACATGACTCGCACCCGCCACAACAGTAATCAGGAGCTGATCGGCCAGGGTATTGGCAACACCATCGCCGGATTTATCGGCGGCATCGCCGGCGCTGGCGCCACCATGCGCACAGTGGTCAATATTCGCAGCGGCGGTAAAAACCGTCTCTCGGGCATGACCCATTCGCTGGTACTGCTGGCGGTGGTTTTGGGACTCGGCCCCCTGGCGGAAAATATCCCCCACGCGGTTTTGGCCGGTATTTTGGTGAAAGTGGGGCTCGACATTATCGACTGGAGCTACCTCAAACGCGCCCACACCGGCCCCCGTTGGGATTTTGCCCTCATGTTGCTGGTGCTGGCTTTGACCGTCTTTGTCGACCTGATCACCGCCGTGGGTGTGGGCGTGGTGCTTGCGGCACTGGCCTATGTTCGCCAGGTGGCGCAACTGCAAATCGAGGAGCTGAAAAAACTACCGGAATCCTTGGCAGACCCGGAAGAAGATGAATTGCTACGCCAGGGCAGCGGCAAGATCAGCATTTTCAGCTTTGGCGGACCACTCAGCTTTGGTGCCGCCGCCGATGTAGGCCACCATGTGCGGGAAAAAGTGAAGCCTGGCTCTCGGGTGCTGATTCTCGATTTCAGCCGGGTGCCGGTCATGGACGTGTCAGCGGCGATGGCGGTGGAGACGGTAACCAAAGATGCCAACGCTGCGGGTAGAGAACTTATCGTGTGTGGCATTAATGAAGAGGTTGGCCGCGTGCTCAACAACATCAACGCCAATTTCAAGGTGATTCCAAGCTATAGCAAACTGCTGGAGGCGTTGCAAAGAGCGGTCTATCTGGTACAGCAACAGGACCCGCCCACAGCCAATACCCCGCACACGCTGGCGCAAACTTAATTTGCTGATTAATCCCTCAATTCGGGCCACATCGGTGGCCCTTTTTTTATCCGGCCAAAGCTAAACAGTCCAACACCATGCTTGCCAGGCCAGCCTGTTGATCTGCTTTTATGGCTTCCTTTTGAGTGACTGCTGCTTTCTCAGCTGCCTCTTATTTTGCAGTACTTGGCCGCTTAATCCTGCACCTTTTTACTCGGCATAAATAGTAAATTTTTCGTAAGTACCGGCTTCACCAGATGACAAGTGGAAAAACCATGATGCCGAGAGCCATAGGCCTCCCCCAGCACCGAAGCGTATTAACAGTGCCTACCGAGTAGACCTTAGTGTAAATCTGCTCCCAAGGCATGGCTCCAAGCCTACTTTCGTTTTCCTGATCTACCTTCGATTTCCCCGCACTAGTTTGGGCAAAGCCCAGGGCCTTGCTTTACTTAACAGAGCCCAAGACTTACGGTTTCGATTCGCCTCGCTGGTTACGGTGTTTTGCCGGAGCATAAGAGTCTTATGCAATACCGCTAACCTGCAGCAGCGGGCAAATATAATAATAAAAGAGGCTAATGATGAGACGTCACAATAAGAAAGTAATTAATGCGCTGATGCACTGCGCCCTGTATTTGCCAACCACAACCCTTAGCGCCGGCTGGATGGCTTCAGCAGAAGCACAATCCGCAATCAACCTGGAAGAGATTATTGTCACCGCCCGCCGTAAAGAGGAGGACATTCAGGATGTTCCTATTTCGGTCACGGTTTTTAATCAGGATACCCTCGATCAACGCAACGTAATCAGCGCTGCCGACCTGGTGAAATACACCCCATCACTGAACGTTAATACCCGTTTTGGTAGCGACCAGGCTTCGTTTGCCATTCGCGGTTTTAATCAGGAATTTCGTACCACCGCCTCGGTGGGTGTCTACTTTGCCGATGTCGTCGCCCCCCGCGGCGGCGCCGTGATTACCGCCGGCGATGGCGCCGGCCCCGGTGCCTTTTTTGACCTGCAAAACGTCCAGGTTTTAAAAGGGCCACAGGGCACCCTGTTTGGCCGCAACACCACCGGTGGAGCCATTCAAATAGTACCGGTTAAACCGACCGATGAATTTGAGGGCTATGCCGATGTCTCTGGCGGCAATTACGATCTGCGCCGAGTGCAGGCGGTAGTGAATGTACCGATCAGCGATAATATTCGCGCGCGCCTCGGTGTCGACGATATGGAGCGGGAGGGTTATATCAATAACGTCACCGATATCGGCCCCGACCACCTGTCCGATATTAATTACACCGCAGCCCGTGCCAGCCTGGTGATGGATCTTTCCGACAACCTGGAAAACTACACCATCGCCCAGTACAGCAACTCCAAAAACAACAGCACCCTGCAGGGGTTGTTTGTTTGCAACCCCAACTCCGCACTGTCGTTCTTCTGCCAACCCACGCTCAATAGCCAGGGCAACGACTACTACGCGGTTGCCAATGAGACCGAGAACCCATTTTCCCGTCTAAAACAGTGGCAGGTGATTAACACCACCACCTGGAGTGCCAGCGATAACTTCACCGTAAAAAATATTCTCTCCTACGCCGACTTGGAACAGGCCACACAAAACTCCAACTTCGGTACCGACTTTGAATTCGCTAATTTAATAATCAGTTTCTTCCCGTCCAACCTGGTACCCGGCCTGCCCAGTAACAGCCAAACCACGATGGTTGAGGAGCTGCAATTTTCGGGAGAAGCGATGGACTCCCAACTCACCTGGCAGGCCGGTCTCTACTATGAGAACAGCCGCCCGGATGGCTGGTCCGCGCTCCTGTCCAACACCTTTATGACCTGCAATCAATTGGGCGCAGAAGCTTCAGATTTTGCCTGTTTGGATCTGTTTGGCCAGGGCTTTGCCCAAGCCAGTCTCGCCCGTATCGAATACACCAACGTGGCCGCCTACGGCGAAGGCACTTATCAAATCAATGACCGACTGCGTGCGACCTTGGGCTTGCGCTACACCAAAGATAAAACCGAAGGCACCAACGCGCAGATCACCTACACCGGTTTTCCTAACAATACCTTTGGCCCGGCCACCAATCAAACCTGTGTTATCTCCACCGCACAAACCCCCGACTGCTACCAACACCTGGAGAGCGACAGCGACGCACCCACTTGGTTAATTGGTTTGGATTATCTGCCGACTCAGGATTTAATGCTCTACGGCAAATACTCGCGGGGCTACCGCCAGGGCTCCATCAGCCCGTTTGGTGCCGAAGGGGTACAGAGTTACGACCCGGAAAAAGTCGACGCCTACGAGTTGGGTAGCAAATGGAGTTTTGCAGGCCCGGTGCCCGGCTTCATCAACCTGGCGCTGTTCTACAACGAACTTACCGATCAACAGATACAGGTGGGCTTCTCCAGCTCCACCAACACCGCTTCCATTACCACCGGTATTGTCAATGCAGGTTCATCAATTATTCAGGGGCTTGAACTGGAATCGAGCTTTAAACTGCTGGAACCACTTGCGCTGAATATCTCCTACAGTTACCTCGATGCCAAGTTGGATAGTCTCGATCTGCCGGCCATCTCCGCCGACAGCCCCTTCGACACCATTATTGCCACCTCCGCCGAAGGTAGTCACCTCACCTTTTCGCCACGGCACACACTGTCGAGCACACTCAATTGGCAGCTGCCGCTACCCAGTAGCCTGGGCTTTGCCAGCATCGGTCTGAACTACAGCTACGTGGATGAACAACTGGCCACAGAAGGCACCTATGGCCTGCTGCCGGCCCGGCGTTTGGTGAATGCCAATATCAGCTGGAACAACATTGCCGGCTCCAACTTTAACCTGTTGTTATTTGGTACCAACCTGACCGACCAGGAGTACCCGGTGAATGTTACCGGCTTCTATGATACGCCCTCTCTGGGGATGGATTTCCGGGTAACCGGCGAGCCCAGAATGGTTGGCGCCCGGGTTAAGTATGACTTTTAGATTTGTTCAATGGTGATAGGCGACTGGCTTCCCCGGCATCAGCAGTTGTGCCGGCGAAGCCTCTTTTTTTACCGTTAAATCTTACCATCGTCCCTTCGCCAGAAACGGAAAATGGCTACTTTAACTTTTAGTACCGACTTTCGATTTATTGATATTTAAAGCCGCCAATAGCCAAAGCCTGGTTTACGGCAGCCACCAGCGACCATAAAGTAAAATTCAGCTTAAAAATAGCCAGCCAAAAAATAAATTTAAACAAAACCGCTAATAAATAATTACAGAACAATAACGAGGAACCACCTCATGCAATCAGCCAGTAACGAAAATTACATTGACAACCTGCGCCGTGAAAAAAGCGTGGGCATGCAGGA
Organism: Halioxenophilus sp. WMMB6; assembly: GCF_033283405.1. Lineage (NCBI taxonomy): Bacteria > Pseudomonadati > Pseudomonadota > Gammaproteobacteria > Alteromonadales > Alteromonadaceae > Halioxenophilus > Halioxenophilus sp. WMMB6. Next base: position 629,266 of record NZ_JAWMQR010000003.1, read on the forward strand.
AACCGGTTTTAACCGCAGCAACTTATCCGTTTCCACCGATCGCTACACCTCCAAAGAGTACGCCGAGCGCGAGCGGGAGATGATCTGGATGAAAACCTGGCAAGCCGCCGGCCGGGAGGATGAGATCCCCAACGCCGGCGACTGGAAAGAGTATCGTATTTACGATCAATCCTTCCTGTTGGCGCGCGGCAGCGACGGCAAGATACGCGGTTTTGTGAATGCCTGTACCCACCGTGGCAATGTTTTGTGCACCGAAAAAAAGGGCAACAACGCCCGCTTCACCTGCCCTTACCATTTGTGGTCTTTTAATCTGGAAGGAAATTTGGTTGGTGTTGGCCGCCCGGATTTGGTTGGTCCTATCGATAAAAGCGAACACGGTCTGGTGCAGATTTCGGTCGACAGCATGGGCGGCTTTATCTTTTTAAACCCCGACCCCAATGCCGAACCCCTGGCCGACTACCTGGGCGAAGATGTGGTCAGCTTTCTAAAGCCTTATAACCTCGACAAGCTTTCACCGGTGATGGATGTGCGCGAATCACTGGAGTGCAACTGGAAGGTGGTGGTCGATGCTTTTCAGGAGGGTTACCACATTGATGGCGTGCACCCGGAGCTGCTGCAGGTAATTGTCATCGACCCATTCCGCACCCGTTACAATTTCCCCAAATACCACAACCTGGCGGTCGCCCCTTTTGATGTTAAACACGCGAACGACACCAGCTTTGGCGCCGACCAGGAGATCGCGGCTATTCGCGCCCTGCCCGGCACCTTCCCCGGTGTAGCGGCAATTCTGCCCGCGTTTGAACAGTTGATCACCCCCTACCAGCAAGCCGATGGCAGCCATCAATTTCCCGAAGGGGTCTCGGGTCGCTCGCTGTTACAGCAAGCCACCCGGGCAACCCTCACCGCCAGTGGTTTGGATGTGAGCGGTTTAACCGACGACCAGATGAGCGACAACCACGGCTATCTGCTCTTCCCCAACTTTTTCATGACCGTGCGCGCCGGCGAGTGCCACATTATTCTGCCAACACCACACCCCGATGGGGACCCCAACCGTTGCATTTGGCATGTCACCAGTTACATGTGGTTGCCGCCCGGTGCCGAAGCCTTCCGCGCGGAGTTGGTGGAGGTGGAAGAGCCAGGCAGCTACCCCTACTTCCTCGCCCTGCAACAGGATTACGAGCAGATGCCGCGCCAACAAAAAGGCTTGCGCAACTCACTGCTGAAAAAACTGACCCTGGCCCAGGAGGAGGTGTGTGTTGCCCACTTCCACTCCGTGGTCGACCAGTTTATGGCGGGCCAAACGAACAGCTAACCCAATAAATTATCAATTGCCGAATAACGACCGTATCTATCATAAAAAGCCCGCAACCAAGCGGCTGGAGTATCAATCATGCCTTTACCCTTGCAAAACGTCGACGATGTTATCAACCAATATTCCGGGAAGTCCCATCAGGTACTGGTCTACTGCCAGTTGATGAAAGCCCTGGTCGACCAGGCCAAACAACCAGGCTTTTCTGAAGAGAGCTGGGCACCACTGGCTGAGCTTATTGAAACCAAAGATTTCCAACGCATTGGCAACTTTAAAGAGGAGATGGACTGGAGCGGTTACGTCGCCTTTTTAACGGGCTGGGCCATGGGCTCAGAGTGGGAGTGCTCTTTCAAACGCATCACCGAAGTGGGCAACACAGTCTTTTTGGAGCTGGAAGAGCGCAGTGTTATGGGCGGCTTCAGCAGCAGCGTCAACTCCTTCTCCGTCTATGAATTTAACGCTAATGGCAAAGTGCAGCACGTGGATGTCTATCTGCAAATGGAGCTCCCCGACCCAGGCATGTTGAGCAATTACGAAGGGGTTATCTAAGCATCATGGAAGAGCAATCCACGGAGGTCGACATGGCGGGCGAAGGTGAATCGGACTTTCAGGTTGCCGATATAAAACCCAACATCGGCAGTATTATCCATGCCGATAAATCGGCGCTGCTGACTGGCGAATATACCTCGGCCCTGCGTGGCTTGCTGGAGGCGCGCGGCGTGCTGGTATTTCCCGGCGTACACCTCACCGACCAGGAGCAGATCGACTTCACCAAAACCCTGGGTAACTTTTCCCGGGAGATCTTTGGCGATGAGATCTATAAGGTAACCCTGGATACGAACGAGAACGCCCGCGCCGACTATTTAAAAGGGGCCTTTTACTGGCACATTGATGGCACCATGTCGGAAACGCCCATACTCGCCTCCATCCTCAGCGCCAAGGTACTGCCAGCCACTGGTGGCAATACAGAGTTTTGCAACACCTACGCCGCCTATGAGGCCCTCTCTGCTGATCGGCAATGGGCCATTGATGGCTTGCGGGTCAAACACGCGTTTTGGGGCTCCCAGCTCTATCACAATCCAGAGCCAACCCTGGCCAAACTGGAGGAGTGGATGGCACTGGGCAGTAAGGAGTTACCGCTGGTGTGGCGCCACCGTTCCGGTCGCAAATCACTGGTACTCGGCAATAGCGCCCAGGCGGTGTTGGATGTCGATGCCGAAGAGAGCGCGAAGATATTGCATGGCTTGCGCGAATGGGCCACCAGTGAGCCCTTCTTTTACAGCCACCAGTGGCAGGCGGGTGATATGGTGATGTGGGACAACACCGGCACCATGCACCGGGCCACTCCCTACGACCCGAGCAGCGGCCGCTTAATGCACCGCACTAAATTAGAGGGTGAAGAGCCGTTTCAATAAGCACAGAAAAGGGGTAGCGAAAATAGAGCCGCGCAGGTTAACCGGCACTGTCACCTGCGCCGCCCGTCTCCAAACTGCGACGAAATTCGGTGGGGGATTTGCCGGTCATCCGGCGGAAGGCGGTGGAAAAATAGGCGGCACTTTTAAAGCCCAGCTGCACGGCAATCTCCTCACAGCTTAACGGCGCTTGTGCCAGCAGACGCTTGGCATCATTCAACCGTTCTTCGGCGATGTATTTGTGAATCTGCCAACCGGTGGAGGCTTTAAACGAGCGGGCCAGGTGGCCCTGGCTGATGTTGCACAGCTCAGCCAACTCCGCCAGGCCCGGGTAACCCAGTTCAGCCGAGGCCTGAATGCGCTCCTGAATGCGGCGCAGTTGCCAGGGTGCCAGCGCCATACCATCGCGCTTTTTTTCATCCTTGAACTGCAGCTCGCGAATATAGCGGGCCAGCTCCACCAGCATGATATTAGTCACCGATTCAATTAATAATTCAGAACCGAAGCCCGGCTGCTCCAGCTCCGAATGGATCTCCTGCATCAGCACTTCCAGACGCTGATTGCGCATCAGCACCAGAGCGGCGGTGTGAGCCTCCCAAATCTCGTGCGAGACACCGGTGGTGGACTCAAAAAAATCGATATCAAAGAAACAGTAGATTACTTTTAATGGGCTTTCGACAGGAAAGAGCCGCAGCGGGTGGCCAGGGGGTAGCAGACCTACACTGCGAACCCTCGGCATCACCTCGGGAATAGTGACATTACCAATCCGCAGTGGTGCATGGTTATCCGACAGACGTTGCGACAGTACATAGCCTTCATAACCGGGGGTATCCTCCACCCCCTCCCAATTGATCGTCGCCAGCTCTACCGTCACATTGGGTAGCACAATACACTTTTCGGTGGTCTGTTCCATAGTGGGATTCTACTAACACCATACACGCCAAACTGGTTAACCACTGCCTTAAAGGCCACAACAGCCGGCAGCGGATTGATTTCTTACAGGAATGTAGGTGCCCCGGCCGACGAATTCAAGAGGCAAGTGATATTCGTCTGGATAACCCTTACTGCTAACCACCAGACAATAACGTCTGTTGATAACGTCTGTTGATAACTACCACGCAATTACCGTCTGAAAAGCTTTGCCATAAAAGTTGCCACAGAAGAGAGAAAACGAACACAACAGGAAATGAACGGGTATCGGCTACAATTGAGCGTCGATCACTTTAACCGGGCAGTGGCAGTAACGTATTTTTAGTATTTAACGGCGTGCAATACAGAGGCTTAGCACCAAGGGTAGCGCTTAATAGAATCCAACAGCCAATCATAAGAAGTGCAGCTCGAGCGATAAGCATCCCACCCACCGCTGCCACCCGGCTGGTTATGCACGGTGCCTTCGGAATGAGAATGCAGATCAGAAAACTGTCCAAACTGGTACTAATTATTTCAACGCCGGTTCACTAAGACTAAATACAAATAATAAATATCAGATTTTGCACCGATATTTTATCTATCCATTTTTCGCAATAAAAATTCCACTTTTCAATAATTTCGTCTTCACACAGGGACTGCTAACCAATTAACAAAATAAATTTATACAATTTGTCTGAAATGGACTCGACCGGATTAGCGCTATTTTAGCCAGGCCGTTCATGCTTAACCTGGGTTTACCGATCAGTAGATCGGCCGGACAAAAACTTAAGGAGCAAGCTCATGAACAGAAATATCGCACTACTCTTATCCAGCGCAACACTCGCCTTCGCCGCCGGCACACAAGCTGCGCCACCCCACACCCCCGACCTCACCAGCAGTGGTAATCGCTGGCTGGTTACTGCCTATCTCGACAGCTCCCCCAGCCACTCACAATTGGCGACGCAAGGCTTATGTTTTTACAACCTGGGCATTGTTGGCACCCAGCAGATGTACTACTGGGTATCCGATACCTTTCCGGACTGGAACGGTATCGCCACCCAGGAGGGCGACCAAATCTTTATGCACGGCGACTATGCCGAGGATATCGGCCACGATGGCATGCAGTGGCAGGTGGTCAGCGCCTCCCGGGAAAATATCGGCGCTGGCCATTGGCATGAGTGGCGGGAGGACGGAAAATTTGGCGACACCATCGGCTTCGCCAATGCACTTTTTAAACGGGTGGGCAAATGTGAATTCAGCACCGCCGATGAAGCCCTGGAGGCCTACCGGGCGATCGACTACCCCACCGATGAGAAAGGCAATCGGCTAACCCTGCCGCTGGGTATTATTGATCAATAATTGCATCGGCAAAGCAAAAAGCTCATACCGCCAATTATCGGCGGCATGAGCATTTGCAGGGAAGCGAACAGAATGGCGAAGTGCACCTTGGCGCTACCACCCAGCGTGGCTTATATCGTCACACCGGGTTTATGAGTTAATCGCCTCAATGGTATCCAAAAACTCCTTACCCCAGGCATTGATATCGTTGTGCTGTACAACATCAAACGCCTCCCGCAAGCGCGCGGCCGCCTCCTGTTCGTCCATGCACAACGCCTGAAAGCAGGTGTTGACCAGATCGTGTGGATCGTGCGGATTGGTCAGCACCGCACCGCGCAACTCGGCGGCAGCGCCGGCAAATTCCGACAACACTAAAATACCATCACCATCGGTCATCCCCTGGGTGGCAATAAACTCCTTGGCCACCAGATTCAGCCCGTCGCGCAGCGGTGTGATCCACATAATATCGGCCACCGAGTAGTAGGCGACCAACTCTTCAAAGGGAATAGCGCGGAAGAAAAACTGTACCGGCGTCCAGCCCACCTTGGCAAAGCGACCATTAATTCGGCCAACCGTCTGTTCGATTTGCGTCTGCAGATCTTGATAGATGGTCATCTCTTTCGCCGCCGGCACACAGATGGTAATCAGCGTGATTTCACCGACCAATTCCGGATGCTGCGCCAGCAGAAGCTCGTAGGCTTCCAGCTTGGGCAAGATGCCCTTGGTGTAATCCAGTCGTTCAACCGACAAAAGCACACGATGGCCACTGAGATCATTTTTAAGCCGCTCCACTTTCTTTTGGAATTTGGGCTTGGCAATGGCGTTCTCCACCCGCTTTACATCCAGACCAACAGGCAGCGCGCCCAGGCGAATCTCGCGGCCACTAACCTCAATGCGGGTGGTCATCTCATCGACGCCCACCGCACAACCGTAGGTAAGGAAACGCGGTGCACAGCTGACCTTCTCCAGCACCGTGATAGGGGTTACCCCTAAGGCAACATCAAGGAAGTTTTCCGACTGCCGTGGAATATGGAAGCCGATAAAATCACACTGCAACAGACTACCGACAATATCGCGGCGCCAAGGCAAAACATTAAAGACATCAGCCGAGGGGAAGTAGGTGTGGTGAAAAAAGGCGATGGTGACATCCGGCCGCATCTCCCGCAAAAAGGCCGGCACCATCCATAAGTTGTAATCGTGTACCCACACCACAGCGTTCTCGGCCGCATCGCGCGCCGCCTGCTCAGCAAAACGGCGATTAACTTTTAAAAAAACCTGCCAGTGATCTTCACGAAAGGTGGCCTGCTCCCAAAAGGTGTGCAAGGTGGGCCAGAATGCCTCTTTGGAAAACTTCTTATAAAAAATGTCGACGTCTTCCTGACTGAGAGTAATTTTCGACGCGACCAAATTGGGATAGGCCTTTTTATCGACTGCCGTCTCCGCCGCAAAGCCCTGGTAGCTGTCATCAAACGTGGTCCAGGCGATCCAGGAACCTTTTTTGCCATCACCAAAAAAGCTGAGCAGTGTTGGAATAATACCGTTTGGTGATTTCGGCGAACGCTGCTTCACCACGCCATTATCTTCATACTCTTCAAACGGCAGACGATGATAGACAATCACCAGGTCGGATTTTCCCGGCTCATAGCTATCCTGCAGTTGGGCATTCATGCTTTTTTTAGAGAGCAGATTAAAGTGGCTAATGGCTTCGATAATACCACCACAACCAGACGCTTCGGCGTGATAGACATTATCGGAGCCACTGGTGGCCTTCAGTAACCCAGCCTCAGATTTACCCACACAGACACCGGGATATTGATACTGATACATCGCCAGGTCATTGAGGGTATCGCCAGCGACCAGCACCTCATCGTTGTTCAGCTCTAAAAACTCCACCAACGCCTGCAGGCTGCTGCCTTTATTAACACCTTTTGGCAAAAAGTCGAGATAACGGCCAGAGGAGTAAAGCAGATCACAATTCAACTCTTCCGCCAGTTGATAGATCTCTTCGGTAACCGCGTCGGCCTCACAGAAGAAAGAGCAACGTCGCTCCTGGGGCACATCCTGGCGAATTAATTTGGGAAAATCGGCCATGATCGATTCAATGTGATGTTCGCCTGGCCAGTGGCGGTCGATTTCTGACTGCAGGGGTTGAATGGGTAACAGTGTTTTGCCATCGACTACGGTGGCGCCAACATCGCAGATAATAAAATCGGGATTGGGAATGGTGGGATCTGATAACAGCGGCATGACAGATTCGAGGCCGCGTCCGGTAACAAAAGCTAAATCGATCTCAGGGTGTAAGGATATTAACTGGTAAAGCTGGTGACGCTTGGTTGGATCTCCCGCGAGGAAGGTTCCATCCAGGTCGGTTGCGAGTAACATTGAGTCCTCCTATGAGTAGTGCAACTATTTTTCTCCAAAAAAGTAATTGAATAGCAGCGATAAATTAAGGTTTATTGGGGTTTTGGTCGCTATTTGCAACCGTGTTTTGTTGTTCGTCGATAGTCGACGCCTCTGTTTCACCAACGAGGGCTTCATTGATGGAGGCGTCACTAACGGTGGGCTCAGTCGTCGGCCCATTTTCATCGGCCTCTATCTCGCTACCCCACACCGGGGCATGGCCCTCAAACAGTTCGCTCTGTTCATCCGCAGGCAACATCTCCAGGGCCGTGGGCGTGGTGCGCACCATTGGCACAAAGTCGGCGGTGTGCTCGTCTGGATTTTCCGCGCTGCCGGTGTGCAGGTGCCACCAGGCAAACAGCGCCAACGCCGCGTGACCCAGCGACCAGAAGAGCGCCAGGGTGCTGGCCCCCAGCCACTGCATTAACTGCCCCGCCAGCAATGGCCCCAGCATGGCGCCCACGCCGTGCAGCAGCAGTACGCGGCTGCCACCGGAGAGCATATCCTCCGGCGCCAGGTGATCCACCAGATGCGCCACTGCCACCGGGTAGACCGCAAACGCCATACCGCCGTAGCCGGCCACCACTAAAAAGAGCAACCAACCGGCATTGCCCATCAGGGCCAATAGCAAACTGAGCCCGGTGGCCACAGCGCTGATCAACATTAACACCAGGCGCCGGTCCTGACGGTCTGAAAGCCGTCCCAGTGGAAACTGCAACACGGCACCACCCACGATGGCGCAGGCAACAAAATAGGCCACCTGGCTATTGCTCATGCCTATTTTGGCGGCATAGGCAGCAGCCAACCCCCAAAAAGCGCCCATCATTAATCCGGAGACGACCGCGGCCACCACTGCCACCGGTGCCGCCGTCATTAATTGGGCAATGCGCAAGCGCTTAACCTCGCTCACCACTGGCTGTTGCATTTTGGTCCAGGTGACCGGCACCAAGCTCAGGCTCACCAACACACTGGTGAGCGCAAACAGCAGGAAAGTGATGTTGGGGTCGAACAGTAAAAATTGTTGGGCAACTGCCATCGCCCCTAAATTAACCGTCATGTACAGAGCGAACACTTTGCCGCGCTGTTCGGCCGGCGTCTGTCCGTTTAGCCAGCTTTCAATAATGGTGTAGAGAATCACTAACGAGATACCGGTCACTACGCGTATCAACATCCAGGCGTAGGCATCGATAATAATTTGATGCAGCAGCACACAAACGGAAACCACCGATGCACAACAGGCGAAGGCGCGAATATGCCCAACTCGTCGAATTAACGGCAGGGCCAGGTAGGTGCCAATAAAGAAGCCGACAAAATAGCTCGACATAATGACGCCGAGCGTGGCTTCACTGTAACCTTCCATACTACTGCGCAGCGCGACAATGGTGTTGAGCAGCCCTACGCCCAACAGCAGTAATGCCACCCCCAACAACAGCGCTCCGATAGGAATTATTAACGGAACCATAACCTCAAGGACTTCAGTTTTACTCCACCGGTTATTAAACGAAGAGCAATCGGGCCCATAATAAACAGATAAACCTGCTTGACCATTTCGATTGATTTTATTGTTTGGGTGGCATTCAAACGGAAGGCGTGGCCATTACCGAAAAATAGCTACAACAAACAGACTTCGCACAGCCAGATAGCTCTGCATAAATCACACAAATATTGCTGCGCAGATTTAGAAAACGAAACCATTTATCCCAAACTGTGATGTGCAAGCCGGGCGCTTGCGCGAATCGCATTTGTCGTATTGAAAAGAAATTTCAACACCAAAAATAAGAGACCAACACGCAGTTGGCAATAGAGAATATCAGTCTTGGCGTAACCACCTCGTTAAGCGCAGCGACACCGATCACAACAATTAATTTAACCACTAAAATAATCGGCTAAATTGCCGCCCTCAGCGTGCAGATATTTAACTTGCGTGACACAAAGACCTGCCCACCTTAACAAATTTAGCCCGTAATTAAAACCGCGGCCGGGTTCACCCGGTCGACACGGTTAGCTTAAGCTTCTGTTTGACTACTGTTCTACTACTGCCGAGCGTCTACCTCTGTGCTGCTGTTTTTTCTGCGCTTAGGCTCGGCTTTAGCCCGCACTGTGCTATGGTTTTGCTCCACCTCTGTAGCTGGAACCGTAAACAAACGATGAACCTCAACGCCGTTATCAATCATCCATTTGCCGCGCTTTTACACACCCTTACCGCCGATGAGGCGATTCTCTACGCCCTGGGTGTCGGCTTTGGCGGCAACCCCGATGCACACACAGAGTTGGCCTATGTCTATGAGGAGGGACTGCGGGTCTTTCCCACCCAAGCGGTGGTCATCGCCCACCCCCATATGTGGATCGCCGAGCCGCCCTTTGCCATCGACTGGCAAAACACGCTGCATGCCGAGCAGGCCATTGAGCAACACCGGCCCCTGCAGGTGGGCGAGCGCTATCGCGGGGAGTATCAGATTCTGGGGGTTGTGGATAAGGGTGAAGAGCGTGGCGCGCTGGTCTACCAGCAGAACCGGCTATTCAACACCGCCACCGATGAGCTGACCGCTACGGTAAAGGCCACCTATTTTCTGCGCGGCGATGGCGGCTGCGGCAGCACCAGCTACCAACCACCGGCCGTGGTGCCTATGCCCGAGCGGGTAGCGGATGAGATTATCAGCGTGACCACCGCCAGCAACGCGGCGTTGATCTACCGCCTCTCGGGCGACCGCAACCCTCTGCACGCCAGCCCCCGGGCGGCACAACAGGTGGGCTTTGAGCGCCCCCTGCTGCACGGCCTGTGCAGCTATGGCTACGCTGCCCGGGCCCTGGTGAACCACTTTGGCGATGGCAACGGCGACCGCCTGCAGCAGTTCAGTCTGCGCTTCAGCGCCCCGGTCTACCCCGGCGAAACACTACGCCTCCACTGCTGGCACAGCGCCAACGGCATTCAGTTCAACGCCGAGGTGGTAGAGCGCGGCTGCTTGGTATTAAACCAAGGTTTTGCCAGCTTTTATGACTAGTCGGTGCTGGCCAGCAGCGGCTCCAGGGATAGATGCTCCGCCGCTGCCTCAACACTGTCGCAGCGTGGCACCACACCCAGCAGCGGCGCCGGCAATAATGCCCGCAGGGTGCCGATATTCTCCGCCAGAACACTGCTCTGCGGGCCTACGCAGTTGGCCACCCAGCCCGCCAGGGGCAGCCCACTCAGTTTGATCGCCTGGGCGGTGAGCAGGGCATGATTGATACACCCCAAACGCATAGCCACCACCATAATCACCGGCAGTTCCAGGCTCTTGGCCAAGTCCGCCAACGTCTCCGCCGGGTTTAACGGCACCAACCAGCCACCCGCCCCCTCCACCAGCCAGAGGTCGGCCGGGGTGGTCAGCGCCCCCTTCACAAACCCCTCCAGCCTCGCCACCTGCAACCGCTTGCCCTCCTGGGCGGCGGCAATGTGGGGGGCGATAGCGGCTTTCAGGGCGATGGGGTTTACGGTTTGATAGGGCAACGACAGGGTCATGGCCGCCTGTAGCGCCCTGGCGTCGTCGTTCTGCCACTGGCCGTCGATCTCTTCACAGCCGGCCGCCAGGGGCTTTAACGCGCCGGTGGTGAGCCCCTGCTGGCGAGCCTTGGTCAACAGAGCACAACTGATAAAGGTTTTACCGACTTCGGTGTCGGTACCGGTGACAAAGAATTTTTTGCGCGAACTGGCCACGTTTCACTTCCACTATTACTGCACGGGCGCGGTTAACGCTCCAGGCAGAGGTATTCCACTTGATAGGAGAGGGGCAAACCGGCGCTAACCCGCAGGCTTTCGTAAGCTGCGGTCAGCGCCTTCAGTTTGGCACGGCCATTCAAGCCCGCCGCCTGCCCCTGGTTGACGTTATGCGCCCCCAGCGCCTTCAGCGCATGGGAGAGGGATTTCAGATCGGGAAAATACTCGGTGATGCACTCACTCTGCCGGGTTACCCGGCGAAAACCCAACTGGCCGGCCAGGGTGGTCAGCACCGCCGCCGGGGTAAATTCGTTAACGTGACGGTAGCTGTCCACCTGCTGCCAGGCAGAGGCCAGTTCCACCATAGTGCCCTCGCCCAAGGTTGCCACCAGCGCCACCCCACCCGGCCGCAGCACTCGGTGCAGCTCGGCCAGCACGCTACTCGGGCACTCACACCACTGAATCGCCAGGCTGGAGAAGATGCCACCGACACTGCCAGTGGCAAACGGCAGCTGCTCGGCATCGGCGGCACTAAAGCAGTGGCCAAACCCACGCACACGGGCATGGTTGAGCATTCCGAGGGCGATATCGGCGGAGACCACCAAGGTCTCTGGCAGGCGCTCGGCCAACAACTGGCTGAAGTAGCCGGTGCCGGAGCCGAGATCGAGCAGGATCTCTGGATTGGTTTGCCAGGCATAGCGGTAGTGGCTGAGCAGTTGCTCGCCCACCCGTCGCTGCAGGCCGGCAACACTGTCGTAGGAGCTGGCCGCACGACTGAAGGAGCGCGCCACCTGGCTCTTGTCGCGCAGGGGCTGCTGCTCTGCCAACCATTCGCAAATTGCCGAGAGCACGGCGGCCTCGGCCTGTAAAAAGAGGGTGTGGCCAGCGGCCAGCAGACGCACTACACCCGGCACCGGCGCCTGTGCCAGCCGCTCAATTAAGGCTGGCGCCGCGGCGGCGGGTACCAACGTGTCGCTGTCACCCAACAGATGCAGAGAGGGCTGGGTGAGCTGAGTCAGGGCTTGTTGATTGTCGCACTGGGCCAGCCAATCCAGGCCACTGCGGTAACTGTCGCCACTCAACTCCTCGGCACCGGCCAGGTAGGCCTGGCGCAGCCAGGTGAGATCCGCCTTCTCTAAGCCAGCGCCACAGAGCAGGGCGAAGCGTTTCAGCGTGCCGGGCAGCGACTGCGCCAAGCCCTCATAAAACACATTAAAGGTGGCCGGTGCCATGGCCGCCGGCCAGGCCTCGGTTGCCACAAAGCGGCCATTGGCGGCCAGGGTGATCAACCCCAACACACGCTCCGGCTCCGTTACCGCCAGCTCGGTGGCGACCATGCCGCCCAGGCTCCAACCCAGGTAGTAGCCGCGCTTGGGTAGCAGCGGCAACAGGCTTTCGAGATTGGCGGGCAGGGCTCCATTTTCGCCAAAGCCGGGCAGGTCGATCAGGTGCAGGTCGAACTGTTGATTAAGAGCGCTGGCAAACCGGCCCCAGATACGTGAGTCACAGCCCCAACCGTGCAGCAGCACCAGGGGCTCCGCCAGCAGGCGCTGCCCGCGGGCCGGATAGAAGCCCGCCCGCACCAAGCTGGCGGGGGCGGCTTTTCTGGCAGAAATTGGGCTGACAGAGGTTGTGTTGGTCACGGCGGCACGAGTCATGATAGCTGGCAAGGGTTTAATCGGTGGCAGTGGCCGGGTAGCGGACCAGAGCCTCGGCCAGGGCCGCCAGTAGTTGCTCGACCTGGTCGGCGCTGTGACCGGCGGTCAGGGTGATGCGCAGGCGGGCGCTGCCGGCGGGCACAGTCGGCGGCCGAATGGCACCCACTAAAATTCCGCGCTGCTCCAAGTAGGCCGCCACCGCCATTGTCCGTTCGGCGCCGCCCAGGAGCAGCGGCTGGATGGCGGTATCCGAGTCCATCAGGGTCGCCCCCAACTCACCGGCACCAGCGCGAAACTGGCGAATCAACGCCTGCAACTGCTGCCGTCGCTCGTGGCCGCTTTGAATCAGGCGCAAGCTGGCCCGGGCCGCAGCCGCCACCGCCGGTGGCATGGCCGTGGTATAGATGTAGGGGCGGGCAAACTGGATCAGGGTTTCGATCAGCACCTCACTGCCGGCAACAAAAGCACCAAAGCAGCCAAACGCCTTGCCCAGGGTAGCCATTAAAATAGGCACCTGGTTCTGGTCGAGGCCAAAGTGCTCCAGGGTACCGGCGCCGGTCTCGCCCAGCACACCAATGCCGTGGGCGTCGTCCACCATCAGCCAGGCCGAGGCCGCTTCGGCGCAGGCCGCTACCTCAGGCAGCGGCGCCAGGTCGCCATCCATGCTGAACACACCATCAGTGACCACTAACTTACGTTGTCCGGGCAGAGTCAGGGTTTTGCTCAGGCTGTCGATATTGTTGTGCAGATAACGGCGGAATTTGGCGCCGGAGGCCAGGCCGCCGTCGAGCAGCGAGGCGTGGTTGAGCTTGTCCTGCACCACCAGATCACCCTGACCGAGCAGCGCCATCAGCGTGCCCATATTGGCCATGTAACCGGTGGAGAAGAGCAGTGCCCGCTCGCGCCCGGTAAAGGCCGCCAGCTCCTCCTCCAGCAAGTGGTGTTCGCGGCTGTGGCCGTTGACCAGGTGCGAGGCACCACTGCCAACGCCATAGTGCACCGCCGCCTCGGTGAAGGCAGCCACCACCTGCGGATGATTGGCCAGCCCCAGGTAGTCGTTGCTGGCAAAAGCCAAATAGGTTTTGCCGTCGACCACCAGCGTCGGCCCCTGGGCCGACTCCAACTGGTGCCGCTGGCGATAGAGATTATCCCGCCGGCGCTGCTCGAGCGCCTCGGCCAGAGCCCTGGCGATCACTTAACCGGCCGCGTTATAGAAGCGGTCCTGGGTCTCCTGGGCGGCCAAACGGCTGTGCAGCTCGGCCTCTTCCGCCTCGCTGGTGTGGGCCACTTCCCGTTTCTCCGGCTCGATACCCAGGCGGGCGAAGAGCTGCATATCCTTGTTGGCTTCCGGGTTGGGTGTGGTGAGCAGTTTTTCGCCGTAGAAGATGGAGTTGGCGCCGGCGAAGAAAGCCATGGCCTGCATCTCGTCGCTCATCGCTTCACGCCCGGCGGAGAGGCGCACATGGGAGGCCGGCATCATGATGCGGGCCACGGCGATGGTGCGGATAAAATCGAACGGGTCGACATCGGGGTTGTCGGCCAGGGGAGTACCCTCCACCTTGACCAGCATATTAATGGGCACCGACTCCGGGTGCTCGGCCAGATTGGCCAGCTGTTGCAGCAGGCCGGCGCGATCTTTTACCTCTTCGCCCATACCGACGATGCCACCGGCGCAGATCTTCATACCGGCCTTGCGCACCCGGTCGAGGGTTTCGAGACGGTCCTGGTAGGTACGGGTGGTGATGATCTCACCGTAGTACTCTTCCGAGGTATCCAGGTTGTGGTTGTAGTAGTCGAGACCGGCCTCGGCCAGCTCCAGGGCCTGTTCATCTTTCAGCATGCCGAGGGTCATGCAGGTCTCCAGCCCCAGCTCCTTCACGCCGCGCACCATGGCGGTCACGTAGGGCATATCCTTACCCTTGGGCGAGCGCCAGGCGGCGCCCATGCAGAAGCGGGTGGCACCGGCGGCCTTGGCGGCCTTGGCCTCTTCGATCACCGCTTCCACCTGCATCAGCTTCTCTTTCTCCAGGCCGGTGTCGTAGCGGTTGGATTGCGGACAATAGGCGCAATCTTCCGGGCAGGCGCCAGTTTTGATGGAACAGAGGGTGCTCACCTGCACCTGGTTGGGATTAAAGTGGGCCCTATGCACACTCTGTGCTTGAAAGAGCAGATCCATAAAAGGCAAATCAAACAGCGCTAACACTTCTGCGCGGGTCCAGTCGTGGCGGATAGGGACGTCGATCATGGGCAATCTCGATGGCTGACTACAAATGGCAAAGAATAAAGAGCGACAGTGTAGTTAGCCCGCCACCCCTGTCAACCAAAAACCGAAAAGAGGTTAACAAGGTGTGATAACCGCCCGCCTTCGGGCCGCGCCAATTCGGCCCCACTGCCTGCTCTGCCGGGCGCCCCTGGCCGCCGGCAGCCGGCGGTTATTGTGTGGCGGCTGTAGCGAAGCCCTGCCCAAGCTCGGCCCTCACTGCCAGCGCTGTGGCCTGCCGCTGGCGCAGTCGGCACCCAGCTGTGGCGACTGCCAGGCCACACCACCCCATTTTCAACACTGCTATACCCCCTACCGCTACGGCTTTCCCCTCGACTACCTGGTCACCCTCTGCAAACACCATCGCCACCGGGGTGCCGAGCGGCTGCTCGGCCAACTGCTGGCCGACTATGGCGAGAAGCTCCCCTGGCCGGAGTGGGACGCTCTGGTGCCGGTACCACTGCATTGGCGCAAGCTCTGGCGACGCGGCTTCAACCAGGCCCAGAGCCTGGCCCAGGCTCTGCACCCCCCTCAACCGCTGCCCATCCTGCGCGCCCGGCGCACCCGCGCCACACCCGCCCAGCAACAGCTCAACCGCCGCCAACGGCTGGCCAATCTGCGTGGCAGTTTTGTTATCGATCAGCCAGTTACCGGCCTGCGCCTGCTGCTGGTCGACGATGTGGTCACCACCGGTGCCACCGCCAATAGTCTGGCCCAGACCCTGCTCAAGGCCGGCGCCAGCCGCGTCGACCTGCTGGCTTTGGCCCGTACACCCACACCCAGTGATTGAAAAAGCAACAGATGCTTGCGCGTGGAATCGCATTTTTTTAGGCTGGAGTATCCGTGGATGAGGGGGCGGGAATGGCCAGAGTGGTCGCCAATGACATTGAGCTGGAGTACCAATCGCAGGGTGCGGAGGGGGCGCCGGTGGTAGTACTGATTATGGGGTTGGGCCGCCAGTTGATTGGCTGGCCCGAGCAGGAGTGCCAGGCCCTGGTCGACCAGGGGCTTAGAGTGATCCGCTTCGACAACCGCGACTGTGGCCTCTCTACTAAATTCGACTGCGCGGGTGTGCCCAACATTGCCCAACTGACCATGGCCAAGCTGTTTGGCTGGCGCCTGCCGGTACCCTACACCCTGGACGATATGGCGGCCGATACCATCGGCCTGATGGATGCGCTCAATATTGACAAGGCCCACGTCGCCGGCAGCTCGCTCGGCGGTATTATCGCCCAGCTGATTGCCTGCCACTATCCTGAACGGGCCGTTTCGCTCACCTCAATGATGGCCACCACTGGCAACCCGTCGCTACCGGGCCCCACCGCGCAGGTTCGGCAGATACTGCAACTGCCCTACGTCCAAGATTACGATGAAGAGGCCATAGTCGAGCGCGCCATTAAGCTGTGGCGGGCACTCTCCGGGGGTGTGTACACCATTCCCGAGGAGACCTTGCGGCGCTCCTACCTGGCCGCAGCCCGCCGCGCCTACACCCCCAACGGCAATCTGCGCCAATTAGCCGCCTCCATCGTCGCCGGCGACCGCCGGCGGCTGCTGCGCAAGCTGCAACTCCCGACCACGGTATTTCACGGCGACCGGGACCCGCTGATCCCCCTTGCCGGCGGCCTGGATACCGCCAAAAACATCGCCGATGCCGAGATGATTATCGAACCGGGCCTTGGCCACGAGATGCCACCGGAGGTGATGCCCCGCTTCACCGAGGCCATTCTGCGCTCAGTGCGCCGGGCTGAGGAGGGGTAGTTAGCGCCGGCTAATCGCCGCCGTCGCCACTACCACAGTCGCCGCTATCATAGCCGCCACCGCCATAATCACCACTGCTGTAGTCACCGCTGCTGTAGTCAGAACCATCGCGCCGCCTGCCCTGGCCGCCAAACCGCAGCCCAAGCCACACCACCAGGCCAATGGCAAACACCATCACCGCCAGCGGCGCATAGACCCCGTGCCACGCATCCGGGGCACGTAGGTCGCTTTGCCAGAAGGCCAACGCCAGGCCTGCCGCCCAGAATAGAAAGCCCTTCATGCACGCTCCCTCGTTAATGCCAACACCTGAATAACGGGCGCGGCCAGCGGTTGGCAAGAGTACAAATGCCACGCCTCACTCTGTCGCAAAAACAACAAATGCGAAAAAGTATCTTTTACAGAAACTGTCGCAAAGCCGACAAATGATCTAAATCAAATTATTAAATCTTTATCTTTCAATAACTTACCAAAACCGGCCAATTTAGGCCCGTGGCATATTACCTGCACCATCACCAGCAAGATTGACACAAACCTCTTAGCAAACCACCACAGGTAGGAGTAGACCATGGCTAAAATCGGTTTATTTTTTGGTACCGATACCGGTAAAACCCGCAAAGTTGCCAAAATGATTAAAAAAATGTTCGACGACGATACCATGGCAAAGCCTGAAAACGTCAACCGTGCCGTCGCCGAAGAGTTTCTGAGCTACGATTTTCTGATTATCGGCACCCCTACCCTGGGTGAAGGCCTGCTGCCAGGTCTCTCTGCCGACTGCGAAAACGAGAGCTGGGAAGAGTTCCTGCCGAAGATTGAAGATGCCGACTTCACCGGCAAAACCATTGCCATGTACGGTCTGGGCGACCAGGTTGGCTACGCCGATGAGTTCGTCGACGCCCTGGGTGAGCTCTACAGCTTCTTCTCTGAGCGCGGCGCCACCATCGTTGGTGCCTGGCCCAACGAAGGCTACGAGTTCGAACACTCCGAAGGCCTGGGTGAAGATGGCAAGTTCTTCGGTCTGGCCCTGGATATGGACAACCAATCCAACCTGACCGACGAGCGCCTGAAAACCTGGTTGGGCATGATCGCCCCCACGTTCGGCCTGCCTCTGTAAGCAACCACCGGTAACCGCTGTCGCCAAACTACCATTGGCGGTAGCCTGCCTATGCGACCACCCGGGGTTGGCAACAGCCAACTGGGTGGTTCCGCTTATGCCCACTGCCAGACCGCTTATCGATTGCCCCACCGGCCGTCTCAGCCCTCTCACCAGCCAATCTCGCCCCCAGTTCCACATTGCCCAACAAAAAATCGCCACAAAATCATCAATTTGGGTAATTCATCCCAAAAAACCATCAAATTTTAGTTACCGCCCCTACACCAGCCCCCGGCAGTCCACGAGTCAAAAGATCCATCTCAAATTCGCCAAACTGCATTTTTGTGACTAAATTCACATTATTGAAAAATGAGTTAGGCGCCAAGTTGGCTCCATGACGGAGATGGGCATTGTTGATAGCCCCCGACCAGCCTAAAGAGAAATGAGCAAGAGGCTCCCTACTTTTAGAGCATCGAGGTTTGCTTTGACTGCACCCAATCAGATCCAACCCAGCGACACAGAGACCCCAGCCGCGCAGCACACAGCCACCAGCGAGCAGTCGCCACAGGTGGTCTATGAGGAGCGCGACCACCGCCACTTCAAACGCATTCGCATTCCCGGCCACGCCAGAATCGAAGACCGGGAAGAGACCCACGCCATCAACGACCTCTCGGTGGGCGGTTGCAATATCAGCCTGCCCTCAGAAGGTTGCAGCGAAGGCGATGAGCTGGAGCTGACTCTGGTGCTCCCCTTTCACGCCTTCGACCTGAAGCTCAAGGCCCAGGGCCGGGTGCTGCGCATCAACAGCCGCTACCAGCACGCCGCTATTCAGTTTACCGATAACAACCCACACCGTTCCGAAGTGATCCGCCGGGTCACCACCGCCCTGATCACCGGCGAATTTGGCGAAGTGGATGGGCTGATCGATCTCTACAAAGAGATGAAAGACGAAGAGAGCTACCAGATTCCTGGCGCCGCGCCAAAACGGCCACTGGCACAAACCCTGCGCTACCTGACCCTGCTTGGCATCGGCGGCCTGTTGCTGGTGGTAATGCTCTTCTCCCTGCATTCGCTGCTGTTCCGCGTGGATGCCAGCTACGCCTCAGTGGTGAGCCCGGTGGTGCGCCTGTCGGCACCGCCCGACACCGTGGTGAGTGAACTGCGCGTTACAGCCGGCAGTCGCGTTAAGGCCGGCGAAACACTGTTTGTCGTACGCGACCTTAATCTGGAAGAGAAAAAGGCACTCATCCAGGCGCAGATTGGCACCCAACAAACCGAATTGACCCAGCTCAACGATGAGCTGACCGAGGCCAACGCCCGCCTGGCCAGCTATCAGAGCTACCTGGCCAGCACCCAGCAGAATCTGACCCGCGAGATCGCCTCCCTGGAGCGCAACCACGCCACCCAACAATCGGTGTACGAAAAGAACCTTAAAGGCTCGCACACCGGTGCCGTGCGCGGTAACGACCTGGCCAAGCTGGCTCTGGAGCTGGAGAACATCGAAGTACAGCTGCTGCAACGCAAGCAGGCACTGCTGGGTGTGGAGAGCGATATGGAGCTGGCCAAGCTGGGGCTGAAATCCTCGCGCATTGATGTCGACGGCCGCTTCCCCTCAGAGATCAAAAAAGAGATCGCCTTTGGTCTGGCCCGGCTTGGCGAGCTGCAACAGCAGCTGCTGCAGGCGGATCAGCAGCTGGCCTCGCTGGTGGTCTCCTCCCCCTGCGACTGCAAGGTGAGCTCGGTGCGTATCAGCGCCGGAGAAACCATCACCAGCCGCAGCGCGGTCCTGGAGCTGCGTGCCGCGGACCGCGACAAGCTGGTGATCGAAGCGCTGATTCCCCAGGAGCGCATTGCCATGGTCGGCCTAGGTAACAGCGCCGATGTGCTGCTCTCCGACCGTAAAGATCTGTTAACCGGACAGGTGATCAAGGTCGAGCGGGTGAAATCCGAGGCCACCCTCAAAGGCGTCCCGCAAAACCTGTTCGACAACGAATCCGGGGCCGTGGTCTACATTGAGCTGCCGGTGCGCGGCGACCTCGACCCAGGCGTGCCGGCCCAGGTCTCTATCCAGGCCTCGCTGGCGGCGGCGACCATGAATCTGTTTGGCAACCTGCCCTTCTAACCGCCAATGGATCTCCGCGTTCTACTGCCCAACCACCAACCCACCGCCAGCCGTCAGGAAGAGCTGCTGGCGCTGGCCGGTTATCTGCTGCTGCTGATCTTTCTGGCGGCGGCCCTGCCCCGGGAGCTCTTCTACCCGCACAGCGAAAACTTTCTGCTGATTGTTGGTTTTATTGCCATCTGGCGCTACAGCTGGGGGCTCAACCACCTGATTCGCGCCCTGATCTACCAGCACATCACCTACCCCAAGTGGCGCCGGCAGGCCGAAGCCACCGACTGGAAACCGCCCCACCTCTACCTGGTGGTGCCCAGCTATAAGATCGATGAGCAGGTCACCGACGTCGTCTTTACCAGCATCATCAACGCCCTGGAACACTATGGCGTGCCGAGTACCATCGTCTACAGCGTGGCCAGCCAGGCGGAGCGCAACAATGTGGAGAACCTGTTTCACCTGCTCGCCCCCAACAGCCATATCCAGCTGATTTTGATGGAGCAGGATGGCACGGGCAAACGCACCGCCATGGGCGAAGCCCTGCGCGCCATCACCCGCCGCCAACCCGACCCGGAGGCCATCGTCTGCCTGATGGATGGCGACTCGATTCTGTCGCAGGAGATCTTTAACAAGAGCGTGATGCACTTCGCCAGCCAACCGCGGGTGGGGGCACTCACCGTCGACAGCAAACCCCTCTCCAAGGGAGCCGGGTTTATCCGCGAGTGGTTCTACCTGCGCATGGCCCAGCGCCACCTCTACATGAGCAGCCTGTCGTTGAGCCGCAAGGTGCTGGTGCTGACCGGCCGCTTCTCGCTGTTTCGCGCCAGCATCGCCCTCGACCAGACCTTTATCGAACGGCTGGTGGACGACGAGTTCGAGCACTGGCACCACGGCCGTATCAAGATGTTGACCGGCGACGACAAGAGCACCTGGTTCTATGTGCTGGAGAAAGGCTACGAGATGATCTACTGCCCGGATGCGGTCAACTACCCGGTGGAGGAGCTGCCACCCGGGGGCTTTTTCAAGGCCAGTGAGCAGCTGATGTTCCGCTGGTTTGGCAATATGCTGCGCAACAACAGCCGGGCCCTGGCGCTGGGGCCAAAACGAACTGGCTGGTTCCTCTGGCTCTGCCTGGCCGACCAGCGGGTCAGTATCTGGACCTCGCTCTCGGGGCCGGTGGCCGGCATTCTCGGCAGCTTTACCATCACCCCCACCTTCTTCTTCACCTATGTGCTGTGGGTGCTGCTCTCCCGCCTCTGGCACTGCGTCAATATCTTCCTGATGCGCCGTCACTTCTCGCCCTACTTTATTGGGCTGATCTACTACGCCCAGATTGTCGGCTCCATCGTTAAGGTCTATGTCGGCTTTCGCCTCAACCGGCAGCGCTGGAACCGGCAGAAGATCGACTCCCCCGACAATGTCCAAACCGACTTCTGGGCCATCTACCTCAACACCCTGTCGGTGGTGGTGTTCGGTTTTGCCATCGCCGTGATGATGGGTGTGGTTGATCTTCGCCTTTCGGTTTTTTAGCCAACTGCCTATTGCGCCCTCAAAACTGGCACAAGCGCTGCTTTGCTTTTTCTGTTCGTTTAAAAAAGAGCACTCCGGCCACCGACAATTGCACAGCCTGCGTGCACGCTCAGTCGCCCTGGCGGAAAAACTGCCCCAATTGTGAAAATTAGCCGAGGAAGAGACTATGGATAAGCAGAGCATGACCGACACCATTATCAGCGCCAAGGTGGCCAAAGGGCTCACCTGGGAGAGCATGGGCGCCGACCTGGCCATGTCACCGGTGTGGCTGGCCTCCGCCTGCCTGGGCATGAACAGCGCACCCACGGCCAAGGCGAAAGCCATTGCCGATTACCTGGGATTGGGCGCCGAGGTGGTCACCGCCCTGGAGCAGTACCCCACCAAAGTTTGGGAGCAGGCCGTCCCCACTGACCCGCTTATCTATCGGCTGTATGAAATTGTCGGAGTCTATGGCGAAACCCTGAAAGAGGTGATTCAGGAGAAGTTTGGCGACGGCATCATGAGTGCCATCGACTTCTCGATGGAGGTCGACAAGATCGAAGATCCCAAAGGCGACCGCGTGCTGCTGACCATGAATGGCAAGTTCCTGCCTTATAAGAGCTGGTAATACTTCACCAAGCGGGCGACAGGCGGTCGCCCGGGGTGGTGGAATTAACACCGGATTAAATTTGTGCCTCTGGCGGGCGACCGCCGGTCGCCCCTACGGGTGTGTGTTTCACCGTGGTGGTTGGTGGCAGGCCCGAAACATCACCGGGAGGTTCTTTTGCAGCGCTGGTTTTTGGGAATTGGGCCCGATCCATTCTCAGGGTAAATCATTGGGCGTAGGGGCGATCGGCGATCGCCCGGATGGTGGAATTAACACCGGATTAAATTTGTGCCTCTGGCGGGCGACCGCCGGTCGCCCCTACGGGTGTTCGTTTCACCGTGGTGGTTGGTGGCTGGCCCGAAACATCACCGGGAGGTTATTTTGCGGCGCTGGTTTTTGGGAATTGGGCCCGATCCATTCTCAGGGTAAATCATTGGGCGTAGGGGCGATCGGCGATCGCCCGGATGGGTTCGGGGTTACCTCTGGAAGCGCCCTATTTCGTAGGGGCGATCGGTGATCGCCCGAATGGTGGTGGCATTATGGAAACCTCAGACGGGCGTATCCGTTCAGGCATCCCGGGTTTGGCTATTGGTGGGTCCACCTGCGGGAGAATTGGCAATCCTTAACGGTTGTGAAACTATTGCTGCCGGCATGAAATTTGAAGGTCCCTTCCAACTGCAACAATTCCAACAATCACAACGCCGTAAGCAACATAGGTACTACCATGGCCAAATACACCGAAGTTAGCGCCGCCGAGGCCAAGAACATCATTGCCAACGATGATCCGGTTATTCTGGATTCCCGTGATGCACACTCCTTTAAAGAAGGTCATATTGATGGCGCCATGCTGGCCCATGATGGCCTCACCGAGCAGCTGATTCGCAAGCGTCAGTACGACAAGCCAGTACTGATCTACTGCTACCATGGCAACAGCAGTAAGGATCTGGCCGAGTTCTTTGGCGGCATCGGTTTTAAAACGGTCTACAGTATGGCCGGTGGCTACACCGCCTGGAAAAAGCTGGAAACCGTCTAAGCTACAGGCCAGCCGGGCCGAGATTGGCCCGCCGATGAGATTGGTGCCAAGTGCGACACGGCTTGTGTCTCACTCGGCCCAAACCATACCCACATACCAGTTCACGCCCTGCGGTAATTCCCTATATGCACGGGCCATCGCCGATCGCCCCTACGGGTGAAATATTGTATCCCCGAGAAAATCCGCAAGACCTGTCGATACACCAAACCCAATACCCAAAATCCACCGCCACAAAACGACCACCCCCGTAGGGGCGACCGGCGGTCGCCCATGTGCCATATCCAATCCCGGAGATAATCCCCACCATCGCCGGGCGATCGCCAATCGTCCCTACGGGTGAAATATTGTATCCCCGAGAAAATCCGCAAGACCTGTCGATACACCAAACCCAATACCCAAAATCCACCGCCGCAAAACAAACACCCCGTAGGGGCGACCGGCGGTCACCCACAAACCATCTCCAACCCCGGCGGGAATCCCCACCATCGCCGGGCGATCGCCGATCGCCCCTACGGGTGAAATATTGTATCCCCGAGAAAATCCGCAAGCCCTGTCGATACACCAAACCCAATACCCAAAATCCACCGCCACAAAACGACCACCCCCGTAGGGGCGACCGGCGGTCGCCCACAAACCATCTCCAACCCCGGCGGGAATCCCCACCATCGCCGGGCGGTCGCGCCGACCGGCAGCCCCACACTCGGCTTAGCTCTGCACGGACGGCGACTCAAATATCGCCTTCCAATTACGCTGATTGGCAAAGGCGACGTACTCGGCGGTCATCTCCGGGGTGAGCAGCTCCAATAGGGTATGGTTCTCCACCCACACCTCCACCACATGGAAAAAGTTACCGCGCGGACCAACCTGGCAAAACCAGTTGGCCGCCTGGCAGATAGCTTGAATCGCCTCGGCCGACACCGGCACGGAGATAGCCGCATGAAAGGCACCCCCGGGTGGGCTCTGGTCGGCAACCAGTGCCGGCAGCTCTGGCGTGGAGGGGGCAAGCCGGGTCGCCTCCGGATAGATCTCGATACAGCTGCCGCTCTCCTCGCCGCAGAAGACCACAAAGCTGTTGTTGTACATGGGAAATGGCAGCGCCTCGGACTGCCAGAAGCGGGCCAACACCTGGGCCACTACCAAGGGTTGGGCAACGGCCAGTGAGATGTGATGAATCATGATTGCGTCCTTACTGTTTACGGTTGGATGTGTCATTCGTCTGTTGCGTTGTCACCGCTCGGCGGCGGGTTGGCGCGCTCTGCTAACGGGTGCTCACCCCGGGCCAGCGCCGCAAACACCAGTTCAATCAGCCAAGTCACCGTGGCGGAGGCCTCTGGCTCGTCCAGCTGAAAGGTGCCTTTCAGCTGCCACCAGTTCTCCGCCGAGATCAGATTAACCAGCACCGCCTTAATGGCCCGCTGCTCGCCCTCGCCCAGATGGCTGACCACCTCATCCAGCGCCGCAGCATTACCTTGGCGCCGTCGTTCTCGCAAGCGGGAGCGCACTCCTCGCCCCAATTCCGACAGCAGCAGCGCCTGAATCAGCTCGCTGTTTTGCTCAAACATGCGAAAGGTGGCGTGAGAAATTGTTAAAAATTGTGCAGATGATTGGGGGATAGGAACCTGTCCAGTCGTCTCTAGCACCAGATCTGACAAGGCCTCCAGCATGGATTCCCGGTTGGGGAAGTAGCGAAAGATGGTGCGCGTGGTGACGCCCGCCGCCGCCGCCGCCGCTTCCACCGAGAACTCCGGTGAACGGTTACTAACCAACTGCTTCGCCAACGCGGTGAGGATGTTGCGACGGGTCTGCTCCGCCTGCTGCTGACGCTTGCTGTTGTTGTACTGACGCTTCGGCTGGTCAGCGGGTGGGGGTTGATCGGGGGGCAAAGGCGTCTCCTAAAACAGTCATCACGTGGCGAGTGTTTTAACGCTTGCCACGCCAATAAATTTAATGTCACTATACGAGACATTAAATGTGGAATTCAATCATTATGAACAAAAAAACACTTTTTCAGCGCGGCCACTTCGCCCGCTGGTTGCACAAAGTTCTCTATCACATCAGTTTTATAGGCGGCTCCGTGCTGCTGGTCGCGTGTGGCGGCGGGGGTGGCGGTGGTGACGGCGGCAACGACGACGATGGCGGCACCACCAAACCGTGCAACCAATGGCCGGAGTTCACCGATCTGGAGCTGCCGGGTAACAGCGAGGTGACCGCTGTGCTGGTGCTCAATGAGTGCGCCGTTGTTGTGGCCGGTTACGACAGCTCCAACTACGTTGGCCAGTCGGAGGGCAACAGCCGCGGGTTTATCCGGCGCCTGGATCTGAACGCTGCCGATGAGGTGACCGAGGCTTGGGTCTACCACCTCGACAGCGCCGGCAGCGACAGCGTGCAAACCCTGCAGTTGGACGAAAATAGTATTCTCTTTACCGGTTACGTCGGTGCCGCTCTGCCCGGGGAGACCAGCTACGGTAAAAAGGATGCGGTGGTAGGCCGGATATCGGCGGCGGGCGAGCTGATTAAACAGTCGCAACTGGGTAACGAGTACCCCAATATTCCAATCCGCGTCTTGCAGGCCGACAGTGGCGAACAGCTGTTGGTGGGTTGGGACGACATCTACATCCCCACCAACTTTGTCGACCGCTGGGAGAACCCCTGGTTGGCGGGAATCAGTGAGAGCAATGACCAGTTCACCCTCGATTGGATGAGCAACACCAACACCGAAGCCCGCGATCTCTACAGCGCCGCAGCTCTGGCCGGCAACACCGTGCTGCTCGGCCGTTTTACCGGTGAAGGCAGCCCCCGGGGTATCGCCGTGGAGGCCCGCTCGCTCACCGGCACGCCACTGTGGACACTGCCCATTACCCCCTTCGGCTACGACTCCATTACCGATATTCAGGTGCTCGACGAAGACTACGCCCTGGTGATGGGCTCCACCTACGCACAGCTGGGCGACAGCCAGTTTGGCGGGGCGGATTACTATCTGTTGCAGGTGTTGATCGCCACCGGCGAGGTGGTGGCCGCCAGTCAATATGGCAGCGAGCAGCTGGAGTGGGCCAAGAAACTGCTGCTCGATGGCGATAAGCGCTGGCTGGTGGGTGAGCGCTCCGAGGGCAACTTCCCCTGGGAGATTGACATCACCCTGGTGGCGGCCGGTGCCGAGCCAATCTCACTCAGACGAACCTTTGGCGACAGCACCAATGTTACCGATGCGGCCCTGCTCGGCGACGGCGTGCTGGTGGGTGGCTACTATCGACCGGATGAGGTGATAAGCGCCGCCTACCTGGCCTTTATCAACGAGGGCTAAGCCGTGCTGGGGTGGAGGGCGCCCAATGAGGACCACCGCTCAAGCGTCTTCGATCTCCGCCAACAGTTCACTAAATTGCTCGGCCGCCACCGCCGGGCTGTAGATAAAACCCTGTACCTGGTCACACCCCTGGGCTCGCAAAAAGTCCAGTTGGGCGGCGCTCTCCACCCCTTCGGCGACGGTTTTCAGACCGAGGTTTTTGGCCAGATCGATAATGGTGGTAACGATGGCGGCATCGTGAGCGTCGCCCGGCAGTGACCGAACAAAGGAGCGGTCGATCTTGAGCTTGTAGATATCAAACCGCTTCAGATAGTTGAGCGAGGAGTAACCGGTGCCGAAGTCGTCAATAGAGAGACGCACACCACTGCCACTCAACTGGCGCATGATGGCCATGGCCTGCTCCGGGTCGTTCATTGCCACCCGCTCGGTCAGCTCCAACTCCAGATAGTGGGCGGGCAACGCTGCCGCCTGCAACAGTGCCGTTACCCGGCCCAACAGGTTGGGGTGACGAAACTGCACCGCGGAGAGGTTTACCGCGATGGTTTCCAGGGCCAGGCCGGCATCCAACCATGCCCGCATCTGGCTAACCGCGGTGGCAATCACCCACTCACCAATCTCCAGAATCAAGCCGCAATCCTCCGCGATGGGGATAAATTCCGCCGGTGATACCGTGCCCAACTCGCCATTGTGCCAACGCAACAGCGCCTCGGCCCCCACCACCCGGCCACTGGCCAGCTCGACCTTGGGCTGATAGGCCAGCGCCAGCTCATTGCGGGCGAGCGCCCGGCGCAGTTCGGACTCCAGCAGGGCCTTGCGCGCTACCAGCGCCTGCATATCGCGGGTAAAGAACTGGTAGTTGTTGCGCCCGGCGTGTTTGGCTTCGTACATGGCGACATCGGCACATTTAAGCAATGTGTCGAAATCGTCGCCGTCGTCGGGGAATAGGCTGATCCCCAGCGATGGGGTGATCACCAGCTCATACTGGCCGATGGCGTAGGGGCTACCCAGCACCTCGAGCAACTGTTCGGCAACGGCTCCGGCCTGATGGGCACAGGCGCCGGGGAGTAACACCACAAATTCATCGCCGCCCTGCCGCGACACGGTGCCCGCCTCGCCCACCAGTTTGCGCATCCGTTCCGCCACCGCCTGCAGCAGGGCATCACCGACACTGTGACCCAGGGAGTCATTCACGTTTTTAAACTGGTCGAGATCAATAAACATCAGCGCCAGCGAACCTTTCACCAGCCGCTGCTCGGCAATAGCTGAGGAGACTTTCTTATGCAACAGAATACGGTTGGGCAGGCCAGTGAGTGCGTCGTAATGAGCCAACCAGTGCACCTTCTCTTCAGCCCGTTTAAGGGCATCGATATCGATACGAACCCCCACCAGTCGAGTGGGCAGCCCTTCAGCCGAACGCTCGACCACCTGGCCGCGCACACCGAGCCAGCGATACTGGCCGTCGGCATGGAGGAAACGGGCCTCGTACTCATAGCTGGAGACAGTTTTACCGAGCGCGTTCTGTAGGCACTCAACCAGGATGGGGCGGTCATCCGGGTGCACCGACGCCAGCACCTTCTGGCGATCGGCCGGCCCTTCGACCGGCTCCAACCCTAGAATGTTGAAGTAGGCGGCGGAGGCGGTCCAGATGTCGTTTTCCAGATCCCAATCCCAGATGCCGATACGAGTGGACTCCAGGGTGACCCGCAGACGCAGCTCGCTCTCTGCTAGCGCCTCCGCCCGACGCTTGTGCTCGGTAATATTCCGGTCCACCCCCAGTACACCAATCAATCGTCCATCGGCATCGCGCAGCGGTGTTTTAATGGTCTCAAACAGGCCATAAAACTCTTCGCCAGCAAAGGTTAGCCACTCTTCGTTGATCTGCGGCGAGCCGGCAGCAATTGCTTTCAGGTCGTGAACACGGAAGAAGTCGGCCAGCTCCCGATCAACGAGGTCGTAGTCGGTATGGCCCAAAATTTCACTCTTGGGCCGGCCGAACAGCGCCTCCATACGACTGTTGCAGTTGAGATAGACCCCCTGCTCATCCTTGAGCCAGGCCAGATCCGGCATGCTGTCGAAGGTGGCTTTGAGCTGTTGATGGGCGGTGTCGACCTTGGCCTCGCCAGCGTGCACCTGTGCCTGTAGGCCAACCCCCTGCCGCTTAAGTTGCATAGACAGGAGCGCCAAAAAGGCAAACAGACCACTGGCGATCACCGCCAGCGCGCTATTGACCAGCAGCAACAGCGGATTGTGCCAGCCGCCCACCGGCTCCAGCTCCAGTTGCCAATCACTGTTGAACATTGGCACCGCCTGACGAACGGGGTTGCGCAACGGGCGCTCGCCAGAGCGGGCAATAATCTGCCGGGAGCCGTCACCGCTGCTGTTACGCCAAAGCAGAAACTGATACTGCTCATCGGAGCGCTCTACCAGACGGGCGGCTGCTAGGATGCCATCCAGACGCATACCGACATCGACAAACCCCCAGAACTCCCGCTTGTCGCCATCCTCCTGAAAAATCGGTAAACGGGCCACCAGACCAGTCCTGCCGCCAGGAAAGCTAATGGGGCCGACCAGGGTCAGCTCACCGCTGTCTCGGCTCTGTTTGCTATCGACCTGCTGTTGTGGGTCAGAAAAGAGATCACTGCCGATAAGCGGCTTGGTATCGAAGTAGCAGCAGATTTGGGCAACAACACCATTGGGCACCACGGCCATGCCCGTGGCCCCGGGAAAGGAGGGCATCAGTGCCTTGGCGAAATCGTCGAAGTCGCTGATCAAGCCACCGCTGCGTTCAACCAAAGCCGCCAGTGCGTAGGTGGCTGAGGCAGCCCGCTCCATCGATAACTTCAACTCATTGGCCCGGTTAGACGCGGCATTGATCGCCTTGGCGCGGGCCGACTCCAGGCGCAGGGAGTCAAGAATAGCAACCACGGCCAAGGTCCAGATCAGACTCAAACCAAAGGTGATCAACGCCGCTAAACGTGGGGAGAAGCGCAGTAAAAAGCGGCCGAAGCCAAAAGGTTGCGATGGATTCAAACTGTTACAGCCGGAGTTATTTAAGTTATGAATGGGATGTTAGCCGAGCCTGTTAACCCTAATACCGCGATGCAATTCTATTATTTTTGGGACGGTTGCCAGGGAGTGTATCAAATACCGGTTGCAGATGGTGACACCAATTCAAGGTCGAGAATTATCAACACCAATGAATAGTTATCCGTAGGAGCGATCAGCGAGCGTCCCCGATGGACGCAATCATCAGGAGATGAAATTTCGCACAGGGGCGACCGCCGGTCGCCCCGACGGTATGGTGAGAACACCAGGAAGCGTGAGTTTTCGTAGGGGCGATCGGCGATCGCCCGCAATGGCCATCACCACCGCGGCACATAGGCCACCGCCGGCCCCCCGACGGTAAGAGCACAACACCGGAGCGGATGATATTCCGTAGGGGCGATCGGCGATCGCCCGCAAGGTCCACCACCGCAGAGATAGAATTTGGCACAGAGGCCACCGCCGGCCCCCCGACGGTAAGAGCACAACACCGGAGCGGATGATATTCCGTAGGGGCGATCGGCGATCGCCCGCAAGGTCCACCACCGCAGAGATAGAATTTGGCACAGAGGCCACCGCC
>NZ_JAWMQR010000004.1:0-327992 GCF_033283405.1 Halioxenophilus sp. WMMB6
GGCGCGTCTAGCAGCCACCGTTTTGGCTTAAAAGCTCAGCTCTTAAGCCCGTTGCAGCTTCCTTTCTGACCCCAACCTTAAGGCCGATTCAGAACCCCTGCTCCAACGTAGGGATGCGCATTATACGCATCTAAAACCCTTGTGCAAGCTTTTATTTTGGAAAGATTTTGGAGATTTGATAGCGACAGAAACTGCCCAATCGATCACTGCCAAACGCTTCCGGCTGATAGCCTCTTGCACTCATCAAGGCGGGATTAACTTCCTGCCTGATGACTCTCTCGGCTGGCCAGCGGCCCTGCCTGAGCGAGGGCGCGAACTATACGAGAGCGGCAGTAGCTTGGCAACAATTATTTTTGCGCGAATATCAGATTGCCCAGAAAGGAATCAATTCGAATGATTTTTCAACATTATTGTGCCGACTTCTCTTTACCAAAGCGTTTAAAACCGATTCGAAACAGTGTTTGCAAAGGACCTGAAGCGGCGTACAGCACGCCAATCAGCAGAAGCACCCGGGGCGGATCAATAGTGATAATCGCAAACAGCATTACCATCACCAATATAAAAACAAAGGGTACCCTGCCCCTAAAATCGATACCCTTCATGCTTTGGTAGCGCACATTGGAGACCATCAACAGAGCGACCCCGAGGGTTACCATACCGACCAGCAGTGCCAGCCCACCGCCTACGTCAACATCAAACCCGGTCCATACCATGGTCGCGATCAACCCAGCAGCGGCTGGGCTTGCCAGGCCGACAAAATAACGTTTATCTGCCGTTTTGACTTGTGCATTAAAGCGAGCCAAGCGCAGCGCCGCACACGCCACGTAGGCAAAGGCAATTGCCCACCCCAATTTACCCAATAGCACCAGCGCCCAATTGAACATTAAAATAGAAGGCGCCACACCAAATGAGACCAGGTCCGACATGGAGTCGTACTGAACACCAAATTCACTGGAGGTGTTGGTTAATCGGGCAATACGGCCATCCAACCCATCCAGAATACCCGCCACGATCAGGGCAATAGCAGCATGCTCAAAATTGTGTTGAGTAGCAGCCACGGTGGCGTAAAAGCCACTGAAGAGTGCGCCGGTGGTAAACAGATTGGGCAGCAGATAGATACCTTTACGCCGCACTTTTTGATCACCGACCTGGATCTCTTCAACATGCTCATCGACCGGAAATATGGTTTCTACCGGTGGTGCAGCATTGGCTTCTGGTTGATTGGGTTCGCGTTCGGTCTCTGTCACAATCTCATCTCTGTAGGTCAGTGGAGGCTGGTAATCCGGGCATAATAGCTCGACATTTCCGCTCTTTAAACAACAAACGCGACCCGAGGGTCGCGTTTGTTGTTGGACTTCTCACCGGCCGAAAGACCGCGAGCAGGTGCCCACAGATTAGTTTTTGGACTTGTCGATAATTTTCTTCGAGGTGATCCAAGGCATCATTGAACGCAGCTGCTCACCAACCACCTCAATACCATGGGCGGCATTGTTACGACGATGCGCCGTCATAGAGGGGTAATTTGTAGCACCTTCGCTAATGAACATTTTGGCATACTCGCCCGATTGAATGCGCTTCAGCGCATTGCGCATTGCAGCTCGAGATTGATCGTTAATCACTTCACCGCCAGTAACGTATTCACCATACTCAGCATTGTTGGAGATGGAGTAGTTCATATCGGCGATACCGCCTTCGTACATCAGATCAACGATCAGTTTTAACTCGTGCAGACACTCGAAGTAGGCCATTTCCGGTGCGTAGCCCGCTTCCACCAAGGTCTCAAACCCAGCTTTCACCAACTCAACACAGCCGCCGCACAACACAGCCTGCTCACCAAACAGGTCGGTTTCAGTCTCATCTTTAAAGGTGGTTTCGATGATACCGGTGCGACCACCCCCAATCGCAGAAGCGTAGCTCAACGCCAGCTCTTTGGCGCGGCCAGAGGCATCCTGGAATACCGCGATCAGGTCGGGAATACCACCGCCATTAACATACTCATTACGAACAGTGTGACCGGGAGCTTTGGGTGCGATCATGATCACATCCAAATCACTACGGGGAACAATTTGGTTGTAGTGAATTGAGAAACCATGAGCGAAGGCCATGGTGCCACCCTGCTTGATGTTTGGCTCAATCACCTCTTTATAGAGAGCACCCTGGAACTCATCGGGAGTGAGGATCATCACCAGGTCCGCACCGGCAACGGCATCTGCCACACCGGCAACCTTTAAACCGTGCGCTTCTGCCTTGGCCGCAGAGGCAGAGCCAGGGCGCAGACCAACGGTCACATCAACGCCTGAATCATTAAGGTTACAAGCGTGGGCATGTCCCTGTGAGCCATAGCCGATAATGGCCACTTTTTTACCCTGGATAATTGAAAGGTCGCAGTCTTTGTCGTAGTAAATTTGCATGATGCTCTCCTGATATTAGTCTGCTTAGGTTGCCTGCCGAGCGTGGCACTGCTTAAAAAACGCGCTAAGTGTACGCACTCGAATTTATTGCGTAAAATGAAATATTTGAAACGTCATGATGCACAGGCTGCAACACAATGGATGACAAGGCACTTACACTGTTCCTCGCACTCGCCGACAATTTACATTTTGGACGTGCGGCGGAGTCCTGCCATCTAAGCCCATCTGCACTTAGCCGGGCCATTCAGGCTCTGGAAACGGAGCTCGGCGCACAGCTTTTTCAACGGGATAACCGTCACGTCAGCCTAACCCGGGAAGGCCGGGTCTTCCAAGAGCAGGCCCAGCAGCTGCTGAAACAGTGGCAACAGGCCAAAGCCGCCGTATCACAGGAGGTTTTGGGCTTGACGGGTGAATTGAAGATATTCTGCTCAGTCACCGCCAGCTACAGCTTTTTGTACGAGATTTTGCACGACTTTCGTAAACGTCAACCCAACATCGACATCAAGCTCAACACCGGCGACCCAGCTCAAGGCATCCACCGAGTGAGGGACGAGACTGAAGATATTGCCATTGCCGCCATGCCGGAACGACTGCCCCGCGGCGTCGACTTTCGCCGCATCCAAACCACGCCACTGCTGTTGATTGCCAACCGTGAGTCCGCCGACCTGTATCACCGCAATACCAGACGCTTCTGGCAACAGACCCCAATGATAGTCTCCATGGAGGGCCCAGCACGTGATAAAACCGAGGCCTGGCTAACCAGAAGTAAATTAAAACCGCGAATCTACGCCCAGGTTGCCGGCAATGAGGCCATCGTCAGCATGGTCGCCCTGGGCTTTGGCGCCGGCGTGGTACCAGAGATTGTTCTGGAAAACAGCCCGCTGAAAGATCGGGTGATCGCACTGCCGCAAAGCACGGCGGTGGGTCATTTCGAAATCGGCCTGTTTGCTCTCAGAAAACGACTACAGGATCCAATCGTGAATGGCTTCTGGCAAAGCCAATAGCTATTAAAAGCAGACTAATAGTGGAAGGTAACCTGCACCCCCATGGTTTCCAAATCGGCGGAATCGCCAAAGAAACCACCATCAACCTCGCTGAATACCTGCCAGAACAGGGAAATATCCCAATCACGCTGCCAACGCAAACTCGCCTCCAGGCCGTATATAAGTGGGATGGAGGTATCGGTCGCAGTACCACTGCGCTTGCTCTCCCCCCCCGGGAAGAGCACATCGGCAATGACAGGGTCTCCCGTCACTGGGTCGAACTCATAACTGCCCAGCAGCAGTACATCGGGGAATTGATCAATGATCTTCACCTCTGAGGTGCTGGAGACCAAGCCAAAGCCTAACTTGGCCTTCAAATAGAGCCAACGGGTCACCGGCAAAATGCCCACCCCCAGAACAGAGAGCCCCTGCTGATGCACCGTGGAGACCGAATAGCCATCGTAGCTGGCAAAGACGTCTACCGCGTCCCCTTCCACCACATTGCCGCCGGCATCCAAAACACCCAAGGTGTAGTAGCCAAGATACTGGTCTGCCACTTGATGCGAACCCACCATCTTATATTTGCCGCCGTCGAAGATCTGCGCTTCAACCGCCCAATGCTTGCGGAATTGGTAACCGTAGGTGAGATGCCAACCACCATCTTCATCATTGGAGGAGGTCAAGTCGAAGGCCTCCACTCCCCCCAGATAGCTATAGCTCGCCTGCACCGCTGACTGTTCGAAAGTACTCTCGGATCCAGCCAAACCAAAATAGAGATGGGTAATCGGCTGAGCCTTCGCTACCATCGGTAGCAACCCTGCCCCCAGCATCGTCAGAATAGTCAATTTCAATCGAGACATAACTTCCTTCCCTTAGACCCCTGTGGAGGTCGCCAAACTTAATTATTAGATAGGGTTTATATCAGCTCATGTCACCAATCGACAGCCTTATTCGGAGCGGTCAATCAGCGTCAGTAACCACATTTTCGTCACTACCACCATCAGATGAGGCACCTCCGAACAATCAACAGACGCAGCGGCCGTCTAATTCCACAGCGGCGCAGGCTGTATCAAACGCCAACCTGCCCCACGAGCATGCAAACTACTACAACTGTGGACAAATAGTGCGCACACACATTGCCAGTCCAGCATGTCAATTTTGTCACACCCATCAAAACATTGACGATCTCTCTGCATAAAGAAATTTTGCCCAATTTTCATTGACTTATATTAAATCCAGCGGCTCCCGCTTAGATTTTGTGAAAATAGAAGAAATCGTTGATAGAAAGTTTCAGACAGCAACTTCTACACAAAATAGCTGAACAACCCTCTGCATTACCTGTGGATAAGTCGCTGATCCAACCACCAAATCGCATTGTAGTGGAAGTGCTTAAAAAAAAGACGAACTGGTCCACCCCCAAATTAAAACCTACTGTTCAGGTCAATTAATTGACAAAGCCTCAAACACACGTGCTTACCAACGGGGCACAAATTGTTCCGTTAACGTCCAATAGAGTTGAGAAAAAGAGCAGGGTTATTGAAAATAGCGGGTTGATTGCTCAATAACCTAAACTTAGGCATGCCACTACCCCACTAACGCCACCGCAACCATGAAACGACCAAAAACCAAAGCCGAAGTCAGAGCTGAAATTAACCAGCAGGTGAGCGAATTTTTGCAAAGTGGCGGCCAGGTGAGCGAGCATCAGCAAGGTGAGAGCAGCCGAGCCTTCGCCCTACACCCCTTCAAAGCACAATCCGTCGACAAGCCCAGCGAAACACGAACACCAGTACCTGATGCCATAGCTGCCATTGAGAGTCGCCGCAAACCAGCGGCGAAAGAGAAGGCTCCGCCGCGCAGGAAGCCACGCAAAGTTCTCATTAAAGACGACTTCGGGCAGCCATTGCGCTGGGTATGGGAGGAGTGAAACGAGAGAAAAGGCGCTAAGATTTTACGCCCGAGAGGCAATCAAACCTGAGTAGCGACAGTCTGCCCAGGTTGCTGAGCGGCCTCTGCCGCCACCAACGCAGGGTAGGCCAGCGCAGCTGGGTTTAAGCGATTTTGACCTGCCCCCTCGGCTGCAGAGGATGCACCACGCTGCTCCTCACGAAGATCGGACTTGGCATCATTCTTTATTTGCACAGCCCGAGCGGCAATCGAACGATCCTGACTGGAGGGGTCTACCGGCGCCAGCGCAGCACGAATAACCTGATCGGCCTGCCGTAGTCTCTGCTGCGGGTCGCCATCACCCACCGGCAACCTAATAGGCACCTCGCCCGCGACGGCATAGCGGTTGCCATCCGGCCCAGTATCAAAATCGAAATTGGCACTACCCGCAAATTGCCCGGCAACCGACTGGTGGGCCTGCTCGTGATCCCTTACCGACTGGTCCACCAATTTCAGCTTTTGTAAGGTAGCCAGCTCCTGCTCACTGAGCGCAGCTGAGAAGCCCTCGGGTTGAGCGAACTGCACCGCCTCAGGGGTAGAAGATTCATCAACCTCGCCTGCATCTTGTTCCACTCGGCTGGCAGGTGTTGTGCGGCGCTCAACACGATTGCTGGTCCGGTCGACGGTTTCAGCCTGTTGAATCGGCGGTAGCGGTGCGGAACGCAAAGGGTTGGCAATATCTTCCCGTACGCCGGAGGAGAACGGCGTTACGACATTAACAAAGCTGGTGTTGATACTACCAGTATTCATGGCTCTCTAAACGGCTTAAATAACACGCTGCCGTTACACAACCTCATCAATTAAACGACCGGCCAAATCATCGGCAACAGAAACTACCTTTGCAGAAGCATCGAACAGCACTTGTCCTTGGCGCTGCTGTACCAAGGCATTGGTAATATCGGCATCGCTCACCAATACCCCCTCAGACTGATACGTTGTGCCCACATTGGCCAGAGTGGTCGCCGCAGAGTAAAGCTGCTCAGAGGCGTTACGGATACCAGACACCCCCTCATTCAACACACTGCCAATACCCTCGCCGGTGCGACTGCGGTTCAGTCCACCACTTGAAGAGGACTGAGTAACGAATGATGAATTCAATGCACCGTCGACATTCATGTTAAAACCCTAAAGTCAGATGAACGTAAATATTAAACGTTTATATTTCAACCAGAAACCGTTAATTAAGATTAATAATTCACATCAAATCGAACACTGCCCCTTTTTAAACATAAAAATCATCTCGCTGAGGCTCAATAAAATAATTAGCAATTATTTATATTAGCGGGCAGAAAAATGATACGGGCCGGTGATATACCTGGGCAGACAACGCCAGTTAGACAATAGGAAAGCCAATAGAAAAGGCATTTAACGAGTTTAGGAAAATGAAAAACGCTGCATCCGCGCTCATCTTCCCTCGGCGTAGCGATCAATCAACGCCGAAGGAAAACCCAGCTGCCGCATATCGGCCATGGTTTGTTGCAGCTCATAGTCGAGCTTTTTGAAACTCACGGTCGCCGACACCGGATCAAACAGCGCGAACTCCGCCCGCCAGTCACCACTACGCGGCTGCCCCACCGAACCTGGGCATACCAAAGCCCACGACGGCTCACACAAACGAATCTCACCCGCTTTACTAAGCTGATCCTTATTGCGATAGCGCTGATAAACCGACTGCGTATGACTATGACCGTGGAACGCAATCGGCACCTCATGGCTCTGTAACCAATCTAGGTTATCCTGGTAGGTCATCTGATAAACGTACGCATAAAAAAAGTGTTTATCGATGGGCGCACCGTGTACCGCCAACCAATTGTTGAGTCGCAACTGTGGTGGCAGGCTCGATAAGAACCGCTTCGAATCAATCGACAGCCGGGGCCGGGTCCACTCGATAGCCCAACGTGCCATCTTGGAAAAACCCCGGTGCACATCACCACTCACTGCCGCGTAGTCGTGATTGCCCTGTACCGTCAAGCAGCTGCGCGTTCGAATTAATTCAACACACTCATTGGGGTGCGGGCCATAACCAACGATATCCCCCAGCAGCAAAATCTTTTTGACTCCCAGGCGATCAACTTCCTCCAGCACCGCCTGCAACGCCGGAGCATTGGCATGCACATCGGCAATAATCGCTATAACCCCATCATCATGAGGCGAGGGAGTTTCATCATCCTCGGCATCTATCAACGCCACCGCAGCAACAGAGGAGCCGTTATCGGGCGATTTCGCCAACGTGGAATTCAAGCGCTTGATCTCCACCGCCAGCAACTCCACCACCAAACTAAAAAGACGCCGCTCCCTGTCGTTGTAAGCATCCAGGTCACGCAATTGCCCATAAACAACCCGCAACAGATGTGGTGAAGAAAATTGCTCGAGCAACTGCTCCACCAGGCAGCGGATCAACACACGGCAGAAGTTTTCGGAAATGGCTGGGTATTGTCGGCACCAGACGGCAAACGCACGGCTGAAAGCGGTAAAGTCATCCCAGGCATAGAGGTCGTCATCGAGGTAGTAAAGGCGGCCATTGCGGTCCAGGCCAAAATTAGAGAGACCTTCGTCCAACCGTTTTTTATGGCCGGTAGCGACAGAGAAATAGAGGCGAAACCACTGCCGCAGCAAACTGACCAAATCGCTCTCCGGCCCACTTAACAGGCGCTCGAAAGCCAGGTGCAAGGGTTGCAACTTAGGCGTAACGCTACCGATGACAAGAGCTTCATCGTCACGCAGATAAAACCAGGTTTTGGCCGGGTGGTAAACACCCACACTGAATTCCTGGGCGCGGGCGGCGCGGGCTTTACGCTCTACATCGACCGGTCGAAAAACAAAGTCAGAGCGCAATTTCGCCACTAAATAATCATTGGCAAACAGTTGCGTTGCCGGCCGCCCAAGAAACTCGCTGTTGCGAGCTAGGGCGATGGGGCAGTTCAACACATCGCGCAGTTGCTGCTCGGCGATGATTGTCGCCCCAGCCAACGAGGGCAGTATGACTAAATCGTTAATCGCAACTGCCCTTTACTTAAACACGCAAGCGCTTAGGGGCACAACGGCGCAATTACCGTTAGCGATTTACGCAAGGCTGACCAGCCCATACCCAGGTTAGCTTTACGACCGGTGATCAGCACCAGCAGACAATCCTCTTTACCCGGCACAACCGACATAAAGTGGTAGGTATGATCGGTACTCATTTGTACCTCTTTAATGGAATTTCTCACCTCGACGCCGCGCTGGTTGGACAGCAGGCCCTCTACAGTGCTGATATTTTTGCCGCGGAACATATCCACTGCTGCGGCCGCTACCGCATCCAGATAGCTCTGGGTAAAGTAAGGCACGTTGTGGTGGGCAGACAACAACAACCCGGAAGATAGGTCGACAACCGCAGCACCAAGAGCATCGCTAACATCTCCGATCAAACTCTGACAGGCTAAATCTAAATCACTCATATTTTTCTCCATCGATCAAAAGGACTGAACACTCATTCAGTTTTTATTAATTTTGAATGGCCTTTTCCAACTCTACAGCCACAGCGTTGGTAGCAGACAACACCAACCCCAAATTCACATTCTTGGTTGCCATTGTCGAAATAACCAATTTGTCACCCACTCTGCGCAGCACCATAAAACCATCCTGATTCTGTATAATCACAAAGTTGCAACCGGCCTGCTGTGCCTCGAGAGCCATCTTCTCACCCAACGCCAGACACGAGCTGGTCATTGCCGCCAAGCGGGAATCAGAGAAGTCCCGCTTGCTCTGCTTGGCTAACGCATGCCCATCAACACTGGACAAAAGTGCGGCATAAATTCCTTCATTACTCTGTAGCAGCCGGGTCAAATTAGTTTCGACATCCTGCTTTTTAATCACAATCTGTTTTTTTTCAGACATAAATTAATAACACTCAACCAACCCAATCATAGGCAACAACAACATTTACTTATCCGGTTCATCCGCAAGACCTATCACTCTGATCGAACAAATATCTGCCACCTGTAAGCATCAATAAAAATATCCAGTGCCGCTTATCACTGCAGCACCTGGCGATCAGCCTTTTTCGTCAAAAACCCAAGTCACCTGGAACGACCGTTCTCAATATCTACAGCAGCACAGGCGCTTGTAACCATTTTGAATGACGGATACACCTTTGCCTCAAGCGTCTAGGTTTAAATCAAAAAATTGGCAATCAAGATCAAATATTAGCAGCTATTTAGAAAACAACGCGCCAAGAGGCAAAAAAAATAAAAATCTGATACCCAACGCCGTGGTAACAA
This sequence comes from Halioxenophilus sp. WMMB6, assembly GCF_033283405.1. Taxonomy (NCBI): domain Bacteria; kingdom Pseudomonadati; phylum Pseudomonadota; class Gammaproteobacteria; order Alteromonadales; family Alteromonadaceae; genus Halioxenophilus; species Halioxenophilus sp. WMMB6. Next base: position 9,598 of record NZ_JAWMQR010000004.1, read on the forward strand.
AATTAGGAATTATTTGTATTAGTGTTCAATTGGGAAGGAAAAATCAAATTGAATGAAGATTACAGAAGGGAAAATCGAATAAAAAAGGATCGGCTTTTTGCCAACCACATAAATTAGCTATCACCGAAATAAAAATCGAGCTCTGCCATCGAGTCTTTACAACCCATACCGGTGGTGGTCACCCACACAGCTCATTTTCCATCGGCGTAACGGTCAACCAACGCCGATGGAAAGCCCAGCTGCCGCATATCGGTCATGGTGTATTGCAGGTCGTACTTGAGCTTTCTGAACTTCACCGAGGCGGATGCAGGATCAAACAGAGCGAACTCCGCCCGCCAGTCACCACAACGCGGCTGCCCTACCGAGCCTGGGCACACTAAAGACCAAGATGATTCACGCAGCTGGACATCGCCCTCTTTAAAGTGGTAATCCTCTCTGCGAAAACGTTGATAAACCGACTGAGTATGACTGTGGCCGTGAAACGCAATTGGCACCTCGTGACTCTGTAGCCAATCGAGGTTAGCCTGGTAGGTCATCTGATATACATAGGCATAAAAAAAATGTTTATCGATGGGTGCGCCGTGCACGGCTAACCAACTGCCAATGCGCAACTGCGGAGGCAAGCTCGACAAAAACTGTTTCGACTCAATCGACAGACGCGGCTGGGTCCACTCGATGGCCCAGCGCGCCATCTTGGAGAAACCTCGATGGACATCACCACTCACCGCCGCGTAATCGTGATTGCCCTGTACCGTTAAGCAGCTGCGTGCTTGAATCAATTCAATGCACTCATTGGGGTGCGGACCATAGCCAACGACATCCCCTAACAATAATATTTTTTTGACCCCTAGGCGATCGAGTTCCGCCAGTACCGCCTCCAACGCCGGCGCATTGGCATGCACATCGGCAAGCACAGCCATAATGCCAGGCTCATTACAACTTGGATCTTCACCACCCAGGCTACTATCTGCAACCGAGGCATCATCCACTAGGCCAAGATCGGACTTTATCAAAGTGGTGTTAAAGCGCTTGATCTCCGCTGCCAACAACTCCACTACCAAACTAAAAAGACGCCGCTCCCTGTCATTGTAGGCGTCCAGGTCACGCACTTGTCCATAAACAACCCGCAATAGATGCGGCGAAGCAAAGTGTTCGAGCAACTGCTCAACTAGGCAGCGGATCAGCACACGGCAGAAGTCTTCCGAAATAGTTGGGTATTGTCGGCACCAGACAGCAAACATGCAGCTGAAAGCGGTAAAGTCATACCACGCATAGAGGTCGTCGTCCAGGTAGTAGAGGCGACCATTCTCGTCCAGGCCAAAATTGGAGAGACCCTCATCCAGCCTTTTTTTGTGCTGGGCCGCGACGGAGAAGTAGAGACGAAACCACTGCCTTAGCAAACTGACCAAATCACACTCCGGCCCACTTAACATGCGCTCGAAAGCCAGGTGCAGCGGTTCCAACTTAGGCATGACGCTACCAATGACGAGATCGTCACCGTCGCGCAGATAAAACCAGGTTTTACTCGGGTGGTAGACAGCCACAGTAATTTCCTGGGCGCGGGCGGCCTGGGCCTTGCGCTCCACATCGACCGGTCGAAAGACAAAGTCGGAGCGCAATTTTGCCACCAGGTGATCATCGGCAAACAGTTGCGTTGCCGGCCGCCCAAGAAACTCGCTGTTGCGAGCCAGGGCCACGGGGCAGTTCAACACATCGCGCAGTTGTTGCTCGGTGATGAGTATTGCCCCACCCAACGAGGGCAGCATGACTAAATCACTAATCGCGACCACCCTCGGTTTAAACGCGGACGGCGCTTAAGGGCACAACGGTGCGATCACGGTCAAGGAGCTACGCAAAGCGGACCAGCCCATACCAAGATTGGCTTTACGACCGGTGATCAGCACCAACAGGCAGTTTTCTTTGCCAGGCACCACCGACATAAAGTGGAACGTATGGTCGGTACTCATTTGTACCTCTTTAATGGAATTTCTCACCTCGATACCGCGCTGGTTCGACAACAGGCTCTCCACCGTATTTACGTTTTTACCCCGAAACATATCCACTGCAGCAGCCGCTACCGCATCCAGATAGCTCTGGGTAAAGTAAGGCACATTATGGTGGGCAGACAACAGCAACCCGGAAGATAGGTCGACTACTGCAGCCCCTAAAGCATCGTTTACTTCTGAAATTAAGTTTTGACAGGCTGTATCTAATTGACTCATAGCTTTCTCCATCGATTAAAGAAAAAAACACACCTTTCGGTTTTTATTAATTTTGAATGGCCTTTTCCAACTCTTCGGCTACAACATTGGTAGCGGACAATACCAACCCCAAATTCACATTCTTGGTTGCCATTGTCGAAATAACCAATTTGTCACCCACTCTACGCAACACCATGAATCCGTCCTGATTTTGGATAATCACAAAATTGCAGCCCGCCTGTTGTGCCTCGAGCGCCATTTTTTCGCCCAATGCCAGACAAGAGCTGGTCATGGCGGCCAAACGGGAATCAGAGAAATCACGACTGCTTTGTTTAGCCAGAGCATGGCCATCAACACTGGATAAAAGGGCGGCGTAAATTCCTTCATTACTCTGCAGCAGCCGGGTTAAATTACTTTCGACATCCTGCTTTTTAATTACTATCTGTTTTTTGTCAGACATAAATTAATAACACTCCAGCATTGCAATTAAAGACAGCAATAATTGCTTCATATCCGTTTTCTCTCTGGGGTCTACCGCCATTACCGGATAAATTAGCTGTTGATTTTCCAGATACTGATAAATCTCGTTCATTACGTTGGGATTTTGTTCACTACGGGTAACGCCAACCACAGCAGAACTTTCAGCAATATTTTTCTGGAAATTGGCCAGATACATATCCAAGTCCACTACCGGCTCGTCCCTACTGGCATCCACCAAAATAATAAACCCGAGAGCTCCTTCGGCAATTATCTCCCACATATGACGGAAGCGCTCCTGCCCCGGCGTTCCATAAACCCGAACGATAGTCTCATCCGGCAATACTATTTCACCGAAGTCGAAGGCCACTGTCGTAGTATCCTTGACAATGGCCAGACCATCTGTAGCGGCTTGATCGGTGGTAACAGGTGGGCGATCGCTGATCGATTGAATAGCGGTTGTTTTGCCAACCGCTGCGGTGCCGGTGATCACTATTTTGAGCTCCACTAGGCTTTAGCTCCAAACTTTAACCGAAGTTTTGCAAATAGCGGTTGCAAATGTCCCTTATCCCTTTTCATGCTGGTTGTAGTCTGCGTGCGCTCTTTCAGCACGAGAAATCCATCCGCCAAGCCAACACCAATAAAACTTTTAATCTTATCCAGCTCAATGCCAGTTAAATCTGATAGATGTTCGGCAGTTATCACCTGCTTAATAAGCAGTGCGCATATACGCGCGGCACCGGGAAATTCAGCCATGACGTCAATCGGCGGCCACCGCCGCAAGTGATAAGCATACTCGACAGCCCGGTGATCTTCGGCAAATTCGTGGGCACTGGAAGTGACTTCCAGGTCTGCCAGGCACTTCAAAATCGAGGCAGCTCTTAATGGCTTTGCCAAGGTTAGATAGCCATTGTTCAAACGTCGATTACCGTAAGCAATAACGCGATCGCAATTTGGCTCGACAGCTGTAATCAATTTGTCGTCAGTAAAGTTGTCCACATCGACAACAGAAACCTGAGCGTTACCGCTGCTGATCACTGCCCAGTGATCCTCTGTTTTATTCGATAGCAGAGAAAGTAGGCTGGTAAAAACCAGCTCATCATTTTTACTAAAGCCACACAGTTTAATGGTTCTATTCATTCAACCTGCCACAAAAAATAACCGGCCGTCACCAACAAACAACGGTCCCACTGTCTTCGATAAAAATGAGATATTTTGCTTAGATTCTTTCACTATCGAACAACCTTTAAACTCAGCTTTGTTCGATTGTGACGACCCGCACAGAGCACTTTGTATAGCGTAGTATGTTTTTTGAATAAGTGTTAAAGATCGCTTTTACCTCACTGTGTTAAAAAAAGCCGAAGCATATAATTTTGTCGCACCAATCCTTTTAGCAACAAAAAAACCTTAGGTTTAATAACTACGGAAAATAAAATTCAGCCTGATAGATTCAAAAAATACTTAAAAAAATATAACCATTGCTTATATATTTTTCCGTCCTGAGCGATAACAGACACACATTTGTAACTTTTCGCGCCAACCTTCGTCATTTGTTGTATTAGCAACAATCCGAAAGGCAGAAAATACTTGTTTTTCAATCTGTTAGCTTAGGTACAACCATTGCAATCAGCTCCCGGGCACTTTATGACTCTATTGGGAGATGGCAATGAAACTACACCTTGAGCGAAGCGTGGCTCTGGCACTATTTGAACGCTTCCCAGAAACACAACACTGGCAGGAACAACTAAAGTTAGCTGGGCGAGTCGAGGTGGACCCACAGTCACTCAGCCGGGACAACCTGGGTTTTCTGGCGACGACTTACGAAGCTACAAATGCAAATAAACACGCCACTGTCCAAGCCTTGCTCAACATAAAAGATCAAGCCCCGTCGGCGGTGGAAAACCTGGAAGAGTTTCTGGTTGAAGTCATCACCTACATCACAACCAATACAACGCGCGGCTGGCTCTTCCTTCCTGACGGTGGCGGATCACTACTTCCCTATGTTGTCAGCCGAATCGATTTCACCTCCGCCAGCGGTGAAGACCAGGCTCGAATTCTTATTGAAATTAAAGCCAACAGTCGTGGCAAACTGGCCAACACACAAATCATTATAACCGAGCGCGACCTCACGCCCGGTGGCAACCCAGCCACGCTACTGCTCGAAAAAGGTTATGTAAAAGAGACCGAGCTGCTGCTGCAACAATATGATTTGGCCGACGAACTCTATCGCGAGTGGCGCTCAGCCAGTGGTGAACAGTTCTCAGGCCTAGGTACGGGGATCTATGCAGAAGACCCGTCGTCCAACACCCGCAACAACGACTGGACGCGCAAGCCCCGAGTTATCTTGTCAACCACCGGCTCACCTGCCCGACTGGTTAACGACGAAGCCATACTCACCAATCGCGAACTGACTCTGGAGCAGTCCAAACAGATCCTGCGCCCCATTCTTAAAAAGATGGATCGCACCTCCCCGTTTCATATCGCGACTGAAAAGGCGATTTTGGCACTCAGTGAGGCGATGACATCCGATGCCTTTAGCGTAATACCCATGCACGGATTCATCCTGCTCTTTCACCTAGAGCTGCACCATCACCTCTGGGTGCATGTCGATAATTTAAAACCTTATGTTTATCAACCAGAGTTAAAAGATAAGCTGGTGCTCCCCGTCGAACATGTCGAGCTGATCGACATCCTCACCGCGGAGATGGAACTGCTGATGGAAGACATCGTTGAGGGGAAATCGGGCGGTACCACCGTGTTGTGCAGTGGCCCTCCCGGGGTAGGTAAAACACTCACGGCGGAGGTCTACGCGGAGATTATTCACCGGCCACTCTATCGGGTGCACTCGGGCCAACTGGGCCTCAATGTGGCCGAGATGGAGGCCAACTTAAAAGAGGTACTGATTCGTGCGCAACGTTGGGGCGCGGTTATGTTGATCGATGAAGCGGACGTTTATATTAAACGCCGGGACGACAACCTCACCATGAATGCGGTTGTGGGGGTGTTTTTGCGCGTGCTGGAATATTTCAACGGCCTGCTGTTTATGACCACCAACCGTATTGATGATATCGACGAAGCCATCATTTCCCGCTGTATTGCCATGATTCGTTATCAGTCACCGACCCGTGAGGAGCGTGCCCGAATCTGGGAGGTGATGTCACAACAATTTGGCCTGCCATTGGCCGAGGGAATGCACAACACGCTGGCCGACTACTTCCCAAAAACCAGCGGGCGTGACATTAAAGGCTTGGCAAAACTGGTGGCCCGTTTTTGCCAATACCGTTCAACAGCGGCCGATCTCACCATATTCGAGCATTGCGCCAAATTCCGCGCAATTGAGTCCGTACAAATGGACTAGCCCTCTCCCGGCACTAAACCTGCCGGGAGAGTTTCAATGATAATCTGCAAAGAATTGCTGTTTACCACTCGCCGCTATTGGGCATGGACGCCCAAGGCTCTTCCGCTGGCAGTGCCTCTCCTGCCTGTATCAATTCAATAGAGATATTATCCGGTGTGCGCACAAAGGCCATATGACCATCGCGCGGTGGCCGATTGATGGTTACACCAAGCGCTATCAAATGGCGACAGGTTTCGTAGATATCTGCAACCGCATAGGCCAAGTGGCCAAAATTACGCCCACCGGTGTAGTTTTCCGGATCCCAATTATAGGTAAGTTCCACCATAGGTGCCTTGTTTTCCCGAGCGGCCGCTTCGTCTTCGGAGGCCGCCAGAAACACCAAGGTGAAGCGCCCGGTGCTACTTTCGTGCCGATTAATTTCGACCATGCCCAATCCTTTGCAAAAGAACTCCAGGGACGCATCCAGGTCGGATACCCGGACCATAGTGTGCAAATAACGCATGCAAACCTCTCATTTTGTTTTAAATCAAGAATTACCAATTCAAGCGCACAGCCATCCTGAAAAAAATAGCTTGAGTAGCGCTTTTTAATCCAGATCAATATTGCCAGAATCGGCATGGGTATTCTCCTCGCCAATAACCAACACAGCAAAAGAGAGAATACCCGATGAAAATGGCTAATAAGTTTTTAACTCTTACCACAGCCGCTTCAGCATTAGCCCTATCCTCTATGGCAATGGCCTATGAACCCGGCGAAATCAGTCTGCGGGTTGGTGCTACGCATGTGGCTCCCGATGCCTCCAGCGACGCCGTTAAATTAAATGGCACCGCCCTACCCGCCAAGGTGGATGTCGACTCCAACACCCAACTCGGCCTGACGGTTGAATATTTTGTCACCCAGAATTTTGGTGTTGAACTGCTGGCCGCCACCCCGTTTGAACACACCGCTGAAGGTAAGGGCGCGCTCGCCGGCCTGGACATCGCCGATGTTAAACAGCTGCCACCTACGCTGAGTGCGGTTTACCACTTTAATCCCATTGGCGATTTCCAACCCTATGTGGGTGCCGGCCTTAACTATACTATTTTCTTTAGCGAAGACATGAGTAGCGATTTAGAAGCCGCACTCGGCACCGGCGGCGATGTTAGCCTGGACAACTCCTTTGGTTACGCTTTGCAAGCCGGTTTTGACTTCCACTTAAATGACAAATGGCTGCTCAACGCATCCGTCCGTTACATCGATATCTCCACCACCGCGGATATCGATCTGGACACGGGCGATAAAGTTTCTGTGGATGTTGATATCGATCCGTTCGTCTACACCCTCTCCGCCGGTTACCGTTTTTAATTAACGGCGCGAAGACGCCAACAAAACAGGCTGTGGTGCTGTTACCTTTGTCGATCTCCCGACAAAGATAGTAAGCTCAGTGAATAGCACGCTGATATACAGCCTTACGCCCCACAATAGGTTTACGTGGGGCGTCTCCTTACGGGTTCACTTGCCGAGCCGCCTGCGTTTATAGTCACAAACGTTCCCTACCACCAATAAACTTGTCCCTTTTTGCCCACAAATTTGGCTATTTTTGCCTCTAGGCTAGACGACAGCAAGCCGGTATTATTTCGCCTCATTCCTTGTATCACAGCTGTAATTCCCACTATGAGTCAACCTATCTGGTTTCAAACCCCCACCTCAGATCACCTGCAAACCATCCGCACCGGCACCATCGAAGAATCACTCGGCATTGAAATTACCGAAATTGGTCCGGACTATATTCGCGGCACGCTCCCCGCGGACCAGCGCACCTTCCAACCCACCGGCCGTATTCATGGCGGAGCCAATGTCGTTCTGGCCGAGTCACTGGGCAGCCTGGGGGCAAACCTGGTGGTGGACCAGACTCAATATGTCTGCTTTGGTATGGAGGTCAATGCCAATCACCTGCGCGGTGTCAGCCAAGGCAAGGTGACCGGCACCGCCAGACCGCTTCACCTGGGCAAGACTACCCACGTGTGGGAGATTAAGATTCACGACGATGACGACCAACTCACCTGTATCTCACGGTTGACCATGGCGGTGGTACGCAGATAAGCGGCTCGCTCATCCCCACCAAACGGCTCTAAGCGTCCATATACCACGCGCATAAATGTGTAGTCGCGGCTGAATTGGTCCCGCAAGCCCAAGCCATACCGGGCTCACGACCACCCATCTACCGGCGTTAGCGCTCGAGTTAATTTCAGACCAATAAAAAAGCCCCGTTGTTAACGGGGCTTTAGCGTTATTAATTGTAAGCGGGAGAATTACATTCCCTTGGCCAGTTTTGCTTTGCGAACCAATTGCACAAATTCCGTGCGATAGCCGTAGGCATCATCACCCTTGTTAGCCTGAGCCAAGCCCAGAGCATCGTCGTAACTCCAATTTCCAGTGTATTGTCCACCACGCAACAGCTGGGCAAAGCCGGCAACGGCGGTGGCAAAATTAGCTTCCCGGCGCAGCAGCTCACTGGTATTGCCACCTTTAATTAAAATCGGCTGCTGAATCAGCTGCGAGTTATCGTCACCCGGCAGTTTATAGCGTAACTTTAAGAAGCCGTATTCGTCGCCTTTATCGGCCACTGGCTGCTCACCCGGCTGGTAGCGGCTGTCGTCAATCAGCGACGAATCACTACCCACCGGAGTAATTTCATAGATGGCGGTGACAGTGTGACCGGCACCGATATCTCCTGCATCGACCTTATCATTGTTGAAATCCTCCTGCTTAAGCAGACGCGATTCAAACCCCAACAGACGATACTCCGCCACCGTTACCGGATTAAACTCCACCTGAATTTTTACATCCTTGGCGATGGTGAACAGCGTCGATGTAGCCTGGTGCACCAATACCTTTTGCGCTTCGCTCAGGGTATCGATATAGGCCGCCACACCGTTGCCATTTTGCGCCAGGTTTTGCATCAGATTATCGTGATAATTGCCCTGCCCAAAACCCAATACCGAGAGATAAATGCCTTTATCACGCTTGCGTTCAATAAAATCGGTGAGTGCGGAGTGATCGGTAATACCAACATTAAAATCGCCATCGGTTGCTAAAATAACCCGATTAACCGCTTTATCATCGTACTGCGATTCCGCCAGTTGATAGGCAAGCTGAATCCCTTCGCCACCGGCGGTGGAGCCACCGGCTGTGAGTTGATTTAACGCCTGCACAATTTTCTCCCTTTCACGCACAGCGGTCGGCTCCAACACGGTACCCGCGGCACCGGCGTAAACCACAATCGCGACGCTGTCGTCCTGGTTTAACTGTGATAACAACAACTCCATAGACTGCTTTACCAACGGCAGTTTATCGGGCTGACTCATGGAGCCGGAGACATCCAACAAAAAAACCAGGTTCGATTTAGGCAACTGCTCACGCGGCAGTTCGTAGCCTTTAATTCCAATCTGAATCAATTTATTACCGGCCCGCCAGGGGGAATCCTGCACAACCACCGAGGTGCTGAACGGCACTTTCTTGCTCTCCGGCAAGGGATATTGGTAATCAAAATAGTTAACCATCTCCTCCAACCGAACAGCGTCTTTCTGGGGTAGGACGCCGTTGTTCAACATACGTCGCACAAAACTGTAGGAAGCGGTATCCACATCCACCGAAAAGGTCGACACCGGGCTCTCGGCAACCCGCTGAACCGGGTTGCTATCTAACTCATTGAATTCATCATCCCCCGCCAGCCCGCTCGCCGGTGGCACTATGGCATTATCCTCCATCAGCATTGGTGCGGGCATGCTGGTGACCAGCGGCGATTGTGACGGCGCCGCCATCACCATTTTGCGCTCCTCGGCCTGCTTTCTCTGGGCCATGACGATCTCCGCTTGCCGCTGGCGCTCCACAGAGGCACGAGCGGCGAGATCGGCTTCGCTAGGACCAGCACTGACATCGGCCATTGCTTCAGCCATTTCTGGCGCCTCCCGTCCCGGAGCCGGTTCGGCCGCGACAACCACCTCTTCCAACACTCGCTCCCGCTCCACTCCCGGTGCGGTTGTAATCAGCTCCGGTTGCGTTACCCGCACCAGCACAAAAGTCACCGCGATTAAACTCACGCTCGCGAACGCGCCACTAACCAGCCACTGTTTTTTCATGTCGAACACCTCAGTTAATTGTTGCGTGAGGGTTTGACGTAAGCGCGGCCAAAATCCTTGGCGGTCTTTTATTTCAACGCTTTCAGCTTCTGCCGAAGTTTGAGTTGGCTTATTGTTACCAGCTAATGCAGATTCTCCCGCCTCTGCGTGAGATTCAGCAAAAGCCTGCATGGCCAGCCGACGCGCCTTTTCCCGCGCATCTTTCGCAGGCTCGGGGGTAGTTTGCAACAGTTTTTCCAGGTCATTGAAAGGCTGATCCGAATTACTCATGGTCGCCTCCTAATTGTTCAGTTAACACTTTGCGCACCTGATGAATTCGCCAGGATATCGTCGACTCTTGCACCGCTAATACCTCGGCCGCTTCCCGATGGGAGAAACCCTCGCCTAACACCAGTATCACCGCTTCGCGAAAGCCCTCGCCCAGTTCAGCCACTCGGGCAATCAACTGCTGCAACAACACCCCATTGAAACCCGCCTGGCTGTCGCCGGTTTCCGGTTCAATGGTTTCAGCTTGTGCAACAGGGTGATGGCGCTGATTGCTGCGTTGCCAATCAATCGCGGTATTGACCACCAGCCGATAGAGCCAGGTGGTGAAGGCGGCATCGAATTGAAATTGGCCAATCGATTTAGCCAGTTTAATCGACGCCACTTGGGTGATGTCTTCGGCATCGGCCACATTGCCGCTCCACTTCAAGGCGTAGCGGTACATGGTGCCATAACAGTGGTCAAACACCTGGGCAAAGGCGGCTTGGTCCCCCTTTTGGGCGGCTCGCAGCCAGGCGTCCAACTCAGACGGTGGTGACATAATTGAGGTCATCTCGCGCAGTTCTACTTTCGAAAGTATGGGTTAGACGGCCAAACCTAAAAATTCCTTGGTGATAGATTAAAAAAGTTTAGCGACCAATAGCTCAACACGGGATGACAGGCAAAAAAAGGCCGGCACGAGGCCGGCTAAAAATTTGGTAAATACAGCTACTACAACAGGGACAGAGGGTCGGTGTAGTCATACCCGAGAGATTCCGCCACCGCGCGATAGGTGACCTTGCCTTCGTAGATATTCAATCCGGCCAGCAGATGAGCATCATCCTTCAACGCCTGGCTGATACCTTTATTGGCCAGCTGCAACGCAAACGGCAGGGTGGCGTTGGTGAGAGCCATGGTGGAAGTGCGCGCAACACCGCCCGGCATGTTGGTGACGCAGTAGTGAATAACACCGTCCACCTCATAGGTGGGATGCTCATGGGAGGTTGGCTTGGAGGTGGCAAAGCAGCCGCCCTGGTCAATCGCCACATCCACCACCACAGCACCCTTCTTCATGCCGGCGACCATCTCGCGGGTCAGCAGTTTGGGGGCCGCCGCACCGGGAATCAGCACCGCGCCAATGACCAGGTCCGCACGGCTGGAGTACTCTTCGATGGCATCCACAGTGGAGTAGACACACTGAATACGGCCGGCAAACTCACTATCCAACTGACGCAAGCGCGGCAGAGAGCGGTCGACAATAGTCACGCTGGCGCCCAGGCCCACAGCCATACGGGCCGCCTGAGTACCGACAACGCCACCACCAATAATCAACACTTCCGCCGGCGCAACCCCGGGTACACCGCCTAGCAGAGTGCCCAAGCCACCCTGGGCCTTCTCTAAGTGGTGCGCGCCTGCCTGAATAGACATGCGACCGGCCACCTCCGACATGGGCGCCAACAGCGGCAGACCACCACCGGGGGCAGTCACCGTTTCGTAGGCAATGCAGCGTGCACCGGACTCAATCAACAGCTGAGTCTGCTCCGGATCCGGAGCCAAGTGCAGGTAGGTAAAAAGAATCTGGCCGGGACGCAGCTTGCGGCACTCGATCGGCTGCGGCTCCTTCACCTTCACCACCATTTCGGCGGTGGTAAAAATCTCATCGGCACCGCCAACAATGGTGGCACCGGCGGCGGTGTAGAGTTCATCACCAAAGCCAATGGCGGCACCGCCCTGAGTCTCCACCATCACCTGATGGCCGGCCGCCACCAACTCTCTCACGCCCGCGGGAGTCAGGCCGACACGATACTCGTGATTTTTGATTTCCTTGGGTACACCGATCAGCATGGCAACATCCTCTATAAACAACTATGGCTAAGTGAGTAACAATTGATATGCCTATTTTATTGAGATATATGCAGGTGTTTTCACTATTTTTAGTGCCAAATTAGGTAGATCAACGTATATTTTCCATTGCCGACTGGCTCCAACCAGCGAAATTCACTAGCCCTGCCGTCCGGAGGCCCCCACTGTGTTTGAACTCGATAAAATCGACCGCAGCATCGTCCGTATTCTGCAAAAAGAGGGGCGCATCACCCACGCCGAACTCTCCCGGCGCGTGGGCCTAAGTACCACCCCCTGCGTGGAACGGGTTAAGAAACTGGAAAAAGAGGGGGTGATTCGCGGCTACACCGCCTTAATCAACCCCCACTACCTGAAAGCAGACCTGGTGGTGTTTATCAATATCCGGCTGGCGCGCACCCCCAAAACCATATTCGACCAGTTTCGCGAAGCGGCCAAAGCACTGGCCGAAGTACAGGAGTGCTACCTGGTCTCCGGCAGCTTCGACTATCTACTTAAAGCGCGCGTGCAGGATATGCGCGCCTACCGCAAATTTTATGGCGAGACGCTGCTCACGTTGCCTGGGGTCGTGGAGTGCACCAGCTATGTGGTGATGGAGGAGGTGAAAGATACCCTGGAGATACCCGTCAGTTACAGCAGCTAAGCCAAGAGCTGCAGGCTATATTTAGCCAGCAGGTAAACGGCCATCAGCCCGGAAAAGAGTACCGTCGCCCCCTTGACGATTTTCGGCTGCCGCAGAAAACCGGCAAAGTGCGAGGCATAAAAACCAGCCACCAAGCCGGGCAACAACTGCACCGCCAGCAGAACCTCCTGCCAGGTTAGACGGCCGATCAAAAACAGGGCGGCCAGTGACATCAGGCAGCCAACCAGGAAAAAGGTGGACAGATTAGCCAGTGTCTGACGCGGCGACAGAGAGTGGAACAGCAGCGCCACCGGTGGCCCGCCCACCGCCACCACGGTACCACTCAGGCCCGCGATATAACCACACACCGAACCGGTAAGGACATTGATCGGCAAGCGCAAGCGCAGCACCGTCAGCACCACGGCCAGTAACAGCAGTAACGCAAACACCAAGCCAAACATCGCTTCATTGATAACCGCCATGATCAGTGCCGCCGAAACCACACCAAACGCCTGCCCAACAATAGGCCAGCGCACCAGTCGAAAAGAGAGGTCAGCACGGTTGGCCACCAGGATAACCGAGGTCAGCAGGGTCGACAGTAAAATCAACGGCGCGGGCAGGTAGCCGGGTTCGACCAGAAAGATAAGCGGTGCGCACACCACCCCCAAACCAAAGCCGATTAACCCCTGAACGAAGGCACCGAGAAAAATCACGGCATTTAACAGTAAGATTTCGGTCATAATAGCGACTGTGGTGCTCCGTTTGTTTTGTCAGAGGTTGGTGCTTGCTGGTTAACAGCCGAGTTTAGAAACAGACCAGATGAGAGAATGGGAAGTTGAGTGCACTACACTATGGTGTCCAGATCACACGCAGCCAAAGCACAATGCCCCAGCAGTGGCAACCAGCAAGAAGAGAGAGTAGTACGATTTTAATTGAAGGAAGTGAACACCGAACCGGGGCAATGGGGACACAAACCAACAGTGGCAGCTTAAGCCTCCTATCAAGCGATGGCAAATTCCCACCGCCGGCAACCAAACAGTACTTAGCTCTATACTGCACCACCGCCAGGGCTTCCCGCCGCAGCGACTTGTCGCCAGTTGCTAAGCCCAGCCAAGCCTTGCCCAAGCCCCTACTAGATAAGGGCTATCTGCCGCCTATGCTAGCCTCGCCGAGACGGCAAGTGAGGCGCAACAAGCCACTAATATCGAAATCACTCAGCGACAGTTATTGCGTGCCAGTAACTAAATCTGCGGTAAATTTCGATGCAATGACCAAGCAGAGATTGTAAGCAGACCGTGCAGATTCAGAGCAGACAAATCCTTAGCCACGATAAGATCTACTACCCAGGGCTGGTCTTGGTGTTCATCTACGGCGCCCTTTACCTGACCCTGGATACCCTGCCGGGTTATGCCAGCAAATTGTTAGTGCTTTTTACTGCCTACGCCGTATTGACCAGAAAAAGCTACACCCAAAAGCAAGCCATTTTGTGGCTATTCTATGGCACTATCGTCCTACAGCTGATCAGCTGGGGGGCAACCACCGTCTTTTTACCGCATATGGCCGACCCAACGTCACCCAAAGTGAACCGAATGGGCGCCTGGTTTATGCTGATTCCCATCGCCTTTTTCACGCGCCACCACACAAGCCACCCGTTCATCTTATGGTCCATCGCCCTGCTTGCCCTGTTACTCACGCCATGGAGCACCGGCGGTGGCAACGCTGAAATTTTGCGAGCGTTGCACCACGAACGCATCGATTTCAACCTGCGCAATGCCGAGCACATGGGAATGCTGTTTGGCACTGGCGTCATTGGCCTTACAGCCTTCAGCTATCGCTGCCTGATCCTCGCCAGAAAGCACAAGCTACTATGGCTGACACCACTTTATCTGTTGGCCTGGCTGGCAACACTTCTGGCAGTATTGGCCAGCCAGACCAGAGCCGTCTGGTTTTCGCTCGCCATAACCTTGGCCTGTGGTTTCATCTGGTTAGTGTGGCGAGCGATCATTGCTTGGCGCGAAGGCAACCGCCGCACCCTCCGGCTCACCGCCTACTCTCTGGCCGTCGCCGTAGCGGTGATTGGAATTTTTAGCGTACTGTTTGCCGATGTGGTCCAAACACGAATCGATGAGATGGAACCTACAAAGCTGATTAACCTTGTCCAAAACCCAGAGCAGGCAGCGGAACAGAGCGTACGGGTGAGGCTGGCAACCTGGCAGGAGGCCCTACGCTGGATCCGGCAGCGACCGGTTTTAGGTTGGGGAGGCAAGGGACGAGCGGCGGTGGTTCAAGCCACATCACAGTTGAACGAGCAAGAAAAGCAGGGATTCAACCACCTGCACAACAGCTACCTGGACATTGCCGTCAACTTCGGAGTGGCCGGTCTGGTGCTACTTTTCCTGCTGCTGGGCTATATCACCCGTACAGTTTACCAACGGGTGCAGTCTGGAGGCTTGGCAAGCGACCTATTACTATTTTGGTGCCTGTTCCTTGTCTATTGGCTGATCGTCAATCTATTTGAATCCTATATGTTCTTTGGTACCGGCAGCTATGCTCTGGGGATTATCGCCGGCGGTGTATTATCCCTATGCTGGAAAACCTCAACGCCTGGGACAGAAGAGACCGACTCTATTAGAATACCGGCACCTAGTAACGAATAGATCTCATGCTCAGTTATTTTTTGAAAAAACGCCTCAAAAAGCACGACAACCTCAACAATGTTGCCATTAAAAGCCTAATTCAAGCGGCTCTGCTGCAACAATCTGCGCTTAGCAGTAACGAACCGGGCATTGGCAACAACAAACCCCATAATATTGTGGTTTCACTAACCTCCTTCGGTCTGCGCATCGAAGATGTTTACCTGTGCATTGAAAGCCTGTTTAGCCAGTCTCTCAAGGCCGATCACATTGTGCTCTGGCTATCCCGGGAGAACTTCCCTGATGAACGTCTCCCCGAACTACTGCACAAGCAGCAACAGCGGGGACTAACCATCAATTTTGTTGATGAAGATTTCGGCCCTTACAAAAAGTACGTTTACAGTTTCAAACAATTTCCAGACAGTCTCATCATCACCGTCGACGACGACATTCTCTACCCGGTAGAGATGATCGATATGCTCTACCGCGGCTACCTCAAAGCACCACAGCATATCTACTGTCACCGAGGCCATCGCATTGTCACCAACGGCAAGGGCGGCGTGAAACCCTACCACGCCTGGGAATTTGGCCATGTCGATAGCAACCCATCCCTGCTGACCTTTCCCACCGGTATGGGCGGCGTACTCTACCCGCCCGGCTCACTGCACGACGATGCCTTCAATGCAGAGCGTTTTTTAGCGCTGAGTCCGCGCGCTGATGATATCTGGCTAAAGGCAATGAGCCTTAAGCAAGGCACCAAGTGCGTAAAAATTGCCGACCCCCGGCCGTGGAAGGAGCGCTTTTTAATTATTCCTGGGCCCAAGCAGGCGGCACTTTCACGCGAAAACCGGCGGAGCAAAGGCGGCAATGATGACAAAATCAAAGCCACCTTTTCTGCCTACAATCTATACGAGCGGCTGCAGGATTAAACACTCAGGCTAGAGCTCCCTTGAGTGGTCACTCTCAGCCCTGCGCCATCGACCATCAGCCAAGTGCGCCACTGCAACTAACCCCATAAGCCGCCTTTAACGCTCTGCCACAAACCAACCCCACTGATAACCAGCAGCGCCACCCCCAACACCTGCATAAAGCGTTTAGTGTCGGTGTTGATCAGCCAGCGGTGCAGTTTTAAACCGAACAGATGGCCCACTGCGGCACAGGGCAACAGCCAAAGGTGGTGAATCAGTTGCAGGTCGACACCGGCAATCAGGAAGGCGGTCATCTTGATGGAAACCAACACAATCCAGAGTACAAACAGCGTATCGCGCAGCTGCTGTTTGGCGACGTGGTTGACGAACACCGCAATAATCAGCGGTGCCCCCACCAGTGAAGTACCACTGATATACCCACCCAACATCAAGAACAGAACATCCACCCACGGGTGTTTGCTTTTCAGTGGTTTATTCAACACATAGGTGATCGAGTAGATGGCGATAATGGTGTAGATCACCGCGGTCATCACCGTGTTCGGTAGAACAATCACACCAAACACCCCCACCAGCTTCGGCACAAGCATGATCGCCAAAGCCCGCCTCAGGTAACCCCAGTCGACCGTGCCCTCAGCCCGCTCACCCGCACGCGCCATAAGCAGCTGTCGATTGTTTTGCCAAACGGTTAGGCCGGCAAAGACCAACAGGTGCACAGAGATAATCGGCAGAAAGACCAGTGGTTTATTAAGGATGAGCAGCAAGAACGGCAGCGCCATTACCGAGCCGCCAAAGCCCAAACCGGAGCGGACCACGCCACTCCAAACGAAGATGAGGCCGATGAGCACCAACTGCCAAAGGGATAGATCAGACATGCTACTACTGCTTACTGAACGAGACCGGCCCGGGCCGGATTAAACGGTGGGTTGCGTACCAGTGACCCTGGCGCGGATGGAATCGATATCCGCTCGCGGCGTCGCCGCAAACAGCGTTTGAGTATAGGCGTGCTGGGGGTTGGCAAACACCGCATCGCGGCTGCCATACTCCACTACCTCGCCAAAATACATCACCAACACCTCATCGGCGATATATTTCACCACCGACAGATCGTGGCTGATAAAGACATAGGTGAGGTCGAGCTCCTCTTGCAGATCAGCCAGCAGGTTTAAAATCTGCGCCTGCACGGAGAGGTCCAGCGCCGAAACCGGTTCATCCAGCACCAACAGCCGTGGCGTCAGCATTAAGGCGCGGGCGATGGCGATGCGCTGGCGCTGGCCACCGGAGAACATATGCGGGTAACGGTGGTAGTGCTCAGCACCCAGCCCCACCTTCTCCAGCATAGCCATGGCCAGCCCTTTTCGCTCGGCCTTGGTTTTGTTGGTATTCAACAGCAGTGGCTCCTCCAGCACCTTGCCTATCTTCTGGCGCGGGTTGAGGGAACCGTAGGGGTTTTGAAAAACAATCTGCACCTTGCGACGCAGCGCAGGCGTCAGCTTTTGGCGGGCAATCGCCACCGCCTCACCATCAATCAACAGTTCGCCGCTGGTGGCCGGGTCGATCAGGGTCAGTATTCTGGCAAGCGTCGATTTACCACAGCCCGACTCACCGACAATGGCCAGGGTTTTACCCTGCGCCAACTTGAAACTGACCCCCTTGAGTGCCCGCACTGTCTCTCTCTGGCCAAAGAAGCCTTTGGCAACCGAGTAATCGCGGGTCAGATTATTGGCCTCCAACACCCACTCACTCATACGGCGGCCTCATTAAAGTCAGCGACGGTGGGCAGGCGGTCGCCGGTGGCGTTCTCCGGCAGTGCCGCTAAGAGCGCCCGGGTGTAGGGGTGGCTGGGTGACTCAAACAGCGGTAACACGTCGGCCTCTTCCATAATTTTGCCCTTGTACTGCACCACCACGCGGTCAGCGGTAGTGGCCACCACCCCCATGTCGTGGGTGATCATAATCAGCCCCATGCCGGTTTGGCTCTGCAGGTTTAACAGCAGCTCTAAAATCTGCTTTTGAATGGTCACATCCAGAGCGGTGGTGGGCTCATCGGCAATCAGTAGGCGCGGGTTACAGGCGAGCGCCATGGCGATCATTACCCGCTGGCACTGGCCACCGGAGAGCTGGTGCGGGTAGCTTGCCAACCGCGATTTGGGATCGGGAATGCCAACCTCGTTGAGCAGCTCCAGGCAGCGCGCCTTGCGCGCCTTGCGCGACAGATCGGTGTGCGCCTTGAGCGCCTCTTCCAGCTGAAAGGCCACGCTAAAGCAGGGGTTGAGCGAGGCGATCGGCTCCTGAAAAATCATCGCCATTTCGCGGCCGATCAGCTGCCGTCGCTGCTTGGCCGTCAGCGCCTGCAGATCGCGGCCATCAAACAGTAGCTTATCAGCGGTCACCGTGGCGCTCTCGGGCAAGAGCCCCATCAAGGCCAGCATGGCCACCGATTTCCCCGAGCCGGATTCACCGACAATGGCCACCACCTCGCCGGAATCAACCCGGTAACTCACCCCATCCAGGGCGCGGAAAGCACCGCCGGCGGTGGCAAAGTCAACGGTTAGGTTTTCAATTTCAAGCAGTGCCATATCAACTCCGTTTGAGCTTCGGATCGAGGGCATCGCGCAGGCCATCCCCAAACAGGTTGATGGCCAATACCGTAATCAGAATCGCCACCCCTGGTAGCGTCACCACCCACCAGGCGCGCAAAATAAACTCCCGCGCCTCGGCCAGCATAGTGCCCCACTCCGGTGTCGGTGGCTGTGCCCCCATCCCCAGAAAGCCCAGCGCGGCGGCGTCCAGAATAGCGGCGGAAAACGAGAGCGTAGCCTGCACAATCAGCGGGGCCAGGCAGTTGGGCAGAATGGTGTGAACCATCAAGCGTAAATGGCCACTGCCGGCCACCCGCGCGGCAACGACATATTCCCGGTTGGCCTCGGCCAATACCGCCGCCCGGGTAAGGCGCACAAAGTGTGGTTGAAAGACCAGGGCGATAGCGATCATGGCGTTGAGCAGGCCCGGCCCCAACACCGCCACCAGCACCAGCGCCAACAGCAGTGACGGGAAGGCCAGAATAATGTCCATGATGCGCATGATGAGCGCATCGACCCATCCCTTACAGTAGCCGGCCACCAGCCCTAAAATCACGCCCCCGGCCAGAGCGATCGATACCACCACGCAGCCAATAAAGAGCGAGTAGCGGGCACCGTAAATCAACCGGGAGAGAATATCCCGGCCGACGGCATCGGTGCCCAACAGGAAGCTGCTGGAGCCCCCCTCCTGCCAGACCGGCGGCGTCAGGAAGTTCTCGCGGTACTGAAAATCGGGGGCATGGGGGGCAAGTAGCGGCGCCAACAGGGCGACCACCACCAACAGAATAAACAGCGCCAGGCCCACCACAGCCCCCTTGTTCTGGCTAAAGTAGAACCAAAACTCGCGCAGCGCAGAGCGCTCGTTTGCGGCCCTACTGCTGGCAGCCTCTTTGACACTGGTCGCCGTTGCCATGGGTTAACTTCGAATCCTTGGGTTGATAAGGCCGTAGAGCAGGTCCACCGTCAGATTGACCAGCATGATGATTCCGGCAATCAGCAGTAGCGCTCCCTGCACCACAAAGTAGTCGCGGCGGGTGATGGAGTCGACCAGCCACTTGCCGATGCCCGGCCAGGAGAAGATGGTCTCCGTTAAAATAGCACCGGCAAGCAGCACCCCCACCTGCAAACCGATAGTGGTCACCACCGGGATGAGTGCGTTGCGCAGGGCGTGCACGCCAATCACCCGCATGGGCGAGAGGCCCTTGGCACGGGCGGTGCGCACATAATCCTCGCCCATCACCTCAAGCATCGCCGAGCGGGTCTGCCGGGCAATCACCGCCAGCGGAATGGTTGCCAAAACAATGGAGGGCAGAATCAGGTGCTGCAGGGCCGAGAGGAAAGCCCCCTCCTCATCCGACAGGAGCGTGTCGATTAACATAAAGCCGGTCACCGGCTCCACCCAGAACATCAGTGAGATGCGGCCCGATACCGGTGTCCAGCCGAGGGTGCCGGAGAAGAGGATAATAAGCAGCAACCCCCACCAGAAGATGGGCATGGAATAGCCCACCAGAGCACCGCCCATGATGACCTGATCCACCACACTGCCGCGCTTGCTGGCGGCAATCACCCCCAGCGGCACCCCCAGCAGTACGGCAATCAAAATGGCACAGAGCGACAGCTCCACCGTGGCGGGAAAGAGCGCCAGAAATTCATCAAGTACCGGTTTTTTCGATGCGAAGGAGGTGCCCAGGTCACCGTGCAGAAGATTGCCGAGATAGTCGAAATATTGCTGCCAGAGTGGCTTATCGAAGCCCATCTGCTGCTGCAGCTCCAACTTGCGCTCGGCACTGATGCCCCGCTCGCCGGCGAGCAGCTCCAGCGGGTCGCCGGGCAGCAGACGGATAAAGGAGAAGGCCACCAGCGTGACCCCCAAAAAGGTGGGCACCAAAACGGCCAGACGCGACAACAGAAAGCGGATCACTGCAGGCTGCTACTCGATGTCAACACCGTCGAAGCGATGGTAACCAAGTGGATCGATAACAAAGTTCTTCACCCGCTTGGACATCGGCATAAACACCACAGAGTGGGCGATAGTGGCCCAGGGCGCCTGCTCTTTGAACAGCAACTGCGCCTGTTTATAGAGCTCTGCCCGGTCAGCCTGATTGGGCAGCGTGCGCGCCTTTTTAATCAGCGCATCGAACTCGGCATTACACCACTGTGCCCGGTTGGCACCGCCCACGCCATCGCAGCTGAGCAACACGCCGAGGAAGTTGTCCGGATCGCCGTTGTCGCCGGTCCAGCCCATAAGAATGGCACCGTCGCGATCCACCTCTTTGGAGCGGGCCAGATACTCACCCCACTCGTAGGAGACGATGCTGACCTTCACGCCAATCTTGGCGAAGTCGGCTTGAATCAGCTCGGCCATGCGCCGGGCATTGGGGTTGTACGGTCGCTGCACGGGCATCGCCCACACTTTCATCTCCAGATTGGATACCCCCGCTTCAGCCAGCAGCTGCTTGGCTTTTTCCGGGTTGTATTCATCGGCCGGGGTGGCCTCGTTGTAAGACCACATGGTGGGCGGAATGGGGTTTTTGGCGAGGCTGCCGGCCCCTTGGAAAACCGCATCCAAAATTGCCTGGCGGTTAATCGCCATACTCAGAGCACGGCGTACTTCGGGCTTGTCAAAGGGGGGTTGCTGGGTGTTGAAGGCCAGGTAGCCAACGTTCAGCCCTTGCAGCTCCGGCATTTTGAGGGAGGAGTCGTCGCGAATCAGTGCCACATCGGCCGGATTAGGGTAAGGGAGAATCTGGCACTCACCGGCCTTTAACTTTTGCAGGCGCACCGAGGCTTCAGTGGTAATGGCGAAGATCAGGTTATCGAGCGACTGTTTGCCGGCCCAGTAGTTGGGGTGGGCCCGGTAGCGGATCACCGCGTCCTTCTGATAGTTCACAAAGAAGAAGGGGCCAGTGCCCACCGGCTCCTGGTTTAACATCTCTTTACGCCCCTGAGCTGCCAGCTGATCGGCGTACTCTTTCGACATGATCGAGGCAAAATCCATCGCCAGGTTAGCCAGCATGGGCGCCTGCGGCGAGGCGAGAACCAATTTAACGGTGTAGTCATCAACCTTCACCACCGCCTTCAGCAGTTCAGGCATCGACATACCCTGAAAGTACTCCCAGGAGGTGCCAGGGGTGTATTGATGCCAGGGGTGGTTTGGGTCCAGCTGCCGCTGCAGGGAGAAGAGCACATCGTCGGCGTTGAAATCGCGGCTGGGGGTGAAGAAACGGGTCTTTTGGAACTTCACTCCGTGGCGCAGATGAAAGGTGTACTCCAGGCCATCGTCGGAGACCTCCCAGCGCTCGGCCAGGCCGGGCTCTATCTCAGTACTGCCGTGCACAAACTCAACCAATCGGTTGTAAATCGCCCTACTGGAGGCATCAAAAGTGGTACCTGAGGTGTAGAGCGCGGGGTCAAATCCCTCTGGCGAGCCTTCCGAGCAGTAAATTAAGGTCTTCGCGGCATAGGTTGAACAGCTCCAGACCAGCAGCGTGGCCAAACCCCAAATGCGCAGGTTGGTTAAATTCACGAAAGATTTCCTTACCAAAGTCGATTGATGAGTGATTCCGCCATGGTAGTAAAGTTCACCCACCACTGGCCACCCCGAAAGTAAACGCCCAGCGCCGGCCGATCATCGGCCGCTGCCACCATGATCATCGATGCTCGGCTTGGCGCCAGCTTCTATTATTGCCTGCCCAGATCAAGGACAGAGCCTGCACCCAGTAACCAAGCCAGTAACGACTTGTCCAGCAACAACAAGGCCAGCACAATTGCTGACCAGGTGGATAAAAACCGTTGAGCCAGTAAAGACGAGCCAAGTGCCCTCACCCTCACCACCAACATCATTGCCGGCAAGTTTGTCACACCAGCACTTCAGAGAATAGTCCTGAAAAAACAGAAAGTTAGCACCAACTTACTGATTGAGATCCAATTTCACGGGCTGCGGCAAGTTCGACCCATGGCCCCCTGAGGATACCCGAAGCTTGAAATTTCCTGACTACCTGGACAATATATGCCCCTGAAATCACACCGCACATAGCAACAACAATAAGAGTGGCGAGCCTGAATAACAGTAGCCAGCCAGGAGGGGATGGGGCGGAACGGCTTTTGCGAAGCTGAGCCCAATCATGCCACCAATTCAGGGACTTTATGATCTCAGCCAAGCGCTTTGCCCAGTTACCATCGCTTCTACTGACTATGGCCACACTGCCCGGCCTGCTCTCCTGCCGTCCGGAAACGACGGCCCAACCACCCGCTCCCCAAGCGTCGCCGGCGGAATTCGTCACTCGCATTCAGGATGAAATGGTCAACCTCTACCGCGAGGCGGAGACCGCCTATTGGGTACGGGCCACCTACATCACTCCCGACACCGCCCTGCTGGCCGCCAAGGCCGGCGAGCGGGAGTTAGCACTTACCAGCCGCGCCGTGGCCGAGGCCCGGCGCTTCGCCGGCGTAGAGATGGATAGCACCACCCGCCGCGCCATTGATCGAATTCTACTTGCCACCGCCATGCCCGCCCCCGACGACCCGGCCAAACAGGCCGAGCTGGCCACCATCGCCACCGACCTGGAGGGGCTGTACGGCGCCGGCAAAGCCTGCGATGCCGAGGGTAATTGCCGGCAACTACCCGAGCTGAAAAGCGTGCTGCGCAACTCTCGGGATTACGATGAGCAACTCCAGGCCTGGCTGGACTGGCGCACAATCTCCGTACCCATGCGCGCCAACTATCAGCGTTTTGTTGAACTCACCAACGATGGCGCGCGGGCGTTTGGCTACTCCGATGTGGGGGTCATGTGGAAGTCGGGCTACGACATGCCCGTGGCCGATTTCGAGCAAGAGGTGGAGCGCCTCTGGCAACAGGTGGCGCCGCTCTACAACAATTTGCACTGCTACGTGCGCTCGCGCCTATCCGACTTCTACGGCGCTGACCGGGTGCCGGAGCAGGGCACTATTCCCGCACACCTGCTGGGCGACATGTGGGCCCAGGACTGGAGCAACATCTATCCGCTGGTGGAGCCCTACCCAGGCGCCTCCGAGCTGAATGTCAGTAAAGCGCTGCAGAAGCAGGACTATACCCCCCTGGCCATGACCAAAATGGCCGAAGGCTTTTTTACCTCCCTGGGCCTACCCGAACTGCCAGAGAGCTTCTATCAGAACTCGCTGTTGCAGAAACCCAGAGACCGTGACGTCGTCTGCCACGCCAGCGCCTGGGATATGGACAACGGCAACGACCCACGCATCAAGCAGTGCGTGGAGCCCAACGCCGGCGAGCTGGCCACTCTGCACCACGAGCTGGGTCACATCTACTACTACCTGATGTACAAAAACCAGCCCTATCTCTTCAAAGGCGGTGCCCACGATGGCTTCCACGAAGCCATCGGCGACACTATCGTGCTGGCCATGACTCCGGCCTACCTGCAAAAGATGGGGCTGGTGGAAGCCACCAGTAACAGCTACCAAGCGACCATCAACGCCCAGATGAAAATGGCACTGGAGAAAATTGCCTTCCTCCCCTTCGGCAAACTGATCGACCAGTGGCGCTGGCAGGTCTTCTCCGGCGCCACTAGCGCTGAGCACTATAACCAGGACTGGTGGCAGTTGCGCGAACAGTACCAGGGGGTAAGTGCCCCAGTACCGCGTAGCGAGGCCGATTTCGACCCGGGGGCCAAGTACCACATCCCCGCCAACACCCCCTACACGCGCTATTTTCTGTCGTACATTATCCAATTCCAGTTTTATAAGGCCCTGTGTGAGACTGCCGGCGCGACCGGCCCGCTGCACGAGTGCTCCTACTATGGCAGCAAGGCCGCGGGTGACAAACTGGGCGCCATGCTGGCCATGGGCGCCAGCCAACCGTGGCCAGAGGCCATGGCCATGCTGACCGGTGACCGGCGTATGGATGCCGCGGCGCTGCAGGAGTACTTCCAGCCACTGACGACCTGGCTGGAGAGCCAAAACAGAGGCAAGCAGTGCGGCTGGTAACGAGCACCAAAGTGGTACCGCTGGCGCACCATTTTCTGTCAAAAACAGTGATTTAAAAGAGACAACTAGAAAACCACTTAAGCGAAAACTGAAATTCAGCCGGGAATCTCCGTTAAGCAACAGCTACCAAAGGGATTTTTCAGGCGCTTGGGAGTGAAAAATCTAAACCCTTGTTTTGTTTCAGTTAACCGGTTTATTAATCGACCAAAAAACGTTACATTGAGCGCCTATCGCACCTGATCACAACCCACTGGGGCGGCTTATCTGTCCAGAATATGGTGATCGGTGAAAACCGATGGCACAGAACTTGTTATGGTGAGCGCATGACAACCAAAACCACCTATAAAGTCCAAAACGCTGAAGCTCACGAGGATTTCTCCGTGCTGGATACCAAAGCCCCCCTGGAGCAGGTCTTCACCAGCCACGCTCAGGGTTTAGTGCGATTTCTCTATCGCAAGGTGAAAAACTGGGAAGACGCAGAAGATATCGCTCAAAATGCGTTTATCCGCATTCAACGCTTAACCCAAAGCGGCGAATTGGAAAATCCCAAAGCCTACCTCTACCAAACCGCCTCCAATCTGGCGATTGATAAAATCAGACGAGAAAAGCTACACACGGCTTATATTCAATCTGAAATGATCGACAGTAGCATGGGCATCCAAAGCAACGATACCGACAACTGTTGCCCCGAACGGCAACTGGGCGCACGGCAACAATTACAAAAAGTGGAAGCCGCCCTGGCGCAGCTCCCCGTCAAATGCCGGCAGGCATTTATGCTGCATCGGGTACGTAATATGTCGTATAACGACATCGCTCAGGAAATGAATGTTTCCGTTTCAAGCGTTGAAAAGTATATACTGCAGGCCCTCAAGCACTGCCGTAAATCACTGAAAGACGCTTAAACAGAGATTTTGTGTCCCCCTGTTATCCCGCCACCGGATAGCCTCTTTCAGCCATCATTACTGGCTGTATACATTGAGGCATAAACCTTTTCGCTCGTTTATGTATCCAAGGTAGCGTCAGTAATATTCCGCCTTGGGTAAAGCCGTTAGCGCCTGTCGCCTGACTACACTGACATCCAATGAAAGACAAATTAACGCAACAAAACGTTGCTACGCTGCCCTCTCTTTCATATATCCGGCTAGTTGGCCTGACGTGATCTACTCGTCCAGGAAAGCCTTTAATCCATTAATGAATAAGTAATGGGTTAAAAAGGAGCAAGAAGAAGCAAGCAGCAACTGCCTCTTTAGTATCTAGATGAACTATAATGTTGATTTACATGTCAACAAAATTATCCCGCTGCAGCCTCGGCCATCGGGATTAACAGAGAAGATTAAGTGAGCAAGCAGGAAGAGCTACATAGCGAAGAGGATCTCTTCGACGCTGCCGCGGGTTGGATAGTCAAGCTGCGGTCTCCTGCTGTAAGCGAGCGCGACCATATCGACTTTTCCCACTGGCTGAACGCCAGTCCAGCTCATCAAACAGCCTTTGACGAGATGCTGGAAAGTTGGGAGCTGATGGCACTCGGGGCGGAACTACCGGAGTCCTCCTGGAACCCCAAGGTTAGTAAACGAGGCTTGGCTGCCAAGCTTGGCCACCTGCTGAGCCGCTTAAAACCGGGCCCGGCCAGCAACAACTTCTGGCTTGGCGGCCTGGTTAGCGCCGCCGCCTTGGCACTGGTTGCCATCGCAGTCACTCTGGACCAGAGCAATCCCACCCAGCCGGAGATATACCAAACAGCTACTGGCGAGCAACAACTGATCGAGCTGGCTGATGGCTCCACTGCCACCCTCAACACCCACTCTAAAATTGCGGTCGCTTTTACCGAGGAGCAGCGCCTGATTCAGCTGCTTGAAGGCGAAGCCTTCTTCCAGGTGGCCCCCAGTAAACGCCGGCCATTCGTCGTCGAGAGCGGCCGCGGAACCGTCACCGCAGTCGGCACGGCGTTTAATGTATACCGTAAAAGCGGTGCTGATATGGTTACCGTTACCGAAGGTGTAGTGCGGGTGAAACAGAGCAAAAATGCCACCACCCCCTATCCGGAGAGCAAATTCGTACGGGCCCGCGAGCAGTTAGCGCTGTCGACCAATGGTTTAAGCAAAACCGAAGCCGCCCCCGAAGAGATGGCCTGGCTCAACAAAACCCTGAGCTTCGATAACACTGAGCTGGCGGAAGCGTTGGCCGAGTTGAATCGCTATCTGAGCCAGCCGGTTAAAATCGACCATCCCAGCCTAAGACAGCTGCGTATCTCCGGCACCTTCCGCACAGACTCCCCGGAAGAGACGCTGTCGGCCATTATTACCACCTTCAATCTACAGCGGTTGGATGACGGCTCCTTGCGTCAGCCCCCACAGCAGGAACCCGCCTCTGCCTAAAGTCGCGCCAAAGCGCTCGTTTATCGCACACATCCGAAGAGACTTCCGCCACCCTTAACCTACCTGTTACACTCCTCGATTAAATTCGCAATAGAGTGGGTGTCTTTGACAGTTAGCCACCGTTCACGAAAGTGACCACTCACTTGCAATATGCTATCCAGGCACAATAGCGGTCAAATCTCCCACGTGACGTTTGCAAAGCCCCCCAACATTTTTGCTGGTAAGCCAATACTGAAGCTATTGGCTGCACTGCTGCTGGCAACTTCGGCACACGCCAGCCTGGATACCATCAAAACTGTCGACCTACCCCAGCAACCGCTGGCCCGCTCCATTATCGCCATCGGCCAGCTGTACGACATCAGCGTGATCTTCCCCACCCACCTGCTACAGGGCAAACAGGCGCCCGCCATTACCGGCGAGTACTCTTCCAGTGAGCTATTAGCCAAGCTCCTGAAAGAGCCAAACCTTGCCTTAAAACCCATCAGTAACAACGCAGTGGCTATCGTGGCACTTACCTCCGAAAGGGCAGATGCCAGCCTGTTACCCACCTACTACGAAGAGATCACCGTTAAAGGCGAAGCACTGACGGGCTCCAGAGTACCCAACGCCGCCTACAATACAGTGGTACCGGTCGACATAGTCACCGCCCCAGAACTCTCCAACAGCGGCGCCCAAACCCTGGTTGAGTTTCTCAAATTTACACCCGCCGTCTCTGGTAATTCCACCAGCACCACCGTCTCCAACGGTGGCGATGGCACCGCCAATGTCACCCTTCGTGGTCTGCCGGCGAACAACACACTGGTACTTGTGAATGGCCGCCGGGTGGCTTACGACGGCCTGGCGGGTAATGCCGTCGATCTAAACACCATCGCCCCCATTGCCGTGGATCGGATCGAGATCCTGACCGACGGCGCATCGGCAATCTATGGCTCCGACGCCATCGCCGGGGTAGTCAATATCGTCCTAAAACAGGCCGCCCAGGGGCTCACGGTAGATCAATATTATGGTGTCAGCAGTCGCGGCGATATGGAGACCATAACCACCAACCTGCTGGCCAACCACGATTTCGAACGCGGCAATCTGCTGGTCGCCGCCTCGGCCTACGAGCAGGACGGCCTTTTCAGCCGTGACCGCAGTTTCTCTCGCAACGCCGACGCTCGCGATCAGGGTGGTGCCGATCTCCGCTCCAGTGCCACGCCTGCGGCCCGCATCACCTTACCAACGGATGAGGTGGTCACACTCGATACCGATACCAGTGGCAACTACCTGGCCGGCACGACCCCGGGCGATTTCCGGACAGCGACCGATGAAGATCGCTACAACTACAATGAAGTGACCTCTTCCACTTCGCCATCGGAAAGGCAAAACCTCTACCTGGCCTTCAACTACCAGCTTAATGACAACCTGCTGTGGCAGATGGATGCCAATTACGCCAACACCAGCGCCACTATAACCCTGGCCTCTATGCCGCTGTTTACATCTGAGCAGGAGACACCAGCTCTGGTGGCCGCCGATAACCGTTACAACCCATTCGGCACAGAATTGATCGATGTCCGTCGTCGCCTGGTCGAGCTGGGTAATCGTCAGCAGGAGGATAAGAGCGACAGCTATCGCTACGCCTCCTCACTGGACGGGTACTTGGGTGACCTTCACTGGAACGGCTACCTCTTCTGGAGTCAGACACGCTCCACCGAAACAACCAGCGGGCTTGCGGATCTGGACCGGGTAGTACGCGCCCTTGGGCCGGCAGACAACTGCCAGGGCGCCACCGTTGATGGTTGCGTGCCACTCAATCTGTTCGGCGCTCCCGGCTCCATTACTCCAGACCAGGTAGCCTACATTGCCGGCACCCAAACGGTACGCGGTACCAGCGATTTACGCGGCTTTGGCTCTTACCTGGATGGCACCTTCCTCCGCCTGCCTGCCGGCGAGACACAATGGGCGGCCGGCGTAGAGTGGCGCCACGAAGGGACAGACCTAAAAGCGAAGACAAGCGGTACCACCGAACGCTTTGTATCCGAAGTAGGTTCCAGTGGGGTGGAGGGCCGTCGTCGGGTGACGGAAGCTTTCCTGGAGTGGCACCTACCTCTGTTAACCGGTTCACCGGGGGTTCATTCACTCGACCTTGAGCTCGCCGGGCGCTACTCCCACTACAGCGATTTTGGCAACAACACCTCCCCTAAGGTCGGCCTAAAATACCGCCCCATCGAATCACTTCTGTTGCGCTCCTCTTTTGGACGGGGCTTTCGCGCGCCCAGCCTAGACGAGCTCAACGTTGAGGGCCTGCAGAGCCAGCTATCGCTCACCGACCCCTGTGCCAACGAGGAGAACGTAGGTGTGTTACCTGGCTGCCTTCAGCTGGCCGACATTAACCGCACTCAGTTCCTGACAATCTATACCGGCGATGCCGATCTACAACCGGAAACCTCTGAAAACACCACTGCAGGCGTGGTTTGGACGCCCACCGAGTTACCCGGATTACGCGCCACGCTCGACTGGTTCTATATCGACCAAAAAAATATCATCGACACCAACCCGCAGGCCATTCTTGATGAAAACGCAGCCAGCGGTCGCTTTGCCGACCTGGTCGTTCGCGGACCGGATGGCAATATCATGCGGATACTGGCGCCGGCTATAAATTTGGGCACACGCCAGGTGACCGGGCTCGATTTCACTCTGCAGTATCTGTTTGATCTGTACGCCTACGGCAACTTTGCGCTCTCCGCCAATGGCGTGAACTTAATGAAATATGAGCAGCAGGCAGATTCCAGCTCAGCAGTGGTGGACTATGCCGGCAGCTTTACCGACAGCGCTTCGGAGGGACCTGGCCCCCTACCCAAATGGAAAGCCAGCATCGGGGTGGAGTGGACCAAGGCCAACTGGCAACTCAATTACAGTCTGAACTACATCGACAGCATGACAGAAACCTATCGCGCCGACGATTCACTGGCCGAGCGTGAGATTAACTCCTGGCTCACCCATAACCTGCAGCTCAACTACCAATACAGTAAAAATCTGCGC
The DNA here is from genome assembly GCF_033283405.1 of Halioxenophilus sp. WMMB6. Classification (NCBI taxonomy): domain Bacteria; kingdom Pseudomonadati; phylum Pseudomonadota; class Gammaproteobacteria; order Alteromonadales; family Alteromonadaceae; genus Halioxenophilus; species Halioxenophilus sp. WMMB6. The sequence goes on from NZ_JAWMQR010000004.1 coordinate 39,995, forward strand.
CTGACCCTGGGAATCGACAACTTGTTCGATGAACCACCGCCCTTTGTCGCCTCCTCCCTAACGGACAACTTTGACGGCTTTGGCTACAACCCCAAGCAACAATTTTTTTATTGCCGGTTTTCAGCCAATTTCCATTAACGCCCGAGCCGGAAAGCCAGGCGGAGTAAACACTCCCCCGTCCAATGCGCTTACCACATTGTCACTCACAAACCATTTTTATCAGCGGCCAATAACATGGGCCACCAATAACAGGCACTATAAAAAACCCCGGCAGAGGCCGGGGTTTTCGGTAAAGCAACAACTTGCTGGCTGTTTAGAATCGAATCGAAGCGCCCAGCCGAATTTGCCGTGGTGACTGATAAGAAGTGGCCAGGCCATAGCGTGGATCACCTTCACCCGGTGAACCATCTTCTGCGTCCTCATACACCTCGGTCACCTTGTCAGCATCCAACAGGTTGAGAACATCGAGACGCACTTCTACATCTGACTCATAGAATCTGGTGCTGTAAACCACGTTCAAATCGATGGTGGTAACCGTTGGAGTACGACCATTGGTACCACGGGGATTGAACTCATACTCACCAGTATCATTGTTGTAGGTGTAGTAGGTTTGACCGTAGTCGGGATCGCCATCCGGGTGACCAACACCGAATTTATTGATTGGTCGGCCGGAACGAACAGTCAACACACTGCCGACACGCAGATCTTCCATCACCTGGTAGGTACCCCACAATTTCAACAGGTGCGGACGATCATTAGGCAGGTCGCCGTAGGCACCATCCATCAATGTCGGGAAGTCAAAGTCGGTGGTGATACCGGCGTCATCCTGGCCGTTATCCGACTTAACCAAGCCTTCGGTGTTACCCTTGGATTCCGAATAGGTGTACGAACCTTGCAGAGACCACTTGCCGTCCCACGCCCGCTCAAACTCAAACTGCAACGCTTTGTAGGTACGTTCAGCTTCAGGGAAGCCCAGGTCGGCGGCCGAGTAGTGAACCTTAACCAGGTCACCATTAGCGTCCGGCTCATAGACGGTCATACTGGTACCCGGGTTGGTCAACACATATTCACCCGACTGAGCAACCAATACATCATCGATGGTACTGCTGAGTTCACGGTGGATGTAGTTTACGCCCACATTCCAGAGGTCATTGATGCGATAGTTGTAACCGATGATGTATTCATCCTGGTACATCGGGTCGATGGACTCATCAACAATTTCGCGGGTATCTGGTATTTCGCCATCTGAGAAGTAGTGCACAGGGCTGATAACAGTGCTTGTGGGTATCCCGTCAGCGGTGATGTTAGCAGGTGCGTTGGTGGCCGGGTTAATGGCACCATCATCCAGGAACCAGGTTTCAGAGAAGGTCTCCGAACCGGACAAACGGGCGTTGGTGTTGTTAGCAACCGGCAGGTGGTATCGACCCCAGAAGGCGTGGATCACTGAACCGCCTTCACCGCCGGTGAAGTCCCATTCGGCGCCGATGCGAGGCGCAATCTGGTCATCAATTTTTACGAACGACTCATCGGCACTGTTTTTGTTGTTAAACGATTCGCTACGTACACCAAGCGAGAGTTCCAGGTAGTCGTTGACCTGCCAAATGTCTTCCAGATAGATCGCACTGGCTTCAGTCTCGAACGAGCCACCTGAAGAGAGGTAACGGTAGCGGATAACATCAACATCACTGCCATCACCATTGGCATCGGGTACCACGTTGCCATCTTGCAGACCTGACCCTGGGGTCAGAGAGTAGTAGCGGTAGTAGTGGCCACCAGCCGGGTAGGCCGAAGTCAGATCAGTGGTGTTTACTTCGTTATCGATACCAAAACGCAGTTTGTGGTCACCCAGTTGCCACTCGGCATCAATTCGATAGGCTTCACGCTCATCACCACCGATATCAGCCAGTACGAAGTCACCGGAACAGGAGGCATAGAACGGCAGATCGTAGTTCGGGTTACTGTTGATTACGTTGGGACATTCGAGCAACACACTGGAGGTATCAGTCAAATCGTATTCGTTCTTACCATACATGGCCGACAGGCTGAAAGAGTCGGTAATTTGGCCGTCGTAACGGACGATGGTGTTATCACCGCCACGAAACTCATAATTGGTCGACGCCGGAGTGCCACCGTGCTTATCGCGACTGGGATCGTAGTCATCGTAAAGATCGGTAGTGATGGTACGCTCATCAGAGAAACGGGTGAAATTTAATGAGTGGTTATCAGTGATGTACCACAGCAGATCAAGGCCGTAGAAATCATCATCTTGCTTTTCTACGTTGCGCACATTGGGTGAACCGCGTGAAGTGTATTCCTGTTCGGTATCTTGTGGCTCATAGAGTGCGTAGAAAAAGAGCTTATCTTTGATAATAGGACCGCTAACATAGAAATCAGTCGTCCAGCTCTCTTTAGTGTTGTCGGAGTTGTGATCGTACAACGAGCCGTCAGAAAAGTGCGTATCCGGAGAGGTTGAGGTCAAGGCTTCTGGGCTGAAATAGGCCACGGCACCATAGTGAAATTCATTGTCACCGTGTTTGGTAACAGCATTAATAACACCACCCGTAGATCGGCCGAATTCCGCTGAGTAACCACCCGTTTTAACCTGGAAGTTGCTGTAAAACTCAAACGGTACAGACGAGCCACCCAAACCATTACGGAAGTTGGTAACGTTCAATCCATTGATGTAGTAAACGTTTTCAGCAACCGATGAACCGCCAAAGGAGACCAGTGTTTTATCATCACCGAATGCGGTATCACCACTAACGGTGCCCGGCGCCAACAGCGCGACCGCTTCGATGTTACGCGGCATCGGCAGCAGCTCAACATCTTCCAACGTCATAGAGAGGCCAGTCACAGCTTTTGAGGTGTTAATGTCTGCACGACTGCCGGTAACCACCATCTCTTCCAGGATTTTTTCATCGGTACCCAGGAACAGAGACATAGAGGTCGACTCACCCAACAGGATATTAATCACCTGTGGTTCGGTACTCACCAAGCCGGATTTAACGGGCTTCACTTCATAGCTACCCGTTGGCAGATTCAATTCAAAGCTACCATCCGCCTCGGTTACGTCGGTTCGAGTGAGGCCGGTTTTGGTGTTAATAACGATAACCTCAGCCTGGCCTACAGGGTTGCCATTAGTATCGAGGACCACCCCCTCCAAACTGCCATTGACGTTGCCACCCGCGGCGAATGCGCCTTGGGCTGACAAAAATGCCATAGCCATTAATGTTTTCTTTAAATTAATTCTCATAGCGATTCCTTTAATTGGACCCTGGTTATGCCTACCGATTTTTAAAAGCCAACCACCACTCACCGAACACCGGTTATGACAAGCTGTGCAATCTGGCCTTGCCAGCAGCGGGCACATCCCCCGTTTGCCAGAGTGGTATCTTGTATTGACGATTTCTGAAAAAGTTCCCTCAAAAAAAAATTTTATCAGGGAAAGGGGAACGATAGAGAACGGGCGGGAGGCGGGCCCGGGTAGCAAACATCCGGGGAGCTGTGAACCTATTTGGAGATAAGACGAACAACCGCGGTGGTTTCCTCAAACCTTTGGCGGTTTTATTGCGCAGAGCATTTAAAAAGTTGTTTAAACAAGGCTGCGTGAAAGAGCGAGCGCCCAAATTCGGATCTTGCATCCGGGGCCCACTATGGCCCTCCCGGCGTTACAAACCGAGCTCAACGGGAGTAAAACGATGTTTTAGGAGTGTGGGATGAGAAAAAGCCAGGCAGGAAAAATCGAGAGCTGCAAAAAAGAAGAGAGACAAAAAAAGGGGGCTATGCCCCCTTTTTTCTAACATCAGCCTCAAGCCTTAGATCGCCGCCAATGCCTCATTCAAGATAGCACTTGGGCACATGGCCGCAGTTGCTTTGGCATCATCCGGCAGGTAGTAACCGCCGATGTCCGCAGGGTTGCCTTGGGTGGCATCAATCTGCGCAAGGATCTCTTTCTCGTTGGCAACCAGAGTCTCAGCCAGCGGCTTAAACTTAGCGGCCAGACCGGCGTCTTCCGTTTGAGCAGCCATCGCTTCTGCCCAGTACATGGCAATGTAGAAGTGGCTACCACGGTTATCCAACTGGCCCACTTTACGCTGGGGCGACTTGTTGTTGTCGAGCAGTTTCTCGGTGGCTTGATCCAATGCTTTTGCCAGAATCGCCGCCTGCTTGTTCTCTTTCTTCACAGAGACATCTTCCAGCGAGACCGCCAGTGCCAGGAACTCACCCAGTGAATCCCAACGCAGGTGCGACTCTTTCACAAACTGCTGTATGTGTTTGGGCGCAGAGCCACCGGCCCCGGTTTCAAACAGGCCACCACCAGCCATCAAGGGCACAATGGAGAGCATCTTGGCACTGGTACCGAGCTCCAGAATAGGGAACAGGTCGGTGAGGTAGTCACGCAGCACGTTACCGGTCACAGAGATGGTGTCCTGGCCACGAAGTATGCGCTCCATGGAGTAGCGAATGGCCGGCACCGGCGCCATGATCTGAATATCAAGGCCAGTGGTGTCGTGCTCTTTCAGGTACTCGTTCACTTTCAAAATCAGCTGCGCATCGTGGGCGCGCTCGGCATCCAACCAGAAGATAGCCGGCATACCAGAGAGACGGGCGCGGGTTACCGCCAGTTTCACCCAGTCGCGAACCGGAGCATCTTTGGTTTGGCAGGCACGCCAAACGTCACCGGCACCCACCTCGTGGCTCATCAACACCGTGCCATCCTCAGCCACCACTTTCACGGTACCGTCGGCGGGGATTTCAAAGGTTTTGTCGTGCGAACCGTACTCTTCGGCCTTCTGCGCCATCAAACCAACGTTGGGTACGGTACCCATGGTGGTCGGGTCAAACGCGCCGTTGGTTTTACAGAAGTTGATCACCTCTTGATAGATGGTGGTGAAGGTACGGTCGGGCATAACGGCTTTACAGTCGTGCTCTTTGCCATCGGCGCCCCACATTTTGCCGCCGATACGGATCATGGCTGGCATAGAGGCATCGACGATCACGTCGGAGGGGACGTGCAGGTTGGTAATACCCTTGTCGGAGTCAACCATAGCCACCGCCGGGCGCTCTGCGTAACAGGCGTCCAGGTCGGCCTTAATGGCCTTGGCCTGCTCTTCCGGCAGCTCGTTGATTTTGGCATAGACCGCCCCCAAGCCGTTGTTGGCGTTAACACCCAACTGTTTGAAGGTTTCGGCGTGCTTTTCAAACGCGGATTTGAAGAAGACCTTAACCGCGTGGCCAAACAGGATAGGGTCGGAGACCTTCATCATGGTCGCTTTCAAGTGCAGCGAAAAGAGAACACCCGCCTCTTTGGCGTCTTCGATTTCCGCCTCCAGGAACTCACACAGCGCCTTTTTGCTGATGTACGAGGAGTCGAGCACTTCGCCCGCCAGCAATTTCAGGCCAGACTTCAGCACCTGGGTGTTGCCGGCGGTGTCGGTAAATTCGATGTTGACCGCACCGGCACCGGCCATGGTGATGGACTGCTCGGTATCGAAGAAGTCGCCATGAGTCATGCAAGAGGCGTGAGTCTGACTGGCTTTGGCCCATTTACCCATGCTATGCGGGTTCTTCTTGGCGTAGTTTTTAACGGCGGTAGGGGCGCGTCGGTCGGAGTTACCTTCACGCAATACCGGGTTTACCGCAGAACCCAAAACCTTGGAGTAGCGAGACTGAATCTCTTTTTCTGCGTCGTTTTGGGGCTCATCGGGGTAGTTGGGCACATTGAAGCCCTTCTCCTGCAGCTCAGAGATGGCTGCTTTCAGCTGCGGAATAGAGGCGCTGATGTTGGGCAGCTTGATGATATTGGTATCCGGGTCTTGCGTCAGACGGCCCAGCTCGGCCAGTTCGTCGGCAATTTGCTGGTCGTCGGCGAGGTTTTCCGGAAAGTTGGCGATGATACGCCCGGCCAAGGAGATATCACTGAGTGTTACGTTGATCCCCGCAGTACCTACAAAGGCTTTAATAATTGGCAAAAAAGAGTAGGTAGCAAGCAGCGGGGCTTCGTCAGTTTTGGTGTAAATAATCGTTGACTCGGGTGTTGTCATTGTGAACCTCTATCTGTGTTAGCGGAGCGCTAAACCCTGTTAAGACTGAACCTGAGCTTGCCTGGCCGCTTATGCGCTCTATCCAAGCTCAGCAAAATAGTGTTGAGGCAATTTTTGGTTGCGATGAGCCTCTATCCAATTGAGGCGTTGACCGGATCCCTGGTGCGGTGTCAGCTACAGTTACCGTGAGGTGTGTGGTGAAGGCTCAATAAATTGCTCTGCGTGCTGCCTTCCCGACTATATTCCGCGTGTGGTGCCAACCGTTGGCAAAATTGCGCCCGGCATTATACCCAAATCTTGGCTATGACAGTACTCGACCAAAGGTTTATTTGTGGCAAATTGGTTTCAAAATCGCCACATTTTTACTTCAAACCAGAATTTTCCCACCACTGTTAATAGCAAAATAGTCTTATTTAGCGAGAGCCGGGTGCTCAAACCGGGAAGTGCTGACGGTCCTATTTTGCGCAAGATTCACCCAAAGTAGGAGGATCACCATCCCTGCTCCTATAGCAGAAATTATCTCCCGCGCAAGACTAATTCCTCCTAACCAACTGACTGTCTTAGCAAAATTGGTCCTATTAGGGCCATTGCTCCTCTCTGATGGCAGTCCTACATTAACCAAAAGCACCCCAACCTGGCCGGTGACCGGCCAAGCGCGTATTTGGGAGGTACTATGGATAATAACTTTACGCACGTTCACCCACCCACACTCGGCCCACACGGCGAGGTAATCACACCATCGCGGCTGGCCGAGATTGCGCCCGAACAACTGCTCGGCTGGTACCGGGCCATGGCTCTCACCCGCAAATTTGACGAGAAGTGTGTCGCTCTGCAGCGTACCGGCCAACTCGGTACCTACGCCTCCTGCTTGGGCATGGAGGCCATTGGTGTCGGCTTGGCCTCTGCCATGCAGGCTGACGACACCTATATCCCCTTCTATCGCGACCAGGCCGTACAGCTGCAGCGCGGCGTCAGCATGGAGGAGATTCTGCTCTACTGGAGCGGCGATGAGCGCGGCAGCCATTTTCAGCAGTGCCACGACTTCCCCAATACCGTCTGTATCGCCACCCAGTGCAGTCAGGCGGCGGGTGTCGCCACCAGTTTCAAGCTGCGCCGGCAGCCGCGGGTGGCGGTCTGTAGCCTGGGCGATGGCGCCACCTCCAAGGGCGATTTCAGTGAGGCGCTCAATGTCGCCGGTGCCTGGCACCTGCCACTGGTGGTGGTGATCCACAACAACCAGTACGCCATCTCTGTACCCCGCCACAAGCAGAGTGCCGCCCGCCACCTCAGTGATAAAGCCCTGGGGGCGGGTATTCCCGGCCACCAGGTGGATGGCAACGATGTCGACTCGGTCTACCGGGTCGCGCACGAAGCCATAGAACGGGCTCGGGCCGGCAAGGGCGCCAGCCTGATTGAAGCGGTGACCTACCGCCTGGGTGACCACACCACCGCCGACGATGCCCGCCGCTACCGCCGCGCCGCCGAAGTGCAGGCCGCCTGGCTGAGGGAGCCCATCGCCCGGCTGCGCCACTACCTGGAGAGCCAGGGGCTGTGGAATAAAGCCAAGGAAGCCGAGCTGCAAAGCGACTGCCAGGCGCAGGTGTTGGCGGCGGTGGAGCGCTTTAAAGCCCTGCCGGCACAACCGGCCACCGCCATGTTCGACCATCTCTATGAGCAGTTGCCCGAGCCGTTAATGGCTCAGTACCAGCAGCTGCAAACCCGTCACTGTTCATAAAAAGGAGGTTGTTACCATGGTCGCATTACCGCAATTGGCAGACAGCCATTTCCACCCCCACATCATTCACAACTGCACCCTAATCGAGGCGATCACCGCCGCCCTGCACCGGGCCATGGCCGACGACCCCAACGTCCTGCTGCTGGGTGAGGATATCGGCGTTAACGGCGGTGTCTTTCGCGCCACCGAGGGGTTGCAAGCGGAGTTTGGCCCGGAACGGGTAATCGACACCCCGCTGGCTGAGGCCTTGATCACCGGCGTGGCAATCGGCATGGCCACCCAGGGGCTGCGACCAGTGGCCGAAATTCAGTTCTCCGGGTTTCTCTTTCCCGCCATGGAGCAGCTGGCCACCGGTGCCGCCCGCCTGCGTAACCGCACCCGTGGCCGCCTCGCCTGCCCGATGGTAGTACGCGCCCCCTGCGGCGGTGGTATCCACGCACCGGAACACCACTCCGAGAGCCTGGAGGCGCTGTTTGCCCATCTGCCCGGCCTGCGGGTAGTGATGCCCAGCTCCCCCGGTCGCGCCTATGGCCTGCTGTTGGCCGCCATCCGCAACCCGGACCCGGTGCTCTTCCTGGAACCGAAACGGATCTACCGCTCGGTGAAATCCGATGTTATCGACGATGGCCAGGCGCTGCCGCTGGACCGCTGCTTTGTGCTGCGTGAAGGCAGCGACATGACCCTGGTCACCTGGGGCGCCACCGTGATCGAGTCGCTGCAGGCAGCCGACCAGCTGCTGGCCCAGGGGGTATCGGTGGAGGTGATCGACCTGGCCACCATCAAACCCTTCGATGTCGAAACGATTCTGGCGTCGGTACGCAAGACTGGCCGCCTGGTCATTGCCCATGAAGGGCCGCAAAGTTTTGGCGTGGGCGCCGAAATCGCAGCCCAGGTGGCCGAGCAGGCCCTGCTTGACCTGCGCGCCCCCATCGCCCGGGTGGCCGGCTACGACACCATCATGCCACTGCCCCAGGGCGAACACTTCTACCTGGTGCGCAGTGAGGATATCAGCCAGGCCTGTGTCCGCACCCTGGCCTTTGAATAGAGCGGAGGTGAACCATGTTGGCATTTCAGCTACCCGATCTGGGTGAAGGTTTAAAAGAGGCGGAGATCGTTGAGTGGCATGTGAAGCCCGGCGACCAGGTGGAGTGTGACCAGTTATTGCTCTCGGTCGAGACCGATAAGGCCGTGGTCGATATTCCGAGCCCCAGGGCTGGCAGGATTGTTAACCTGTGCGGCGCCGTCGGCGATTTGATTCCGGTGGGCTCACCGCTGGTGGAATTTGAAGATGAGGGTAGCGAAAGCAACCCCCAACGGCCGGCCTCGGCAGCGACGGTGGTGGGCAGTATCAGCGAAGATGCCTACGCCGGTAGCGCCAATGTCGAACATCTCTCCCCCCACCGCAAAGCCCCAACCAGCTCCCCCGACCAGGCCACCATTCACACCCTGGCCACCCCCAAGGTGCGCAGTCTGGCCCTGCAGTTGGGGGTTGACCTCAACCAAGTGGCCGGCAGCGGCATGCACGGCCTGATTCTGGCTGAAGATGTCACCGCCGCCAGCCAACACGCCACCATCGCTGGCGCGCCACTTAAGGGGCCACGCCGCTCCATGGCCAAGGCAATGGCTGAGTCTCACGCCCAGGTGGTGCCGGTGACGCTGCAGGATGTCGCCGATGTCAGCCTGTGGCACCACCAGGACACCACTGTTCGCCTCTGCCAGGCCATCGCCGCCGCCTGTAGCGAGGTGCCGATTCTCAACAGCTGGTTCGATGGTCAACAGCAGCGCCTTGAGCAGCGCGAACAGGTCGATTTGGGTATAGCCGTGAATACCGACCAAGGGCTTTTGGTACCGGTGTTGCGCGGTGTCGGCAAGTTGAGTGGCAGCGCGCTGCGCAAGGCGCTGGATCGGTTTCGCCAGCAGGTGGAGGCACGCACCATTCCGCCCGCCGACCTGAAAGGCGCCAGTATCACCCTGAGTAACTACGGCGCCCTCGGCGGCCGCTTTGGCACACCCATCGTGGTACCGCCAACGGTAGCGATTTTGGGGGCCGGGCGCACCTTTACTGAGATGCAGCTGGATGAGCGAGGCAAACCAGTGGCCAGGCAGAACCTGCCCTTGTCACTGACGGTTGATCACCGGGTAATTACCGGCGGCGAAGCAGCTTACTTTTTACGGGTACTGAAAGATCAATTGGCACGGGCCAAGGTATGAAAACACCGGCCGCCACCGCGGCCGGGCTCTAAAGGCGGGAGTTGTGCGTAGGGTGAGCCTGTTTTACTGGCACTGCCAGCCCCACTCCTTCAGTTTGGCCACGAAGTCGCTGGCTTTCTGCTCGCAGTAGCCAACTTCCTGCTCGGCAGACCAGAGCGCCTGCGTCTGGCCCGGGGCTTCAACCTCTTTCAGATAATTCACTTCACAGGGCACCAGCGCGCTGGGATTTAGGTAGCTCACCTCAATGCGCCGCACCTTGCCATGCAGTTCACAGCGATAACTGGGGGCGGCACTGTCTGCAGCCATTCCAGGCGCAACACTGGCAGCTTCCGGCTCCGCTACCGCTTCCGTCACCATCTCATCGTTTGCTGCGACTGCCTCACTCATCTCCGACTGAGCTCGGCTAGCCATAGAGATGACCAACGACAGCGCCAGTGAACACGCCACAACAGCAGCTCTAGTATTTATATGCAGAGCCATAAACCTCTCCAAAAGCATTTGCTAATAAATGCGTAAATTTCGAACAGAGTGCATCGCTCTGCCCGCTCTCCAGGGTGAAGATTCCGCCGTCAGCACAGCGAGACCTGTTATCACTATAGACCAAGGTTTATGGGGTAACAGAAATCCGTCTCGTCTAGGAGACTAATTCTCCTGGTAATTTGCATGATTGGGTTGAAGCCGGCACACTGGCTGCGGTCGCGGAGGCAGAGCCCCGCCTGTAAAAGACCGGCGAGAGCCCTTTTTTAGCAAGGCCGGCAAAATAATTGCACACTGTTGCGAAAACAGAGGCAAAAACAGTTGCAAAAAATGACTCTTTGCGGGGAAGCATGAACCTTACAGTAAAAGTTTTTATCGGCCTGCTTGTGGGCCTGTTAGTCGGCCTGGCCATTAATGTAGCCGGTCTCAATAGTAGCGGCAGTTTCACCCAGGTTTACCTGATTGATGGCCTCTTTTTCACCATCGGTAAATTATTCGTCAACGCCCTGAAAATGTTAGTGGTGCCATTGGTGCTCTTCTCGTTGATCAGCGGTGTAGTGGGTATTGGCGATATTCGCATGCTGGGCCGCGTGGGCGGCAAATCATTCACTCTTTATATTGCGACCACCGCCATTGCCATCGCCCTGGCCCTATTTATGGCCACCCTTTTTAATGTCGGCGTGGGTGTGGATGCCTCCACCACCGATACCTTCACCGGCGGTAGTGCCCCCTCCTTTGCCGAAGTGGTTACCAATATTGTTCCCGCCAATCCCATTCAGGCCATGGCCAAGAGCGATATGCTCTCTGTCATCTTCTATTCGGTGGTATTTGGCGTCTGCCTTTTGGCTGTGGCTAAGGAGGCCTCCGGCGTCGTCAGCCTGGTGGAGCAGCTCAATACCGTCATGATGAAAATGGTCGAGCTGGTGATGCACTTCGCCCCCTACGCCGTCTTCTGTCTGATCGCCAAAGCCATTGCAGAGATGGGCTTTAAACTGTTCGAAGAGCTGCTGCTCTACGTGGGGGTATTAGGTTTCGTTCTGCTGTTTCACGGCTTTGTTATTTTGCCGGTGATACTCAAGTTTCTATCGGGCCTCAACCCGCTGGTATTTTTGAGCAAAATTCGCGCAGCACAACTGTTTGCCTTTAGTACTGCCAGCAGTGGCGCCACCATTCCCGTCACCCTGCGTAGCGTGGAAAAGCGCATGGGGGTCAATGGCTCAGTGGCTTCATTTACTGTTCCATTTGGGGCCACGATCAACATGGATGGCACTGCCATGATGCAGGGCGTGGCTACGGTTTTTGTTGCCAACGTCTATGGTATCGACTTAGGTCTAAGTGATTATCTGGTGATTATTTTAATGGCGGTGCTCGCCTCCATCGGCACCGCCGGCGTGCCCGGCGTGGGGCTGGTGATGCTGACCATGGTATTTAATCAGGTGAATCTGCCGATTGAAGGTATCGCGCTGGTGATGAGTGTCGACCGGTTAATGGATATGATCCGTACCGCCGTCAATATTACCGGTGACGCAGTGGTTACTTGTATCGTTGCCAAGTCGGAAAATAAATTGGATCAGAGTATCTATGCCAACCCCCACGCTGGCACCATGGAAGAGCAGGAAGCCAGTTGATTTACCCACACACTCGCCTCCAAACTCATTGAACCAGCCAATAGAGCCTAACCCTAGCCCACGGAGCAAGACCGCATGGAACAGTTTGTCGGTGCATTAAATAATATTGTCTGGAGCCCAGCGCTGATCTATCTCTGCCTGGGTGCCGGCCTCTTCTATTCGGTACTGACGCGATTTGTTCAAGTGCGCATGTTCAAAGAGATGTGGGTGCTGCTGTTTACCAATCGCAACTCAACCAAGGGCATCTCCTCATTTCAGGCGTTGGCCGTCTCCCTCTCGGGCCGAGTGGGTACCGGTAACATAGCCGGGGTGGCCGCCGCCATCGGTTTCGGTGGCCCGGGGGCGGTGTTCTGGATGTGGGTAGTTGCCTTTTTGGGGGCGGCAACCGCCTATACGGAGTCGACCCTCGCGCAAATTTATAAAGAGGAAGAGGACGGACAATACCGCGGTGGCCCGGCCTTCTATTTTGAAAAAGCGCTCGGGCAAAAATGGTTTGGATTGGTGTTTGCAATAGCCATGATTATCTCCTGCGGCCTCTGCTTACCTGGCGTGCAAGCCAATAGTATTGGCAACGCCGCAGAGATGGCTTTTGGTAGCGGGCCCATTATCGATACGGCCATTGGCGCCTTCAGCTTTACCAAAATTCTGGTCGGCACCATTATTCTGATCACCCTGGGTTTTATTATTTTCGGTGGTGTAAAACGTATTGCCGCTGTGGCTCAGTTTGTTGTGCCGTTTATGGCGCTGGCCTACATTATTGTTGCCTGTGTGATTGTCGCACTCAACATTACCGAGCTGCCGAAAGTTATCGGCATGATTATCGGCGACGCCTTTACCCCCATGGCCGGCTTTGGCGCCGCCATCGGCTGGGGGGTAAAACGAGGCGTTTACTCCAATGAGGCCGGCCAAGGTACCGGCCCCCACCCCGCGGCGGCAGCCGAGGTGGAACACCCCTCCCAGCAGGGGCTGGTGCAAGCCTTCAGTGTTTACATCGATACCCTGTTTGTCTGCTCCGCCACCGCCTTGATGATTTTAATTACCGGCTCCTACAACGTGCACGGCAGTGGCGATGTATTCCTACTGCAAAATATTGCCGCTGAAATTGCGGCCAACAGCCCAGCCTTTACCCAAACTGCGGTGGAATCCACACTCCCGGGTGTGGGCGCTCCCTTTGTTGCCTTCGCCCTGGTCTTCTTTGCCTTTACCACGGTGCTCGCCTACTACTACATTGCCGAAACCAATGTCGCCTACATCAATCGCTTTTTGCACATTCCATCGCTGAGCCTGATTTTAAAACTGGCGCTAATGTCTGCCACCTTTTACGGCACCATCAAAACGGCCGATCTCGCCTGGGCGCTGGGTGACTTTGGTGTCGGTCTAACGGCCTGGCTGAATATCGTCGGGATTCTAGCCATTTTCTTCCTCTCCAAACCCGCACTGCTTGCCTTAAAAGATTATGAAAAGCAGCGCCGGGCCGGTGTTGCCAACTACACATTTGACCCGGATGCATTGGGAATTAAACACGCCACCTTCTGGCAAAAACGGCTCGCCGATCGTCACTCCACACCGGCTTCTGCAAACAGTACTGAAAGCAGTACGAAAAATAGTACTGAGAGCAGCGCTGAACAATCCGTGTAATTAATAGCGGGTAATCGAATTTGCTGGCCGATCTTTCCTACTGGCAGCTGGCCACCCTCACCCTGGCCAGCTTCTTTGGTTCGTTAATGAGTGCTGCCCTGGGCGTGGGTGGCGGCTCCTTTCTGATTATGGTGATGGCCAATATTCTGCCACCCCTGGCACTAATCCCAGTACACGGTGTGGTGCAGCTGGGCTCCAACAGCAGCCGCGCCTGGCTAACCCGCAAGCACCGGGAAAACAGTATCGTCGGTTGGTTTATTCTGGGGGCGGTGCTCGCCACCTTCGCTTCGGTGTGGCTGCTCAACAAAATGGACCCCCGCTGGATTCCAGTGGCGACCTCGTTTTTTATTCTCTATTTGAGCTGGGGGCCAATGCCCAAAATTAATTTGGGCCGCAGCCCGGCGGGTTTGGTAACCGGTGGCCTGGCCACCACCATTGCCACCATGTTGGTGGGCGCCTCCGGGCCACTGGTCTCGGCCTGGCTTGGCCGCGATGGGCCCAGTAAGTGGCACTACACTGCCAACTTTTCCACCTGCATGGTGGTGCAACACCTGCTGAAAATTTTAGCCTTTGGCTTTGCCGGATTCGTCTTCACACCCTGGCTGCTGCTGCTCGGATTAATGCTAGTGGCCGCCTGGCTGGGCACCCGGGTCGGTTTGAAGTTACTGGATAAACTGCCCGAAAAACATTTCAAAATTGTTTTTCGCTGGCTGTTAACACTGCTGGCCCTTCGAATTCTTTTCCGCTTTTTCACCACCGCCTTTTAATAAAAAAGGCAGGCAAAAACAGTTAATGTTGTGCCAGCCAGTCAATGATTTTCGGCCGCAGGCCAGCCAGCCCTTTGTAGGCAATAATCGGCTCGGGCGTGGTCGCCAGAACTTGGGCGAGCAGCTGCCGCCACTGCCGATTGGCAACCAACTCATTGAGGGTTAAAAAGTAGGTTCGGATATGGAAGAAGATAAAACCGGATTCCGGCAACCGCTCCAACACCTGGTGCTCTACACGCAAATTGAGTTTATCGCCGAAATCACACTCGGCCAGGCTATCCCGGTCATTGCGCCACTCGGCGTACGCCTCCATCGACATATCCAGCCGCGGGTAGACACACAGCCCCCAATTTTTGCGGCGCACCGGTTGCGCCGCTGGCATACGCAAGAGATATTTCAGAGAGCGGGGAAATACCTGGTAATCATCCGGCACCGGCGCATGCCACTCTAAAAAATCCATACCAAAGGTTTCCGCCAGCGACCATCCGGCCGGGCCGGTGACCACACCCCCTTCGATAAAGAGATTCTCTTTTTTCTGCTCAAGCAGCACCCAATCACCTGGGACAGTACGGGCGACAAACAGCAGCGGCGACATCCCGAGGCTCACCGCATCCCCAAAAATGAAATTATTTTGGTTCTGCGTTAACTTGTTTTGCCAATGCCAAACATCATCCTCAACCGAGAGGAAAAAATAGTTGGGGAAGTCGGCAGCCAATTGCCGAGTCACCTGGGCAAGCAACTCCCAGGCGGCAGGCTCAGCACTCTCCGCCAGAATAAAATGGTGCAGATTTTTAGCTAACACCCGCTCGCGCTCGGCTAATTCCGACAGATAAAACTCATCGATATCAAAATAGAATTCATTCACTGAGCCAGCAATGCCATTAGTCGCGTGCGGTTCGATGTTTACCGAGTAGCGAAAGGGAACCGACTTTTTTTGCTCAAAGGGGAAGGGAAAGCGGGCCACCGCCGCGGCACTATTCACTACCGTGCAGGGTGGGTAAAAAGATTGAACTGCTGTTGGCTCTGGCCGCATCAACACCACCGACTACCTCATTAACAACAACTGCTGCCCAAACCACCTTCAACGGCAGCCAGTTGATCAAACGGTGTGCTGCCACCACAACCGGGGAAGAGACCAAAGTGGCGAGAGAAGTCACCTATAAATTCAAAGTGCGGCGCAAAACGGGTGTTGGCCAGCATCTGCCAGCTGTTGCCACACACAGGAAAGATTCGGCCAGCATCAAGCACGTGGTGATCATCCAACATAAACTGGTGCGGCGCCTCGGCAATGGAGCCGCGGTAGATAACCGCCTGGCCGTAATCTTCGCAGGCGCTGTCGAGCTTGGGCAGTTTAAAGAGCCGATAAGTGGCCGACATAAATTGAATCATACCCAGCTTGGCTTGCAGCTCGACATCGGTCACCGCCAGCGGCCGGCACTCCACCAGGCGCGGATCAAGAAATCCCTGGCGCTTAGCGATGGTCATAAAATCGTTCCAGTAAAGGGCACCGCCCAAACACTCGCCCACCAGCACCGGATCGTTGGCTACTGCTTCCGGCACCCGACGGTCGGCGTAGACATCGGAAAAATAGAGTTCACCGCCCTCTTTCAGCAGGCGATAAGCACCGGCAATAACGGCGTCCTTATCGGGTGACAGATTAATCACACAGTTGGAGACAACCACATCAAAACTGCCGGGCGCTAAATCCAATTCATCCAGGCGCTCGATATAACCCTGTAGAAACTGCACATTATCGAAACCGAACTGCTCGGCGTGATAGGTTTGATGTTGACGGGCCACCGCCAACTGTTCGTCGGTCATATCGACACCCACCACCGATCCTTCCGGCCCCGCCAGTTGCGCCAGGGCATAAACATCGCGTCCGCTGCCACAGCCGAGATCCAGCACCCGGGCACCACGCAACTGCGCCGGGCAGACCAGGCCACAACCGTAATAACGGGAGAGCACCTCCGGGTGGATGTTGCTTAACAGTGGTTTCAACCACTCCGGTACACTGCTGGCGTCGCAACAGGCGTCTGTTTTTAAGTCATCGGACGACTGCAACTGCTTACCGTAATAATCTTTCACCCAATCGTGGTTACTCATAAGGGTTAACCTCAAACAGTTTAAGCTCCTGCTGCCACGCTTGTGGCAGCCAGTGTAAATCTTCGGCGGTATCGATATCCGCCAGCGGCGGCAACTCCAGCCAACGCCAATCCAGCTCCCGCATGCGCTGGCGGGTCTGCTCGGCCACCCGCGCCGTACTCCAGGTAATATTTTCAAATATGGCCGGCCGGTATTCGCGCATGGCCAGGGCCACATAGCCGCCGTCCAACGCTGGAATCATACAGGCATCGTAATCCTGCAGGCTGCTGGCCATCTCTCTTAGCAGCTCTGCACTCAGCGCTGGGCAATCGGTACCCATCACCAACACCGGGCGTTGAGCCCGGGCACAGGCGCGGGCCATCCGCTCACCCAGGTCGCCCTCGCCCTGTTCACAAAATTCGAACACCTCTGGCCAGGGATAGGCCGCAGCATACAACCAATCGGCCGGCGTATAGCAGAAGTGCACCCGGCCTAACCCAAGTTGACTGGCCTCGGCCACTGTTCGCTGCAGCAGCCGCTCGGCGAGTTGCGCCGCCCGCTCTGCCCCTAATGCCGGAATCAACCGGGTTTTGGCAAAGCCGGGTTTGGGCTGCTTGGCAAAAATAATTACTTCTGTCATCGGCTCTCAGGTATTAAATGGTGATCCGGAAATCAGCGATAGAGTTTCGCCAGGTGCGCAGGATTTACGCCCAACCAATAGAGCAGGCGCAGGCGCCACATCAACAAAATGGTCGGCACTACGCCTCGGCTCAACCAGCGACGACCGGAGGTAACCACCCGCGCTTTAAGGCAAACCGGTGGTGTAATTTTTTTTAAGCGCCGGCAGAGCTCAATATCTTCCATCAAGGCGATATTGGCAAAGCCGTGCAGTTGTTGAAAGAGCGAGCGCCTGACAAAAATCGCCTGGTCACCGGTAGCAATACCGGTAAGGCGTGATCGCCAGCGCATCAGCCGGGCGATTACGGGCAGCAGCCAGTGCTCACCCGTGATGGTTACATCAAACCGCCCCCACCCCGCTTTGGGGTTATCGAGCGCCCGGATTATTTCGCCACAGGCGTTAGCGGGTAGTTGGGTATCGGCGTGTAAGAAGAGCAATATATCAGCCTCGGCCAAGGCCGCACCGGTGTTCATCTGCCGCGCCCGGCCGCGTTCACTCACCACCACATTCAAACCCGCCTGCTGCAACAGGCCAACCGTATTATCACTGCTGCCACCATCCACCAGCAGCAACTGGCAATCACTCAAATGCTCCAGCTGGGCCAGCAACTCAGGCAGTTGCTGGGCTTCATTCAGTACCGGTACCACCACCGCAATTTGGGCAACCATAACCAATCCTATCCCGGCTTATTAGCCAGGTCGTTCAGGCGCCAGTCGTATTCCAAAAAGCGCAGTTTAAACTCACCCGCCTGCAGCCGTTTTTCGGCCTGATCACTCAACCCCAAATCAGAACTATAAGCCAATAGAAATTGGTCCAGGGAGTGGTAATCCAACCACCCTTTTTCAAAATCGCCCCGATACCATTTAAAAATTGCCGAGAGTTCCAACACCTTACCCGCCTGCCGGTTTTGTGTTCGATCGGCCAGAAACTGGCGGGTTTGCGCCTGCAGCTGCTGATCCAAGCGATCCGCCGTATAGGCCTCCTGTCGCAAAGGCGGGCAGCCAACGCTTGCGCAATTGAGCGCAAAGTGAATACGTAGTTCCTCATAGCGCCCCGAAGCCCGAATCATTCCATGTTCGATCCCATCCAACGAGACCACTTCGCCCAGCAGGGGAATAAAGGCCTTTTTCCAGGGCGACTGCAACAGGCTACCAATATCGCGGATACTCTCTACCGGGTAGTTCTCCACCACCAGCTGAATGGTCCAGGCGTTATAGGCATTGATTAAAAAAGCCAGACGCTCATCTTTTGGCCAGTTTTGAAAATCGGCGCGACTCACCCGGCTTAGCGAAACCAGATAGGGCTGTAGGGCGGCACTATCGTTTTTAATTTTCTGATAATCGACCCAGGTGTGTTTATGCTTGTCGACCACCACATAGCTTTTTAAAACGTTATCCCAAAGGGCGTGATCAAAGCCCGTAACGGGGTCAGCCATTAGCGGCATAGTGGCTACACTTAATAACAGCGCGAATAGCAATCGAACCACTCACCTAACCCCGGCGCCACTGGTGGTACCTCGCCACCCAGCGCAATAATTTTTTCGGTGCCCGCGCCTTTTTCCATTCACCGGCCGCGTACTTATTGGCCTCATTCCAGGTGGGATAGGGGTGAATGGTCGCCAATATTTTATTCAGGCCCAGCCCCCAACGCATGGCCAGAATAAATTCGGCAATTAATTCCCCGGCGTGGGGGCCAACGATAGTCACGCCGAGAATTTTATCCCTGCCGGGCGGGGTGAGCACTTTGATAAAACCGTAGTTGTCGGATTCCGTAATGGCACGGTCGAGATCGTCGATACCGTAGCGGCTCACCTCAAAGGCAACTCCCTGCGCTTCGGCCTCCTGTTCGTTTAAACCCACACGGGCCACCTCTGGGTCGGTATAGGTTACCCAGGGAATCACCCGGTAGTCCGCCTTGAATTTTTTAAACTGGCCAAACAGGGCATTCACCGAGGCATACCAGGCCTGATGAGCCGCCGTGTGGGTAAACTGGTAAGGCCCGGCAACATCGCCGGCGGCATAAATATTGGGGTAGAGGGTTTGCAGATACTCGTTGGTGGTCACCGTCTGCTGAGTGGCGATGCCTAACGCCTCCAAACCGTAGCCGGTTAAACGGGGTGCGCGCCCCAGGGCACAGATAATTTCATCGAAGCCGAGTCGTACACGCTCGCCAGCCGCTTCCGCCACCAGAAATTTTTGCCGCTGGCCGCCCGCCTCGTCACTCTCAACCGCAATCGCTTTATGGCCGGTTAAAACCTTAACCCCAGATTCCTTCAGGTGGGTTGCAACCAGTGTCGCGACATCGGCATCCTCCTTCAACAACAGCCGCTCGGCCATCTCTACCTGAGTCACCGCAACGCCCAGCCGGGCAAAGGCCTGGGCCAGTTCGCAACCGATGGGGCCGCCGCCCAACACCAATAAGCGCTCTGGCATCTCATCGCGCTCGGCAAATGTTTGCCATAGGCTATCGCTGGTCAACACACCCGCTTCCACCAACCCGGGAATCGGTGGCAGTAGCGGCTCGGCCCCGGCGGCAATAATGATCGAGCGGGTGGTTAATATCTGCTGCTGACCTTCGTGGTCGGTAATGGCGACCGTCCACGGGTCGACCAGTTGCGCGTGGCCAAGCTGCACATCCACCCCCATACCGCGGTAACGCTCGACGCTGTCGTGGGGCTCAATGGCTTTCACCACCGCCTGCACCCGCTCAAAAATTTTGCGAAAAGAGAGCTGCGGTGTTTGCGCCTGCAAGCCGTAGCTTTTCGCCCGGCGCATCGTCTCTGCCACGCGTGCGCTTTTGATCAATGCTTTACTGGGTACACAGCCATAGTTGAGGCAGTCGCCACCCATTTTGTGGCTCTCCACCAAGGTCACCTTGGCGCGCACCGTGGCGGCAATTAAAGCCGAAACCAAACCCGCCGCACCGGCGCCGATCACCACCAGATTGCGATCGAACTTTTTGGGCCGCGGCCATTTTTTATAAACCCGCATCGCCTGTAGCCGGGCCAGAACAAACTTGGCGATCAGCGGAAAAATACCCAGTAGCGTGAAGGAGGCCAGCAACTCAAAGGAGGCGATTTCACCTAGGCTGCTGACCTGTGCCAATTGGGTACCGGCATTTACATAAACAAAAGTACCAGCCAGCATGCCTACCTGGCTCACCCAATAGAAGGTCCAGCCGCGAATGGGGGTTAAGCCCATCACCAGATTAATAATAAAAAAGGGTACCGCCGGCACCAGGCGCAGGCTGAGCAGATAAAAGGCCCCATCGCGCTCGATGCCCTTGTTAATCGCCCGCAGTCGAGCACCAAATTTTGCCTGCACCCAATCGTGCAGCAGATAACGGGAGACAAAAAAGGCAGCCGTGGCTCCAATGGAGGAGGCGAAGGAGACAATCACCAACCCCCACAGCAAACCAAACAGCGCACCGCCGGCCAGAGTGAGCACTGCCGCCCCCGGCAGCGACAGCGCCGTTGCCACCACATAGACAAAAAAGAAGAGAATCGCCAGGCCAACAAAGGAGTCATCCCGCCATGCCTCCAATGTTGCCAGGCTCGACCTGATGCCTTCGAGGGTTAGATAGTCGCGTCCACCCAGGGCGACAAAGAGCACCACCAGAGCGATTAAAAGTGCGGCAATTGCGATTTTTTTCATATTTTTTACCGGCGCGGATTGCAGGTCCTGACCCAAAACACTAGGGCCTGTTAACACTAATTTAGCACCACTGCTGGAGGTCAGCTTTTTGTCCAGCTAGGCGCCAGACGTGCCATGTAGTGGGCCTACATAAGCGGCTGGCAACAACGCTGGGCAAAAAGCTGGCCCCAGCCCGAAGGGTTGAGCTTGATATGAGCTCGCTCGTTGTTGCTCACCGCTGATTTGGGCCCACCAAACTACGCGGCTCGCGCCTAGATCGAGCTCATTTCGAGCTCAACAGAGGTGCTAAATTAGTGTTAACAGGCCCTAGCTCAAGGCGCCACCACAGCTGGAGCCACTGCCGGCAATACAGCCATAGCAGTGATCGGCCACGGCAATGGGTTGGCCGTTGAGATCGTCGCGCAAGAGGTCGCGCAGCTGTTTGCGCCCGGCGCCCATGGGCAGCTCCAACTGCTGATTAAAATCACAATCGTAGAGCTGCCCCTGCCAGTCGACACTGACCAGAGTGCGGCACATCACCTGCGCTAAATTGGCGCTGTTCTGATTGGCTTTTAACAGCGCCAGGTAATCGTTAAACGTCCCCTTGGATATTAGCGTCGAGCCAAACCGTTTGATGGGCATATTGGCCAGGGCAAACAATGTATTAAATTCCACACCAAAATTTTGCCAGAGCTCCCGTTTGTAATCCTGCTCCAACTTGGTTTGATCCGGTGGCAGGCTCGGCCCCTGCGGATTGTAGACCAAGTTTAATTCAAGGCCGGTGCCGGGCTTGCCATAGCCCAGGCCATTGAGTTGCTGCAACCCGGCGATACTGCGGGCAAAAACACCGTCACCGCGTTGGCTGTCGACGTTATCCTGTGAGTAACAGGGCAGCGAGGCGACAATCTGTACCCGCTGCTCAGCCAAAAATTCAGCCAGCCCCTCCTGCCCTGGTTCGGAAAGAATGGTTAAATTGCAGCGATCCATCACCGTTACACCCAGGGCGCGCGCCTGGCTTACCAGGCGCTTAAACTGCGGGTGCAGCTCTGGTGCGCCACCAGTCAGATCCAACAGCTGTATGTTGCGCGCGGCCAACACCTCGGGAATTAATTCAATCAACTCATCCGACATCATCTCTTTGCGATCAGGCCCGGCATTAACATGGCAGTGCAGGCAGCGCTGATTGCAGCGATAACCCAAGTTCACCTGCAAGGTGGTCAAAGGCTGGCGACTAATGGCCGGAAAATCGGAAATTTCCAAGAGTGGTAGAGTTGCGTGCATGAAGTTCGCCTGCGTTAGAAATATAGAGTGAGAGCAAAATAGACGCTGCCGGTTCTCGAAGAAAGGCTTTTATGATCAATTTGTTAAAATTAGTCGGCCCAGTTTGCACTTTGGCAGTTTAATATTGAGCAGTTTACGCGCGCATGATTGCCCACTGTACAATCCGCTCACTATTGAACGGCATAAAAACCATTTAGGCCGTTACAACCAAAAACCATGACCAAGGGGAAACCTATGACCAGCACACCACCCAAGGCCGCTATTGGCATCATTGGCGGTAGTGGGCTCTATCAAATGGATGCTCTGAAAAATATCGAAGAGTACTCGCTGGAGACCCCTTACGGCACGCCATCGGAAGTTTTGGTCAGCGGCACCATCGACGATATTGCCGTGGTTTTTCTCGCCCGCCACGGTCGCGGCCACCGTTTGATCCCCTCCGAGGTGCCCTACCGGGCCAATATCTACGCGTTAAAAATGTGCGGCGTAAAATATCTGCTCTCCATCTCTGCGGTGGGCAGCCTGCAGGAGGAGTTGGCACCCAGGGATATGGTGATCCCCGATCAATTTATCGATCTTACCAAGTCACGTCAGAGTACTTTTTTTGGCCAGGGGGCCGTGGCCCACGTCTCCATGGCCGAACCGGTCTGCCCGACGCTTGCCGAGGTGCTGGCAGAGGCTGTGGCCGCGCTACCGGCCGAGCAGGCGGTCACCTGTCACCGTGGCGGTAGCTACGTCTGCATTGAGGGGCCACAATTCTCCAGCCTGGCGGAGTCGCACTGGTATCGCAGCATGGGGGCTTCGGTGATTGGCATGACCAACATGCCGGAGGCGAAATTGGCGCTGGAGGCACAAATCGCTTACGCCTCATTGGCCATGGTGACCGATTACGACTGCTGGCACCCGAAGGAGGACAACGTCTCGGCCGACATGGCTCTGGCCAACCTGTTTGAGAACGCCGGCAAGGCGCAAAAAATTGTTGCTGAGGTGGTGCAGCGCCTGGGTAGCCAGATGCCCGTCAGTGCTGCCCATCAGGCGCTGACCAAGGCACTGGTGACGCCATTCGAGCAGATGAGTGAAGCCACCCGCGCCCGGCTGCAGTTGCTGGCCACCTGAGGCCGCCTTAACGCGGCATAAAGGCCACTTTTTTTACTGTCTCCAGCGGCCGCGGCTCGGCAATGTAGTAGCCCTGCAGATAATCGACACCTATCTCCTCAAGCTGCTCGACAATCGCCTTGGATTCAACGAACTCGGCGATGGTTTTCAAACCCAGCTCATGGCCCAGAGTATTGATCGACTGCACCATCACCCGATCGACGCGATTGGTGGCAATGTCTTTAATAAATACACCGTCGATTTTCAAAAAGTCGACAGGCAGGTTTTTCAAATAGCCAAACGACGACAGGCCACTGCCAAAATCAT
Organism: Halioxenophilus sp. WMMB6; assembly: GCF_033283405.1. NCBI lineage: Bacteria > Pseudomonadati > Pseudomonadota > Gammaproteobacteria > Alteromonadales > Alteromonadaceae > Halioxenophilus > Halioxenophilus sp. WMMB6. The sequence goes on from NZ_JAWMQR010000004.1 coordinate 63,591, forward strand.
CCAGCGAAAAGTAGCACCCCTTGGCCTTTAAGGCATTAATGAAGCGTTTGGCCGCCTCAAAATTGCCGATAGCGGCGGTCTCGGTGATTTCAAAACAGAGCGATGAACCTTCTACGCCATAGCGTTCAATAAACGCTGTAATTTCGTTCAAACAGCTCTTATCGCTGATGGTGGCACCAGATAAATTAATAGCGCACATTAACGGCTCAGTGGTGCCCTGCTTCTGATGATCGCCAAGCCAAGCCAGGGTGTTTTTCACCACCCACATATCCACCTCTTGAATCAGGCTGTAGCGCTCGGCGGTGGGAATAAATGCCCCCGGCGGCACCAGCTTGCCATTTTCCGCGAGCATGCGTACAAACACCTCCACGTGCAGAGATTCATCGGCACTCGGTTGTAAAGGGGCAATAGGCTGGCAGAAGAGGCGCAACATATCCTGGTCGAGGGCGTGGCGAATTTTGGAGACCCATTGAATCTGCCCACGCCGCTCGGCCAGTTCCAAATCGTTGGGCCGATAGAGATTAACCCGGTTGCGGCCGTCATCCTTGGCGGCGTAACAGGCGGAGTCGGCCAGACTCATCAGCTTGGGCAGGCTGGGGGTATCCTGATTAATTTTAACCAGGCCGATACTGGCGCCCACGCTGAACTGCTTACCCCCCCAGGAGAAGCGAAATGCAGCAATGGCTTCGCGAATGATCTCGGCCAGACGAATACCGTTCTCCTCATCGCAGTTGTGCAGCAGCACCGCGAATTCATCGCCGCCCAAGCGCGCCAGGGTATCGTCGCCGCGCAATTGGCGTTTGATCAGCTGTGCGATTTGGCGCAACAACTCGTCACCTGCCTGGTGGCCACAGGTATCGTTGACAAACTTAAAACGGTCGAGATCCAAAAAGCCGAGAATATGCTGCTCTTTGGTGGCGGCACTGCGGCTGATCAGCTTCTGGGCGGCCACTTCAAAACCGCTGCGATTCAGTATGCCGGTGAGGTTGTCGTGGGTGGCCTGGTAGGAGAGCTGGCGCTGCAGTGCCCGGGCGCTGGTCACATCGTGGAAGACCACCACCGCACCAAAGACATGGCCATATTTATCTTTGATCGGCGCCATGGTGTAGCTGACGGCATGCTCAATACCATTGCGACTGACCAGTGTCGCCTGGCTAAAGTCTTCGTTGAGACTTCGGCCGGTCAACACTTTATTGAGCAATTGACGGCTGTCCATCCCCTCTTGCTCAGTGCGATAAACCTTCTCAAACGGGCAGTTGGAGGCGCTGGCCAGGTCCCAGTCGGTCAGCCGCTCGGCGGCCGGATTTAAATAGACGATCAGCCCGTGCTGATCGGTGGTGATCACACCGTCGGCGATGGAACCCAGAGTGACCAGTGCCCGCTCCTGCTCCTTAAACAACTGCTCTTCAATCTGGCGTTTGTCATGCACATCGCGAAACACCGCCGTGTATTGGTCCGAGCCATTGGCCACCCCTTCGGTTACGGTCACCTCCATGCGAAATGGCCCCTGACCACGGCGCAACCCCAGGGTCTCTACCGTCTTATCCAACTCCATGTATTCAAACAGATCGAGCGGACCGGACTGGCGGATTTTACGGTTGCTCTCAAACAAGCTCTGTACCGGGCGCCCCACCGCCGCCACCGCATGAGTATTGAAGATCTGCTCGGCGGCCGGGTTGAGACTGGTCAGTATGCCCTGCTTATCAAAGGTGACGATGCCATCGCGGATATCGCGCACGATGGCCTGAGTCTGTTTCACGGCGTTTTCCAGCGCAACCATCACCCGGTTGTAGCGCTCGGCAATCTGGCCCACCTCGGTGAAGGGCACCACCGGCACCCGGCCGCTGATGTCAGCGCTTTGCTCCTGGTTGTCCATGGCTCGCAGCAGGTCGTGCAGGTCGGTTCTGGCGCCGTGCTCGGCAATATTGAGCCCCTCGCGCTCGGCCTCCACACTCACCCGCAGTGGTTTTATGCGGTTGTAGGTACCCAGCACCAGCAGGGCCACGCCGAACGACCAGGCGCCAATCACCAGCACCCCCAACGCCTGGGCGCCGAGCTGCTGCCAAAAACTGAGCCCGGTGTTGAGCGACTCCGGGTTACCAAACAGCGCCACCGCCAAGGTGCCCCAAATACCGGCACCCAGGTGTACACCAATTGCGCCGACGGCATCGTCAAAGCGGGCGCGCAACAACCACTGGTCGACAATGATCATTACCAGCGCGCCGATACTGCCAATAATGGCCGCCGCCAGGGATGAGACCGCATGACAGCCAGCGGTGATGGCCACCAGCCCAGCCAGGCAACCGTTGATGGGGGTGAACAATGGATCCAGAGTTGGCCACTTACTGATGCGTTCGAAGAGGTAGGCGGCCGAAGCACCAGCCGCCGCCGCCAACATAGTATTGACGATAATGGCCGGCACCTTGCCGTTCAGGCTAAGCGTGCTGCCGCCGTTAAAGCCGACCCAGCCGACAATAAAAAACAACAAACCGATAAAGGCCAGATGAACGTTGCTGGCGGTCATGCGCTGCACCATGCCATCGACAAAACGCCCCTCCCGGGCGCCAATCAACAGCACCCCCACGGCCGCCACCCAGCCACCCAGACTGTGCACCACGGTCGAGCCGGCGAAGTCGACAAAACCGAGCCCGGCCAGCCAACCAGGCGAGCCGTTGATCGCCCCCGACCAGGCCCAGTGGCCCGCCACCGGATAGATAACCACGGTGATCAGTGCCGCAATCAACAGATAGCCGTGAAATTCAATGCGTTCCGCCACGGCACCGGAAACCACCGTTACCGCCGTGGAACAGAACATCGCCTGGAAGAAGAAAAACGCACCGATTTGCGGGGAGGCCTGATGAAAATCCATGGCAAAACGGCTGGCGCCCACCAAGCCATGGACACTCTGGCCATACATCAAACCAAAACCCACCAACCAAAAGAGCAAGGTCGCCAACACGAAGTCGGCGGCGTTTTTCATGGCGACATTGATGGAATTTTTCGAGCGGGTCACACCGGATTCAAAACAGAGGAAGCCGAGCTGCATAATCAGCACCAGCACCCCCGAAAAAACTACCCAGAAAACGTCACCAATATTTGTGGTGTTATTCATACACTGTCGGCTCTATCGTCTTTGACTCGTCACTCCGTAACGGCCGTAGAGTTCCCATAATTACACTATCCGATTAAGAGCCATGCTCAAGCTGAGTCTGCTGCAGCAGCACGCTCAACACTATCGATTTAATGCGGTGTTCGATTACTGCGGTATTCGATTAATGCTCTGTGGATCTTAATGACTGTTCATCTATCCGCAACGCTGGTGCAGTGAATTACGGCTCCCTGACACGCAGCTCAGACACATCCTGTCCCCGGTTTTTACCGTCAAAGGGCTGAATTACGATTGAACGTGGGGGTGAATCCAAACAGCGGACATTGACGCTAACCCTATCGGGGTGAAAGCGCGGAGCATAAAAACTTTTATGCCACCAATTTTGCAACCCTATTTTGCAATCACGCTTCGCAAGAGGTGTGCTTGGCCAAGCCGGCATTAAAAGTATAGTTGGAAAGCTGATCGGCTCCGCGTAGCTGGTGAAATTTATCCTGCGTCACGGGCAAATGCAAAAATCCACTTTTCTGCGGCTTGAGCAGTTGCACTCATCCACCAACAAATCCTTATTCACTGCCACTGCCTTTATAAAGTATTTCCCTATCCTGCGCTTGAACTGTCATTTCGATCGAACCCAATTGCACACAACAAAAACTATCAACAACATCAAATTAAATTATTTTAACTATCAACGTATGTGACGGATACTTCTCCTCACGCCCCCCCTGGCACTAACCCAACTTTGGAGAAGCATCCATGAATCAGATCACTCAATACATCAGCCAAGCCATCCGCACCAGCCACAAAGGCGCCCAAACCACTGAGCAACGCAATCAACCGATGGAGTGCAACTACAGCAACAACTACTACGGCGACCAGGTGTGCCGTAACCGATGCTGCTAGTACCTCAATCTGCCCACCAAAAACGGTTCAACGCCAGCGCCAGAGCCTGCTCATCGGCAACCACCTGCGGCTGCCAATGGCCTGGCAGGCTGCCCTGGTAGGCAGGCGTTGTGTACCTGGGGTCGATCAGTACCACCGCAGCGCGGTCGGTTTCGGAGCGAATCACCCGCCCCCCCGCCTGCAAGACCTTGGCCAATCCGGGAATTCGAAAGCTGTAACTGTAGCCATCCCGCTGCCGTTGCTGCCAATAGGCCTGCAAGGTTTTAGCCGCCAGGTCCGGCTGCCCCATACCAGTGCCCACCACAATCACCCCCTGCAACACCCCACCAGGCAGGTCGACTGCCTCCGCCAACACCCCGCCCAGAACCGCCAGCACCAGGGTTTTCCCCTCGGCAGTGGTCAACGCCGCCAGTAGTGCCTCCTTTTGCGCCGGGTCTGAGTCAGCGGTTTGTTGAAGCAAGCGCCATTCGGGTAACGCCTCAGCCAGCGGCTCGGCGACACTGGCCAAGTAGGCGAACGACGGCATAAAGAGCAGATAGTTGCCACCACCGGCACGACAAACTTTGGCAATTAGTGCCACCAAAGCGGGCAAACTCGCAGCCCGCGCTCGCCAACGGGTATCGACAAACGGAGCAATCAAAGTCAGGCGGTTGCGTTCGGGAAAGGCGCTGGCCAGCGGCAGGTGGTGCAACTGCTGCTCGTCGAGCCCAGCCCAGCCCAGGTTGTCGAGGTAGTAAGGCAGTGGCGACAGGGTTGCGGAAAAGCCCACCAGCGCCCGCACCTCCGCCGCCCGCGCAGCCAAATAGCTGCCGGCATCGGCACTCCAGAGCAGACACACCACTGCACCGCCGGTCACCGTCACCTGGCTGAAATGGCTGTCGCCATAGAGCTCGGCCACCAACAAAAAACGGCGCAACGGCTGCAACGCCAACCCCAGGTCAACACCCGGCACCAGTAACCCACCCGCGGCAGGTTCCGTCGCCCGCCACTGCTCCACCGCCGCCAGTAGCGCCGTTAATTTCTCAAGCAGACGCTCGGGCGGCTTTTGCGGCAGAGGATAGTCGCCCTCCAGTTTGGCTGGAGCCAGCGCGCGCAGCGCCTGCTGACATTGGCGCAGGCTGCGCAGGCAGGCTTTCACACCCGTGGCCCCGGCCAGCGCCATCTCCACTTGGGTCAGTTGTTGAGTGCTTACCTCGGCCGATAACATCGCCCGGCCCCGCTCAGGGAGATTATGTACCTCATCCACCAGCAGCAGTCGTTGATTATTGTCCTGGTCAAACAGCGACAGACGCACCATCGGGTCGTACCAATAGTTCAGATCGCACACCACCCAGGCCATCCAGGGCAACATCTGCAGGGCCAGCTCAAACGGGCAGATCTGGTGTCGCTCGGCAATGGCGCTAATCGTCGGGCTGTCCAGCCAGCCCACCGCCAGGGCTTCATCCCTGGCCGCCGGCAGGCGATCGTAGAAGCCAATGCAGCGCGGGCAGTTCTCCTCCTCATCTGGGGGTGCGCTCGCCACACGACAGGGGCAGAGCTTGGCCTTGGCGGTCAACTGCACTAACGAGGGGGCCAGCCCTACCCCGCGCAGTACCGCCAGCGCCGACAACAACACCTGCTGCCCAGAGCCCTTGGCCGACAGCGCCACCACCTGTTTCACCAGGCTGTTGCCCAGGCTTTTCGCCGCCGGAAAGAGCACCGTCATGGTTTTACCACTGCCGGTGGGCGCCGTTACCAGCAGATGCGTGGACTCCCGCACACAGCGGTAGACATGTCGCGCCGCCGCCAGCTGCTGCGGCCGATAGTTAGCAAAGGGGAAATCGAGTGCCTGGCTGCTGACCACCACTGCCAAGTGCCGCTCGGCCACCCGTTGCAGCCAACGGCAGTAACTGGCCACCAGCAGCTCGGTGTAGCGGCCGAGATCGGCCAATGACAACACCTCACTTTGGCAGGCAAGCGCACCGGTGAGCAGGTCCATTCGGGTCACCTGAATGGTGATCGCGCTGGTATCCGCCAGTGCCAACTCTTGGCCCAACAGGTAGCCATAGACCTTGGCCTGAGCCCAGTGCAGCGTACCGGGCGGCTGTCGATGGGGGTCGCCGAGGCAGGTTTTCAGCTCCTCCACCCGCCATTGGCCGGACTCATCCTGGCGTACAAAATCGGCTCGCCCAGCCAACTCCAGGGTGATGCCCTCGATCAGTAACTGGCCGCGCAGGGTGCGCTCCGCTTGCCAAGGCGGTGGCCGCAGTTGGCGTAGGCGTTTGTGGCCGGCCATGCCCTGCTGGGCGGTGGGGCCGGCGACTGTGGCCGGGCGCAGGTCACCACTGGCCGCGGCAAAGGCTACCAGCTCGCCCACCGAAACTGAGTAGTGATCAAGCCTGCCAGACAACTTTCACCACCTGGTGGTCAATCCGGCGACTGGCGAAAAACTGTAGCCAACGGCGTTGATGGGGCTGCAACTTATCGCCCGGCCCCTTCACCTCCAGCCACTGGTAACCGCCGGCCTTGGGAAAGTGGATCAGGTCGGGCAGGCCCCGCCGCCGGCTCTCCAGGTCCTGCCAGAGATAGTCAAAAATCGCCAGCCAATCCCCGGCCGGAATACGCTCCAGCGCCAACACTAACAACGACTCTGGCAGCTGCCCCCAGTGGATGAGCGCATGATTGACCCCAAGCTTGGTGCGATAACGGGCCAACAGCTCCTCAACGGGTAACTTGCCATCGGTGGCTGCCTGCTGCGCCAGCCAATGGTCGACCTCCCTTTTCTGGGCACGACGGGCGTCGAGAAAGGTGGGCCAAAAGAGATCGTGAGGCTTACTCTGGAAGGGGTGGGAGAAGGCGCCGACCACCGGCGCAAAGATCACCGGCCAATAGGCCAGGGCAAACACCGCCAGCACCAGGCTGTTCTCTACGTAAAAGCAGGGGCCGCTGGCGGCAAAGTGGCTGGCCACCGCCCACTCGGGCAGGCGATCTCCCCAGGGGCCTTCACATTTGGGCAGGGTTAAGGTCACCACCGGCTCACTGTAGAGCGCGGGTTTAGGCCAGTAGCCGCAACTCAGTTTGCGCGCCGTGCGATGGCCAAAGCCCTCGGCAAACTCGCGTTCGTCGTCGCCCAGCGGCGCCGTCAGAATTTCCCGGCAGAGGCCGAGCGCCTGCTCCGGTAACCCCTGCTGTACCAGAATGCGGGCGGCCCGCTCCCGCGCCGGGTGGGCATCGACCTGGCGGTATAGCGCCAGCGCCTCCGGCAGTGCCGGCAACCGCTCCAAGGCCCGGGCCAGAGCGAGCTTTAAGCGCGCTACGCGCCGACGCAGGCGGGTATCGCTGGCGGCTACTGTGGGCAGGCGGGCAAGGAGTGAGGCAATCCCCTCGGCGGAGGGCTCGGTACATGCTTGCCATTCGGCCAGCAGCTGCTCTACCCGCATTTGCTGCTCGACTTGGTCCCAGCTCTGAAACAGGCGGGTGGCGCCGGTGAGGGGGTAGGTTTCATAACGGCTGAGCGCCAATTCGCGCAGCACAAATTCGCTCAAATCCTGGTGGGCATTACCAAAATAGAGCAGCTTTAACCACTCAAAGAGCGGCCGCACCAGCAACTGCACAATGGGCTCACCCGCCACCCGCGCCTGTTCGGCCGCTGTCAAATCGGCCAGTTGGGGGGCCAACCAGGTGTCCAACCGGGCGCGGGTGCATTGGTCAGCGATACCACGTTCCGGGCCCTCAGCCAGAAAACCCGCCCGCCACTTGGCCAGCCATTCAGCTTTATTGAAGAGCGGCAGCAGGCTGGCGACCGTTAGTTCGGGGTTAAGTGCCACAAATCCAACCTCGGCCAGCTGCTTGAGGGGCAGGGCCACCGGCCCGATTTCGACGTAGTTTAGTTTGCTCTGGCGGAAGCAGTCGCCCCGGCGCAGCAGCAGCCGCACCAGTAACGCCTGTGCCGGCTGTGGCAGCCCTGCCAGGCACGCCAAAAACTGGCGTATTGCCGGCGGCAGTAACGACGCGTACTGCAGCTCAACACCACGTAGCAGTTCGTGAAAATTGGCCAGATAGTAGTCGTCGCTGAGCGGCTTTAGAGGGGTTTGCATCTACTCACATCGGCTATAAAAGCAGCCGGCAATATCGGCCTTTTTTATATAACCAGTTAACAGGAACGGATTTATAGGCGCCGCAGCGCTCGAAAGTCATTCAGCGCTAGCCTACAATTTGTGAACAACATTGCCTAGCGAACCGACGCCCAGGCGGTCAACAAACTTGAGCGGGTCAGCCTGTGGCCGCAAACCTATGCAGAGGTAATGCGGCCAGTTGCGGGCCTGGGAGCCCGCGCTAACAACAGCCCCATCGGCTCGCGCACAGCCACTTCTCGCCATCGTTGCTCTGCTATCCAGACGCAGTGAGTCTGTGCCTGGAGACCTCTATCCGCAGCCAAGTGAGTGGGACCAAGGTCGGTATTCGTGTGTGCTACAGGTATTTCACACCGGATTAAGTGTTCATGACGTTAATCAGTTCCACCAAACAGGCCGTCAAACAGCTGCTCACCCGTATTGGCGTGCAGCCGGCAGCGCTGTTGCGCAGCCCGCTGGCATCACCCTATGCCCCCCGCCCAGTAACCGAAACCGGCGAGTGGCCAGCCTTTGAGCCGGCAACAGAAGCCCCCGAACCACACCCCTCCCAACACCTCGACCTGCGTTTGAAAGCACGCGACTATCGCGGCTCGAAAGATCGCCTCTACCGGGTGTTTGTGCCCAGTGGCTATAAACCATCACGGGCGGTGCCCCTGGTGATGGTGCTGCACGGCTGCCAACAGAACCATCTCGATATTGAAAAGATCAGCAACTTCAGTGCGCTGGCGGAGCGCGAGGGGTTTATCGTCGTCTACCCCTACATCACCAAATATGGCGGCATACGGGGCAAAAACTGTTGGGGCTGGTGGATGCCGAGTCAGACTCGGGCCGGCGCCGGCGAGGTGGAGGACCTCTGGCAAATTGTTGAAGAGGTGAAAAGCCAGTTCCACATTGACCCCAAGCGCATTCATGTTGCCGGCCTCTCATCCGGCGCGGGCATGGCGGTGGCGCTGATGGTTACCCACGGCCAGGGGCTGGCATCGGGCGCGTCGGTGGCCGGCGTGGCCTATGGCGAATCGGCCCACGCCGTCAACTTCTTTCGGCCACTCTCCCCCCACTATCGATCAGTCCCCACCCTGGTACGAACCATGGAAGATCAGATGGGCAGCGGCAAATTTAAAGTGCCGCTGCTGGTGATTCACTCCCGGGATGACTCGGTGGTGAATATCAAAGCGGCCAAGAATCTGCGCGACAGCTGGGCGCAGTGTTTCGACATTGCGCTGCACAAGAAATCGGGTATGCGCTCTGGCGAAACCGGCAACAGCCGCTGGCACCATACCCGCTACCGCTCAGCAAAACGCCGCTCCGAGCTGGAAACCCTCTGGCTGGAGGGCCCGGACCACGGCTGGTACGGTGGGCGCCCGGGGGCATTCAGCTACCCCAATGCGTTTAATATCTCTGAATTCATGTGGCGCTTCTTCAAGTCCCACGACAACGAAGCCCCTAGCTAGCGGACGGCAGATACCCATGGAAATCTATGTGCCAGCTGGCTAGAATAGCGCCGCAACCACAATCTGTGCCCTGGCCTATAATCAAAGCAACCAAGATTGCTTTCTATAACGATAAAAGATGTTGAATTCGCCACCACAACGCAGTGCCGCTCTTCTGGCGATTCTGACCGTTACCCTCTGCCCAGCGCTATGGGCAACCGAAACCAAATTAGGTGACGAACTCTATTTTTCCGGCCACGCCACCCTCGGCGCACTCTACACCGAGACCAAAGACGCCCAGTTTTACCGCAACCTCAATCAACGCAACGCCGACTTTGATCAACTCACCCTGGAGAGCGACAGCCGCCTGGGCCTGCGCCTGAGTTACCGGCCCCACAAGATGATCGGTGGCGAAGTGCAGTTGATCACCCGCTACGGCCTCTCCAACAACTTCGAGACCAACCTGTTCGCCGCCTCGGCCCGAATTCGCCCCGGCAACGGCTGGCAGCTGGGCGTTGGTATTCTGCCACTGGAGTCGTTTTATCGTTCCGACTCCATTCACGTGGGCTACTCCTACCTGTGGGCGCGGCCGCCGGTGGAGATGTACAACTTCAACATTGCCAATAATTTTGAAGGCATCTCCCTGCAAAAACGCTTTTTCTGGGGCACGCAGAGCCTCTCCGGCAAGCTCTACGGCGGCGTACTGGGGCGCCAATACTCGACCCACCCCAACGACCAGTACGATGGTAGTCACTCACCCCTGATGGGTCTCACCTTGGAGTACACCGGTGAACACCTAGCGCTTAGTTACGGCTGGGTAGAGTTCGACATGGCGGACGAGGCGCTGCTGACCACCAAAAACAACGCCTTTCTGGCTCCTCCGGAAGGGGGCGACGCGGCTCTGCTGCAGCTGCTGTTTGACAGCCTGGTAGACAACACCGATATCAGCTATCAATACCTTGGCTTTGCCTATGAGCAGGGCCCCTGGCGCCTAGAGGGTGCCGCCGCAGAAACCGATAGTGGCCTGCGCGTATTTCAGGATACCTACAACGGCTACTTAAGCCTGGGCTATCGGCTGGACAACTGGACTCCGTTTGCCATGGTCTCCTACGCCCACAACAACCCGCCACACTCCCTGCGCGGCAATCTGCCTGCATTCATTGAGGGGGTGATATTGGAAGGGGTCAAGGCCGCCCAGGCCGAGCAGACCAATCTGGCCTTAGGAGTGCGGCTTGACCTGAGCGCCACCCTATCACTCAAGTTGCAGTTCAATCACATTGAAGAGGCGCACAGCGACAGCTATCTCTGGATTAACGAGTCCCCCGATTGGAACGGCACCGCCAATCAGTTCTCCCTGGTAATGGACGCGATCTTCTGATGGCCTGGATCAAACGCCACTGCCGACTCCTACAGGTCCTGATTGGGGTGACCTGGCTACTGGCCGCCTCAGCCCAGGCCGAAAAGCTCTACGTGGTGGTGAATGCCGCCGTTGAGGTCGAGTCTTTAAGCCACAGTGAAGTACTCAATATCTTCATGGGGCGCAGCCAAAAGCTCGACCGGCAACAGATCGCACTGCCACTGGATATCAGCAGTGACCACCCGGAAAAGGCCGAGTTTTACCAGGCACTGATCCACCGCGACCTGGCCGAGGTGAACTCCTACTGGACCCGCGTCATGTTTTCCGGCGACGCCTCCCCACCCCGCCAGATGGACACCTATGAACAGATTCGGCAAGTTATCCGCAACAACCTGGGTGCTATTGCCTATTTGCCGGAATCAGAATTAAAACAGTTACCCGAAGCCAGTTACCGGGTGGTCCACGTTCTGGGGGAGTAGTTACCCAAACCCACGCGGCCCCATCGTCCGGCGTGGCACCTGGGTTGTTCTATACTTGATGTGCCGTTTTAAGAACCTGACCCCGTGGATTCTGAATTTGCCCTCTCTGCCCAAGCCGCTTGTTGTTTGCCTAGTTTGCCTACAGAGCCTTCTGCTGGCGGTGACCGGTGCAGCCCGGGCGGCCGAGCAGGAGATCGCCGACGACCTCTTTTTCAGTGGCCACGCCACCCTGGGCCTGCTTTACAACACGGAAAAAGAGGCCCAGTTTTATCGTGACGCCAGCCAGCTCAACGCCGATTTCAGCCAGTTTACCTACCAAGCCGATTCCCGCTTTGGCCTGCGCCTGAGTTACAAACCCCACAGCAGACTGGGTGGGGAGCTACAGCTGATTACCCGCTATGGGTTATCGAATGAGTTTGAGACCAACCTCTTTTCAGTCTCGGCCAATTGGCGGGCAGGTAATGGCTGGTTGATTAAAGCGGGTTATATTCCCTTTGAATCCTTCTATCGCGCCGACTCAGTCCACGTTGGCTACTCCTATCTGTGGGCGCGGCCACCGACCGAGTTCTACACCCTGAACATCGCTTCCAGCTTCAAAGGGGTCTCTGTCCGCAAAAGTTTTCTGTTCGGCTTCGACACCCTACAGCTGAAGGCCTATGGCGGTTTATACGGCAAAACACCCTCCAGCCATCCGGATGACCAAATCGACGCACGCAATTCGCCACTGTATGGCCTTTCGTTTGACTATATTTCCGGCAACTGGGGTGTCAGCGCCGGCTATAACCGAATTAAATTGGACCGCCAGGCGCTGCTCAGCACCCGAGATAACGCTCTGGTGCCCATCGACACCGGTGATGCCGCCACCGATGCCTATCTGGTGCAGGTTCTGAATGAAGCGCTGATTAAAGATACCAATTTCGAATACAGCTATTTGGGTTGGAATTATGATCGCGCCAATTGGCGCCTGGAGGCGGTGGTCAGCAACACCGACACCGGCTACCGCTCTTTGAGCCAGGCCAACAGCGCCTATTTTAGCCTCGGTTACAAGTTTCAGCGGCTGACCCCTTATGTCGTTATCACCTACGTCCACAACGACGAACTGCATAATCTAAACAGCGGCGGTCTGTCGGACGAACTGAACGCAATCATCAAGCAGAGCGCCAACAATACCCACGGCGAAGAGTTTAACTATGGCTTGGGTCTGCGCTCGGAGCTGGCGGAAAATATTGCACTGAAAATGCAGTACAACCACATCGACAGTAATGAGAACCCAAGCCTGTTTTGGCTGAGAGAATCGGAGAATTGGGATGGCAATGCCAACCTCTTTTCACTGGTTCTGGATATGGTGTTCTAATGGTTGGCCGGCAAACACACTATCGCCAGCGAGCATGCCCAGCAAAGTCAGGTTTTATCTCCGCCGGCGACAGAATGATCGCGGCTAAGACCATGAGAAAATCACTAGCAAGCAGGGTGGTACGCCTTTGAAAACTGCGCATTTCAGCAACAGCCTGGTTGTAAAATCGCTACAGTACTTCGCCTTGCTGGTGACTGTGATTGGCGCGATTTCACTGGCGTTTAACTACTCCCTCGCCAGTAGCGATATCAAAAACAGAACGCTGGCCCAGGTGGAGGGTTTGATCAACACTATCGAGCCCAGCGCAAAAATCGCCGCCTATCTGAATGACCGGGGCCTCGCCCGGGAAATTGCCCGCGGCCTGATCAACAACGATATTGTCTACCAGGTCAGGCTGATCGATTCCGAGGGCGACGATCTGATCTCAATGACCAACACCCGCGGCCATACCATGAGCGGCATAGAGACCACACGCACCATTCGCTCACCGTTCGACAATTCGGTCGTGGTCGGCCAAATCAGCATCCAGTTGGACCAAAACACCCTCGACCAACAAAAATTCCACTACCTGGTGAGCGTGCTAACGCCCATTGTTCTGCAGACGCTGGCGGTAATTTTTGCCATGGTCTGGGCTGGCTGGGCGGTGGCCATGCCGCGGGTTAAGGCGTTCCTGGCCAAGCTTGATAAGCTTGATATCGAAACGGGAGAGCACCTGGATATCGACGAACAGCGCAACGGCGTTGAGTTGGGACAGACCGCCAGATACATCAATACACTGATCGACAAGATGTACCAGGCTTTTAGCCTGGAGCGCGCACTGCGCCGGGAGAGTGAAATCCAACAACGGAAAATGGAGGCCATTTTTGAAAACGCCAGAACCGGCATCTTCCTGGCCGACCGCGACGGCAAGTTGTTGTCGTACAACCATGCCTGCCAAATTATCAGTTTGCGTAAAGGGGTAACACTAACCGGTGACAGCCAGGTTCAGGATATTCTGACCACCGACATTCCGGAGACCAACGAACAGATAGCCAAGAGCCTGAAAAACCTCTCCAAACTGCATTTGGAAATTTACCTGCCGGGAAAAAACGGCCACCGGGAAACCTGGCTGCAGTTGAACCTGACCCCCATCGACGACCACTCAATTCAGGGAATCATCAACGACATCTCCGCCGTGAAGAGCGAAAGTATTGCCGCCCAAACGCTGGCGCGTACCGACCCGCTCACCAAATTGGGTAATCGCCTGGGCTTCGAAGTTGAATTTAACCGGCGCCTGGGTCGCACTGGCTCCGGCCAGCAGAGTCTCACCTTAATGGCCATCGACCTGGATAGATTTAAGGTGGTTAACGACACCCTGGGCCACGGCGCCGGCGACCAGGTGCTAAGAGACGTTGCCCAACAGTTGCAAAAAATGACGCGCGCCAATGACTATATTTGCCGCATGGGCGGCGACGAGTTTGTCATTCTGCTGGACGATATCAACGAGACCATCTCGGCTAAATTGGCCGAGCGTATTGTTGAGCAGCTGCAGGAACCCATTGTTCTGGATGATGACCATTCGGCACATATCGGGGCCAGTATCGGTGTGGTTTATGTGCCGGCCAACGAAAGCGCCTGCGCTGAGGAGCTGCTGCGGCGAGCCGACAAAACCATGTACAAGGTGAAACACAGCGGCCGCAACAACTATGCTGTGGTTAATTTTTCTGCCGCGTAATCAATAGCGGCAGCAGATTTCACCCCCTCCACGCCAATACTCCGCTCAGCGATAATCGGGCGTTTGCCAAAATGTTTAAATGACGCGGCCAGCAAACTGCACGCACCGGTGAATTCATCAGTCAAAAAATTAATTTCTGCTTCAGAGCCAGAGCCTGGAACAACAATTGACCAAAAATGATCACCCGCCACCAAAGTACCAGTGAATTTGATCGAAACAGCGCTATAAACACCCACCCATCTAGGGTATAAATAGTGCCCCAATTACCGCGGGTTATGGAGCTGGGCGCCAACATTGTCTGGCCGAAATTCATGCCAGCCCCTGGCAGAAAATAGCAACATCCAGAAAAACAATTAGCAACATCCAAAAAAGCAATTAGCCAAGGCCCGACTCAACGGCGAGAGTGCCCCGACCAAAACTCTCTATTCCGACACAGGCCAGCGCAAACAAGGAGTATTTCCATGTCCAGTTCCGATTCAAAAGAGACGTTTAAACAAGCCTCGCTGCAATACCACCGCCTGCCCAAACCCGGCAAATTGGAAATTTCCCCCACCACTCCACTGGACACCCAATCCGACCTCGCCAAAGCCTACTCGCCAGGTGTGGCCTACGCCTGTGGTGCCATCGTCAGCAACCCGGCCGCCGCCGCGGAAGTAACCGCGCGCGGAAATCTGGTGGGCGTCATCTCCAACGGTACAGCGGTACTTGGTTTGGGCAGCATTGGCGCACTCGCCTCCAAACCAGTGATGGAGGGCAAAGCGGTTCTCTTTAAAAAATTTGCCAATATCGATGTCTTCGATATTGAAGTTGATCAAACCGACGTTGATAAATTTGTCGATATTGTCTGCGCCCTGGAACCCACCTTCGGCGGTATTAATTTAGAGGACATTAAAGCCCCGGAGTGTTTTGAAATTGAGCGCATGTGCCGTGAGCGCATGAATATACCCGTCTTTCACGATGATCAACACGGTACCGCCATCGTTGCCGCCGCGGCCGTCTACAACGGCTTAAAAATCGTCAACAAGCGCATTGAAGAGGTGGTCCTGGTCGCCTCCGGTGCCGGCGCCGCCAGCATTGCCTGTATCAATTTGATGGTCAGCATGGGGCTGAAAAAAGAGAACGTCTATGTCTGCGACAGCAAGGGGCTGATCTATCGCGGCCGCACCGAAGGCATGAATCGCTACAAAGAGGCCTACGCCCAGGAGACTGACAAACGCACCCTGGCTGAGTGCATGGACGGCGCCGATATTTTCCTTGGCCTCTCCGGCCCCGGTTCCCTCTCCGCCGAGATGCTGGTGGGCATGAAAGAGAACCCCTTGATTTTAGCCATGGCTAACCCGGTACCGGAGATTACACCGGAAAAAGCCAAAGCCACCCGCCCCGATTGTATTATCGCCACCGGCCGCTCCGACTATCCCAACCAGGTGAATAACGTTCTCTGCTTCCCGTTTATATTTCGCGGCGCACTCGACTGCGGCGCCAGCACCATTAATGAAGAGATGAAAGTCGCCTGTGTGAAAGCAATCGCCGAACTGGCCCTGCAGGAATCCACCGACGAAGTAGCCCAGGCCTATGCCGGCGAACAACTCAAGTTCGGCCCCGAATACATTATTCCTAAGCCTTTCGACTCGCGTCTGATTGCCGTGGTACCGCCGGCGGTGGTGAAGGCGGCCATGGAGTCCGGAGTCGCCACCCGGCCCATTGAAGATCTGAACGCCTATCAGCAGCAACTCAATGCCTACGTGGTGCGCTCCAGCATGTTCATGCAGCCGGTGGTAGCCATGGCCCAGAGTGCCCAATCCCGACTCGCCTACGCCGAAGGTGAAAACGAAATGGTGTTGCACGCGGTGCAGAAGGTAGTCGATGAGCGCGTGGCGACACCGGTACTGATTGGCCGTACCCAGGTGATCGAGGAGAAGATCGCCGATTTGGGCCTACGGCTTAAGGTGGGCGAAAACATTGAGGTGATCAACCCGGAAACCTCTGAGCTCACTCAATCCCTGGCGGAGGAGTTCCACGCTGTGGTGGGCCGCAGAGGCAACTCGGTGGAGGCCAGTCAGACCATGGTGCGTACCCACGCCACGGTACTGGCGGCCATGCTGGTTCGCCAGGGTATTGTCGATGGCATGATCTGCGGCAAGATCGGCCGCTTTGATTACCACCTACGCCGGGTAACTGAAATATTGGGCATGAGCAGCAAGCAACCCCACCTCACCAGCCTTTCCACCCTGCTGCTGAAAGATGGACCTCTGTTCCTAGCCGACTGCTTTATCAATATCGACCCCACCGTCGAACAGATTGTCAGCACCACTGAGTCGGCCATCGAACAGGTTCACCGCTTTGGCATCACCCCTAAGGTGGCGCTGCTCTCACACTCCAACTTTGGCAGCTCGACCGCGCCCTCGGCCCAGAAAATGCGCAAAGCCTCCGAGCTGTTGCGCCGGCAGTATCCAGATCTGGAGATCGACGGCGAAATGCACGCGGTCACCGCCCTCGATGAGGAGTATCGCAACACCATCTTTGAGCACAGCCACCTGAAAGGCAGCGCCAATTTGCTGATCTTCCCCAACATTGATGCCGCCCATCTGGCCCTGGGGCTGTTGCGCCGCAAAGCCAATGGCTTGTTGGTGGGCCCCTTCCTCTCCGGCCTGGCAAAACCAGCTCATATTCTGGTCAACTCCGCCTCAGCGCGCAGTATCTACAACACCAGCGCCCTGGCGGCGGCCGATATCCTGCGCTATCAGCAGCAGCTGGCCCGCTAGCCAAAATCTGCCTGGGAGCGGAGAGTGCACCCGCCCCCAGGCTATTAACCTCCCACTCCCGATTAATAGATCCATCGCAAAGATGTGTAGATTTTTACGCCCAACCCAGGTAACTTAACCGTTTAATTAGGGAGAAAACCTGGCCAAAGGTGACGCCAGGTTTAATCAACATGGGAAGCAACTATGACTAGCATGGCCCAGATTCGCGAGCAGCAACCCTTTCGTATCGGCTTTCTACTAGTTGATGGATTTACCACCCTGGCACTGGGTTCGGCCATTGAACCACTGCGCACCGCCAATCTGGTGGCCGGCCGCCAGCTCTACCAATGGCACACACTCAGCGTCAACAAGCGGCCGGTACACACCAGTGAAGGGCTGTTGGTGGCCCCTGACGCCGCCACCAGTCAACACCAACCCTTGGACTGCCTGCTGGTTGTTGCTGGTGACAGCTTCCAGCACCAATGCACCAACCACCATATCCGCTGGCTCACCAGCTTTGCCGACCAGGCCATTGTGTTGGGCTCCCTCTGCCGTGGCGCCTTTCTGCTGGCCGCGGCGGACCTGCTCAATGGCCACCGCATCAGTGCCCACCCTCAATGCCTGCAGGCGATACGCCGCCACTTCCCCAAAGTACTAGCCACCGACAAAGCCTTCCACCTGGCCAGCACCCGGCTGACCTGTGCCGGCGGCACCGCCCCCTTGCAGGCCATGCTCAACCTGGTCGGCCAACACCACGGCGAGGAGCTGGCCGAACAGGTGGCACTGCAGGTACTGCCTAGCTACTCCGGCCGTACAGAAATGAGTGAAAGTGTTGAGGAGTACCCGGAGAAGTTGCGCGAGACTATCGCCCTGATGGAGAACAATATCGAAGAACCTATCGCGCTGGATGAGCTGGCGAACTACGTCTCCATCTCGCGCCGCCAGTTGGAGCGGCTGTTCCAAAAACACCTGGCACAGAGCCCATCTCGCTACTACCTGAAGGCGCGCCTGGCCCGCGCCCGTCAGCTGCTGAAACACACCAGCCTGCCCATTTTGGATGTCGCCAATGCCTGTGGGTTTATCTCCACGCCCCATTTCAGCCGGGTCTATCGCGAAAACCTTGGCCTTACACCCAGGGACGAACGCCGTAATGATCAGGCGGCGCCAATCATGGAAACCAACACCAAGGCCAGCGCTGTAAGCCCGGAGAGCACGAATGAGGCGCGACGTTACTACTCGCCCTTTCGACGCAACCCAGCCGCCAACCTCTCGGCGATGGGCTAAACCTCTAGCTGCCACCGACAATTCGGTGGAACCGGCCATGGAAAAAACGGTTCTAATCCCAGACTTTTAAGTCGAATTAGCGTTATTGTGCGTAATGCAATAGAGTTACGGCACAAATCGAGATCTTTCCAGCCCATCCCTGGCACCTAAGCACCATGCAATCTAACTCAGTGACTGTAGATACGGACGGCCATTCACTCCCTTTTCGCATTGCGCCAGCGGTGGCCTCCGGCGTTTACCTGCGCCTCGCCTTTGACCAGTTACTCGACAGTGATTTAAAGCCCAATCCGGACGACTTCTCCATCTCCCTGCCTCTGTGTGAAGCCGGCGGCGACAGCACGGTGCGTCCTATCCACCTTGAAATCAAAAACCGCGACACCGACCAGGGCCCCCTGTCGACCATTATTTTGGTGCTCGACCACCCGCTGCCACCGGTATCGGAGATGGAGCTGCACTACCATCCGCTGGAGCTACTGATGTGGTCCAATACCACCGGTGACTCCATCGAGCCATTTATTCTGCATCTGCCGGTAAAACTATCCCGCCAGGAACCGAAAGGCGCCCTGCCTGCCAAGCTGCTCGAGTCGCTGGCCAATAAAGCCAAAAAGCAGAAGGCGCCGGAGCTACCTCCGGCCATCACCCACGTCGAAGGCAACCGCATTAATGTCTGCCTCAATCGGCAATTGATTCCGCACCAGGGTGTGGCGGCGGGTGATTTCCGCGCCGAGGCCGAAGACCACTGGTGCACAGTAACCGCCGCCGCCATTCATCAAAGTGGCAAAGACGAACCCCATGAGGTGCAGCTGGGCATCAAAGAGAAGCTCGAACCCGGCGCAGTGTTGACCATTGCCTTTAAGGCCAAACGCTACCCCATGACGGCCCTGGATGGCAGTCAGATCAGTAGCTTTAAGGTCTCAGCCCGCTATCTGGGGCCAGGTAAAATTGAAGCCCTGGCCACCGATACCGGTGCGGCAGAGGCTCAGGTGAAGGCGGACACCGAAAAATATCACCTGCAGGCATTGGAGACGATTCTCGATGATTCGGTAACCCCAAAGCAGGTGTGGGGCGGCTATCTGCTCAACAGTCTCTACTCACTAACCCAGCTGTTGGGTCGACCCCTCTCGCCCAAAGTGAACGGAGCTGTTTCGGTATCGCGCACACAGAAGTTGATGGCCATTGCCCTGGGCCTGATCATCATCTGGTTGGCGATTGTCGGGGTACGTTTTATTGCCAGTTTTCCATCCGCCAATCGACCGGCACCGGTGGCCAACACCGTTGGCAGCGACCCTGACCAACTCACATCCTGCCGCCTCAACTTTGTCTCCGGCAACAAATACACCGGCACCTGCAACAGCGCCAACCAACCCCACGGCAAGGGCATCTTCTCCTGGACCTCGGGCAGCACCTATGAAGGCCAGTTCGTCAACGGTAAACGCTCGGGCCAGGGCATTATGTCCTACCCCACCGGCGCTCGTTACGACGGCGCCTGGATAGACGATAAAAAACATGGCCGGGGAACCTACTGGACAGAAACCGGCGACCGTTTTGAAGGAGAGTTTATCGACGGCAAGATGACCGCTAACGGCACCTGTTACAAACACGATGGTACCCAGGTCTCTGGTTATTGCCCTACCTGAGATGAGTGAGCATTCCGCCAAGCCCGTGGCAAGCCTCTACCTCTGCCACTACTCCGACTGGGATTTTGCCGCACTCAAACAGCGTTTTTACTGGTTGTTAAACACCGAGGAGCAGGAGCGCTACGAGCGCTTTAAAAACCTGGATGCCCAGCACCAATTCCTGTTGGGCAAAATACTCACCCGCTGGTTTTTGGCCAAGCATCTCGATAGGCAACCGGAGAGTCTGCTATTCCAGCAAAACGACCACGGCAAGCCATCACTGGTCGACAACGCCATCGACTTCAACCTCTCCCACACCCAGGGCGTGGTGGCGCTGGCCATTACCAACAACGGTGCCATCGGCCTGGATGTTGAAACCACCCAGCGCAAGAGCAGCACCCTGGAGATTGCCGACCACTTTTTCCACCCCAGTGAAGTTACCGCCATCAGCGCCGGCAATACACCGAACGATCAACGGCAACGGTTTTTCAGGTTCTGGACGTTAAAAGAGGCTTATGTGAAAGCGGTAGGCCAGGGATTACAGAAGTCGCTGCAAAGCTTCTACTTTGCGCTGGGGCCACAACAGCAGGTGGCAATAGCCGATGAAGAGTGTGATTTGGTGGGTAGCCAGGTGCAGATATATTCCTACCGGGTCTGGTCGGACTACCTGCTCTGCTGGCTGCAGTTAGCGCCCTTGGTTGCCAATGGCGGGCCGCAGCTCTGGCAGGTGGCACCAGACTTGACCATCAGCGCGCTTGAGCAAGCTCCAGACTTTTTTGCCAACAGCGTGGCGCTGGCTGCGCATGGCTAACGCCGGCGTCACTCCTCGCCCGATACATCCTGACAAACCTCCGTGCCCAACAGTTGCGACGCACCCTGCTCCAGGGTTCGACGTGCCTGGCGCCGCTCCAGTGCGGTGGACTGTTGCTGCTCCGCTTTGCGAATCCAACGAATCACTTTTAGCCAGTCATCGCGATCGACCGCCGAAGGTTTGGGCAGCTCATTGATCCCAAGCCCCGCCTCCACCGCTTTCACGTAGTTTTGAGTATCGCGCAGGGTCGCCACCACTGGAATTTTCAGGCTATCGAGAAAGCGCTCCAGCTTTTGGAAGCTGAGCGTGTTGCGCTTAACCCGATTCATAATAACCCCCAGCGCCACCGGTTTGGCCCGATACTGGGGGTTCAACAGCAGCTGTTTAACAAAGGCCGCCGTGGCGTTGATATCAATTTGAGAAGGTGCCACGGGAATCAACAGGATATCGGTATCCAGTAACCAACGATCTAAATCCGGTGAGTGGATACCGGCGGGAGTGTCGCACACCACATAACGCACCTGCTGGCCGACCTTGTGAGTCATCCAGGAGCGGGTTACCTGGCCGCGATCATAGAGTTTGGTCGAGAGCGCCGAGATCTTGGGCTCACGCGGGCCACGCAGTTGCAACCAGAAACTGGCACTGGCCTGCGGATCGAGATCCAGCATTGCCACCGGCCCCAGCAGGCTGAGATGGGAGACCAGGTTAGTGGTGACCGTGGTCTTACCAACGCCACCCTTGCCGTTGGCAATCATTATCTGTGTTGCTTTCTGCCGCGCGATTACACGAACTTTCGAGGTTTCTGGCATAACTTCAACAACCAATGTTTCTCAGCATATTACCCACCCTATAGCGAAGCTGTCACCCCTGCACAAAACAACGCTCAGTTTGTTATAGTCCAAACGCCGTCACAGACAACCATATGGAACTCTGGCTGAGCGCGTAGGTCAGTTTCAGTTCTAGCCCAGTTTGCTGGGCAATTTTGCACTTTCACCTTCTAATTTAGCTGTAAAAATGGAAAAAGACTCAACAACTCGCTTAAAAATCTGGGATTTAAGCCTGCGCCTCTGGCACTGGGCGATCGTCGCCTTAATGATTTTTCTCTGGTATAGCGCCGAAGTGGCCGACGATTTAATGGAGTGGCACATGCTGGCCGGCCGCCTGACGCTGGCCCTGATCCTATTTCGCATTGTATGGGGGCTTGTCGGCAGCGATACCGCTCGGTTTAGCCATTTTTTACGTGGCCCCAAAGCCGTATTGCAGGAACTGCGCAATCTACTGCCGGGCGGCCAACTGCGCAGCAGCATTGGCCACAACCCTGCCGGAGGCTGGTCGGTGCTGGTGTTACTGCTGATAATTACAGCCCAGGGCGCTTCCGGGCTGTTTGCCAGCGACGACTATTTCTACGAAGGGCCCTGGGTGAGCTGGGCAAGCAGCGACTGGCAGGAACGTCTGACCGACTTCCACCATCTGGGCTTCAATCTGATTTTGGCAGCGGTGGTTATTCACCTGGCAGCCATTGTTCTGCACTCATTGCGGGGAGATCACTTGGTCGGCGCCATGATCACCGGCCGCCGGAAAATGCCAGCCGAGCGGGCACAGAGCTCATCACTGAAGTGGCAATCGCCCTTTGTTGGGCTGGTGGTACTGCTGATCAGCTGGCTGGTGGTATTTGCCAGTACCAGTAGTTAGGGGAGAGTCGGCGCACTTGGCGGCAGCGTTGCCAAATGCGCCAATTATCGATTAATCCTCTTTAAATTGGTCGTGGCAAGCCTTACAGCTTTTACCAACGGCCGAAAAGTTCTCTTTAAAGCCCGCCTCGGTTCCGGCATTTTCTGCCAAGGTAGCGGTGGCAGAAACAAAGTCGGCCAGGCGCTTATCGAATTCTGCTTTATCGCTCCAAATTTCCTTTTTCGCTTCGGAGCCCTGCACCGCACTTTCCAGCACGAAAGCCTGATCCGCTACCGCGGAGAGAGCGGCCAATACATTGGCGCTGGCAACCATCGCCTCTGCGTTGTAGTCGGCTTTGCCCTTCATCACCGCCCCCATCTTACCCATATGCGCCCCCACCAGGGTGAACAGGGATTGGCGATAGTGAACCTGTGCCTTTACCGGGTCTTTGGAATTATCTGCCCAAACCGGAGCAGCCAGCACGGTGGCACCTGCCAGCAGAGGTAATAACAGCTTTTTCATTACAAACTCCTATCAAATCTTATCATTAGGTTTTCTATTTTTTTGGAAGGTGGAAATCTATCGAAATCTGTAACCATCGATCAATACCGTGTTCCGCTTAACCATTGGCCGGGGCACAGAGTATCATCGAATTGTGGAAAAAAGTTGACCAAAATAGCGCAGAAATTTATCGCCGCGGAAAAAAAGCAATACCGACAATATCAAGCAGTATAACGCGGGCTCGGCAATATCCGCTTTTACCGACCACCAGTAGTGAATGCAAACCAGAATGGCAATAAGGTAGATGCAGTTGTGTAGCTGCTTCCAACGGCGGCCAAGCCGACGTACCAATTTCGGCAGAGAGGTCACCGCTAAAGCCATCACCAGCAGCCAGGCACAGAAGCCCACTGTGATATAGGGCCTTTTGACCACCTCAGAGAGCAGTGTTGACCATTGAAACTGCAGGTCGTAGGCAATGTAAATCGTCAAATGGGCACAGGCAAACAGTGCGCTATAAAGGCCCAGCGGCCGCCGCAACCGCATCAATGCAGACTGCCGGCTGTAGCGCACAAAAGGAGAGACCACCAGCGTCGCCAGCAGCAACTGCAACGCCGTGTCACCGTAGAGATGAATCAACGACTCCACAGGCTCACCGCCAATACGATCATTCAACGCCAGCCAATAACCCCGTCCCAGCCACCACCAACAGCCCAGATGCAATAGCAACTGCACAATTTTTACATGCTGGGGTTTGATGGCGTTACGGGGTAGGAGCTGACGAATCATCGACTGAATTACAAAACCGGAAAATTGAGTGATAGCGTTACCCGCACACGATTAAACTGGCGCGGGCACAACAGATTGGCGGGAACCGTATGATTTAAAAATATCGGCGCAAATCCATGCCGGAGTATAGCCCGGCCACCTCCGCCCCGTAACCATTAAAAAGCTGCGTAGCGATGCGGCTATCGGAGCCCAAGCCACCCTTGGTGATGCGACGCTCCTGGGCCTGGCTCCAACGCGGATGGTCAACCTGCGGATTAACATTGGCATAGAAGCCATACTCATCGGCCGCCGCCCGATTCCAGGTGGTCTCTGGTTGACTCGATTGCAAGCGAATACCAACAATCGACTTAATACTTTTAAAGCCATATTTCCAGGGCACCACCAACCGTATGGGGGCGCCGTTTTGCGGCGGCAAGGCCTTGCCGTAAACACCCACGGCCAAAATGGTGAGCGGATGCATGGCCTCATCCAGCCGCAAACCCTCGACATAGGGGTAACGAATACCACCGCCAAACATACGGCTGCTCTGCCCAGGCATCTGTTTTGGATCGTACAGGGTTTCAAAGGCCACATATTTGGCTGAGGAGTTGATGCCCGCCTTGGCCAGCAACGCCGACAGCGGAAAGCCTACCCAGGGAATAACCATCGACCACGCTTCGACACAGCGTAAGCGGTAAATGCGCTCCTCCAATGGGAAATTAAACAGATCTTCAAAGCCGAGTTCGATGGGTTTTTCCACCAAACCGGAGAGCTGTAACCGCCAGGGGTCCGCCCGGAAGTTTCTGGCGTTTTGCTGCGGATCCGCTTTATCCAGGCCAAATTCATAAAAGTTGTTGTAGGAGAGCACCTTCGATTCGCTGGTAAGCGGATCACTGATGGGGCTCGCCGGCTGGTAGCTGAGCGCTGCCCGCTCTGGTAACGAGGCTTCTGGTTTGTCGTCACCCAGCCAGCTCCACACACCCGCTTGGGAAGGGTTGGCCAGCAAACCACCCAAACCGACAAAACCCATCTGTTTTAACAACTGGCGGCGGTTGCGGTAAACCGACTCATCGGTTACCTGCGCCTCGGTTAACTCACCCGCCTGCTTGCTACGAATCAACATTGTTTTACCCTCTGCCGCCACTCTCTTTGGGACCCAGGCAGCCCTCCCGGGTTCCCGCCACTGGCCTCTGATTACAAACCTTCACGGTTTAGTGATCACCGCAACCTGAACCCTGCTACTGTAAAAGCACTTGTTTATAAGTACCGCTTAAAAGCTCCCTGCGTTAGGCAGCACTTCGCCCCAGCTGCCACATTCTATACCTGTGCCACATTTTGTGAGATAACAAAAAAGTCACAATGCCCATGGCCGACTCACTCCACCCCCCTATGTATATAACCAACAGCGAGCCTGCTCAGCTTTTTTCCTTCTAATTTCAAATTGCCGACGCCGTCGAAGTCCTCGATATGGGTCCAAGCCTGATGCGCTATTTGCCAGAACGCAAAGCGGATAAGCAGCTCTTCAAACAGTTTGATTTCACCTCGCCGGCCATCACTCATATTGAAGAGATTAAAGCGAAATTGCAGTGCATTGTGTTGTTGGCCGTAAAAGCGCGCAACGGTGGTACTAAGCGGCCAATTAATGCAATTGCAGCAGGAACCCGGCCTGCTATTTATTGGCATCCCCTGGGTGACCGACCTGCGCTCGCTAACCGACTTGGGTTTGAGCATGGAGGACTATTCACGCTATGAACCAACCACCTATCTTTTTTTATTGACCGAAGCGCAACGCTCGTCGCTGGAACAGAGTGAGACCATTCAACAGCAACTGCAAGCGCTCAATGAGTCGTTCACCAAACCGGTGGAGCGGCGTACCGCACGGCTCACACAAATTAATGAGGAGCTGCTTCGCTCCCAAGAGAAGTTGCACGAAGAGATGCGCCAGCGACAGGAGATGGAGCTACGCCTAGCGCAGAAAATGGAGGCCCTCGGCCAGCTGTCGGCAGGTATCACCCCCTAAATAAATAGTCCCATTCAATTTGTAGGTGACAGCCTCAATCTTCTGCAGGAGGCGGTGGCCGACATCCAATCCGCCAACCAGGCATACGAAGCGCTGATCGAACTCAACAACGAGACCCAGCAAAAAATTGCAGTCATTGAGCAACGCTACGACCTACGCTACCGGAGCAATCGGGTGCCGGTAAGCTTCGAATGGGCTCGCACCGGCATCAAGCGGATTAGAACCATCATTAAATCGATGAAGGCATTCCCTCACAATGAACAGGTTGAACGAAATTTCTCTGATATCAACCAGGGCATTGACAACACACTGGTGTGTGACCCGCTATGAATACAAAATGTGCGCCGAGGTAACAACCCACTACGACGAGTTGCCACCTATCTACTGCAGCATTGGGGACATTCACCAGTTTTTTTTACATTTAATTATGAACTCGATGCATGCCATTCAGGCGAACTTTGGCGAGCATCCCAAAACCCCACAGGGCAAAATCACGATCGCCACCAAACAGTTAAAAAAAACAGGCTCTCATCACCATCGCGGATAACGGCACCAGCATCCCCACGTCGATTATCGATAAAATATTCGACCCTTTTTTCACCACCAAGTCGGTGGAGAAGGGTTCCGGCCAGGGGCTGTCACTCTGCCACCGGATTATCTGCGGTCGCCACCACGGCAAAATTAAAGTGAGCAGCCAGCCCGGCAGTGGTACCGAATTTAAAATTTATCTACCCAAAAAGCCAAACCGAAAACACCGAGCAGAAGATCAGCAATGAGCAAACCTAAAGTTCTGATTGTCGACGATGAGAAGAATGTGCTCGAAAGCCTGCAGGACCTACAGCACAAAATTTAGAGCGTCCATACCGCCATAAGCGCCAAAGAGGGGCTGCAAAAGCTGACCGACGATGGACCTTTCGCGCTAGTGGTCAGCGACATGATATTATGCGAGAGGTTGACGGCGCCCAACTTCTATCGAAGGTGAAGGCCAGGAGTATAAGCACCATTCGCATACTACCCACCGGCCAGGCCAATGCCGAAGCAGCCAATCGTGCGGTCAACCAAGGCGGTGTTTATCGCTTTTTAATGAAGCCCTGCGAATCTGAAGATCTGCTTGCGGTTTTAGCGGACGCCTGCGAGCAGTAGCAGGCCAATCTGGTGGAGAGCGAACTGCTGCAAACCGCCTTATTGGCCAGCATGGAGGTGATCAGTGAGGTACTCAGTATCGTCAACCCCATGGCATTCAGCCGTAGTGGTGGCCCGCGCATCATTGTTACCAAGCTCGCCAAAGCTTTTAATGCTAGGGCCTGTTAACACAAATTTAACACCACTGCTGGAGGTCAGTTTTTTGTCCAGCTAGGCGCCAGACGTGCCATGTAGTAGGCCTACATAAGCGGCTGGCAACAACGCTGGGCAAAAAACTGGCCCCAGCCCGAAGGGTTGAGCCTGAAATGAGCTCGCTCGTTGTTGCTCACCGCTGATTTGGGCCCATCAAACTACGCGGCTCGCGCCTAGATCGAGCTCATTTCAAGCTCAACAGAGGTGCTAAATTTGTGTTAACAGGCCCTAGCGATTGGAAATTGCCGCCATGCTATCGCAGCTGGGTTGCGTCACACACTCTGGAGACCTGCTGGAAAAAGTTGACACCCGCACAAAATTAACCGAGGCAGAGAACAAACTTTTTAAAAATCATCCAGAAGTAGCCTACCACCCGCTGAACCGAATCCCTCACCTGGAGCAGGTCGCCCTGATGATTCGCAATCAAAATGATCTGCAAGCGCCCACAGTGGCGGAAGGCGACGCGCCCGAGTCGCTCTCCGAGGAAACTCTGCTCGGTGCCCAGATGCTATTTTTCGCCGGGCCTTATGAAGATTTACGCATAGCCGGCGCCAGCCATACCCAAACCATTGAAAGCCGAACAACCATTTCCAAGGCAAGTACAACCATTTTATTGAAGCCCTGGGTAGCGTCGGCGCGGCCATGGATGCGGTGTTAATTACCAAAACAGTGACCCTGGCCGAGCTGATGCCCGGCATGAGCTTAAGTGAAGATGCCTATTCCGAAGCCGATATACTGCTGATGACCAAAGACCAACGAGTGACCGGCACCGTCGTGGGCCGGCTATTGGGGTTTGCAGAGCGGCGGGGTGTGCGACAACCGTTTCGCGTGCAGGCCGCCAAGAGTTAAGCGCCTTCCCGGGTGACGTTTTAGCGTGCCGCAACGCTTGCTATGGCTCCACCAACGATTACACTGGCGGCCATGAAAAAATTCACTCCCTTTGCCATATTCTGGCAGTTTTTGGGCCTTGGCCTGATGAGCTTTGGCGGCCCCATCGCCCACATCGGCTATTTCCAAAAAACCTTCGTAGAGCGGCTGCGCTGGCTCGACCAAGCCACTTTTATGCAACTCACCACCCTCTGCCAACTTCTGCCGGGGCCGGCATCCAGTCAATTGGGCTTTGCCATCGGCCTTAAACACGGCGGCCTGGGCGGGGCATTGGCCGCCTTCCTGGGCTTTACCCTGCCCTCATTTATCTTAATGGCCTGCCTGGCCATCTACGCACCGGCAGAACAGCCATGGGTTCATACCACACTACTGGGGTTAAAGCTGGCAGCAGTGGTGGTGGTCGCCGATGCCTGCTGGAGCCTCTTTATCCGCTTTTGTGATACCCCGTATCGCAAAGGCATCGCCGCTGTCACCACCCTGGCACTATTGGTCTTTCCCGCCCAATTTACCCAAATTTTACTGCTGGCGGTGGCCGCCTTGGCGGGTGAAAAGCCCAACTGGCGTGCACTCACACAGCGCGCTGAAGGACGGCGTCGACCAGCAGTTAACTGGTTGTTTATAAGCTTTGCGCTGCTGTTGCTGGCCGGGCCACTGCTGGCACTGGCCGGCGGGCTCGGCCGGCTTTGGGCCGGCTTTTACCAGTCAGGCAGCCTGGTCTTTGGTGGAGGCCATGTGGTGTTGCCACTGCTACAGCAGTTTGTTGGCGACAGCCTGGATAACGACCACTTCCTGCTCGGCTACGCCAGTGTGCAGGCGGTGCCCGGCCCCATGTTTACCTTCGCCTCGTTTTTAGGCGCTGAACTAACCCCCAACCAACCCTGGTTGGGGGCCGTCACCGCCACTATTGCCATTTTTACACCGGGTTTTTTGCTGGTATTGGCCACCGTTAAAGGCTGGCAGAGCAGCTGGCAACAGAGCGCCCTGCAGCCGGTTTTCGCCCGGGTAAATGCCGCCGTGGTCGGATTGCTATTGGCGGCCTTTCTGCAACCGGTGCTGGTCACCGGGGTGACCAACGGAGTGGATACCACCGTGGCTGTGGTGGGGCTGATTCTGGTGAGAACCGTTAAGCTCTCTGTGCTGTGGCTGTTACTGGGGATGGTGGCCACCGCCTGGCTGCGTAGCTTTCTCTAAGCCACCGTCAGCACACCCATAAAAAACCGGGGCAACCTCAGTAGGCTGCCCCGGTTTGGTGTGGGTGCCGCACAGGCCGGCACCAACGTGTTCCGCCGCTTAGAGATTTTGCTCCAACCACTGTTTAATTTGGCTCTGCATCATGGCGCCGGACTTTTTCGCCGCCAATTCGCCACCTTTAAAGATCATCAGTGTTGGTGTGGCCATGATGTTGAGCGATTTGGCGGTCGCTTCGAACTCTTCCATATTGGCCATGACCAGCTTGAAGCGCTCCGGGTCTTCACCATGAATTCGCTCCAGGGCGGGGCCTACCATTTTGCAAGGGCCGCACCAGGGCGCCCACACATCAACGACTACCGGTGTTTCAGCCGCCAGTACCTCGGCCTGCCAGTTGGCGTCTGTCGCATTAATTGTTGTCATGAGCTTTCTCCTAGAATCTTTGAGCCTGGAATAAATGGGCCTTGAATGAATGGGCCGCATTGTCGCAGAGAACTGGGGCCAGCCCACGCAAAAGATGGCGATTGAGCCCATAGGCGAAAGCTATTGAACAGACAATCGCAATCTAATTTGGCTAGTCGAATAGCGGGGAGAACTCGCCAGTCAGCTGGTCCAGCTCCAACACACCACCGGTTTCTATCTCATAGAGCCAACCGTGCAGGCTCACCTGGTGGGTGGCCAGTTTGGCGGCGACTGAGGGGTGGGTGCGGATATGTTGGATCTGCAGCTTGATGTTTTCCCGGGTAATCTCATCAAGGTAATGGCTGGAGAGGTTACCGTGCTTCTCTTTTACTACGGCGGCGGCGGCCCGGCAGTGACCCAGCCACTCCCTGACGTGGGGCAGTTCGCCCAGGGATTCCGGCTCCAGCGCCCCTTTCATCGCGCCACAGTCGGTATGCCCACAGACGATGATATGTTCCACCTTCAATACCTCCACCGCGTACTCAATGGAGGCGGTCATACCACCGGTTTGATTGCTGTGCGGCGGGATGACGTTACCGGCATTGCGGCAGATAAACAGCCGGCCTGGTACGGTCTGCGTCAGCAAACAGGGGTCCAGACGGGAGTCGGAACAGGTTATAAACAACACTTCAGGATCTTGACCATTGGCCAGCTCGGCAAATTCAGCTTTGCGGCTGGGAAAGATTTTTTTCTGAAAGTGGCGCACACCCTTTAAAATGTTGTCCATTCAGTGCATTCCTATAACTGCAGCAGTAGTTAAGAGACGATGATTTCAGCGGTGCATTAGACACTGGCTGCTGCAAAAAGTGAACCGCTGTTAGACAATACTGTTTCCTTCCAAAAAAGCCGCCCACATGCGGCAAAAATGGAATTAAAATTAATCTCTTTAATGGTATCGATTTAATTTTACAAGTACTCTTGCCAACCGCTTTGGCTAACATGCGGCGGGTAAAAGTGCCTGTGGGTCAGGCGTAGAGCCGGCCGCCACCACAAAAGACCACAATGAATTAGAGTCTTTGGCCGAGCTCCTACCCACTTGCCCAAACCAGCAGTCTCGCAGCCCTGCCAGGCGATTAGGAGAACAACACAACGATAAGCCGGACCACCGGCAAGAAAACCAGGCCAAGCTAAAGCCATGGCCCATGTACAACAATTGGGGAACAAACAAATGAAGATCGCTATACCCAAGGAAGTCAAGCCAGGGGAGTGCCGTGTCGCCACCACTCCGGAAGTGGCGAAACATCTCCAGAAATTGGGCTACTCGATAGCTATCGAGAGCGGCGCCGGAGAGAAAGCCAAGTTTCGCGACAGTGACTATGAAGCCGCTGGCGTTGAAGTCATCAAAGATACCAAAGCCCTGTGGCAAGACGCCGACATCATTCTGAAAGTCCGTCCGCCCATGGACCATCCGGAACTGGACATTAACGAAATAGACCTACTGCACGAAGGCCAGACCCTGGTCTCGTTCATGTGGCCCGCCCAAAATCCAGAATTACTGCAAAAACTGGCCGATAAAAAAGTCAATGCCCTGGCCATGGATATGGTGCCGCGGATCTCGCGCGCCCAGAAGATGGATGCCCTCTCGTCCATGTCCAACATTGCCGGCTACCGCGCCTTAGTAGAAGCCGCCCAGCATTTCGGCCGCTTCTTTACCGGCCAGATCACCGCCGCCGGCAAGATCGACCCAGCCAAGGTACTGGTGATTGGCGCTGGCGTTGCCGGCCTCTCCGCCATTGGTACCGCCAAATCCATGGGCGCCATTGTGCGCGGTTTTGACACCCGCCCAGAAGTAAAAGAGCAGGTCGAATCCATGGATGCCGAATTCCTAATGCTCGACTTCGAAGAGGATGGCTCCGGCACCGGCGGCTACGCCAAAACCATGTCGAAAGAGTTTATCGATGCGGAGATGAAGCTCTTTGCCGAACAGGCGAAAGAGGTCGATATTATCGTCACCACCGCACTGATTCCCGGCAAACCAGCCCCAGAGCTGATCACCGAGGAGATGGTTAAATCCATGAAAGAGGGCAGCGTTATCGTTGACCTCGCCGCCGAACAGGGTGGTAACTGCAAGCTGACCGAACCCGACAAGGTGGTGGTCAAGCACGGCGTTACGCTGGTCGGCTACACCGATATGGCCAGCCGCCTACCCTCGCAGGCCAGCCAGCTGTACGGCACCAACATGCGCCACCTGTTGACCGACATGACCCCCGCCAAAGATGGCCAATTGACCGTCAACTTCGAAGACGAAGTGGTGCGCGGCGCTACCGCCGTGAAAGCGGGTGAAATCACCTTCCCACCACCGGCACCCAAGCTCTCTGCCGCACCGGCCAAAAAGCCGGAGCCCGCGCCTGTGGCGGCACCGGCAGAGAAGCCCGAGTCCAAAGGCGGCAGCCTCATCTGGTTTGCCCTCGGCGCACTGGCCCTGATCGGCCTTGGCGCCGGTGCACCAGAGTCCTTTATGTCCCACTTCACCGTCTTTGTGCTGGCCTGCTTTGTCGGCTACATGGTGATCTGGAACGTAACTCCGTCACTGCACACCCCGCTGATGAGTGTGACCAACGCTATCTCCAGTATCATCATCATCGGCGCCTTGATTCAGATTGACTCCCCCGACCCTTGGGTCATGTGGACGGCCGGAATCGCCATCCTCATCACCAGTGTCAATATTTTCGGTGGCTTTGCCGTCACCCAACGCATGCTTGCCATGTTTAGAAAGTAAGGGGAGAGAATCATGTTGTCTCAAGGTATGATCAATATCGCCTACATAGGCGCATCCATTCTGTTCATCCTCGCTCTGGGTGGACTGAGCAAGCAGGAAACAGCCCGTCGCGGTAACTATTTCGGCATGATCGGCATGGGCATTGCCCTATTCGCCACCATTGTGGGAATAGTAACCGCTAACTACGCACTACTCATCGGCGCCGTGATCATCGGTGCGGTGGTCGGCATCATCCTGGCCCGTAAAGTCGCCATGACCCAAATGCCAGAGCTGGTTGCCATACTCCACTCCGGAGTTGGTCTGGCCGCGGTGCTGGTGGGCTACGCCAACTTTCTGGAGCACGATGCCAGCCTCATGGGTGTTGAAAAGACCATTCACGATGTCGAAACCTACATCGGCATTCTGATTGGTGCCCTCACCTTCTCCGGCTCCATCATCGCCTACGGTAAGCTCTCCGCCAAAATCGGCGGCAAGCCACTGCTGCTACCGGCTCGCCACTGGTTCAACCTGATCCTGCTGGTAGTGGCTATTTGGCAGGGCTTTGCCTTTGTCGCTGCCAACGCAGCTGAAGGCGGTAACGCACTGCTACCACTGGCCGTTATGACCATTGTTGCCCTGCTGTTTGGTATTCACATGGTGATGGCCATCGGTGGTGCCGATATGCCGGTGGTGGTCTCCATGCTCAACAGCTACTCCGGCTGGGCCGCCGCGGCGACGGGCTTTATGTTGGCCAACGACCTGTTAATCGTCGTCGGCGCGCTGGTCGGTTCCTCGGGTGCCATCCTCAGCTACATCATGTGCCGGGCCATGAACCGCAAATTCCTGAATGTAATTTTGGGTGGCTTCGGTACTTCCAGCGGTGGTAGTTCTGCCGCCAGTGGCCCTGCCGGCAGCGAGGAGGACATTAAAGCGGTCGAAGCCGAAGAGGTGGCCAACATGTTGTTGGGCGCCAAAGAGGTGATGATTATCCCCGGCTATGGTATGGCCGTAGCGCAGGCTCAGCACACGGTTTATCAAATCACCAAAGCTCTGCGCGATAAGGGCGTGAAAGTACGTTTCGGCATCCATCCTGTGGCCGGACGAATGCCTGGCCACATGAACGTGTTGCTGGCGGAAGCCAAAGTGCCCTACGACATTGTCTTCGAGATGGAAGAGGTCAACGAAGATTTCCCGCAAGTGGATATTTCCGTGGTAATTGGCGCCAACGACATCGTTAACCCTGCCGCCAAAGAGGTTCCTGACAGCCCCATAGCCGGCATGCCGGTACTGGAGCCATGGCACGGGAAAACCACGGTGGTACTGAAACGAGGCATGGCCACCGGCTACGCAGGTGTGGATAACCCACTGTTCTATAAAGAAAATACCCGCATGCTGTTTGGCGATGCCAACGAAAGCTTGAACGAAGTTTATAAGGCAATCGTCGCCTAAACACCCTTCGGGCCGCTGCTTCAGCAGCGGCCCATTCTCCACCCCATAACATTCGCCTTTTGCATTCTTTTCGCGCCAGCGTTAAGTTGATTAGTCGTTGCCTAAGTTTGGCAGCTGGGTATAATCAAATGTTGCAATGCAGCAATAACCTGGTCGATGGCGCAATAAACTACACTTGCGGCTACTGTCAGGTATCAAACTAAAAACCAATCGGCACGCAATGATCGTTTGACACTGCAAGACCGTAAGAAAACAGATACAGGTATTAGGTAACAACCGATAGGTTGGATCGTAGTAATTATGGTTGTCACCTCACGGTAACGCGACTATCCCTTCGCCGAAGCGCTTAGAAATAGCCGAGCGACTGTGCTTATGCGCCTTTGGAGAAAAAAATGCTATATCACCTCTACGAGTTGAACCACGCCGTTCTTCATCCTCTCCGAGAAGCTGCCGGCCTCGGCAAAAAGCTCTTCGATTCCAAGTTAAACCCGCTGGCCTACACCTACCCGGGCAAATTGATCAACGCCAGCTGCGACCTATTTGAAAGCCTCACCCGCCGCTACGGCAAACCCGAATTTGGCCTGAAAGAGACCAAAATCAATGGGCAACCGGTCGCCATTACCGAAGAGATCGCCTGGGAGAAGCCTTTCTGCAGGCTGGTCCACTTCAAGCGCAACGAAGACGACATGATGAAGGCCTATGGCAAAGAGCACCACGACCCTCGTCTACTCATTGTGGCGCCACTTTCCGGCCACTATGCCACTCTTCTACGCGGCACTGTGGAGGCTTTTCTCCCAGAGCACGAGGTCTACATCACCGAGTGGGTTGACGCCCGCGATGTACCTCTTTATGAAGGAAATTTCGACCTCAACACCTACGTCGATTATGTGATTGAAATGCTTCAGGCGCTTGGCCCGGGTGCCAACGTCATGGCCATCTGCCAACCAGGCCCCCCTGTTCTGGCAGCAATCTCGGTGATGTCCGAAGACGACGATCCAGCCCTACCAGCGACCATGACCTTTATGGGTTCACCCATCGATACCCGAAAATCGCCCACCGCCCCCAACCACCTGGCCAAAACTCGGCCTTATTCCTGGTTTGAGAACAACGTTATCTACACGGTGCCGATAAATTACCAGGGCGCATTTAGGCGGGTCTATCCAGGCTTTCTGCAGCTGACCGGTTTCATCACCATGAATACCGAGAACCACGTAAACGCCCACAAGGATTACTTCAACCACCTGATTGAAGGCGATTGTGACAGCGTGCAGAAGCATCGGGAGTTCTACAACGAATATCTCTCGGTGCTTGATCTCACCAAAGAGTTCTACCTGCAGACCATATCCGAGGTATTCCAGAAGCACTCTCTCGCCGTTGGCGAGTTCTACCACAATGGCCGACTGGTTAAACCGGAAACAGTCACCAAAGTGGCGCTAATGACGGTAGAGGGAGAGAACGACGATATCTCAGGTATTGGCCAAACCCAGGCGGCTCACGATCTTTGTAAAAATATCCCACAAGAGATGCAGTTCGACTACATCCAACCGGGTGTTGGCCACTATGGCGTGTTTAACGGCAAACGCTTCCGCACCGAGATACAGCCGCGCTTACGGGACTTTTTCCGCTCCTTTTTTGACGTTAACAAGGAGGCTGCCCTGCGTAAGGAGCAGGTCGAAGCCAAGGATAAAGAGACCAAGGCCGCCTAAGCTAAGAGAAGCGCTCTGACAAACAGAGCGCTAAACAAGAGCCATAAAAAAACCCGCTTCGCGCGGGTTTTTTTATGGCTCTTTACATCAGAGTAAAGAGTAATGTCTTGCTAACGCTAAAAGATCTCGCCATCAGGCACCAACGATACCTGCATAACATTAGCTGAACGAGCGGCATCAGCCACAGCCACATAAACTCCGGCTTCAGACTTCACATCGGCCTTAATAATCACACTGGCTTTAGGGTTTTCAGCGTGCATACGTTCAATAATAGAGCGAATTGAACGGGCGTCTACACGACGGCCATCCATGATGATGTCGTTGTTGGCGGTTACTTTAACCAAAATATTGGGTGGCTCGTCCGGGTCTGCTGGTGGCGGATTTTCTGGTACTTCCGGCATATTCAGATCCAGGCCAATTTCCTTAACAAAGGATGCCGTCACAATAAAGAAGATCAGCATAATAAACACCACATCAAGCATGGGTGTTAAATCGATTTCGGCTTTCTCTTCTGCGTCACCGTGTCTACGTCTTCGGCTCACAGTTGCTCCCCTCGTAAAACTGTTATTTCATTCGTAATTGTCGCCTGAGCAACCAGGCCACATCTTAGCAGCTTTGCTGAAAATGTCCTCAACAAATTGATGACGGTTAGATAACACACACAATTGAGGTGCAACCACAGTCAGCAGCCAAGCCCCCAGCAAAGCAATTGGCATACCAGCAGTGTAAAGAGTCTTAAATAGCCCCGCGGGGGCTGGAGGAGAAGCGCCGCCCATTGGGCGGCGCAGCTGTTATACCCGTTCCAGCAGCGCGGCGATGCCCTGACCGCCGCCAATACAGAGCGCAACCATGGCGTAGCGGCCACCAGTACGCTGCAGCTCGTGCATGGCTTTGATGGCAAGAACAGCCCCGGAAGCACCAATAGGGTGCCCCAAAGAGATGCCTGAGCCATTGGGATTGACCTTTTCACTGGGCAGGTTCAGCGCCTTGACCACACCCAACGCCTGGGCTGCGAAGGCTTCGTTCACCTCCCACACGTCGATGTCATCCACATGCACACCGGTTTTGGCCAGAATCTTATCGATGGCTGGTACCGGCCCCATACCCATAAATTTCGGATCGACGCCAACCAGGGCATAGCTCACCAACCGAGCCATCGGCATTAAACCTCGCGCCTGCACCGAAGCCCCACTGGCCAACACCACCGCTGCGGCAGCATCGTTGATGCCGGAAGCATTACCAGCGGTTACCGTACCATCGGCTTTGAATACCGGGCGCAGCTTCGCGAAATCATCAATGGTAGCGTCAAAGCGAACATGCTCGTCCTGAACTACACGCTCAACACCTTTGCGACCTTTAATCTCGATAGGCAAAATCTGTGAATCGAAAAAACCAGCCTTGATAGCCGCCTCAGCCCGCTGGTGACTCTGCAGTGCCAGTTGATCCTGCTCCTCGCGGGAAATTTTCCATTCGGCGGCAATGTTTTCAGCGGTAATACCCATGTGCACATTTTCTATCGGACAGGTTAGCGCGCCAGTCATCACATCCACCATCTGTGCATCACCCATGCGAGCACCAAAGCGGGCGCTGGGCAACCAGTAAGGCAGGCGACTCATCGATTCGGCACCGCCAGCAACCACCGTTTCACAATCGCCCGCCAAAATCATTTGCGCGGCACTCACAATGGATTGCAAACCGGAACCACACAAGCGATTAACGGTAAGTGCCGGAACGGTTTCAGGTAAGCCGGCATTAATGGCGCAGACGCGGCTCAAGTACATATCACGACGGTCAGAGTGGGCCACATTACCCATCACACAGTGGTCGATATCAGCGGCTTTAACACCCGAACGGGCAACCGCTTCTTTTACCACCTGGGCCCCCATATCAGTGGGAGCCACTGATTTTAAACTGCCACCAAAATCACCTATTGCCGTACGAACACCATTCACCAGATAAACTTCGCGGTTTTCCATAGCTACCTCGTATTTCGCTACACAAAAAATAGTACTTGAATAGCCCGCTTACATTGCGGACCAGGAGAGGGCCCCGCCTATGCGCCGTGCGCATATAGATAGCAGTTGGACCATAAAAACGAACAAGCAGGGTACTGAATTAACAGCCGCGGCCAGACAAAAAAGAGATGATGAACACACACGTAGTCCCCCGCACGTGTAAAGCCGACGTTGTAGTAGACCCTTCCCCTCCAGGCCGGCGAGAGATTGCCGCTGGACTCTAATCTTCTTTATAAAGCAACCAGTGGCTTGGAGGGCCGCGCATCTTGTATGTTTTTTAACCTGAATGCAAGTATTTATGGCCCGTTTTTGATCAAGTTAGTCATCAAACTGGGGCCTCGCACCAACCTGGAACACAACAGCGGTAAAAGAGGTATTGCAGACAACAACCG
Organism: Halioxenophilus sp. WMMB6; assembly: GCF_033283405.1. Classification (NCBI taxonomy): domain Bacteria; kingdom Pseudomonadati; phylum Pseudomonadota; class Gammaproteobacteria; order Alteromonadales; family Alteromonadaceae; genus Halioxenophilus; species Halioxenophilus sp. WMMB6. The sequence continues at coordinate 101,588 of NZ_JAWMQR010000004.1, forward strand.
GCGTCGATAGACAATTCTCAAACGACAGTTTCCAACCAAGCTCTTCCACGAAAATAATAAAGCGATGTTTACAGGCCTACCCAGCTGAGACTGTTCCGAAAATCGATAGCGCATGGCTGGCCTTCTCTTCCATCGCACAGGCAATTTGGGTGAAACGGTTAAAACGATGAAAAGTCGACTGGCCGACTGTTTGGGGGGCTTCGCCAAAGCCGTCAGCTTGATAAACAACCATGCGAAGACCTAGCAGGAGAACTTCTGCAAATGCAATGACGGGCCAGATTAAATCTTTGTGCCACTTGCATCGACTTAAATAGCCGCAGGAATTACCACGATGTTAAATCGTTAGCTACAAAGCGCTGGTGCCCGGCGGCCATAAATCACGGATTAAACCAATTGACATCATCCAAATGGCAAACCAGAAAATTCACCGCTCCGCCCCAGTTAGACTTCGTGTGAGGCATTCCCTCTTTATATGAGTGTTTAATGGAGACCAATGATTCGGGAAAAGCCTAATAAAGGAGGAAGAGTTTAAACCACTACTCAGAAAACAGGTCGCTGTTGCAATACAGATGGTTCAATCGTTAATTAAAGAGAGAGTAAAAATCCAATTCTCCGCCATCATCCGGAATCGACAACCGCACACTACACTAATCGACGAAATCTGCCCGCACGAATGTCGCCGGCTAATTATCTGTACGTTTAATAGTGAATTAATTCTGCTCGAAACAAGATTCGCCATCTATAACAGAGTCTTTTAGGGGGGGGGAGCTGCTGGTAAGGTATGAGGCTGCAACCCGCTATAGGATTGAAAGACGCCAACTCAACCAGCTACGCCGGCAATTTTTTCCTGGTCAATCGACCCTTAAGACTACTGTCGCCTCCTGGCAGGCCATTATCCTCAAATAGATAACCGCGTAATTCAAACTGATTTAGCTAAAGCCTCAATGTCGAAGCACGGTAACGCATGTATCTGAACGCCAATGCGGTCTTAAGTTACTTCCGGCTCTAACCACCCCCCAGCCATTCACTAATTGAATATGCCTCCCCTTTAAAATATCGAATATCCAGATGGCCACCGAATCACAGCATCTAAACCCAACGCATCGCCTCATTAAAGCTCGATCTAGGGGTGATATACGATTGCGGACCGGAGTAATTAGCCAACTAAAAAACGAGAATTAGGATAATGGAGGGTCGATCATCCAAATAGTCCTGTAATCGGGATAATTGCCGTTATTCAAACTCCCAAGCGGCATCGACCATTTCCGCGAGCTAAGTCAGGAGTGAAACAGGATGTACCGAAGCTGAATAAATTTGCGGACTAACATTGAAAATTGCGCTGGCTCTCTATAAATATGCCGCCTCAGTAGCTTCTCTGGGCTGGCTAAAGCAGATCTTTAAAAAATGGATAAATCAAAAATCGGTGCGCTTTACTTAAAGAGGTATTAATTTGCTTTTACCCGGCAAGCGAAACTTTTAATTTCCCCGATTTCTCAATTTTTCACTTCAATGATGTAAAAAATTTGAATTTTTCTAAAAATATTCCGTTTTTATGTTCTCTTTTTTTAAAAATTGGTCTATTTTCAAGCAAAGTGCTTGAATTTTTTCTATAAATGCTTAACTTATGTCGCATTATTAATCCTCCCAAGGCACTTTTTTAATTTTCACAAAGGAAACCCACTATGGCTGCACGCAAAGCAATCGCGGTAGATCCTGTAGCTAAGCTTGAACAGGAACTCGCGGCACTCAAAACTCAGCTCACCAAGGCTCGCGCCAAGCAAGAGGCTGATCTTGCCAAAGAAGTTACCAAACTTGCGGCGGCGGCCAAAAAAGCCGCAATGGATAGCGCTAAAGAAAAAACCAAATTGGCAGCTGCCCGTAAAAAGAAAACCCCCGCTGCTGCTAAAATGGCAGCTACTGCCAAAGCAGCTGTAGCAACCGCTAATACCAAGGCTGGCGAAGCCAAAGCGGCTTTGGCCACCGCCAAAGCCGAACTTGCCCAATTAAAGACAGCCAACAAAGCCGCCAATGCCCTGGCAAAAGCTCAGAGCCAGGAAGCCGCTAAAATCGCCAAAGCCAAATCTATAAAAGAGAAGGCTGCAGCCAAAAAAGCAGCCGCTGCAGCTAAGATTGCAGCTAAAAAAGCTGCTATAAAAGAGAAGGCCGCTGCCAAGAAAGCCGCTGCTAAAGCTAAGATCGCAGCTAAAAAAGCCGCGGTAAAAGCCAAGGCCGCCGCCAAAAAGGCGTCTATAAAAGAGAAAGCCACCGCTAAGAAAGCCGCCGCTAAAGCCAAAGCAGCAGCGAAAAAGGCCGCGATCAAGAAGAAAGCAGCTCCCAAGAAGAAAACAGCCGCTAAAAAGGTTGTTGCCAAAAAGGTCGCCGTGAAAGCAGCAGCACCAAAGAAAGAAGCCGCTCCCAAAGCAGCGCCTAAGAAAGCAGCCCCTAAGAAGGCCGCTGCCAAAAAAGCCCCTACAAAAGCTCCAGCCAAACGTCGTGGCCGCCCACCTAAAGCGCCTGCAGCTAAAGCCGCAGCACCCGCCGCGACCGCCACTGCAGCCAAAAAGCGCCGTGGTCGCCCACCAAAGGCTAAAGCTTAATCCCCAAAAAAAGGCCAGTTTATCTGGCCTTTTTTTGTTCTTCTCACATGTCGCGGTTACCCCCGCACGCAGTTAGCCATTTAACGCTATTGGCTACCCGGCCTGGGTTTTACATCAAGCGAAAGCTCTTGAAGAGAGTTGAAATGGCAGTAGCCACGATACTTGAGCAGGATCCCCTCAGCGTTTTCAGCGGTAAAGTCCACTTCAAAATCCACCACGTCATCATTCAATAGTGTTGGCGCCAGGGAATCACTCTCCGGCCAAACCGGCTTTATCATCCGATGGACTTTAGCTTTAAGCTCCGTTACGCAAACTCGCGCATATTGTGGCAGATCAGGACCCTTCTGTTCTTCAATTGGGGGGTCGACATGAGCGTGCAGATCCTCATAGCTATCTCCATCAACCAATACGGCGTAACTCTGCCCTTGCTGATCTCGGCAAAGCACGCGGAACACCGGATGCTCCGCAGTCGATTGGGATTCTAGCAACTCGCCCCTAATTACCTGGCGACAGGTTTCAAACTGACTCACCTGCTGGGCGGATTGAATTAAATCTCCCATGTAACGGGCATAGCTGGCAGGCAACCAGAGCTTCTGCTTAAGTTCACTAGAAACGGTTTCCTCAGCGACACTATTCACCCCCAGCAAAGCGGCCGTTAAACCGAGCAAGGTTGGCCTAAGGAAGCGCGGGTGAGACGAATAAAGCACTGATGACCTCTAACTACTGTTAATTTCGAGCTATTTCGTAAAAAGTGTAGACCATAAAGGAGGCTGGTTCGCGCAATGCACCACCGCTAGCAAGCCGAATTCCCGGCTAAAAAGCCAGAAACTCCGGAAATTCAAAGCAGAGGTATTAAATAAAGAGGGAGAAGGAGCAGATCAAGTACCAAAATTACTGATGCTGGGATTCCATTCCACTAACAGAGTCGCCAGCTCAACCGCTTGATTGTGGAGCGCCTGCAGCTCTTCAAATCCTCCTTTGGGCAAGGAGAGAACTTTTATCCGGCGATGCTTTTCAGCCAAGGGGTGAGATGGGTGTTGTTGACGGTATACTTCCAGCTGCCAGCGCAGCGTGTGGACCACATTTCGATAAAAAGCTTGCTTGATGGGCAGCTTGATCAGCGAAAAGTCATTCAACCGGCCAAAGGCATTAAAGTCCAGACCAAAAACCGTTGCCTGACGACACTGCTCCGCCACACGGATATCTGCACTCCTCGGCTGCCCCAAAATCAAGGCAATTTCACCAAAGACCTCGCCAGCCTGAATTTTGTTAACGATGATTTTCTCATCGTCAGGGCGGTCAACGGTTACAGCCAACTCTCCTCGCAACAGGAAATAGAGCCACTGGTCCTGACTACCGGCATGCAAAAACAGCTGTCCACGCTCCAGAACACTCACTTTAGAGAAAGAGAGCAACACCTGAAACTGTTCTGGATCTTGCTGTTGAATTTGCCGAAAAAATGGGATGTATTGCAGTAGTCGCTCCACATCATCCCGTCGAACACCGCTGAAGGGTTGCATTAGCATAGGAGTAATCGATTGATCCTTTAACGAAAACTAAAACGAACAAGTACTACCACGAGCACCAACCTTGTTACTGCCTTCCTGTCATTACAGCTGCTCACGAGCCAAAGTCAAACCGGGAAGGATGATCGCCCGCCAAAATTAGTGCTGGCAAAGTAGCTGATCCATTGGCACAACTGCCGCCCGTAAAATCAGTTACTGCGAGCCTTAGAGCAAACCGGTTAACCTACTGGCTTAAGCTCCAGGTCTCTTAACTTGGCTCTATCGCCTTCTTCAGATAATTCCTTCACCTGAGCGTTAGCAGACCCCCGAGATATTAGCGGCAGAATCCATCTCTCGTCTTGAAGAGAATCTCAATTCACCATTTTCCGTACGCGCGTGCCCTAAAAGGCGGACTACTACCATTCCTGCGCAAACAACAGCCGTTAATTTTGTACTAATCAGCGACAGCCATCGTTGCGAAAGATCAACCCGAAACAGGAATGCTCCAGGCTATCTCTCGGCAGCGCCTAATGGCCGAAAAGTCGCGACATACGCATAAACTGGCGTCGAATTTCACCAAAATAGATGCTTAAAGGGCGCAATGCTCAAAACGTCTGTGACCTCTATTGCAGAACGAGCTAATAAATCGGTAGACTGCCCAACGACTTCTAGTTAACGGTTCTCGTCTTAGCAATCAAGGCTTTTAGTGTTTACCGGTATAAAAATCAGAATAGCGGCGCCTAAAATTGTGTGCTAGAAGTTAATACAAGGCCACATTGGATGACGGCTAAAAACACCTATAAATAATTATTTGTTATAGCGATACAAGAATAATAACAAGCCAACTATAACGGGAGAGGGGTCAACGTGTTTGGAATCAATATCACACTCCTGCGTCACCTTCGCGGAGCTCTATACCTTTTCGGAATCTGTTGCATTAGCCAAGTAAATGCCGAGCCACTGCTGAATGGGCTTGCCAGTTACCAACAGTTGGGTAATGAACGTTTTATCGCTGCTCTTTATCTGGATAAGTTAACCAGTGATTCAAAGGGAGCATTGGCGGTATCCCAACATCGGCAGATGGAGCTGAGAATTCCCGATAGCTTCAGCGCCCGACGTCACATTCGCACCTGGATTGAGGGCGCGGCTATCAACAACCCCGCCGCCCTTCTCACCGAGCAGGCGGAGGCAATGGTGGCATTTACCGAGCTCATCAACATACCGCTTAAATCCGGCGACCATCTATTAATAGATGCCCCCTGGGAAGGCGCGCCGCTCGTTATATCTTTAAATGGGACGGAGCTCGGCACAATCAGCCAGGCGGGGCTTTTTGACGTGCTGTTGCGCGCCTGGATCGGCAACGTGCCCTTATCATCAACCTTCCGGCAGGAGATCTTAGCCGACGGCAAGGTGGATCCCGATTTACGTGCTCGCTTCACACAACTGACGCCAACCCCGGAACGGGTCGCCTACGCCAAAACACTCACCCAAAAATCGGGGCAGGATAGTGAACAAGCCACCACCGTAGCGGCGGCCACAACCAGCAAGCGGGCACCAAACCCGGCACCGGCTGCAGCAGCCCCCGCTACGGTGGTGGCGGTTCACAAGCCGGCCATCCAGCCACCGTCAACGAAGGTTCACCAACCACCAGCTGCGCCACCACAGCAGGCGGCCAACGTAGCCGAAACCAGCGTCACTGTGGCTTCGGTAGAACCGATTTCCCAGCCACCCGTGGATAAACCAGCGCCCCGGGCCAGCAGTGAAAGCACTGCCCAGAAAAACCCGATCACTTTGGCGTCACTCGGCGATGAGCGCTTAATCGATGATGATGACGATGTCTTGAGCGAGCCACTTAGCGTTAATGATCTGCTCCAGCAGCAACTCTACCATTCCGAGCTACTGTCTTGGGCTTACGGTAAGGTCCGCTATCCCAAACGGGCCGTAGATCGCAACCACGAGGGGCGAGTGACGTTACAGGTGACCATTAATCAGAAAGGGAAAGTGGTTGAAACTGAAACCCTGGATGGCTCCGGTTATTCAACACTGGATAGCGCTGCTATCAGGGCCGTGAAGGATGCCGACCCCTTCCCAGCTCCGCCTATGGAGCTAAACGGTCAGCTTTACTCCTTCACAGTCCCGATAGAGTTTCGTTTACAGTAATTGAGGGCAGGGCCTCAATCTTTTTTCAACAAAGATTCGAGGCCTTTTAGTCTATCTTTCTGCTCATCGTCGAGCTTATCCAGCAGTTTATCCTTCACCTCTTGTTCTGCTCGCTCAGCTGCTTTCTTCTTCACCGCCGACAGGGCTCGGTCGACCAACGGTTTTAATGCAGCCTCGGCCAACTCCGATGGCGTTAGTCCCTTCTCTTCGCTACCCAGATTGGCCAGTGTGAAAGAGGGAATCTCGACATCGACATCACCCAAGGTCGGTGAACGCAGCGCAAGGGAGTTATCTGAAAAGACCAGTTTTTTCACCGCCAACAACACCGGGGCCGACTCTTCAGCAGGCTCACTGGCTGACTCAGTGGAACTGGTAGCGCCACCGCCAGTAGAGGCTTTGATATTATTCAGCAAGGTTTGCAGATTGGAGTCGGTCACACCGGTCTGCTCGGCCAGAATTTTGATACCGGAAATCGTCACCTCATCAATCACGATCACGCCACCTTTTTTGGTTACCGAACTGGGGTCGATATCGAAAACCACCTTATCCAATTCAAAAATATCTGCCTTGCTATAGCCTTTGGGGTTGGCAATCGACAGCCCGCTCAACTCACCGCGCGCCTCTTTTAACTGGATATCAACACCGCTGAGCGTAACACTGGTTTGAGTGACTTTGCTGCCCGCTTCCTCAACGCCATATTTAACCAGGTCGTTAATGTTGGCCACGAAAATGGCAAACACCACCACGATCACCAAAATCAGGGCGACGGCGACTCCCATTAAGATTTTCATTGCTTTCATTGTTGTCACACCTTTTTATTGTTCATAAAAAAAGCCCCCTTGCAGGAGCTTTTCACCATACGGAGCATTAATGAATATTCACCATGGCGCCGCCACCAATCAGCTTTTTTTGCCTTGGTTGGCAACCGCATTCATGGCATCGGCCAGCGCTGCTTCATCGGCCAGATAATAACTTTTGGTGGGTTTTAGATTTTCGTCCAGCTCATACACCAAAGGTGTGGCAGTGGGAATATTGACCTTCATGATCGCTTCGTCGCTCATGTTATCGAGGTATTTCACCAAGGCCCGCAAAGAGTTGCCATGCGCGGCGATCAGAATACGCTTGCCGGCTTTGATATCGGGTACGATGATCTCTTCAAAATAGGGAACCACACGCGCTACGGTATCGGCCAGGCACTCGGTCAATGGAATTTCAGATTCGCTTAAACCGGCATAGCGAGGATCGTTACCCGGATAACGCTCATCGTCTTTGGTTAATGCCGGTGGTGGAATGTCGTAGCTGCGTCGCCAAATCAGCACCTGCTCTTCACCGTGCTTCTCGGCAGTTTCGGCTTTGTTCAGCCCCTGCAGGCCACCGTAATGACGCTCGTTCAATTTCCAGCTGTTAATAACCGGCAGGTAGCAGGCATCCAGTTCCGACATAATGCTCCAGGCGGTTTTGATCGCCCGCGTCAGTACCGAGGTGTAAACCTTGTCGAACATGAAGCCTTCCTGCTTCAGGCGCTGGCCAGCGGCGGTCGCTTCGGCCCGGCCCTTCTCCGACAGATCAACATCCTTCCAACCCGTGAATCGATTTTCTTTGTTCCACACGCTCTCGCCGTGACGAACCAACACCAATTTGTACATTGAAACTCCTAAATTTCCTTAACTAGCCAGTTATCACTCGGTAACCTTGCGGCACTGTATGACGCCCGCTTTAAGCAGGCCGGATTATATCAGCATATGCCCGAAAATGTGGCCGCAGCTTGATCACAGGCAATATTTGCCTCCTCACCCGATCAAGAGTCACTGCTCGACTCCGAACCGGCCTGTCCGAGGAGCGGATAGTCTGACAGAGGGCTTCGGGGCTGCAGAGTTTTGCCGGAGCCCAACATCACCCCCAACCAGCGCGTCTCGTCAAAGCTTTCCAGCGCTATTTTGATGGTCATGGTTAAAGGGATCGATAACAACATCCCCACAGAACCCAGTACCCATCCCCAAAACACCAACGATAAAAATACCACCAGAGCTGACAGGTCGAGCCCCTTACCCATGGTGCGTGGCTCAATTCCGTTGCCGATGATGCCGTTCACCAGCAGAAAGCCTAGAGCGGTTATGGCGGCATCCCCCACCCCCAACTGCACCAGCGACAGCAGGGTCGCCGGCACGGCGGCCAGAATCGAACCCAGAGTGGGAACAAAATTGAGTAAAAAGGCCAACAAGCCCCAGAGGACGGCGTAGTCCACCCCCTGCACCATCAGCCAGATGGTAATGAAAGCCCCGGTCATCAGGCTCATCATCAATTTGATTGCCATGTACCGATTGACGCTGGTGGTAAAGCGTTTTACCGCCACCAGCCCCTCTTCACTTTTGGCAGTGGCCAACATGTACTTATCACCAAAGCGCACCTCTTCAGCCAGAATGAACACCACCGTTAACAAGATGAGGAAGGCGTTGGTCATCAGGTTACCCAAGCTGGCCAAAGTGTTACCCACAAAACCCAAAGCGGCGCCGGGATCGAAGCTATCGCGCCACTGTTTGGGGTCGAACTCCAGACCAAATCGCGCTAGCATGTTGAGCATGTCGTTGCTGATCAACTGCAAACGCTGCTGATAGAGCGGCAGATCGGCGCGAAAACTGTTGATGGAACTGCCGACCACCGCACCCACCACTACGCCGATCACAATAATGGCCGTGATAATAATCAGAATCGCTAACCAGCTGGGTACCCCGACCCGTTTCATCCAGGTCAACGGAGGCGAGCATAAAACCGCGATAAAAAGCGAGAGAAAAAACGGTACCAATATAGCCTCCGCTGCCCGCATACCCGCCACCACGATCACCACCGCGGCGGAAACCACCAGAAAGCGAATTACTGGTGAAAATTGTAAGGTCATCCTACCCCCTAATCCTGTTATTGCCCGCCTGCACCCGGGTCGTTGATAAGTTTTGCCAATTTCGGCAACAGTTTCGCCACCCGCTGGCGGCCGCGCTCTGATAAGACATAGTCGCCAATGGTACGGGATTCCCGTTCATCAATGGCCAGACACAATCGACGAATCCGTTCCAACTCCGGGTTATCGCGGATCTCATAAGCCAGGAACACCTGCCAATCGTTGGCATTGGCCTGCCCGACCAATACCTGCTCAAGCAGCTGCTGAACTCTGCTGGCAGAGACCCGGTACCGCGGCGTTTTCACGTTCAACAGCAGCCATAAAACCAGGGCAAACACGAGTACAGAGATCGCCACGGACACCAAATAAGCCACAACTTCATCACTCAATTTTGCTGATTGTCGAATAAATTACGGTTGCCGGGCGGGCATATCAGCCACCGGGCATTGTCGGTTCAATTTCCCAGTCAACAAAATAATCGTTTTGTTTGGTGCCAAGCTCACCTATAATGTCCGGCTTGATTGGCCCGGCCAACTCCGCCATTTTCTACTCGTGGGGCGGTAGCATTTCGGAAAACTGCCACTTTTCAGTGTGCAGTCGTTTGGTGAGGGTCGCACACTATAGTTCCAGTTTTACAGGCACCCTCAACATGTCCGAGCAAATTACCGGCGATTTCTCATCGCTGGGCTTACCTAATTCCCTATGTGAATCCCTTAAATCCCTAGGTTACGAACTTCCCTCACCTATCCAGGCGCAGAGCATACCGGTTCTGCTGGAAGGACGCGATCTTCTGGGCCTGGCGCAAACCGGCACGGGTAAAACCGCCGCCTTTGCACTACCTATTCTCACCACCATCAACCTGAAGAAAGCCAGCCCTCAGGCGCTGATTCTGGCCCCCACCCGGGAGCTCGCCATCCAGGTGGCAGAGGCTTTCCAAAGTTACGCCGCCAATATTCCCGGCTTCCACATTGCCCCCATCTATGGCGGCCAGGATATGCGCGCTCAGCTGCGCCAGCTGCAGCGTGGTGTGCACGTGGTGGTTGGTACCCCAGGTCGGGTTATGGACCACCTGCGCCGCAACAGTTTGGATCTATCCAGCCTCAACATGGTGGTGCTCGACGAAGCCGACGAAATGCTGCGCATGGGCTTTATCGATGATGTCGAGTGGATTCTCGATCACACCCCAGATGAGCGTCAGGTGGCGCTGTTCTCTGCCACCATGCCATCGGCTATCAAAAAGATCACCAATAACTACCTGAAAGATCCGGTTCGTATTCAGATTGAAGCGAAAACCAAAACCGTTGATCGCATTGAACAGCAGTACGTTATGGTCAGCCCGGCCCGCAAAATCGATGCCTTGACCCGCATTCTTGAAGTCGAAGACTTCGACGGCCTGATCATGTTTGTACGCACCAAGACTGCCACCGTTGATCTGGCCCAGAAGCTGGAAGCCCGCGGCTACGCCAGTGCCGCACTGAATGGCGATATCAACCAGAAGCAGCGCGAAATCACCATCGAGCAGCTGAAAAACGGCAAAATCGACGTGGTAATCGCCACCGATGTCGCCGCGCGTGGCATTGATGTACCCCGCATTACCCACGTGGTGAACTACGATATCCCCTACGACAACGAAGCCTACGTGCACCGCATCGGCCGCACCGGCCGCGCCGGTCGTTCCGGTAAAGCCATTTTGCTGGTGACCCCCCGGGAACGGCACCTGTTGCGCTCCATCGAGCGCAGCACTGGCCAGCCGATTGCCGAGTCACGCCTGCCCACTTCGGAAGAGCTGACCACCCGCCGCGTGTCCCAATTCCGCGAAAACATTCTGGAGACCCTGGAATCACAGGATCTGAGCGAATTCAAACAACTGGTGACAGAAGTTCAGGCGGAAGCCAATGTCGACGCCGAAGAGGTGGCCGCAGCCCTGGCCTACCTAGCTCAGTCTGACCGGCCGCTGTTTGTTAGCAAAGACCGTCTGCTCGACGAACCCCTGGTCAGCAACCACCGTGAGTCGCGCGGCGACCGCGAGCGCCGCCCTGGCAATCGCGACAACCGCGAGCGCAATCGAGCGCCCATGGACTGTTATCGTGTGGAAGTGGGCCGCAACGACGGCGTACGGCCAGCCGACCTGGTGGGCGCCATTGCCAATGAAGCGAAGATGCGTAGCAACAATATTGGCCAGATCACCATTAACGATAGTTACAGTCTGGTACAGCTGCCGCAAAATATGTCGAGCAAGGTTACCAGCCTGTTGAAGCGGGTCTATGTTCGCAACAAACCGCTAAATCTTAGCCGGGTGGACGACTCGGAAATGGCCAACCAGCAGCGTCGACGCCGCTAAGCCGCCACACTAAGCCCGCCCCCCGCGTGGTCGCAGTATCACACAGCTGTGACCTGCACCACGCCCAACCACCCCAAACGCAGCGCCAGCAGCGTCAAGACCAGAGCCACCGCTCGATTCACCCCCAACTGCCAACGGCGTGAGCCAACCAGCCAGCGGCTGATTCTGGCGGCCATCACAGCAATGGTGATAAACACCAGCAGTGCCGCTGTGATAAACAAGCCACCCAAAACCATTATCTGCCCGGCCGCGCCCACCCCCGCCGGCACAAATTGCGGCAAAAAGGCGAGAAAGAAGAGCAACACTTTGGGGTTGCTCAGGTTCATCACCACACCCCGGCCATAAAAGCTGGCCAGAGAACGTTGGCTAGCCTCGTCCGCGCTGCCGTTTAGGTCGATGACAACAACACCGCTGCGCCAACTGCCCCAGGCGAGATAGGCCAGATAGCCACAGCCAAACAGCGCCAACAGCGCCAATGCCCAGGGGCGCTGCCCAATAAACTGCGCCACGCCCAGGGCAACCAGTGCGGTGTGAACCAGCAGCCCGCTACAGAGTCCCAAGGTTATTGCCACACCGACCCGCGCCCCAGCCTGCAGTGACTGCGCTAACACGTACAGGTTATCCGGCCCCGGGCTCAGCGCGAGCAGCAGGCTCGCCAGAAAAAAACTAAAGTACAAACAGATGCCTCATATAGGATCTAAACTGATGAAGAGCGCATTGATGACCAAATAAAATTGAAGTGAATGCCGCCTGTTTCGTCTTTGCTGCCAAGAAATGCTATGTAAGAATGGCCTGAAACTCCAACTACTGTGGTAACACCACTGCTCATGACTAACCTCTTGTCCCGATCACGCCGCCGTAAATTTACATCAATCCTCGCACTCCTTTCACTCTGCTTTATGGTTACCGCCTGCAGCCCGGGCGAAAGCCGAGTGGAACAGGGCAACCGCGAACAGGTTTTTCACCTGGAAAACAGCGCCGAGCCCATGAGCCTGGACCCGCAGGTGAGTACCGGAGTCCCCGAAAACAATATCATCATGGCCCTGTTCGAGGGGCTGGTGAGCCGCGACCCGGTCAATTTGACCCCGGTTCCCGGCATTGCCGACCGCTGGGAGATCAGTGACGACGGTTTGGTGTATACCTTCCACATTCGCGACAATGCCCGTTGGTCCAACGGTGAACCCATGACGGCGGAAGACTATCGCTGGTCCTGGATGCGCGAGCTGGACCCAATGATGGCCAGCGAATACGCCTACATGCTCTTCCCCGTTAAAAACGCGGAACGTTACTTCACCGGCGAGGTGGATGATTTCGACCAGGTGGGGGTTAAGGTGCTCGATGACCACAACCTACAGGTGACCCTGGAAAACCCCACCCCCTATTTTCTGCAGCTGTTGGATCACCACTCAACCTATGCGGTACCGCAAAAAGTGATCCTTGCCCACGGCGAAATGACCGACCACTACTCGGACTGGACCCGCCCCGGGAATATGGTGGGCAGCGGCCCTTTTGTACTGACCGAATGGAAGCTTTACCACGAAATCAAAGTGGAAAAAAACCCCTACTACTGGGACGCCGATAAAGTCAAACTCAACGCCATCTACTTCTACCCCATTGAAAACTACTCCACCGCTGAGCGTATGTTCCGGGTCGGTCAGGTACACAAAACCTACGAACTCCCCCTCGATAAAGTCCCCTACTACCGCGAATACGCGCCAGAAAAACTGCAGAACAACCCCTACTTCGGCACCTATTACTACCAATTTAACCTGACCCGCAAACCCTTCGACGATGTGCGGGTCCGCCAGGCGCTGTCGATGGCCATCGACCGCCAGGCGATTGTCGACATGGTGATGTACGGCGTGGTCGACCCGGGCATGACCATGACGCCACCCGGCGTTAACGGTTACGAACCGCCAAGAATTATTGAATTCAACCCAGACAAAGCCCGCCAGCTGCTGGCCGAGGCCGGCTACCCCAACGGCGAAGGTTTCCCCCCGGTGGAGTTGCTCTACAACACCAATGAGTCGCACCGCAAAATTGCTGTGGCAGTACAGCAGATGTGGAAAAAATACCTGAATGTCGAAATCGCCCTCACTAATCAGGAGTGGAAGGTCTATATCGACAGCCGCAACCGGCTCGATTACGACATCGCCCGCGCCGGCTGGATTGGCGACGTCACCGACCCGATGAACTTCCTGGACCTTGGCCTCTCCACCAACGGCAACAACCGCTCCGGTTACAACGACCCCGCCTACGACAAAATGATTCTGGAGACCATTCCGCAGAGCAAAACCTTGGACGAACGCAATCACAACTTTTTTATTGCCGAAACCAAGCTGATGAACGACATGCCGTTCATACCCATCTACACCTACAAAACCAAAAACCTTCAAGACCCGAGCGTAAAGAATCTCTACCCGAACTACCTCAATCTTTACTACTACAAATACGTCAGCCTTGGTGATTAATTCATGGCCCGCTTTTTTTTAATTCGGCTACTGCAAGCCATCCCTGTTCTATTGGTGGTAATTACGGTTACCTTCTTTCTGGTGCGCTTTGCCCCCGGCGGCCCATTCGATGGTGAGAAGCAGGTAGAGCCCTCGGTAAAACGCGCACTGGAAGCTCAATACCGCTTGGACCAACCCCTCGCTAACCAATATTTCGCCTACCTGGGTGATCTCTTTCAGGGCGACCTGGGCCCCTCCTTTAAATACCCCGGCCGCAGCGTTAATGAACTCATCGCCACAGGCTTTCCCGTTACCGCCGAACTTGGCTTCTACGCCATTCTGGTGGCGCTGGCCTTGGGCGGGACTGCCGGAGTAATCGCCGCGTTAAAGCCCAACACGGCCCAGGACTACATTCCCATGTCCACCGCCATGATTGGTATCTGTATGCCGGCCTTTCTGTTGGGGCCGTTGTTGATGCTGATTTTTGGCATCTGGCTGGAGTGGCTGCCGGTCTCCGGCTGGGGCGACCTGCCCGGCGATAAAATTCTGCCCAGCTTTACTCTGGGTGCCGCCTATGCCGCTTACGTGGCCCGCTTAAGCCGCGGCGGCATGTTAGAGGTGTTATCGCAAGACTACATTCGCACCGCCCGCGCCAAAGGCCTGCCGGAATATATCGTGGTATTGAAGCATGGCTTGCGCGGCGGCATGCTGCCAGTGGTGGCTTATCTAGGGCCCGCCTTTGCGGGTATTCTCTCCGGCTCCTTTGTGGTCGAAACCGTTTTTCAAATTCACGGCCTTGGTCGCTTCTATGTGCAGGCAGCTTTCAACCGCGACTACACCTTAATTCTTGGCACCACGGTTTTTCTCGCCGGTTTAATTATTCTGTTTAACCTGTTATCCGATGTGTTGGCCGCTTACCTCAACCCACGCCTGCGCGCTGAAGTACGAGGTAAAGCATGAGCGAAACAACCAATATCAACCAGTTTGAAGCGGGCACCTCGCTCTGGGCCGATGCCTGGGTGCGCCTAAAAAGAAATAAACTGGCCATCACCGGTTTAATTATTTTGCTGATCACCGCGGTGCTCTGCCTACTCACCCCCTGGATTGCCCCCTACGGTTATGAGGAACAAAACCTGGCCCTGGGCGCGGCGCCACCCTCCTGGCAGCATTGGTTGGGCACCGACACCCTGGGCCGCGATATGCTCACCCGCATTCTTTATGGCGGCCGCGTTTCGTTAATGGTCGGTTTAATTGCTACCGGCGTGGCTTTGGTGATTGGCGTTACCTGGGGTGCGATTGCCGGCTATAGCGGCGGGCGTGTGGACACCATCATGATGCGTCTGGTCGACATCATCTACGCCCTCCCCTTTATGATTTTTATTGTGCTGTTGATGGTGGTGTTTGGCCGCTCTCTGTTTTTGTTGTTTTTAGCCATTGGTGCCGTCGAGTGGTTAACCATGGCGCGCATCGTTCGCGGCCAGGTGCAGAATTTAAAACAGTTGGAATTTGTTGAGGCGGCGATCTCCATTGGCTTGTCGAAATGGACCATCATCTGGCGGCATATCATCCCCAACGCGCTTGGCCCAGTGATTGTTTACACCACCCTCACCATTCCCAGCGTGATGCTGCTGGAGGCCTTTTTAAGTTTCCTCGGCCTCGGCATCCAGCCGCCACAGTCGTCCTGGGGGGTGTTGATCTCTTACGGTGTAGAGAGCATGGAGGAGTACCCGTGGCTGCTGATTTTTCCCGGCCTAACGCTCTCTATTGTGCTCTTTTCGTTAAATTTCCTGGGTGATGGCTTACGCGATGCCCTGGACGTTCGCGCCTCCAAGGATTAATCGAGCAGACCATGTCACTTTTAACCGTTAATAATTTATCCATCAGTTTTCACACCCGTAACGGCGTAAGCCAGGCGGTTGATGATGTCAGCTTTTCGGTCGATACCGGTCAAACGCTTGCCATCGTTGGCGAGTCCGGCTCCGGAAAATCGGTGAGCTGCTACTCCATTCTGGGATTAATTCCCTCGCCCCCTGGCAAGATCGATGGCGGCCAAGCGTTGTTTGAGGGCGTCGACCTTCTGCAGTGTAGTGAACAGCAATTGCGGCTGATTCGCGGCAACGATATCGCCATGATCTTCCAAGACCCAATGACCTGCCTCAACCCATTCCTGACTGTGGGCGAGCAACTTATTGAGCCGCTCACCTATCACCACAACCTGTCACGCAAAGAGGCCAAGGCCCGAGCGATTGAACTGTTGCGTGAGGTGGGTATTCGCGAGCCGGAAAAAAGCTACTACGCCTGGCCTCACGAATTTTCCGGCGGCATGCGCCAGCGGGTAATGATTGCCATGGCTTTGATCGCCGAACCTAAATTACTGATCGCCGACGAGCCAACCACCGCGCTCGACGTCACCATTCAAAAGCAGATACTGGAACTGATTAAACAGCTGCAACAGAAGCGCAACATCGGCGTGATTTTTATCAGCCACGATTTAGCCGTGGTGAAAGATCTGGCCGACCAGGTCATTGTTATGCAACAGGGCAAGGTGGTCGAACACGGCGAAACCAAAGCCGTCTTCAACGCCCCACAACACCCCTATACACAAAAACTATTGGCCGCCATTCCGCACGGGGCCAAAGCTGCCGAAAGCCAGGCAGACAACAACACTCCGCTATTAACCGTTGACGGTGTGTCGGTCGATTTTGTCGTGAACGGGCAAAATTTCAGGGCGGTGAACCGGGCCTCGTTTCATCTAAATAAAGGTGAAATTATGGGGTTGGTGGGTGAATCCGGGTCGGGCAAGTCGACGCTCGGCCGTGCAATTATACGCCTGGTCGAGACCAGCGAAGGGACAATCACCTTCGCCGGTAACGATATTCAATCGATGAATGCCAAGCAATTCAAACCCTGGCGACGGCGCATGCAGATGATCTTCCAGGATCCCTACGCCTCGCTCAACCCACGCATGACCATCTACGACACACTGGCAGAGCCAATGAAATTACACGGCATCGCCAAAGGCGCCGCGCTCAGTGAAGCCGTTTTAAAATTGATGGACGATGTCGGCCTGGCCCGCGCCTATGTGCGCAAATATCCCCATGAATTTTCCGGTGGCCAGCGCCAGCGCATCGCCATCGGCCGCGCCATTGCCACCAAGCCCGAGTTTATTGTGGCCGATGAGCCTGTCTCCGCGCTGGATGTGACGATTCAAAAGCAGATTTTGGAGTTGCTGGAGTTTCTGGTCGAGAAACACAATCTGAGCATGCTGTTCATCTCCCACGATTTGAGTGTGGTTCGCAAACTCTGTGACCGGGTTATCGTGCTTAAACACGGCGAGCTGCTTGAGGAGGGGGATGTGGAGACGGTTTGGCATCAACCTCAGGCCCAGTACACAAAATTATTGTTATCTGCCGCACATATCAACGCTTAAAGCACCGAATTTTGTACCATTCCTCGGTAAAAGATAGCGATCACGCCCAGATCGACTAGGTTTTAATGTAAGGGGCTGATGCCTTTCGGCCTTTTACTAAGGAATGGAATATATGGAAATCGACCAAAGTGTGGAGAAGCACTTCGCTGTTGGTGAATTGGTCATGCATCGCTATGAAGGCTACCGGGCCGTGATCTACGATGTGGATCCGGATTTCTGCATGAGCGACAAATGGTACAGCCAACATGCCAACGGCCACCCACCGGCCAAGGAGCAAAGCTGGTATCACGTGCTGGTGCACGGCACTGGCGAAGCGGCTTATGTACCCGAAGAGTTTCTTTGTCGAGACAGCTCAACGGCACCAATTAGCCACCCGCTGGTGGGCCGATATTTTAACGCCTTCGACTGCGGCGTTTACCGCCCATCCCGCCTACCCAGTTACTGACCCAATCAGCAGAAACCGACCACACTGTGCGCCCGGTCATTAATCGCTAATAACGCGGCCGCGATAGATACGCACAGGTTTACGGCCAGCCTCTCCCCCAGCGGGCGCCGCCACTTTGGGCTCCTCATGACTCACCGTGCCTCGGTAGGCACCCACCACCATTCGCTTGGCATCCACACTGGCAGGATCTTCCAGGCGAACCGGCCACTCGCCCCCGGCCAACGCCATCAACTCTTTAATCAGTGCCCGACATACAGCATCGGGTTTATCTTCATGAAAACTTCTAACGAGCATTGACAACAACTCAGGATTCGCCAGCTTTACCTCGGCTTTTAGCTCGGCGCGTATCCGTCGACGAATTTCGTACACCAGATCGATCATTGGTTTGGTAAACTGCATGATTACCCTTTTTTATTAATTGATAGATGAGTCATCGCTGAAACCAGCGGCACCCAAGACTCGGCCAGAAAGGAACTGATTGGAATGCATGAAATAGACCGCTTAGCCTATTTACGCGCTCTAGGCATAGCCAATTACATGCCACGCTGGCAGCTACCGGGGGCACCGGAGCCCTATCTCAATCCCAACCTGGTCAGGCAGGAGGAGGTCAGCCCGGATACACCTCTTTTGGCGCCTATTTCTTCCCCTGAGGGGCTTGAGCCTCCCTCAACACCGCCGCAGGCCCGGCCTCAACCATTGGTTGGGACTGCGCCTCCCGCCCCAATCGCGGAACCACGAGTTGGGCCCGATCTGGTTTCACCAATAGCCAAAGCGAACAGCCCCGTAACCAGGCCCCAAAAGGCAGCTGAACAGCGCTCAAGCGCGGCATTGGAGCGCATAGCAGTACGCTTCTCACTCAGTTTTTGGCGAGTTTCAGAAGAGTTGATGATTGTCGATTCCCGTCACCCTGAACTGGCGTTACCCACCGAAAAGCTCCTGCTCAACATTCTCACAGCCCTCGGCTATCCGCGAGAACTTCCCAGTGCCGAAATTGTGCAGTGGCCAATGATCGATGCCCCCCATCAGGACCAGGGCGACACTGCAGCACGGGAAACTCTGCACGCCTTTCTTGATGCCCAATTTCTGTTGAACCCTGGCCGGCATCTGCTGCTCATGGGCAGCGATGCTGCCCACTACTTACTCAGCGGCGAGCAGCCTTACACCGACCTGCTGGGTTCTGAGCAAAAACTGGAGGAGTTCGACCTGACCGCTCGCATCACACCAAGCCTGACAGAGATGCTGCAAGAGCCAGCCAAGAAAGCCGTCACTTGGCAAGCTATACGAGGCTTGCGCCGTGGATGAAGGAGAACACCTGGCAATCGTGCCAATGACCCCAGACCACCTCGTCGCGGTTTTGAAGATAGAAAAGGCCAACCAGCTGAGCCCGTGGAGCCAACAGGAATTCGAACGCAGCCTGAATAACCCAAAACGCTTAGCTTGGGTGGCCACAAAAGGCGAACAGGTGATTGGCTTTGCCGTTTACGGCTTGGTGGCCAGAGAAGCGGAACTGCTCACCATCAGCATTCTCGCCTCCGAGCAGAGCCGAGGCTACGGTCGCGAGCTTCTGGCGACCACGATGGCAACACTCAACGCCGACGAGCTGTTTTTGGAAGTCAGAGAGAGTAACCAACCAGCACGTGCGCTGTATGAAAGCTTTGGCTTCAATGAGGTCGGACTGAGACCAAACTACTACCCAAGTAATAGCGACCGTGAAGATGCCATTATCTACGCGATCGATTTGGCGCTGCTAGGCTAGAGTGAGTTCGATAGGGTCTTATGTTAAGGATACGGAAGGCCAGAAAAGCAAAAGCCCGTAGGCGTTACACAGTCACCCACGGGCATTAATTAGTTCAATCAACTAATCAAGTCAAAGACTTACAGGCTTGCGCTCTTGTAAGTGGCCAACAGTTGGTTGTACTGGTCGGCAGCAATGTGCATTTCATCAACCAAGCTATTGTAGCTTTTGGTGTTGGTCTGACAGATCAGGCGCTTTTCAGCGTCTTCGATGTAGTTAAGCACGTTTTGACGAACGCTCATCAGCTCATCAGCAGTGTTAACCAATTGGGGAATTTCAGGTGCGTTAACAGGTACTTGGGCACAGAAATCAGTTTCGGCGAAAGCTGGCAAACAAAAGCCTACCAGGGAACAAGCTAAAAGAAGCTTTTTCATAACGGTTTCCTCAAAGTTAGGAATAAAAGCAGGCAATGGGCCTGAGAAAGTAAACGACAAATTAGCAGCGGGGCCACTGGCCTTGGTGATGCAAAACGCGCCAACCCAGCGAAAAGTAAGCTGCATGTTTAATATACAACACCTTTTCATGCTGCGCCACAACATTTTGTAACAAATTGTCAAAATATTTGCGATTGTAGAGATCTCTCTACAAATTCAGCTTCACCATGGTCAGCGAAAATACGCCACTGGCCGCAGGGGTTGGTTGGGACTAGATCAATATCAAGGTGGCCGCTAATTCCGACGATCAACGCTTGCTGCAACCTGCACGACAACATAATTTGAGAGGGCTATAGGAAAAAATAAGAAGAGGAAACTGCCATGCAATTGAATATAGCAGGCCAACATCTGGACATTACCCCGGCCATCGAAGCCGGTGTGACGCAAAAGCTGAACAAATTGGCCAACCACTACCCTGAACTGGAACAGGCTAACGTCTGGTTGAAGGTTGAACCCAAACAACAGATTGTCGACATTGTTACCCACTTCCGGCATTCACAAATTGCCGTCCACGCGGCCGACAAAAACCTGTACGTAGCCATCAAAGACGCCGTCAGGAAACTTGACTCTGCCCTGGGACACCGCGAAGGCACCCAGCAAGCCTACAGTCGAAGCAAACGTCCCGCTTTTGAAGAGAGCTTCACCGCAGCAGAGGAGTAACCCCGTTAACACGAAAAAGCAGGCCTTAGCCTGCTTTTTCGTTTAACCGCTTATCGCAACCCGGTAATACACAGCGGAGTTTCCCGCCTGTACCTGCCAACGGCCGTGCGGGAGCAAACCCCAAATTAGCCTACGTGCAGGCCACACTCCCGGTTCTTGAGTACTTTGGTTGGATCAAAGTAGTCCTCTTCGTTAGGCAGTCCCTTCTCGTAGAGATACTCTTCCATATCCAATTCGGTCCAGTAGAAGACCGGCGCAACCTTGATCACCCCGGTTTTGCCATCGACGGTAACGACATCGAGAGAATCGCGGAAGGCGGTCTGCTCTTTGCGAATGGCGGTTAACCAAACCTGCGGTTGGTGCTCTGCCATCGCCCGGGCAAAGGGCTCCAACTTAACCTCTTTGGTGAACAGGTCGTGCTCATTGGCATCGTCGATATCGGGAATACCACCCATGACGGCTTCGCGGCGCTTCGCGGTTACACGCGGGGTGTAATAATGCATGTTCAAGCCCAAACGCTGGGTTAAGTCGGCCGCGAAACGGTAGGTGGCGGTAGTGTTGTATCCGTGATCGACACAAATAACCGGCATGCCTGGCGCCTGCTCATAAACCATGTTCAGCAGCACCGCTTCGAATGGACCGAAGTTGGTGGTGACGATGGTTTTCTGATCCAGGGAAAGCGCCCAACGCAGAATCTCTTCAGGGCGAGCGTCGCGCAGACTGGCATTCACTTGGTTCAAGTCGATGTCGATCATAAAATAAACCTCCCAATTGGCTCGTTGCATGACGGCCGATGGACTAACTACTGTTAAGGCGGGCCAGTCTAGCATTTCATAAAAAGGCTTTATAGCAACGCCAGCACGGCTAATCGGGCATTTTTAGACTTTTTTTTCTGCATAAGCTCTCAAATGGTTATGAAAAAAATTTTGGTTGTGGCCCATGCGCCATCGCAAAATACCCAGGCAATGGTCGATGCCGTTATTGAGGGTATCTGCCATCCCGAGCTTAGCGGGGTCACCGTCAGCTGGTTGCCACCGCTTCAGGCCCAGAGTCAGCAGGTTATCGAGTGCGATGGCATTATCCTCGGCACTACCGAAAATCTCGGCTATATGTCCGGCGCGTTAAAGGATTTCTTTGATCGTATCTACTACCCGTGCCTGGAACTTTGTCAGGGCAAACCGATGGCAACATTCATTCGTGCCGGCCACGATGGCACTGGAACCAAGCGCGCCATCGACTCGATTTGCACTGGCCTGAAGTGGCGACCAGTGATGGAAACGTTAATTTGCCGGGGGCCTTGGCAGGAGGATTTTCTCCCCGCCTGCCAAGAGTTGGGCACCACCTTTGCAGCTGGCCTTGAAGCCGGTATTTTTTAACAGCTAACTGAACAACAACAGCTTAGCGCTACCACAATCAACGCGAGATCCACTCCACCATGCCAACCACTACAGTGTGTGTCGCCCATCGCGGTGGCCACGCCGGCGATAGCAAACGGGAAAACACGCTGGCCGCCATCAGTGCCAGCCTCAAGCTGGGCGTAACGGCGATCGAGATCGATGTTTGGCTGATTGAAGGTCAACTCATTGTCGCTCACGATCGGCGCCTGGGGCGCATTATTCCGGGCGATGAGCTGCTGAGTGAACTTAACCTATCCGAATTGCAGGCCCGCGCAGCCAGCGCAATTGGGCCACTGCCAACCCTGGTAGAGGTAATCGAACTGATCGCCGGTCGGGCGCGATTGAATATTGAACTGAAAGGTCCCGGCACGGCGCATCCTACCTGCGAGCTGCTGGCAGCCTATTTTGCACAGGGGCAGCTCACCCCTGCGCACTTCCTTTTATCGAGCTTCGATCAACACCAGATTCGGCTCTGCCAGGAACAGCTGCCACAGGTACCCCGCGGGGTATTGATCTGCGGCATCCCCCTGGACTACAGCGCACTCTGCCGGCCACTAGCGGCGACGGTACTGGGAATCAGTCTAGAATTTGTCAGCAAGGCGCTGATCGACGACTGCCATCAACACGGCATAGAGGTATGGGTTTACACAGTGAACCACCCGCAGGATATGCAGGCGTTAATGGAACTTGGCGCCGATGCTCTGTTTACCGATTACCCAGAGCGACTGTTAACTCTGGGCTCAGTGAAGGGCGGCACCTAAGCTTAAAGGCTCCTGCCAGCTTATTGCGCGAGATCACCGGTAGTCACCGGCTGTGCCACCAGCGCCACATCGATGGCTGAGAAGAGCACGCTGATATCGTCGTATTCAGACTGCTCCACGCCCACACACAGCAGAGCTCTCGTCTCGAGGAACTCCTCATCCTGGTCATCTGGTTCATCGAGAACCGCGTAGCAGTGCACCCGATTGACGAACCGATCGACCAATTTGGTACGCCACTGGGCAGCCTCCTGGCCAGTTACCATCACCTGTATCGGGTGGTGCAGCTCCTCAACGGCCTGTAGCAGGCTGTCGTGCAGCTCCGGTTGTGCCTCTACCGATGGCCAGAGCGCCTCCACGATTCGTCGCGCCGCTTGAGTGTATTTCTCCTCCGAGGCCAGGTGGCCAAGACGGGCCAGCGCTTTGGCAGCAACGCCATTACCGGAAGGTGTTACCCGATCATAGAGCGGCTTAGCACGGTGAATCAGCTGTTCGTGCTCACTGCTGGTGAAGAAGAGTCCACCCGCCTCCGGGTCGTCAAACAGTTCCAGTGTGGTGTCGGCAATCTCGACCAACAGTTTGAAATCCTGATCCCGCCACTGGGACTCCAAACACTCTAACAAGGCATCCATCATAAAGGCGTAGTCATCCAGGAAGCCAAGTACCTTCACTTGCCCATCCCGCCAGGTGGCGTAGAGGCGACCCTGGTGCCAGAGGTGGTAGGAGAGGAAGTCGATACAACGCAGCGCTGCGCTCACCATCAACGGGTCTTCCAGAATACGGCCGGCAATCGCCAATCCGCGCACAACCAGGGCATTGCTGGAGCTTAAAATTTTGTCGTCGCGGGCCGGACGCAGACGGTGGCGACGCTGGGTTGTGAGTTTAGCGATACCACTGCGGTAGGCCGCGTTGACCTCCTGGGCACTCAAGCCAAGCTCCTCCACCACATCCGAAACCCGGCCAACCACCTGAATGTGCCATAGCCCATAGAAGTTAGGCATACCCTGCCAGCGGCAGAGAATCGACATCACCTCATACTCGCGCTCGGTCAGCAGCGTGCGCAGCTCTTCTGTCTGCCAACAGTAGTAAGCACCCTCTCCAAAGGCGTTGTCGGAATCCAGCGAGCTGTAAAACGCGCCTTCGCCATTGCTCATCTCCGAGCAGACCCACTGGGCAATACCCCGCGCCGTTTTGGCAAACAGGGATGACTTTATCGCCTTGGAGGCCTCGGCGTAGATGGCGAGCAGACAGGCGTTGTCGTACAGCATCTTTTCGAAATGCGGTATCGACCATTGACTATCGGTGGAGTAGCGGAAAAAGCCGCCACCAACGAGGTCGCGAATGCCGCCACGGGACATCATCATTAAGGTCAGGTGGAGGTGTTGCTTGGCCCGAGTGGCCAACGCGGTGGACTCACGGCTGGCGATCAACAGCCTTTGCAACTGGAAAGGCAATGCAAATTTAGGCGCATGGCCAAAGCCGCCGTATTGACGGTCGGCGGTGTTGAGCAGGTTTTTCACCGACTGCTTCAGTGGCGCCAGATGCAAGGAGCGCATCTCGTCGGCAACGGCGAGTGGCGCATCCAACTGCTGAAAGCCAAGCCGTACCTGCTCAATCATGGTTTCGAATTGGGCGCGGTCTCCATGGTAGAAGTTCAGCACCCGGTCGATCAGATCGATAAAGCCCAACTGCACGCTGTTGGACTCCGGCGGATAGTAAGTGCCCTCCACAAACGGCAGATGGCTGTGCGGGCACAGAAATACCGACAGCGGCCAGGCACCGGCCTGGCCACACAGCAGCTGGTGACCGGTTTGGTAGATGTCGTCAAGATCGGGGCGCTCCTCCCGGTCGACCTTGATACAGACAAAGTGCTCGTTGAGGTCGGCCACCACCTGCGGATGGCAGAAGGTCTCCACGGCCATTACTTTGCACCAGTGGTTGGTGCTGTAGCCAATGGAGAGAAAAATGGGCTTATCAGCAATAGCCGCCGCCTCCAGCACCTGAGGACACCAGGTCTGCCAGTTAACGGGGTTATCTTTGTGCTGAAGCAGGTACGGGCTGGTCTCCTCAGCCAGTACATTAGAAAGGGGGATCATACTTAGCATTCCTGACCATGCGAGCTGGGTAAATTGCCATAATCGCAAGCCATTTACCTGAAATGTGGCCATCTGGCACCGCCACCTGATGATTTATCAAAGAATCAGCGGCATTTCAGCTCGGAATTTCCTTAT
This sequence comes from Halioxenophilus sp. WMMB6, assembly GCF_033283405.1. Classification (NCBI taxonomy): domain Bacteria; kingdom Pseudomonadati; phylum Pseudomonadota; class Gammaproteobacteria; order Alteromonadales; family Alteromonadaceae; genus Halioxenophilus; species Halioxenophilus sp. WMMB6. The sequence goes on from NZ_JAWMQR010000004.1 coordinate 126,684, forward strand.
TTGAGCACTAGGTCATAGTGATTGAAGTGACATTTTTTACAGCAAATTCTGAAAAGTGTCTATGTAATTTGTGGCAGGCGCTGTGAAAGCCAGACCGATCGGTCAGCCTTATTTCTTATTACCAACACCTTGGCCAATTTTCGCGAAAATCCTAGCCACGCGGCATAAGACCACACTGACTCAACTGCTCCTGCCAAAGCCGGGTGTGGCGATCCAGCAACCAGTTGTAGCGACCCCAGAGGCTGGTCTCCACTGAGTTATCCCAGGTAATCAGCCAATAACTGTCAAAGTCCGCCAGTTCGACCTCGGCTGGTGGTTGCACCAAGTCACGCAACTGATTGAGCTGCCGGACAGCAACCTCACCCTGCTGGTACACCCGCGCCAGATAGGGCTGAATAGCGCCAATATAGAAGGTCATGAACACATTCTGCATCGCCTCTGCCTCGCGGTTACTGCGCCCGCCAAAACAGAGCGGCCGGCCCGCGAGCCGCTCAGTCTGAATCGCCACCAGCGCCTCCAGCTCGTTATTCAGCAACACCAACGAGGCCATCAGCTGGCCATACCAGTTGTCGGCACCAATCACCTGATAGAGCTTTTCGATATCGTCACTCGGTGGAACATCCGCCGTCTGCCAGCGCTTAATCTGCCACTGCAACTGTGCCAGCGCCTCGAACAGAGCGCTGGGTGGCGGCTGATCCAGGGCCAGCGGCTGGCCAGAGAGGGAGAACAGCGATTGAAACTCCTGGCTGGCAAAGACCGCATTCCAGGCGACCCGCCCCCGTTCCGCCTGTTTCACCGCCAGCGCCTGCTGCAGAGTGTTCTGCAACTCCACGGCATCCGGGTTGCGCAACAGCTGGGCCAGACAGTGGCGGCCGGCAATGATGAATTTGCTCTCATAGAGCCACTGCTGGGAGGGTGGCATAACATGACCAAGGCTGGCATTGCGCTCACCGATCAGACGCTGCACCTGGCAAGGGCTCAACCGCAGGAACTCGAGCAGGTCGATCTTTATGGGTTGCTGGCTCAGGGTGAGCTCGCGTCGGCTCGGGTAGGCGCTGGCGGCCTCCTGGGCCAGGTCGGGGGTGGCAACATCCAACACGTGCGCCAGGCGCACCCGGTAGTCGCTCACCAGGGCCTGTTCCGGCGCTGGCGCCGGGCAGCCGGCCAGCAAACCGGCGATGGCGGGCAACAACAGGCGTGGCACCGCTGCCCAAAACCTCATGGCCGGGTCACCCTGGGACAGCGGCAGATCACTAACCCTACTCGGTTGGGCTTAGAAGGACTCGCCGTGCGCCTGTTTGTCGGCGTGGTAGGAGGAGCGCACCAACGGCCCACAGGCGGCATGCAAAAAGCCCAGCGCCTTGGCCCTGGCGGTGTACTCATCGAACTCCGCCGGGGTTACGTAGCGGCTCACCGGCAGGTGGTTTTTGGAGGGCTGTAGATACTGGCCAATGGTGATCATATCGATGTCGTGGGCACGCATATCGGCCATCACCTCGAAGATCTCCTCTTTGGTCTCGCCCAACCCCACCATCAAACCCGATTTGGTTTTAACGTCAGGGCGGCGCGCCTTGTACTCTTTCAGCAGCGCCAACGACCACTGATAGTTGGCACCTGGGCGAGCCTGGCGGTACAAACGGGGCACCGTCTCCAGATTGTGGTTGAACACATCCGGTGCCTCGGTGGCGAGGATATCCAGCGCAATCTCTTTGCGACCGCGGAAGTCCGGGGTGAGAATCTCAATCTGCAGGCTCGGCAGCAGGCTGCGCGATTCGCGAATACAGTCGGCAAAGTGGGCAGCTCCACCATCGCGCAGGTCGTCGCGGTCGACCGAGGTGATCACCACATATTTCAGGCGCATCTCGGCGATGGCCTCGGCCAGGTGGCGCGGCTCTTTGGCGTCCAAGGGGTTGGGCTTGCCGTGGCCAACATCGCAGAACGGGCAGCGACGGGTACAGATGTCACCCATGATCATAAAGGTGGCGGTGCCGCCACTGAAGCACTCACCCAGATTTGGACAGGTCGCCTCTTCACAAACACTGGAGAGGCCGTTCTTGCGCAGAATCTTTTTAATACGATCCACTTCCGGCGAGGCCGGCATACGCACCCGGATCCAGTCGGGTTTGCGCTGCAGCTGATCGGATTCGATCACCTTCACGGGAATGCGCTCGACCTTGTCAGCATTGCGCAGCTTCTCCCCCTGACGGTGGCGTTCAGTACGCTTGACGGGTTCGATTTCGGGTTTAGTGGTCATATTGCCTCACAGATGCTGCGTGGAGTCCTGAATAAACGGCGTATTGTACCCCAATTTGCCCAAAAGGCTGCGGCTGAGTTCAGTTTCCACCTCGGCCAGGCCAGGGCAGGCTTCCGGCGCCAGGCAGTCGCGAACCTGGGTTACTGCCAAGCCGGCGTAGCCGCACGGGTTAATCAGGCCAAACGGGGTTAAATCCATGGCCACATTCAAAGCCAGGCCATGGAAACTGCAGCCGCGCCGAACCCTCAGGCCGAGGGAGGCGATCTTGTGCTCCAGCCCCTGGCGCAGCACATAAACACCCGGCGCTTCGCGCTTGGCGTAGGCACTGATGGCCAGTGTCGCCAGGTAGTCGATGATGGCCTGTTCGATGGCCGTGACCAGCTCCCGCACCCCCAGGTGCAGCCGGCGCAGGTCGAGCAGTGGGTAGAGCACCACCTGCCCCGGGCCGTGGTAGGTCACCTGGCCACCGCGGTCAGTTTGAATAACGGGGATAGCACCAGGGTTCAACAGGTGCTCGGGCTTGCCCGCCTGGCCCTGGGTGAATACCGGTGGGTGCTGCACCACCCAGAGTTCGTCTGGTGTTTGGGGAGTCCGCTGATTGGTGAAGGCGGTCATCTCGGTCCAGCACTGCTGGTAATCCACCAGCCCGAGGTGACGGACAACTATCTCGGCCAACTACAGCACCATTTTCACCAGCTTGCTGGCTTTCAGATCGTCGAAGATTGCTTGCAGTTGCTCGACTCCGGTCGCCTCAATGGTGACCGTGAGTGATTGGAAGGTACCCTTGGCGCTGTCGCGGATGGTGATGGCGCTGGCATCAAAACCGGGCGCATGGCGATGGAACACCTCCACCACCAGTGTATGCAGCGAATCCCCAGCATCGCCTAACACCTTGATCGGGTAATTGGGGCAGGGAAATTCAATTTTTGCCGATTTTTCCTGGTCGTCAGCCATGCGTCACCCCTCAAATTAACTGGAGAAGAAGCCAAGGAAGAAGAGTTTGATGGCATCCCACAGACGGGCAAAGAAGCCTGCTTGAGCAACCGGCTCCAAGGCCAGCAACGGTTGTTCCGCCAGGACTTCACCATCCAGGCTGACCACTACCTTACCCAGCGGCTGATACTGCTCAATGGGTGCTTTGATAGTGCCATCCACCAGCGTCTGGATCTGCAACTCTTCAGTACTGCCGCGCGGTACGGTGAGCGCCACATCGCTTTTCACACCCAGGCCAACCTGGTCTTGCTTACCCGACCAAACCCGGGCCGAAACCAACTCGTCGCCGGCCTTAACCGCATTGGCGGTTTCGTAGTAACGAAACCCGTACGACAGCAGCTTTTGTGACTCTTCCGCGCGTGCATCATCTGATTTGGTGCCCATCACCACAGAAATCAAGCGCATGCCATCACGAACGGCCGATGCCACCAGGCAAAAACCAGCGGCTTCGGTGTGACCGGTTTTAATACCGTCGACCGACTTATCACGAAACAGCAGAGCATTGCGGTTTATTTGGGTAATAGGCTTTTCTCCGGGAGCACCGTAGGTGAACTCATGCTCGGAGTAGATGGCATAGTGTGCCGGATGGTCGTTGATCAGTGCCCGTGCCAATAACGACAAATCGTAGGCGGTGGTCTCGTGGCCGGCAGCCGGCCAGCCGGTGGCGTTTTTAAAGTGGGTGCTGTTCATACCCAGTAGCTGCGCCTGTTGGTTCATCACATCGACAAACGCCGACTCGCTACCGGCGACATATTCCGCCAGCGCCACCGAGGCATCGTTACCCGATTGCACAATAACACCGCGCAGCAGCTCCTCCACCGGCACTTCAGTGCCTTCGCGTACAAACATTTTGGAGCCACCCATACGCCAGGCCTTGACGCTGATGGGCACCATGTCGGTGGGCTGAATGTGATCGTTGTAAATCTCATCAGAAACGATGTAGCTGGTCATCATTTTGGTGAGACTGGCCGGTGGCAATTTTTGATGGGAGTTCTGCTCCACCAGAATTTTACCGGTGTTGGCATCTACCAGAATGTAACTTGATGCCGCCAGTTGCGGCGGTGCCGGAATAATTACCGGCGCCGAAAAAACCGACTGGGAGATCAGTAAAACACAAGCCAGGCTAAATAATTTCGAGCAAACGTATTTTGGAGTGTGCAAAAAAACCATAGGAACTTTTTTAGTTGGATGGGTTTAACGGGTGGTTTCCGTTTTGAAGGCAGATCTGTGGGAAAGTTCGGCCAACCGCTGTTGGCGCCGGAGTATAACAGCCGTAGGCCATAAAAATCAGGCCCGGTTGCGCTTATTCGTAAACCAAATGTGGTGCGGAGAAATTTTGTTGAATCAACAGTGCCCGAATACTGCTGGCCTGAAGATTATCGGCAATCGGACCAATGCGCACACGATAGAGGGGAGTTTCGCCACTGGGTGGATTCACCTGCACCGGGAAATTAATTATTTTGGCAATGCGGTTGCGCAGATCCTGAGCCGCTTGCGCCGAGCTGAATGCACCGGCTTGCAGAAACGTGTTGGCCGGCAGCGAGTAACCACCAGAATAGAGCGGTGCCGGTGCCGGCGCTTCACCACTGTTGCTGGGGGCTCGGGTCGTTACCTCCACCGACGCCAGCCGCCCGGCGTGCTCACGCTGCCAGGCCACCGGATCGATGGCGGTCACCTGTACGCGCGCGGTTCCGGTCTGGACGTAACCCAATTTCTTCGCCGCCGCGTAGGTTAAATCGATGAGGCGATCAGAATGGAATGGGCCGCGATCGTTGACCCGCACGATGACCGATTTTTGGTTATCGAGGTTAGTGACGCGAACATAAGAGGGAATGGGCAGGGTTTTATGGGCGGCAGTCATGCCGTACATATCATAAATTTCGCCGTTGGAGGTGGCGTGACCGTGAAATTTTTCACCGTACCAGCTGGCGATGCCGCGTTCGCTATAGCCCACTTCACTGGCGAGCACGCGGTAGGTCTGGCCATTGACATTATAGGGGCTGCGGTTGCCGGCCACGGTGCGCGGTTCGGGGATGGGCACAGCATCGGGGATGTGATCGACCGATTTGGGCTCGCTCGGGTAGCTGTCGTGCTTTTGGCTGTAGCGATCACTAAAATCGCCACTACTGCCGCCACCGACATTGACACAACCCACCAGGGTTACCACCGCCGCCACCAGCCCAATACGTATAGCGATCTGCATAGCCAAATAAGAGAATCCGTTAGGTTCAAGCGCGAAGCGCGTTTATAGAGCTCCCACAGCAGTTTGGTAATCGCGGGCCACGGCCTGCGCCAGTTGAAAAACCGCCAGAGCGTACATCGACGAGCGATTATAACGGGTAATCACATAAAAATTCTGCATGCCCAGCCAGAATTCTGCCCCGTGTTCGCCTTCGAGTTGAAAAACGCGCACCGGGTCGGGGTAGTGGGCATCCTCTAACGGAATAAAACCACCGGCTTTAACATCGCTGAAAGTGCGATCCGGTTCCAACTCGTCGTTTAACAGATTGGCGTTGTAGTTCCCGGCAACACGCACACGGGCCACCACCGGCTGACCGCCCTGCCAACCGTGACGGGTGAAATAGTTGGCCACGGAACCGATAGCATCTTCCGGGTTATCCCAGATATCGGTAAAGCCATTGCCGTCGTAATCGTAGGCGTAAGCGCGGTAACTCGATGGCATAAATTGGCCGTAGCCCATGGCCCCAGCGTAGGAGCCCATCAGGGTTAAGGGCTCCTTTTTCTGTTCCCGTGCCAGCAACAGAAACTCTTTTAACTCTTTGCGAAAAAATGCCGCCCGTGGCGGGTATTCAAATGCCAGTGTCGATAGCGAATCCATCACCCGGTAGCCACCACGATGGGCTCCGTAACGTGTTTCGACACCGAGAATCGCAACGATAATCTCTTTTGGCACACCAAAATCCTGCTCGGCACGGGCCAGCACCTGGGCATTGTTACGCCAAAACTCCACCCCCTGCTTAATGCGGGTCGGTGTAACAAAAATCTGCCGATACTCCTTCCAGGGCTTGACCTTTTCCGCTGGCCGGGCAATGGCATCGAGCACACTCTGCTTGCGCTCAACCTGATCAAACCAAGCCTGCAGTTGCGCCCGATCGAATTGCTGTTCGGCGACCATCTCGCCAATAAATTTTTGGGTTTCCGGATGATTGGAAAAGTCACCCGCCAACCCCAGCCCCGGCAAACCACTGACAACCAGAACAACGCCTAAGCGTACCCTGCTAAACAAACCACTAACCTTGTACAGCACTGTCACTCCCACGCCAATTAATTCAACCCTACCCGTTTGTGCTCGGTGGCTACCGCCATCAACAGACCGCAGCTGATCATTAACGTCAGCAGCGCGGTGCCGCCATGACTGAAAAAGGGTAAGGGCACGCCCACCACCGGCAAGAGTCCCGAGACCATACCGATGTTGACGAAGATATAAACGAACAGCGTAAAGCTGATACTGCCGGCCACCAGCCGGCTGAAGGTTTGCTGCGAAAGCACCGCAATGCTTAAGCCACGAGCCAGAATTAGACTATAGAGCAGCAACAGACAGAGAAAACCGCGCATACCAAACTCTTCCGCCAGCACCGCAATAATAAAGTCAGTGTGGCTTTCCGGCAGAAAATCCAACTGGGACTGGGTGCCGTTCAGCCAACCTTTGCCCAACCAGCCGCCGGAGCCAATAGCGGTTTTTGACTGGATAATATTCCAGCCGGCACCGAGCTTGTCGGCCTCAGGGTTTAGTAGAGTGAGGATGCGCGTGCGCTGATAGTCGTGCAGCACAAAGTGCCAGGCCGGCCAGGCGCTGGCGGCCACCAATATCAACGCCGTAATAATGTAGCGCCAGGGCAGGCCGGCAAAAAAGAGCACCACCAACCCGGACATAGCAATCAGCAAGGCCGTGCCCAAATCGGGCTGTTTCAAAATCAGAAAAGCCGGCGCCAGCGCCAGCAGCAGCGCCACCACAATGTATTTGAATTTGGGTGGCAGCAACCGCTTAGAGAGGTAGGCGGCAATCATCAGCGGCACCGCCAGCTTCATAATTTCCGACGGCTGAAAGCGAAAGCCACCGAGCGACAACCAACGCTGTGCCCCCTTGGCACCCACCCCAACAAACAACACCGCCGCCAACAATCCCAGGCCGACAAAATAGGCCGCCCAGCTCCACCGCTCCAGAAACGGCAGATTGACCTGCGCCACGGCAAACATCAGAGCAAAGCCCAGCAGAAAGAAGATGGTCTGCCGCTTCACATAGTGCCAATCGCCACCACTGGCGCTGTAGAGTACCACCAGACCAAACACCATGCTGACCAACAGCAGTAACAGAAGGGGCAGGTCGATGTGCAGGCGAACCCAGATATTCTGCTGACGGCGTAAATTCCAGCTGCTGGAGGGCATGCGCCGAAGAAAATCACCGCCGGACATCGTCACCTCCACTGCTGGCCACATCGGCGCTGGCCGCAGCCAACAACGACTGCTGGTGCAGGTAGGCCTCAATCACCTTGCGCACCACCGGCGCCCCTTCCGAAGAGCCCCCCTCACCGTTTTCAACAATCACAGCCACGGCAATCTGCGGGTCATCCGCCGGCGCGAAACCGACAAACAGGGCGTGATCCCGGTGCCGCTCGGCGAGCTTGTCGCTATCGTATTTTTCATCCTGCGCGATGCCTACCACCTGCGCCGTACCGGACTTGCCAGCCATGCGAAACTGCAAACCAACACCAGCCCGATGGGCTGTGCCGCGCGGATGGTGAACCACATCCTCCATGGCACCGATGATAAAGTCCCACTGGCCATCGGGTACATCCTGCAACGCTGAGGGCCGCGCTTCGACCGGCTGCTCCTGCACCAGACGGGGCGTGACCCAGCGGCCGCGGTTGGCGATGGTGGCGGTCATTGCCGCCAACTGCAGAGGAGTGGCCAGCACATCACCCTGGCCAATACCCACATTGAGGGTATCCCCTGGGAACCAGGGCAGGCCGCGGGCGCGGCGCTTCCACTCGCGGGAGGGCCAGTTGCCACTGCGCTCGCTGGGAATATCGATGCCGGTCGGCCGGCCTAAACCAAAGAAGCTGCCGAAGGTGTGCAGCCGATCAATACCCATGCGGAAGGCCAGTTCGTAGTAATAGGTATCGCAGGACTCCCGAATGGCAGTGCGCATATTGACCTGCCCATGCCCGCCTCTTTTCCAATCGCGATAGCGACGCTCTTCGCCCTCCAACTGGTAGTAGCCGCGGTCGTACATACTTAGACTGGGGTCGATCACCTGATAGTAGAGGCCACCGAGGGCGATCATCGGTTTGACGGTGGAACCGGGTGGGTACTCGCCCTGAATTGCCCGGTTAAAGAGCGGCAGATCCCGCGACTGGGTAAGCGCGTTGTAGTCGGTATGGCTGATGCCGGTAACAAACAGGTTGGGGTTGTAGCTCGGGGAGCTCACCATCGCCACCACGCCCCCGGTATCCACCTCTATGGCAACAATCGCCCCGCGCCGGCCCTCCATCGCCGCCAACCCCGCCTTTTGCACCTCGCTGTCGAGGTAGAGGTGCAGGTTTTCACCCGGTTTTGGGTCGATCTGATCCACCACCCGCAGCACTCGGCCGCGGGCGTTGGTCTCCACGTTTTGGTAACCCACCTCGCCCAGCAGCTGGGTTTCGTACTGGCGCTCAAGACCGATCTTGCCAATGGTGTAGGTACCCGCGTACTGCTGGTACTCCTCTTCCGTAAAGCTGGTCAGTTCGCGCTCATTGATGCGGCCAACATAACCCACCGAGTGTGAGTAGAGATCGGCCAAGGGGTAGTAGCGCACCAGCTGTGCCTCCACCTCCACCCCAGGCAGGCGATACTCATTGACGGCAATCCGGGCAATCTCCTCTTCGCTCAAGCGATAGCGCAGGGGCACGCTCTCGTAGGGTCGGCGACGCTGGCTCAGGCGGCGGTAAAACTTCTCCCGGTCGAGGTCACTGACCTCAATCAGTTCCGCCACCAGGTCGAGAGACTGCTCCAGGTCATCGACGCTCTCTTTAATGATATTGAGGGTATAACTGGGGCGGTTGTCGGCCAGCAACTGGCCGTTGCGATCGTAGATCAACCCGCGCGTGGGCGGCAGCGGCCGGACATGAATGCGATTGCGTTCCGATTGGGTGACGTAGTTGCTGTGGTGGAGGACTTGCAGATTGTAGAACTGGCCAAACAGTACCAGAAACATAAGCACCATAAATGCGGCGATGAAGAGCACCCGATGACGAAATATTCGCGCCTCGCGGAAGTGGTCTTTGAGTGTCTGGTGCTCGCTCATGATATGGCGCTAGCAGCCCCAACTGCGGCCGCTGTGGTATTCCGAATAAGTTTTGTGTGAAGCATAAGACAAGCACCTGCCAATGCAAGTTTTGATGTCATTATTCGCGCAAGATTCCCGAAAATAACAACAAAAACAGCTGCGATGTCACTCATTTGTGGTAGGGGTGGTTATTCAGGATGCTGACAGCGCGATAGAGTTGTTCAACCAGGACAACACGTACCAGGGGATGCGGCAGTGTCAGCGCCGACAGACTCCACTGCTGGTTGGCCCGCTGCAGGCAGTCGCGCGCCAGGCCATCGGGGCCGCCCACCAGCAGGCTCAGGTTCTTGCCCTGCATCTGCCAATCGGCCAGATTGGCAGCCAGCTTTTCCGTACTCCAGCTCTGGCCACCCACCTCCAAGGCCACCACCCAGTCGCCGTCGGGGATCGCCGCCAGCATGCGCTCGCCTTCGGCCGCCATCGCCTTTTCGACACTGGCGCTCTTGCTACGCTGGCCGAGCGGCAGCTCCACCAATTCCAGTTTGAATTCGCGCGGCAGGCGTTTGTGATACTCCATCCACCCCTGCTCCACCCAAGCGGGCATTTTGGTGCCGACAGCAATTAACTTAACCCGCATACCGCCGACTGCTAAGGCTCGTCGGTTTGATTGAGACGGGTTCTGGGCGCTTCCGACCAGAGTTTTTCCAAGTCGTAAAAGCTGCGCGTAGCCGGCGTCATCACGTGCACGACGATATCACCAAAGTCGACCAGCACCCACTCGCCCTGGGTCTCCCCCTCCATGCCCAACGGCATAAAGCCGGCGGCCTTGGCCTCGCTGGCGACATTCTGGGCAAGAGATTTGACGTGCCGGCTGGAGGTGCCGCTGGCGATCACCAGCTTGTCCATGATCTCGGTGAGATTGGCCACGTCAATTTCGACGATATCTTTGGCCTTTAGGTCTTCCAGTGCATTGATGACGATTTGTTCGAGTTCGGTCATTAATCCTCACAGTGATTGCCAAGCGTTGCTGCTATTTTAATCAGTATAGAAGCCGGCTCCGACCTTATTGGTCGGCACCGGCCTGTTGGTAAAGACGATGTTGCTGAATGTAGTGCCAAACGGGATCGGGCAGCAGAAACTGGGCCGAGTAGCCGCTGGCTATCTGCTCGCGTATCGCCGTGGCGGAGACCGCCAGCTGTGACAGCTCTGCCACCACTACCCCGCCGTGACTGACCTGGTGCAGCTGCCCCACCTCTACCTCGCTGTCAGCCAATAGTTCCGCCACCGGGCCGCTCTGCGGGCGCTGGTAACCCGGGCGCACCGCCACGATCAGGTGCGCGTATTGAAACAACTCCCGCCAGCGGTGCCAGGTGTGCAGATTGGCCAGTGAATCACCGCCCACCGCCAGGCTGATGGAGACCTGCGGCCCCAGCTCGGCACGCAACTGCGCTAGAGTCTCCACACTGTAGGAGGGGCAGTCGCGCAACAGTTCGCGGGTATCGAGGCTCAACTCCGGGCAGTGCTGAATGGCCAGCTGCAACATCGCCAGCCGCTGGCTGGGCGTGGCCGAGGGAACCCCCTTATGGGGTGGGATGTGGGCCGGCAGCAGCCGCATCTCATCCAACTGGCAGTAGGCCTTGAGTTCCAGAGCCAGGCGCAAATGGGCAATGTGGACAGGATCGAAGGTGCCGCCGAAGAAACCCAGGCGCTTCAAGCCGCGCCCCATACCGGCAGGCGGCCGTTAGCGACGGATATGGCCATCGCCAAAGACTATCCATTTTTGCGAGGTTAACCCCTCCAGACCGACCGGGCCTCGGGCGTGAATCTTATCGGTGGAGATACCGATCTCAGCCCCCAGACCATACTCAAATCCATCGGCAAAGCGAGTGGAGGCGTTGATCATCACCGAACTGGAGTCCACCTGGGCCAGGAATTGGCGGGCACGGGTGTAATCCTCGGTGACTATCGCCTCGGTGTGTTTTGAGCTGTAGCGGTCGATGTGGTCCATGGCCGCAGCCATGTCGTCGACGATCTTAATTGACAACACCGGCGCCAGGTATTCGGTCGACCAATCCTCCTCGGTGGCCGGCTGGCAGTCGATCAGGCCGCGCACTCGCTCACAGCCGCGCAGCTCGACCCCGCGCTCTATGTAAGCCTCCGCCAGACGCGGCAATACCGCCGGGGCGATCGCCGCATGCACCAGTAGAGTCTCCATGGCATTGCAGACGCCATAGCGGTGGGTTTTGGCATTGAGTGCGATATTAAAGGCTTTTTCGGTATCGGCCCGGTCATCGATATAAACGTGACAGATACCATCGAGGTGTTTGATCACCGCGACGCGGGCATCCTTGCTGATACGCTCGATCAGGCTTTTGCCGCCGCGCGGAACAATCACATCGACATACTCGGGCATGGTGATCATATGGCCGACAGCGGCGCGGTCGGTGGTGGCCACCACCTGTACCGCCGTGGCCGGCAGGCCCACCCGGTTGAGGCCGGCACTGATGCAGGCAGCAATGGCCTGGTTGGAGTGCAGCGCCTCTTTGCCACCGCGCAACAGGGTGGCATTGCCGGATTTCAGGCAGAGGCTGGCGGCGTCGATGGTCACGTTGGGGCGCGACTCGTAAATAATACCAACCACACCCAAGGGCACGCGCATCTTGCCCACCTGGATGCCACTCGGGCGGTAGCGCATGTCACTGATCTCGCCACAGGGGTCGGGTAGAGCCGCCACCTGCTGCAGTCCTTCGATCATGCTGTCGATACGCGATGGGGTCAGTTCCAGGCGGTCCAGCAGGGCCGCGTCCAGGCCGCTGTCACGACCGGCGGCCAGATCCTGCTCATTGGCGGCCATCAGCGCCGGGCGCTGTTGCTGTAGCTCTGCGGCGATGGCCAGCAACGCATTGTTTTTCTGTTCGGTGGTGGCACACGCCATTACGCGTGCAGCAGCCCGGGCATTCTGCCCCAGGGATATCATGTACTCTTGAATGTTGTTCATGCTGTGCTCACCGTCTACCAACTGCAACAACCCCTGCCCAGGCGGCAGCGGCTAGAAAAGGGCGCGTATTGTAGCGACTTCTTGCTCAATTCCCAACCATTGGCCGCGGACAGAAAAAAGAGGCTCAACCGCAACCGACGGCTTAACCCTCGCGGCTTAAACGGTCGACAAATTCGGCGATCTTCTCCAGCCGCACCAACGGCTCCTGCATCGCCAGCATCTCCACCTGTTCACTGCGACTTAACGGCAGCAACTGTGTCAAAAACCAGCCCAGTTGATTGGCGGTCAACGCGGGCGGCAAGCCCAGTGCCTGCACCTGCGGATGATCACCCAACTCTTTAAAGAGCTCTGCCAAACCACTGAACTCATCGGGAATATCATAGGTGGACTCTTCGGGCAGATACTCCACCTGGGCCTGCATCAACTGATCCTCTTCGACACTGGTTTGCAGCACCCGGAACTTGCGCCCTCCAACCACTTTTATGTGCAGCAGGCCGTTGGCTCCCTGACTCCAGTCACTGATGTGCGCCACCACCCCCACCTGGTAGATCATGGCTGCCACACCGACCTCCCGACCATCGCGAATCGGCACCACGCCAAAGGTGGTTTGATCGCGCAGGCACTGTTTGATCAGGCGCAGATAACGCTGCTCAAAGATCTGTAGTGGCAGAGTGGCCTCTGGTACCAACAGCGTATTCAGGGGAAACAGAGGTAAGGCATCAGACACGAGGGTTTCCAAGTCAGGTTAAAACGCCGATACTTCAGCGCAGGTTCATACAAAGCCGGTGATAATGGCTCAAATCACGAGTTAAACGAGCTTAAACCCTAATCATTATGGATAACAGGGGCAATCGACATCCGCACCGCACATCCAAACGGGTGGCGAGCTCTGGCACCACCCCGCACAAGCAGATTTAATCAGCCAACATGCAAATTTTGAAACACACAGCCAACAAAGTCTCCCTCCGCGCGCGTCTCTGGCTACTACTGGTCGTCGCCGCCCTGTGCAGCCCGCTTTCGGGCTGGGCCCAAGCTGGCGGCCAGGGTAAGCCTGGCGGCCCAGGCAAACCCGGCAGCGCCAATAAAGCCGATGTCGAGCGCAACCGCAGTTCGGACAACAACCAGGAGTTCAACCTGCACCAACGCTCGCCCAGCCGCGGCATCGACTCCAAGCAGGCCGCCGACGTGGCCAAGCGGGCCTCCGGCGGCAAGGTGCTGCGGGTACAACCAACGGCGTCCGGGCACCAAGTGAAGGTGTTACTCCCCTCCGGCAAAGTCACCTATATTTTGGTTGGTCCCAATGGTGAAATCTTGCGTAATTGAGGCGGTCAATAGAAAACCTCCGATAGATAGGAAACAGCGTGCGACTACTCATCATTGAAGACGAACCCGAGCTCAACAAAACCCTGTGCCACTATTTGCACAGTGGCGGTTATGTGGTCGACAGCGCCAGCGATGGCCGCGAAGGGCTCTACCTGGCCAGCGAACACCCCTACGACCTGGCGATTATCGACCTCGGTCTGCCGAAAATGGACGGCATTGAGGTGATTAAGGCGCTGCGTGAAAAGCGCATTGGCTACCCGATTCTGATCCTCACCGCCCGCGACAACTGGCAGGACAAGGTAGTTGGCCTGGAGGCCGGCGCCGACGACTACCTGGTAAAGCCCTTCCACAATGAAGAGCTGCGCGCGCGGGTCAATGCGCTTATCCGCAGAAGCACGGGCCACGCCAGCCCGGTGCTGAATTTCGGCCCGGTCACTCTCGATACCGCCGCCAAGGTGGTGCACGTTGATGGGCAGGCGCTGGAGCTGACCAGCTTCGAGTACAACACCCTGGAGTATCTGGTGCACCACGCCGGTAAGGTGATCTCCAAAACCGAACTGACCGAGCACCTCTACGACCAAGACTTCGACCGCGACAGCAACACCATCGAGGTGTTCATCGGCCGGCTGCGTAAAAAGCTGGATCCGGAAGGCAGCCTGAAGCCCATCACCACCCTGCGCGGCCAGGGCTACCGCTTCAACTTAACCCAGTCCTGAGCGCGCCCATGCAACTGCTGCGCTTCACCGACAGCCTCAGCGGGCGCCTGATTCTCGCCTCCATGCTGCTGCTGCCGGTGTTTGTGCTCTCTGGCGGCGTCGCCCTGGACCGCTCCTTTGCCCAAAGCCAGGCGGTGGCCGAGCAGGAGAGCCTGCGCACCCAGGTCTACCTGCTGTTGGGCGCCGCCGAGATCTTCGATGGCGCCCTCTGGCTGCCTGACGCCCTGCAGGAGCCGCGCTTCAACCAGCCCGATTCCGGCCTCTACGCCCGCATCCTCGACGGCAATCTCACCGTCTGGCAATCCCCTTCGGCCCTGGCCACCACCCTGCCCCCGGCCAATGACCTGCCCCTGGTTACCGGCCAGGAGTACTACGAATCGCTGGCGCTTAATGGCCAGGCGACCAAACTGTTCAGCTTCGATGTCGCCTGGGATACCGCCCAGGGGCGGGAGAAGAATTTCCGCTTTGAGGTGTTTCACGAGCAGACCGCACAGATCGCCGAGCGGCAGAGCTATCGCCGGCAACTCTGGCGCTGGCTGGGCTCGCTGACGCTGTTGTTGATTGTGGTGCAGTACACCATTCAGCGTTGGGGGCTGCGGCCACTGCAGTCGCTGGCCCAGGATCTGCAAAAACTGCACAGCGGCGAAAACCTCACCTTAAGCGAAAACTACCCCGCCGAAATCAAACCGGTGATCTCCAACCTCAACCAGGTGCTGGTCGCCGAACGCGAGCAGCGCGACCGCTATCGCCACACCCTGGCCGATCTGGCGCACAGCCTGAAGACCCCGCTGGCGGTGATCCGCAGCCATCTGGAGAGCGACTCTCTGCCGGTCGAGCTGCTGCACGACCAGGTGGGCCGCATGGATGACATCATCCGCCACCAGCTGCAGCGTTCAGTCAGCCAGACCTCAACCTTCGCCGGCCAGGCGGTGGGGGTGCAGGCCGTGGTCGAGCGTCTGCTCAAGGCATTGCAGAAGGTCTACGCCGACAAACAGATTCAGTTCGACTGCCAGCTACCGGCCGACAGCCGCTTTTGGGGGGACGAGGGAGACCTGATGGAGATACTCGGCAACCTGCTCGACAACGCCTGCAAATACTGCCACCAGCGGGTTGCCGTTAGCGCCGGCAGCGATGAGCTGTTGTGGTTGGAAATTGGTGACGACGGCCCCGGCATTCCGGAACAGCTGCGCCAGGTGGTGCTGACCCGCGGCGCCCGCGCCGACACCGCCCAGGTGGGTCAGGGCATCGGCCTGGCGGTGGTGGTGGATATTCTAAGCAGCTACCGCGGCTCCCTGCAGATCAGCCAATCCGCCTTGGGTGGCGCCCAGGTCAGGATTGAACTGCCACTTCGCCAACCGTAACCGGTGGCACCAGCAGATGGGCGCACTCCTCGGCAAAACCGGCGCCCACCTCGGCGTAGTAGTTGAACACCACGTCCGCCCCCAGGGCGAGCAGCTCTTTGCGCTCATCGTCGTAGCGGGCCACTGTCGCGATACGGCCGTGAAACTCCGTGTGACGCAGCTGTAGAATGATGTTTTTCATCTCCTGAATCGAGGGGATGGCGAGCATAATCAGGCGCACCTTGGAGACATCCAGCTGCTCCCAAAAGTCGATATCGTCGGCATCGCCGAGCACCACGTTATAACCCATCTGTTGTTGCTGAGCGGCTCGGATCTCATCCACCTCCACACACCACACCTTCTCGTGCATACGCTGCTCCAATGCATGGTAGGCACCAATCCCCACCCGGCCCATGCCACAGATCAGTACCTCGGCGCCATAGGGCTGCTGATAGCCGTGCTTGACCTGCGCCATGGGGTGCTCGAAACGACAGAGAATGTGTTTGTACTGGGCGTAGATGGAGTGGGCCCGCTTGTAGAAAAAAGAGCTGACCACAAAGGAGATGGCCACCACCAGGGCGATGATCACCATCTCGCTTTCGGGCAGCCAGCCCTGATCCACGCCCTGATGCGCGACAATCAGGCCGAACTCACTGAAGTTGGCCAGCGCCAAAGCACTCAGAAACGCGGTGCGGGCACGCAACTGGAAGAGCAGGAAGATGGCAAAAAAGAGCAGAAATTTAAGCGGCAACGTGGCCAGTAACAGCACCACCCAGCCGAACATATCCCAGGTGGGCAGCGCGCTGAAACCAATGTTGAGAAAGAAGCCCACCAGGAACAGATCCTTCAGGCTCATCAGTGATTTGTAAAGCTCGGTGGCTTTCGGCAGCCCGGCCACCATCATGCCAACAATGAGTGCCCCCAAGTCCCCCTTGACATCCACCGCGTGAAACAGCTCATAGCCACCCAGGGCAATCATAAAGCCGACCAGCACCAGCAACTCGCCATGGCCACAGCGGCTGAGCAGATGCTTGAGCAGAGGCCGCACAAACCACAACAACGGTAGCGCCAGCGCAAAGACACTTGGGGTTTTGCCGGTGGCCGCTACCAGAAACAGCACGGCGACAATATCCTGAATCACCAATACACCGATGGCCAGATCACCGTGGCGGGTTTTCAGCTCGGAGCTGTCCTCCAGGATTTTCATCACACAGACGGTACTGCTGAAGCTGAGGGCGAAGGCAACCGCGGCCAACTGCTGCCAATGGCCATCGAGACTCGGCATCAGCCAGATAAAGATCAGCCCACCGGCCACCAGCAGTAAGCACCAGACCAAGCCATGCAGGGTAGCGCCACCCCACACTTCCAGTTTGGTCAGTTCGCGTAGATTGAGTTTAAGGCCGATAGTGAAAAGCATCAGCGTGATGCCGAGGTCGGCCAGCTCGCCGATACCATTGAATGGTTGAATACCCGCGCCGTTCAGCCCAAAGCCGGCCAGCAGATAGCCCACCAGCGGCGGCAAACCCAGCTGCCGCGCGACAAAGCCACACGCAAAGGCCACGGCGATCCACAAAAAGTCCATATCCGATCAGCCCTTAACAGAAATTCCAATCCAACCACGGCTTGGCTATTGCGGAAACTGAGTCTGCGCCGGCTTGTCTGCCACCAGTCGAGCCATGACCCTAGGCCCCCGGCTCTACAGGCCCACTACCCAGCCAACATCCACAGGCCAATGGTGGTTGATAGGCGTTTTAGTCTACGGTCAGGCGGAGCGCACAGCAAAAGGTTTTGCCATTAATATCAGCTTCGGCAGCAGGGTTAATGCACCCAAAATAGCCGCCAGCATGGCCAGGCCGGTCAACAAGCCAAAGTAGATGGATGGAATAAACTTCGACAGCGCCAACACCGAGAATCCGACAATGATCGTCACCGAGGTGTAGTACATGGCACTGCCGATGGATCCATGGGAGCGGTGCATGGCGGCAATGTAGTCACCATCGATGCGAATCTCCTCCTGGAAGCGATGGATATAGTGGATGGTGTCATCCACCCCAATACCCACGGTAATGGCAGCGATGGTAATGGTCATCATATCCAGCGAAATCCCGGCCAGCCCCATACCGCCCAGCACCACCATGGCCGCCAGCACATTGGGAATAATGGCAATCAGAGCCACCTTCAATGAGCGGAACAGCACCATAAACATCAACATAATGGCGATAAACACCGCCCCCAGGGTGAGGATTTGTGAGCGGAACAGACTCTCCAGCATATTGTTGTAAAGCACCAGAGCGCCGGTGAAATGGATCTGCTCCGGTTTAAAACCGAGCTCATTTACCAGGTGATCACGAATTTTACCAACCAGCAGCAGGCGCTTGAGCTTGGGATCGGTCTCCTTCACCCGCATGGATACCCGCGCCTGATCGTGTTCGCTGTCGAGGTAGGGGCTAATCAAAATATCTTCGATCTTGAGCGGCAAACTGTTGCGCGCCACCGCCAATTCGAAATCGTTCAAGGTACCGTGATTGATGTCGCGGGCCACCTCGTAAAAGGTCGCCAGGGAGTCCACTCGGCCAATCTCGGTCAGACTGTTGAGGTACGCCTGAATACGCTGCAAGTCGCGCAACCCGGCCACCGTAAACCAGTAAGAGGTGGCGCTTTGGGTATCGCTGCTGTGCTCGGAGAAGGGATCAGCGTCGGCGAAGGGGTCGGCCTCGGTGAGTGGCTCCGGCGCCTCAAATGGGTCGGGCTGGTCGAAGGGGTCGGCTTCGGCGAAGGGGTCATCTTCGTCGGTATAGGTGGCATCCGCGGTCGGATTAGCCAGCTCCGGGTCGACATCAACAATGATATCCAGGCCGATGGTACCGCCCATATTCTGGTCGATCACCTTCATGCCCTGGTAGATTTCTGTGCTCTTGTGGAAGTAGTCGATAAAACGGTTATCCACCTGCAGGCGACTAAAGCCAATGCCACTGATCACCGCCAACAGCAGGCTGACGCCGATCACCCAGTTACCCCGTTTTTCGGTAAAACAGGAGAACTTCAGGGTGAAGGGTTTATCGGTGGTGGTATCGGTCCTGGCGGCACCAGAGGGCAGCAGCATTAAGCCCGCCGGCAGCACCACAAACACCAATACAAAGCTGAGCGTCAGCCCGATGGTCATCATCCAGCCAAAATCGATCACCGGCCGAATACCGCTCACCACCAGCGAGGCAAACGCGACAATGGTGGTCAGCACGGTGTAGAGGCAGGGCTTAAACATGATACGCGCGGTACTGGCAACCAGTTTTTTCTGGCTCCAGTCCGGGTTGTGGGAGTGGTATTCACGGTAGCGCACCACCAGGTGGATGGTGATCGCCAGCGTAACAATTAACAACAGCGCCACAAAGTTGCTGGAGATAACCGTCAGCCGCCAGTCGATCCAACTCAAAAAGCCGAGCATCAACAGAATCGACAGGCTGGAGGTAATTAACGGTAACACCACAAACCGTGGCCGGCGGAAGATAATCGCCAGCAGCAACACCAGAAAGGCAATAATGGCCGAGCCAAACACCACCAGGTCGCTGCGAATAAAGGAGATCATATCGGCGGTAACCATGGTCACCCCGCCGATAAAAATCTGCGCGTTGTCTTTGTACTTATTGGCAATGGCCCGAACTTCGGCCACACGGGCGTGAGATTTCTGCTCGGACAGGGTGCGGTAATCCCGGAAGGTTTTGGCCAGCTCTTCCAGCTGAGCCGCTTCCGCGCTGGTCAGCCCCTCCTGCCTGCGCTTTAAACGCAAAGCATCGCGCGCGCGCACCAGTTCAATGTACTGCTCATCCACCGCTAGCTGCAGGGCAATGGCCGTGGTTTCGCCATCGGGGCCGAGAATTAAATTTTTGTAGACCGGGCTGTTTAGGAACTCCTGCTTGGCATCGGCATAGGCGGCGTCGCTGTTTTCCAGAGTGCGCACACCTTGGCGAATATCGCTCACTGATTGCAGCGGGCTATAGAGCAGCGGCACATCCAGAATACTGAGCGCACCGGAGACACCATCAACCTCGAGCAGCTCATCACGCAGTTTTTGTATCCGCGACAAGGTCTCCGGGGTGAACAGTTCGCCATTGGGATTGTAGGTTACTACCAGCAGGTCACCGGTCTGGTAGCGTTGACTAATCTCCCGGTAAAAATCGAGGTCGCGATCGGCCTCCAGGGTTAGCGCATCAGCCGAGGCGTCCAATTTAAACTTGGGCAAACCCAAAGCCATCAGCAGAGCAACCAGCGCCACAATAACGAGTGTCAGGCGCGGTCGATCAATGACAATGGCTTCGTAAAACTTAAATAACGCGTTGTTCATACTGTTCTCAAAATTCTTGTAGCGCGCAGAACTCTCGGTTCCGCGGCGGGCGCTGCCAGCCCCCTCTCTGCGGGGACCCTGACCAGAGCCCCTGCACCAGCGGCCGAACGCGGTTCACTGGTTTCACATTATGGGCAGTGTGGTGGCCAAGGCGGGGCACATACTAACCGCTCTGCGGGCGTTCCCCAAACTCCCTTTAACCTGATTGGCTGTCAGGCCTCTTGAGTGACTATCAGGGGCCTCCAGTTAGGACCTTCGCCAGCTACGGGCCAACCGCGCGCAGCCACAACCATCCCTGCAAACAGATAATCCCCGCAGCAGCCAGCGTATGGGTTGCGAGTGCGGGTGATTTAACAATTGAAAATCAGAATGGACGTAGATAGCCCGCCGTTAGTTCCTTAATACGTGGTGAGCTTGCTAGGAGTGAGTATCTGAATGCCCCAGATCCCGGGCGGGATCAATAATATCGCGTACTCGTTGTTTGAGCACTTTAATGTCGGGAAAACCACCATCCCGTTTGCGCTCCCAAACGATCATACCATTGACGCTGATTTGAAAAACACCCCCGGTCGCCGGTGCCAGAGTAACACCGGCTAAATCCTGCTCAAAGGTGGTCAGCAGTTCCTGTGCCAACCAGGCTGAACGCAGCAGCCAACGGCACTGGGTGCAATAGGTAATGGTAATCTCGGCCCCCGCCATTGTTCCCCCCTCCGGCTGACCCTATTTAAAAATCACAATAATGCCGGCATTTACCATGGCTTGAAATAACAAAATGAGCAGTAAAAAGAGCAGAACCTTTTTGCGCTCATCGCGTTTGCTCTTGGCTTTACGTTTGCGCAGGAACATGGTTTTGCCTGGCTCTGCGCCGGCATCAAGCGGTGACTGGGCGACCTGCAACCACTGCTGAAGATTGGGCATTTGCCGGGGCTTCAGTTGCAGGCTTTGCTGAATAATGTTTTTCAGTACCGGCGGCAGAGACTTGAAACGGCCGCTGGTTTGCAATTCACCGTTTAGCCAGTAGGGCTTGAAACCGGTGGTGATCAGTACCGCAATTTCGGCCAGACTGCGCAGTAGCGATACCGATTCCGCCCCCCGCTTGGCGGCAACTGCCGGGCCGGCCGTTGGCACCGTCGGGGTAGAGACGGGTAGTTGTACCGGCAGAATTTTTGGCTGCCAATGGGCATCAACCAAAATCTGTTCCGCCTGCAGTTGTTCGAAAACAACCCCCTGGTTAATCAGCTCCTGCAGCAATCGGCAGAGCTCCCCCATAAACTGGCAGGCAGCCGCCAGCGACAGCGGCTCGGCCAGGCGCTCGGTGAGCGGCACCAGCAGCTCACCACACCAGCTGAAATAGGAGCAGCTGCCACCACGACCACCGCTTAAACTGAAATCGGTTAATGCGATCAGCCCAGGATGGGCCTCTGGCAGGGATTGAATGGTGGCCAGCAAGCGGCGGGTGGCATTGACATCCACCGGCATAACCTCCACCTGCTGCCAACTGCGTTGGCCCTCGTCCCACAGCTGGCAGTGCCAGCCATCAATCGCTGGGCAGTCCTGGCAATCGAGCAGGCGCCAGTCGGGCTGCTTCTGCAATTTTTGCTGCAAGCGGGCAAAGGCCGGCTGCCCCGCCACTGTACAGTGGCGCCCCGCCAGCAGTGTTAAAATCCGCCGCTCGGTGGTCTGCCAGAGCTCATCCGAGGGTTCGCCCTCCTGTTCGCTGCACCAGCGCAACAGATTCACCAAACCGGCGCTCATGCCCTTACGGCCAAGCACCTCTGCCACCGCCGGCGACCAACGCACCGGCTTGGCCAGTAGCCAGTAGAGCACCATAGCGGTGACGTCGGGCAGTGCCGTTGACTGCAATTTACCGGGGTTGCGGGAGAAGGCGCGGCCGGCAAATTCACCAAAACCGGTCAGGCGCAATTGTGGCTGGCAATCTTCAAACTCCAGCCCTTTGTCAGTGGTGACATAGATAAAAGCGGGTTTGAGCGAAAAGTGGCGGATACCATTACTCTTTGCCGCCTGCAGAACCCGGCACAGTTGCAACATAACCTGCAGTAACACCGGCTCCGAGGGTGCGCCCAACTTAGCTAGCTCGGCGAGGGTCTGGCCACTGACCTGCTCAACAACGTAAAAAGCCTGTTTCTGCTTATTAAGACCAAACTCTACCAGCGGGATATGGTTGGGGTGGCGAAAGCGGCTGAGCTTTTCCAGCTCGGTGGCATCAATGATGGCAGCGACTGACTGCTCGGTTTGATAAACCCAGCGCGCAGCACCGGAGGCGACATCCACTGCCCGATAGAGCCGAAAGTGGTCCGAGCTGTGGACCACTTTCACCCCTTTAAAATTTCGCATTACGCTCAAGTCGACCATGGAATTTACAAAACAAAGACCTGGTGATATTTTGACGCCGTTTGCGCACGGGTACTCTGCCCACGTGCCAACATTCGGCCATTTCGTTCAAGTTTTTCTAGCATAGCAAGCAGATCAGCTGTTCGACCCCGTTTCAGCCGACCAAACCCTACAAACGTGATCTATCGCTTCTTTTTTTATGCGTTTTCGCCTTAATTAACACCTATAGTTGCGCGAATTTTTCATGGGCCAGCGCCCCAATCCGCGCCTGACTATAGCCATCGACTTACACCACCAAGCTACAGGAGTCCCTGGTTTGCAAAACAGAGAGCAGTCCGTCGGTCCTTGGGAAATAATCGCCGACGGTAGCTGGATGCATGGCAAACGTTATTCCCTGCGGGAAGGATCAACCATCATTGGCCGCAGTACCGAAGCGGACATTACCCTACCCAGCAACCACCTTTCCCGCCAACACGCCGAACTCAAGTGCAAAGGCGGTGTAATGACGGTGACCGACCTCGGTTCCGCCAACGGCACCTTCCTCAATGAACACCGCATTCAAAAATCCGAACTGCAAGCCGGTGACCGCATCCGCTTCGATACTTTTAGCTTTATTGTGCAGGGCCCCACGGCCCGGAAAGGCCTCACCGCGCGCAAAACCACCGTCCACCCCGGCGGCGCCAAGCTGGCGGCCGGACGCAAATCGACCTCACCCGGCAACCGCATAGAGGCGCCGGAAAAACCGAGTGCTATTTGGTTAAAGGGAATCAGTACAGTGATTGTGCTGGTCTGCCTGGGCTACATCGGCTACCTGCTACTGCAGCTATAACCGCGGCCCTGTTGGTTAAGGTGGGCCCTCACCCCAGGGTGGCACCAGCGCCTGCTCTATTTGCAACTGATCCAGAATGCGGGCGACAACGAAGTCGATCAGATCAGCAATGGTTTGCGGCTGTTGATAAAAACCGGGGCTGGCCGGTAACAGCGTCACCCCCATCTGGCTCAGGCTGAGCATATTTTGCAGGTGAATGGTGGAGAGCGGGGTCTCCCGGGTGACCAGAATCAACCGGCGCCGCTCCTTCAACACCACATCCGCCGCCCGTTCAATCAGGTTATTGCTGGCACCACAAGCGATAGCCGAGAGGGTGCCGCCACTGGCCGGGCAGATGATCATATCCCGGGGCGCGCTGGAGCCAGAGGCCACCGGTGCAAACCAGTCATCGCGGCCATAGACCCGCAGCTGTTCGCTGTTAGTGGCAAAGTGGCAGTTGAAAAACTCCTGCTGCAGCTCTGGCCCGTTGTCGCCGGAAGGCAGCGCCAGGCTGGTCTCCTGGCGAATAACCACCTCCGCCGCGCGCGAGATCAGCAGCAGCACCTGGCAGTTGGCCGCCAACAGGCACTCAATTAAACGCAGAGCATAAGGCGCCCCCGAGGCACCGGTAATCGCCAGGGTGACCGATTTGCGCTTCACGCCGGCGCCTCCTGGGCCTGCTGCCGGTTGCCAACCAGGTCGACAATCTTCTGGTGGATGCCACCAAAACCACCGTTACTCATCACTACCACATGCGCCGGCCCGGTCAGCAGCGGCGGCAGAGCCGAGAGGATCGCCTCCGGGCCATCGCACAATTTGGCAGGCGTTGGGCTCTGGTGAATGGCTTCAGCCAGCTCCGGGTTGGCCGCCGCCTGGGACCAGAGCACCAGGTCCGCGTCGCTGGTGGCTTGGCATAGGGCATGATTGTGCACGCCCGCCTTCATGGTGTTGGAACGCAGCTCAATGATGGCGACAATGCGCTCCTCACCTACCTGAGCACGCAGGCCGGCCAGGGTGGTGGCGATTGCGGTGGGGTGGTGGGCAAAATCGTCGTATACGCGAATGCCGTCGATATCGGCCAACAGCTCCATGCGTCGCTTCACCCCCTGGAACCGCGACAGTGCCGCGCAGGCATCCGCCCCGGTCACACCAACACTGTGACAGGCGGCGATAGCGGCCAGGCCGTTGGCGACATTGTGTTGGCCGGTCTGCTCCCAGGCTACCTCGCCCACCAACTCCGAGCCGTGGAATACCCGAAAGCACTCACCACTGGCAGAGACCACCTCCGCTCGCCAATCGATACCCAGCGCCACCCGCTGGCTCCAACAGCCGCGCGCCAAGACCGCTTCCACAGCGGCCTCATCCTGCCAATAAAAGATAGAACCACCGGCCGGCACGGTACGGATCAGATGATGAAATTGGGTTTGGATGGCGGCCAGATCGGGGAAGATATCGGCGTGATCATACTCAAGGTTGTTGATGATCAGCGTGCGTGGGCGGTAGTGCAGGAATTTGGAGCGCTTATCAAAGAAGGCGGTGTCGTACTCATCGGCCTCCACCACAAAAAAGTCGCTCTTGCCCAGGCGGGCCGAGCAGCCAAAATCGCGCGGCACACCGCCAATTAAGAAGCCGGGCTCAAAGCCGGCATACTCTAAAATCCAAGCCAACATACTGGCGGTGGTGGTTTTGCCGTGGGTGCCCGAGGCGGCCAGCACCCACTTGCCGGGCAGCAGCTCCCGGCACAACCACTCCGGGCCGGAGACATAAGGCAGCCCCCGTTCCAACACATACTCCACCGCCGGGTTACCCCGGCTCATGGCATTGCCGATCACCACCAGATCGGGGGCGGTGGCAAATTGCTCCTCGCCAAAGCCCTCATAAATACCGATGCCCGCCGCCTCCAGCTGAGTGCTCATCGGTGGATAGACATTGGCATCGCTGCCGGTCACCGTATGACCCAGGGCCTTGGCCAGCTGTGCCAGGCTACCCATAAACGTGCCGCAAATCCCCAAAATGTGAATGTGCATAGATTGATTGATCCTGTCCTGAATGTCGGGGGTCGCTTTCGGGGCAAGCTTACCACAGGCGCGAAGCAGCGGGAGCCCAGCTCACTGCCACCCCATTTTCGCCCGCTGACCACCCCCACCCTGTACGGGGCCGGCAAAATAATTCAAACTGGCCAGCCTAAGAGTTACCCGGGTACCGGCTCAATGAGTGAACCTGCGCCCACCCTCCAGCTGTTTGATGTTTGCCCACCCGGCCAATACTCAAGGTTGAATTCATTGGAAAGAGGAAGCCAATATGCCGAATGTTACCGACCAACTTAAGCAACAAGCCGTAGACCCCGAGTTGGTGGTTTTGTTAGAAACCATCACCAACTGCTGTCAGGAGATCGCCGGTAAGCTGCGGTTGGGCGCATTAACCGGCATTTTGGGCGTGACCGAAGATACCAATGTTCAGGGTGAAACCCAGAAAGAGCTGGACGTGATCGCCAACGACATGCTGAAAGAGGCACTACTCGGCCTCAGCAGTGTGGCGGGTATCGCCTCCGAGGAAGAGGATCTACCCGTGGCCGGCAACGCCAATGGCCGCTTCCTGGTGCTGTTCGACCCGCTCGACGGCTCCTCCAATATCGATGTTAACGTCAGTGTCGGCACCATCTTCTCGGTACTGCCGCTGCCGGCCGGCAAAAGCGGTGGAGATGAATCAGCCTACCTGCAACCGGGGCGGGCGCAACTGGCTTCCGGCTACGCGCTGTACGGTCCGGCCACCACCCTCAGCATGACCACCGGCCAGGGCGTGCAACAGTTTGTGCTCGACAACAATGGCCAGTTCACCCTCGCCTACGAGCAGATGAGCATTCCCGCCGACACCAAAGAGTTCTCCATCAACATGTCCAACCAGCGCTTCTGGGCACCGGAGATGCAGGAGTACATTGCCGATCTTCTGGCCGGCGATCAGGGCGTGCGCGGTAAGAATTTCAACATGCGCTGGATCGCCTCCATGGTGGCCGATGTGCACCGGGTACTCACCCGCGGCGGCATCTTCACCTACCCCTGGGACGATCGCTCACCGGACAAACCCGGCAAACTGCGCCTGATGTACGAAGGCAACCCCATGAGTCTGCTGGTGGAGCAGGCCGGCGGCCTAGCCACCACCTGTTTTGGCAACATCCTTGACATTCAACCCAGTAAAATCCACCAGCGTGTGGCTGTGGCTCTGGGCTCCAAGCACGAAATCGAAGTGTTGCTGGACGCCCACAAAAGCGCCCTGGATTCACCGGCCGCGCTGCTCAACCGCTAGCGACAGAGCAACCCTAAAAACGAAAAAGGCCGCTTGCGCGGCCTTTTTCTTATTTGCAGCGAGTATGCTGCGCCCTTCAACCTAGGCGGAAAACTTGGTGAGCTCCTGGTTGACAGGCATCTCCGGCAGACGATCCACCGAGGGGTTCATTTCGCTGCCAAAGGTCTGTGTTAAACAGGCCAACACCGTGCGTGTGCGCGGATCAGCCAATCGGTAATAGATACGCTGAGCGTCGCGGCGGGTAGCTACAATCTTCTCTTCACGCAGCTTCGCCAAATGTTGGGACAACGCCGATTGAGAGAGTTTGGCAACTGCTTCCAGGTCGCCCGCCGAGCGTTCGCCTTCCATCAGATTACAGAGCACCATCAAACGCCCGCGATGGGCTAACAACTTCAGCAGCTTTTCAACATGCGTTGCTTTGGAGTCGAAAGTGTCGAGTTCTACCGCCATGACGAGACTTGCCTACCTTGTGAGTTTTAATCGTATAAAACTAAGCTTAGCGAACAAACCAACATCCGCCAGTTAGCCACGTGTAAAATTCACGCAGTGCGACGACTGGCACACTTTCACTGTTTAACGTGCCAATTGCCGCAACCGCGGACAAAGTTGTCGAGCCATCGTAGTGTGTTAGAATCCTGCCCCATTCGGGGCCCCAGGGTGACTATCAAGTTGCAGCCAATGGTCGGCAGCCCGCGTGCCGCTTGAGCCATAGGTCATCCAGGGCAATCGCCCGCGGTCCCAGCCCGTATTCACCTTCACTCACAATGGATCACTTTATGAGCTTTGAAAAAATCCCCGCTGGCAAAAACCTGCCCGACGATATCAATGTGGTTATTGAAATCCCCATGAACGCCGATCCCATCAAGTACGAGATCGACAAAGACGCCGATGCCATTTTTGTGGATCGTGTTTTGGGCACCGCCATGCACTACCCCTGCAACTACGGCTATGTTCCCCACACCCTGTGTGGCGATGGCGACCCCGCCGACGTGCTGGTCATTATGCCGCTGCCAGTATTGACGGGCTCGGTGCTGCGCTCACGCCCAATCGGCGTATTGAAAATGACCGACGAGTCTGGCGAAGACGCCAAAATCCTGGCCGTACCCCACGACAAGATCACCCCTCTATATAAAGACATTAAATCCATCAATGACCTGCCCAAACAGACTCTGGATCAGATCGCCCACTTCTTTGAGCACTACAAAGATCTGGAAGCTGGTAAATGGGTAAAAATCGACGGTTGGGGCGATGTCGACGAAGCCCGTAAAGAGTTGGAAGACGCCGTTGCCCGCTACCAGGCCAACAGCTAAGGCTGGCCAACGCCCCTTCTGAGCGTCTGCTCAATCACCTGCCGCAGCCACCTGCGGCAGGCTGTTATCCTTATTCACTTTCCCCATAATGTGACCCACACCACACTTTATCGGCACCGCACAGATATGGCGCACGGCGCCATGTAAGTACTAACTTACAATCCCCTGCCAGTTATCACTGTAAGGTCCGGCGATACCCCCACTTTTTTTAAGTGTGCACATTTTTTTTCACAAAATTGATAAGAAAACGGTCTAACCTCCAACCTTTAAATACGCGCCAGTTGGAGTAGAGTTATTCCATACTTGTACGTAGGACGATTAGTGTAAGTTGCATGAAAATGTGGTTTGCCCACAACCTAATCCATGTTGGCAGGTGATTTATGCAGTACAGCGGAGTGCTAAACTCGATAGGTCGGAGACCAGGGACGATCACCCTATTGCTCGCGCTCTGTAGCGCCGGCTGGTTCTCGCCCCTGCATGCCGATGAGCCGGCCACGCAATTCTTACCCGACTACATATACCGCAACGCCAACACCAGCGAGAGCGATATTTTGGGTAAAGGACTGGATCGCCACTTCAGCGCCTATGGCCTGGACAACGAAGATCTCGACCAAGCCGCCGCCAACTTTGCCGACAACCGGCTCAACACCACTCAACGGCTACTCAATCACCAGTGGATCTACAACGAATATCACGATGTGGAGCTGGAAAAAGGCAGCCGGATCTTTACCGAAGTACTCAAAGCCGGTGCCCGCGCCTACTGGAGCAGCTACCATAGCAAACGACTGAAAAGCTCCAGTGTGCTGCCCGATGGCAATGGCGTTGGCCAGTTGAATGAGGTGCGCTACAAAATGCGCCTCAAAAGTGACGCGGTAAACGTGGTGATATCCTACGAGTTCTAATCAAGCGGGTAGCAAGCTCGCCCCTCTTGCACTAATCTAGGCGCCGAATTTTAGTTAGCTTGGCGTCCTCATGACCGAACCATCCCCATACCCACACGCACCACTATGGCGTAAGCTCGCCGCCCTCCTCTATGATTCCCTACTGATTGCCGCCGTCAGCATGGCCTATGGCAGCATCGCACTGACACTGAAAATGAAGATTTTGGGTTATCAACTGCAGGCGGGGGAGAGAGCCACGTTGGGGCTGCCGGGGCTGCTCGGCTGGATCACGGTACTGGTGCTCTTTTTTGCCTTCTTCTGGCGGCGGGGCGGACAAACCCTGGGCATGCGCGCCTGGCGACTGCGCCTGGTGAATATGGATAATCAACGGCCCAGCTGGCTGGCTTGTATCGCCCGCGCCCTACTGGCCGGCCTCTCCTTTGCCGCACTGGGGGCTGGCTATTGGTGGCAGTGGCTGGACCGAGACCACCTCACCTTGCACGACCGGCTCAGCCAAACCAAAGTATTGCTGCTGCCCAAAAACCGCAAATAGTTAGCGATAGCGGGTAATCATCCAGAGGCCAGCGCCCAGGCACAACAGTATAGGCGCCAACACCGCAATTAAGGGTGAGAAACCAAACACCAGGCTGGCCGGGCCCAGAATCGCCTGGCTGGTTTTAAAGGCCACCCCCACCATCACACCAACAAACACCCGAAAGCCGGTGGTCACTTGACGCAGCGGCCCAAACACAAACGAGATTGCCACCAACACTAAGCTGATGGTAGCCAGTGGCTGCAGGGTTTTCTGCCAGAAGGCGAGCCACAGCTTATCCTCCTGCAGCCCCTGCTGGTGCCGATAATTGGCGTAGGTGTAGAGATCGCGCACTGCCATGGCATCACTGGACAGCACCAGAACCTTCAGCAGCTGGGGATTGAGATTGGATTGCCAGGGGCGCAGGGTGATCTGCTGGGTTTGCGTATATTCCGGGCGGATAACGGTTTCCACCACATCCTCTTCCAACCAGTGATCCCCTTGGTAGAGAGCCGAGCGGGCAAAGCTGCTGGAGCGCAGCTGGCCGTTGTCATCGTAGCGATAGCGGCTCAGGCCGTAGAGCTTGCCATTGGCCAACACCGCATTGACATGGATGAACTCGTCCCCTTCCCGGGTCCAGAAACCCTGTTCAAAACCCTGCGCGCGATCCCCCCCTTGCGCCAGTGCTCGGCCGCTCAGCGCCATCTGGTCGGAGATTGGCGTCACCACTTCGCCCAGCGCCATCGCCAACACCACAAACCAGAGCACCGGTTTCAGCACCAGCCAGCTGATACGCAAAATGGAGATCCCGGCAGCGCGCATCACCACCAGCTCACTGGTGCCGGCCAGCAGCCCCAATCCGATCAGGCAGCCGACCAGAGCCGCATAGGGCACATAGAGCACAAAGCGGCCGGGCAGGCTGAACAGAACATAGGTGAAGGCGGCGGGCACGTCGTAGTTGTTGCGCAGGTCGGTGAACTCTTCGATCAGGCTGAAGAGCGCGTCCAACCCCACAATGACCAGCAACACCACCAAAATAGTGCTGGTTACTGTGCGCCCGATGTAACTGGAGAGCCTACGCATGGCTGTTCTGCCTCCGGCGGCTGAGCAGCAGGCGGCCCAACAGATCGCTGTTGAAAATAAAGAGCCCCACCACAATGGCACCGGCGTGCACCCACCAGAGCCGATTGGCTGGCAGGTCGCCATCCTCAATGGAGCCACGGGTAGCATTGAGCACCACCAGATAACCCATGTACAAAAGCACCGCTGGAATCATCTTCGTGTAACGGCCACGGCGGGGGTCGGTCTGTGCCAGAGGCACACCCAGCAACACCAGTACCATAACCAATACCGGCATACTAAAGCGCCAATGCAGGGCCGCTTCCGCCTCAGCATCCTGCTCTTTCATTAAAGCCAGGGTGGGCATACGGTCGTGAGCCGACTTGTAGCGGATCTGAGCCTCCTCCAACAGCTGGGCATAGGACTCAAATTCGACAACACGGTAGTTCAGGCTGCCGGGTTCACCCTCAACACGAACACCATCGCTGATGCGCAGATACTTACGCTGATATTGGTCGTCGTAGATCTGCTCGCCGGCGCTGGCTTTCACCAACACCACCGGCCGTTGATTGCCCCCCTCATCGCCGAGATTGAGGTCGGCGGCAAAGACGTTTTGTAAAATCTTGCGATCGGCGCTCATGGCTTCGGTGTAGATCACCGAACCGGTTTCGCTCAACACCTGAAATTGTCCGGGACTCAGGGTTTCAAACTCATGCCGGGCACGCTCGCGCTCCAGGATGGAATTGGATTGATCGAGACTTAAAGGGCTCAACCAGAGGCTCAGCAGCGCCACCAGCGCCGCGATAAAAAAGGCCGAGCCACTGGCATGCCACAGCAGCTTTCGACGGCTGTAACCGCAACTGCTCAGGGCGGTGATCTCGCTGTCGATGTAGAGACGCCCCAGTGCAAACAGCAGCGCGATAAAAAAACTGAGTGGCAGCACCAGTTCTAAAATCACCGGTATGCGCAGGGCGATAACAGAAAAGAGAACGTCGGCGGAGATTCGCCCGGAAACAGCCTCATTGAGAAATCGGCCAAACCGGCTGCTGAGTATGACAAACAACAAGACGATGTTGATTGCAAAGGTGCCAGTCAGAATTTCACGTGTTAAATAACGGAAGATAATCAAAATGCGTCGATCTGCTTGTCTGCGCCCGTTATCGCCGAGCGCGATGGTCAATGTCTTTTCAGTTTGAGGTATTTGCCGCTGGTTTCGTTGCCATTGGACTCTTGTGCCCTAGCCGTTAAGCGGAACCGACACCGGCGAATCTCGATTCGCCCATATTCACGCGGATCGCGTATACTGCTGCTCCATCTGCCGGTGGCGAGAGCCAAGTATCGGCGGAAGCGGTCACTAGGACGAACCAACCCCAAAAAAGTTTAGGCATTATCGGCTAAAGAAGGGTTTTTGTCTCGATCAGCTCCCGAAAACCTCCAGAATAGACAAGCGGAATCT
Organism: Halioxenophilus sp. WMMB6; assembly: GCF_033283405.1. Taxonomy (NCBI): domain Bacteria; kingdom Pseudomonadati; phylum Pseudomonadota; class Gammaproteobacteria; order Alteromonadales; family Alteromonadaceae; genus Halioxenophilus; species Halioxenophilus sp. WMMB6. The sequence goes on from NZ_JAWMQR010000004.1 coordinate 158,637, forward strand.
CGAATGAATTTTCAAGCGAAAGATACCTCCATTGAGCAATTGAAAGCGGATTGCCTGGTTGTCGCCGCCAGTGAAGGCGACCAACAAAACGCAGCGTTTACCAGTGTTGATAAACTGCTCAAGGGCCAGCTCAGCGAACTGATCCGCGCCGGCGATATTAAAACCGGCCTGGGTGCCACCACCCTGCTGCCCGGCCTGGCACTGGGCTCCGTTAAACGCCTGCTGGTGGTTGGCCTGGGTAAAACCAGCCCGCTCAGCCGCGATCAATTCCAAAAGGTTGCGCGCAACATTGCCGGCAAGCTGTACAGTAAATCGATTAAAACTGCGGCCATCGCCCTCGACACTATCGCCGTCAAGGGCGCCGACGACAGCTGGCAGGCAAGCCAGGTCGCCCGCGAAATCACCCTCTCCTCGTACCAATACGACACCACCAAATCCGAGAAGCGCAAACCCGTCGCCCTGAAAGCCGTAAACTACGTTGTGGCCGATAAAAAACTGCTGGCCGCCGCCAAAAAAGGGCTGAGCCACGGTGCCGCCGTTGGTGAAGGGATGAACCTCACCCGTGAACTGGGCAACCTGCCCGGCAACTACTGCACGCCCGCCTACCTCGCCAGCCAGGCGCGCAGCCTGGCCCGCAACCAGCCCAAATTGAGCGTAAAAATCTTAAAAGAGAAAGAGATGCGCGAGCTAGGTATGGGTTCGCTGCTGTCGGTAGCGGCCGGTAGCGACCAGGAGGCTCACCTGATTGTGATGGAGTACAAGGGCGCAGCCAAAACCGTGAAACCCCACGCCCTGGTCGGCAAGGGCATCACCTTCGACTCCGGCGGCATCAGCCTGAAGCCCGGCCTCGGCATGGATGAGATGAAATTCGATATGTGCGGTGCGGCCAGCGTTTTCGGTGCAATGAAAACTCTGCTGACCCTGGCACCGGCCATTAATGTAGTGGCTGTGGTCGCCGCCGCGGAAAACATGCCCAATGGCAAAGCCACCAAACCGGGTGATGTGATCACCTCCATGTCGGGCAAAACCATCGAAGTGCTCAACACCGACGCCGAGGGCCGCCTGATTCTGTGTGATGCCCTCACCTACGTCGAACGCTTCAAACCTCAATCCATCATCGACATCGCCACCCTTACCGGTGCCTGCATCGTCGCCCTTGGCAAACATATGTCCGGCCTCTACAGCAACGACGACGCCATGGCCGGGGAGCTGGCACAGTTGAGTCAGGCGGTGTGTGATAAAGCCTGGCACATGCCCATGGGCGATGAGTACCAAAAACAGCTCGACAGTAACTTCGCCGATATCGCCAACATCGGCGGCCCCCACGGCGGCAGCATCACCGCGGCCTGTTTCCTCTCCCGCTTTACGGAGGGCTTCACCTGGGCACACCTGGATATCGCCGGCGTCGCCTGGCACTCCGGCAACCTGAAAGGCGCCACGGGTCGCCCGGTACCGCTGCTGGTGGAATATATGCTCAGCAAAGTCGGCAAAAAATAGGCGCCGCGTTGACGCAGATTGATTTTTATATTCTGCCGCAAGCAGACCCACAGGCGCGTTTGGCTTTTGTCGCGCGCCTGGCGGAGAAGATCCTCGCCTCTCATCATCAACTGGTGATCGCCACGGCCGGCACCGACCAAAGCAACGCACTAAGCGAACAGCTCTGGGCCAGTCGGCCGGTCTCATTTATTGCCCACCAGGTGATCGAGCCCACCACCAAAGCCAACGACCCGGTGCTGATCTGCGCCGCAGAGCCACCCGCTTACTGCCACGATGTCATCATCAACTTAACCGATGGCATTATCGAAAAACATTTCTCGCGCTTTCACCGTTTGTTGGAAGTGGTGATTCAGGAGCCGACCTGCCTGGCGCAGAGTCGCAGCGCTTATCAGTTTTATAAATCCCGCGGCTACCCCATTCGCTCACACAATGTGTAAGCCCCATTGGTCGGGTTGCACAATTTTCTAATGCCCGCGGTTTAACGCTTGAGTGCGTGGGGGGAGTGCCGGCATACTGTAGCCCGTCACCGCGTCTGAATGGGCAGGAATGCACTGATATGTCAGATCCGTCGAAGTCACGCCAGGACTCCACAGAGAAAATAATTTTCTCTGAATTAAAGAGTGTTAGCGATCTGCTCGGCGGTGAACATTCGCAAGCGGCAACAGCCGGCAGCGAGCCGGGTGAACAGAAGCAGCGACAGTTGGAATTTTCTGAGTTCACCCAGCGGGCACTGGCCGAGCTGGAAGCACTGCACCGCTCGCTAGAGAAATCCCAACCTTCGGCACCGCCCTCGCTGTTTGATAAGCCCCAGGCAAAACCGCTGGCCACAGCCAGCCCCGGTAATAATCCACAACCTGCGGCAACGGGAGCACCACCACTTAATAACAAGGCCCAAAATAACCAAGCTCAAAATAGCAACGCCAGAATTAATAACCCAAGCAGTAGCCATCCAGGCAAAAGCCGGCCATTTAACCACCGTCCATTTAAAGAAAGTCCGTTGACCGATAGTTTGTTTAAAGAAAAACCCGTGACTCCAGCCAACCCTTCATCCCAAAAATCGACTGCCGCACGCGGCCAGTCACGTACGGGTAAAAGCGCCTTTCGACGCGGCGCCAAAGAGATTCAAACCTCCCTGTTTGATGAACACCCCAGCAGCAAATCGGGCCAGAGTTCCACCCCACCGCAGCCCTCCACAGAACAGCTCGAGAGCCTGGTCGACTCCCTGGTCGAGCGCTATCTTCCGGAAATTGAACAGCGCCTGCGAATGGAGCTAAAACGCCTGTTAGGCGAGCCCTAGCCAAGGTATAATTGCCGGCTTTTCGCCGCCGATGGCCTATAAACTGTGGCCGAGCGAACAACTAACCCGATTTTGCACACGCCCAATCAGACCACAACCACCAGCACTATCACCTCTATTATGTCCGAATCTCGAGAGCCTGAATCCAACGCGCCCATGGCGAAAACCTATCAGCCGGCAGATATTGAGCAGGCCCGCTACAGCGAGTGGGAGAGCAAAGGCTACTTCGCCCCCCGCGGCGATGGCGACCCTTACTGCATCATGATCCCACCACCCAACGTCACCGGTTATCTACACATGGGGCACGGGTTTCAGGAGTCCATCATGGATGCCCTGATTCGCTACCACCGCATGAAAGGCGATAAAACCCTGTGGCAGGTGGGCACCGACCACGCCGGTATCGCCACCCAGATGGTGGTGGAACGACTGCTGGCCAGCGAGGGCAAAACCCGCCACGATCTCGGCCGGGAGAAGTTCATCGAGCGCGTGTGGCAGTGGAAGGAGCTCTCCGGCGGACAGATCACCCAACAGCTGCGCCGCCTGGGCGCCTCGCCCGACTGGAGCACCGAGCGCTTCACCATGGACGAGGGCTTCTATAAAGCCGTGCAGGAGGTGTTTATCCGCCTGCACGAAGATGGCCTCATCTATCGCGGCAAGCGCCTGGTTAACTGGGACCCGGTATTGAAAACCGCCGTCTCCGACCTGGAGGTAATCAGCGAGGAGGAGAACGGCCACCTGTGGCACTTCCGCTACCCGCTGGCCAATGGTGACGGCGGCCCGGACCGCTACCTGGTGGTGGCCACCACCCGCCCGGAAACCATGCTCGGCGATACCGCCGTCGCCGTTAACCCCAACGACGAGCGCTACCAGGATCTGATCGGCAAACGTATTTTGCTGCCTTTGGTCGGCCGCGAAATTCCCATCATCGCCGACGACTATGTCGACCCGGAGTTCGGCACCGGCTGCGTGAAGATCACCCCAGCCCACGACTTCAACGACTACGAGATGGGCCAGCGCCACTCGCTGCCCATGATCAATATCTTCGACGATACTGCCCACCTCAACGACCAGGTGCCGGAAAAATATCGCGGCCAGGAGCGTTTCGCCGCCCGCAAACAGGTGGTGGCTGACCTCGAAGCTCTGGGTCTCCTGGAGAAGATCGACGACCACAAACTGAAAGTGCCGCGTGGTGACCGCACCGGCGTGGTTATCGAGCCCTACCTCACCGACCAGTGGTATGTGAAGACCGCCCCTCTGGCCGAACAGGCGATCAAAGCGGTTGAATCCGGCGACATTCAATTCGTACCCAAGCAGTACGAAAATATGTACTTCGCCTGGATGCGCGACATCCAGGACTGGTGCATCTCCCGCCAACTCTGGTGGGGCCACCGCATTCCCGCCTGGTACGACGACGCCGGTAATATCTACGTCGGCCGCGATGAAGCCGACGTACGACAGAAACATGGCCTCTCTGCCAAAATCAACCTGCGCCAGGATGAAGACGTGCTCGACACCTGGTTCTCCTCCGGCCTGTGGACCTTTGGCACCCTGGGCTGGCCGGAATCCACCGAGTGGCTGAAAACCTTCCACCCCACCTCGGTGCTGGTAACCGGCTTCGACATCATCTTCTTCTGGGTGGCGCGCATGATCATGATGACGCTGCACTTCCAGAAGCAGGTACCGTTTAAAACTGTTTACGTGCACGGCCTGGTGCGCGACAGCCACGGCCAGAAGATGTCGAAATCGAAAGGCAACGTGCTCGACCCCATCGACCTGATCGACGGCATCGAGCTGGAACCACTGCTGGCCAAACGCACCTCCGGCATGATGCAGCCGCAGTTGAAAGCCAAAATCGAAAAACAGACCCGGGCAGAATTCAAGGACGGCATTGCCGCCTATGGTACCGACGCTCTACGCTTTACCTACTACTCGCTGGCCTCCACCGGTCGCGATATCAATTTCGATGTCGGCCGTATCGAGGGCTTCCGCAACTTCTGTAACAAAATCTGGAACGCCGCCAATTTTGTATTAATGAACTGTGAGGGTCAGCCCTGCGGTGAAAGCGGCGAGAGCGATTACGAACTATCCCTGGTCGACCGCTGGATTATCGCCCGCCTGCAACAGGCGGAAGCAGCCATCATTGAAGGCCTGGAAACCTACCGTTTCGACCTCGCCTCGCAGGCACTGCACAGTTTCGTCTGGTCCGAGTACTGCAGTTGGTACCTGGAGCTCTGTAAACCCGTACTTAACAGCGATGACTACAGCGCCGCGCAAAAAATGGGTACCCGCCGCACCCTGGTACGGGTGTTGGAAACCACACTGCGCCTGGCCCACCCCTTTATGCCATTTATCACCGAAGAGATCTGGCAGAAGGTGAAAGCCCTGGCCGGCGCCAGCGGCGATACCATCATGTACGCAACTTACCCTGTGGCCGACGGTGGCAAAATTGATGAAGAGGCGATCGCCGATATCGAGTGGCTGAAAGAGGTGATCACCACCCTGCGCAATATTCGCAGCGCCATGAATATTCCACCGGCGAAGAAATTCCCGGTATTGGCCCGCAGCGCCGACGCCGGAGATCAGCCACGCCTGGCCACCAACGCAACCTTCCTGATCAGACTGGCCAACCTGGAGAGCATCACCTGGCTGCCAACCGACGCCGAACTGCCGCCCAGCGCCACCGGCCTGGCCGGCCAGATGGAGCTGTTTGTGCCCATGGCTGGGCTGATTGATGTAGAGGCCGAGTTGGCTCGTCTCAGCAAAGAGATTGACCGCCTGACCAAAGAGGCCAGCCGTATTGAGGGCAAACTGGGCAACGAAAAATTTGTCGCCAATGCGCCAGCGGATGTGGTCGAGAAGGAGCGCGCCAAGCTCGCCGACTACCAAACGTCACTGGCCAAACTGCAGGAACAGAAGGTCAAAATCAGTACACTGGACGATTAGACTTTAGTGGATTAACCAGCGACGCAGGCTATTCAAAACTTGCCTTTTTGGGCTGCGTCGCTAAAATCCCCGCGTATATACATTGCCTTTCAGCCACGCATACACGTGTTTTTCGGGCGACTATCCATTCAAACTGGCTGGCATAAAAAGGATCTTAGATGGGAAGTTCAAAGAAAAAGCACAAGGTCAAAAAGAAAGACAGCCAGCTGATTATTCGCATCAACAGTGATGAACGCGAACGCTTTATCAACCTTTGCGAACACCTGGACACCAGTGCTGCCCGGGAAATTCGTCTCTTTATACGGGAATTTATCGAGCAGAACGATCCCGATAGTGGCACTGAATCAGAGGATGACGACGCCGACACCATTGTGGTGGAGAGTTCCGAGGAGGACTCTGAGGCCGCAGCCAAGGACTAATCCTGACTATCCCATCTCTACCGACTACGGCTTAGCGGCAAGCAACAGACAAAAAAAACCCGGTTATTAAAACCGGGTTTTTTATTGGGCGCGTTACCAGCGATGTTTAGCGACGGGCGGTTCTGGCCATGAGCTCTTCCGGGAATTGGAAGTCGTAGCGACGGGCCAGGCCTTTCACAACGTAGGCAGTGCCAGCTTGATCCACTACCTCATAACGCGAGGCTTTGAGCGCGCGAATGGCTGCTTCGGCAAAGACACGACGGGGGTGCTCTTCCACCACTTTGATATCAATCGGCTTGCCGGAAGCGTCCAGGTTATAGGAGAGAATCACGTAACCTTCAACGCCGGTGCGCATTGCCAATTTCGGGTAGGCAGGTTCCACCTCGTGAATTGTGGCAATATCGGCTACATTAAAGAAATCCGCTTTTACGGCTTTGGCTTCATCAGCTTGAACTTGCTGGAGACCCAGGAAAGTGAAGGCCACCAACAGTGTTTGTACAACTTTCTTCATTATTTTAACTCCCGTTGAATGGGCACCATGCAGAGACGTCTGCCGGTCCCGATCACTTAACAAACACTTTGGGGGTAAGTCCTCGTGTTCCATAAAACCGGCCACTTGATCTACCTCAGTAGCCGCGCATAGATTTAGTATATACATTGAATATCCATAGTCAACACCGATGCATTACTTTTTATTGACAACCGGATCACAATACCTACTGAGCGGTGAGCAAATTTAACCGGATAAGCCCAACAGCTCCCTTTGGTGCACGATTAACGTGCCAATCACCGAGGCGCACCACAATTAACCGTTTAATCCACACACCCAGACAGGACTCTCATCGAGAGCCTTGAAACCACATAGCTTGCAGTAAACCGCTTCTGCTAAAATCGCCCCTCCAACCCACAGCCAAAGGAACTCCAATGAGCTCGGCGCAACAAGTGCTGGCAGTCAATGACGATTTGCCGATTCGAACCTCACTTCCCGTACACAGCGGTAAAGTGCGATCTGTCTATTGGCTGACCGAGGCTGACAGTGCCCGAATTATTGCCGAGCGTGGCTACGACCTGCCGGCCAACACGCCGCTGGCGATTATGGTCATTAGCGATCGGCTCTCGGCCTTTGATTGCGTCTGGCAGGCGGAAGGGGGGCTGAACGGAGTACCGGGCAAAGGGGCGGCGCTGAACACCATCGCCAACCACTGGTTTGAGCTGTTTCGCGAGCACAAGCTCGCCGCCAGCCATATTTTGGAAGTCCCCCACCCCCTGGTTTGGGTGGTGCAAAAAGCGCGGCCCGTCAAAATTGAGGCCATTGCCCGGCAGTACATCACCGGCTCCATGTGGCGGGCCTACAGTAAGGGCGAGCGCCGCTTCTGCGGCGAGCGCCTGCCCGAGGGGCTAACTCAGAACCAGCTGCTGCCCAACCTGCTGATCACCCCCTCCACCAAGGGGATTCTGCGCGGCATTCCCGGGGTACCGGAGGCCGACGACGTCAACATCAGCCGGGCTGACCTGGAGGCCAATTTCGCCGCCTTCGGCTTTAACTCCGTGGCCGATATCACCACCTACGAAACCCTGCTAACCCAGGGCTTTGCCGTGATCTCTGAAGCCCTGGCCAAAATCGGCCAGACCTTTGTCGATACCAAATTTGAGTTTGGCTATGTGAAAGACGCCAGCGGCGAAGAGAAGATGATCTACATGGACGAGGTGGGCACCCCGGACTCATCCCGTCTGTGGGATAGCGAGGCGCTGCACGCAGGCAAGATAGTGGAGAACTCCAAAGAGTTTTTCCGCCAGGCGCTGTTGAACACAGTGCCCGACGCCGACGTACTGCTCAACAAGGAGCGTATGCCCGAGCGGGAGGCCTTGGCCGCCAATACCCGCCTGCCGGCCGAGATCTTTGCCCAGGTATCAAAGACCTATACCGACATGGCCAGCGCCATTACCGGCAAACCGCTGCAACTGTCCGATAATCCCCGCCAGGAGATTATCGACATACTCGCCCGCGATTACGATTTGATTGACGACTGAGGTGCACGGGCAGAGCCCGCCCCCCCCGGCTCAAAGAAAAAATAGTCGTCACCGCGATAAATCGGTTTGCTATTTGCATTGCGATGCGTCACTGGAAATAACGAACTATAAAAGGGTGGCGGGTAGCGGCATGTTTGCACCGGTGATTATCGATATAGAAGCCTCCGGCTTCGGCCCGGACAGCTACCCCATTGAGGTGGGCGCCGTGCTGGCCAATGGCCGCCGCTTCTCACGCCTGATCAAACCCTTTCCCGAGTGGCAGTACTGGTCGAATGAAGCCGCCGCCATGCATGGCATCAGCCGCTCACTGCTGGAGCAGCGCGGCCATAACGGCCATGAAGTGGCCCACGAACTCAATCTGTTATTGGCCGGCCAGCAGACCTACTCCGATTGCTGGGTGGTCGATAAACCCTGGCTGGATAAACTCTTCTTTCAGGCCGGCCTGCCGATGCAATTCATCCTGAGTCCCATTGAGGCGCTGCTGCCCGACGAGCAGATTGCCTGCTGGGATCGCGTCAAGCTGGACGTAATCAACCAGCTGAACGTCAAGCGACACCGTGCCAGCACCGACGCCCTGATCATTCAACAGACCTTTATGGCGTCGCGCAAACTGATCGCCTAACCGGCCCGGCGGGTGTGCTCATAGGCAATAAAATGGAGCGCATTGCGTTCGTCAGGCTCGCTATCCAATAACACCTGCGTCTGCCACTGGCTGAAATCGAAAGGGGGTAGATAGGCATCGCCTGCAACCTCGACATCCACCACCGTTTCAAAGACCCGGTCGGCGATGGCATAACCACGGGTGAAGAACTCCACACCACCGATGATAAAAATCTCATCGCTCTCTTTTTTGGCCACCTCAATCGCCTCTTCCAGCGTTGCCACCAAAACAATACCCGGCAAGGCCTGATAGTCCGCCTGGCGGGTGATGACAATATTCAACCGCCCAGGTAACACCGAGTTGTGATCCTCATAGGTTTTGCGCCCCATGATGATTGGGTGGCCCAGGGTCGTGCGTTTGAAATGGGCATACTCTTTGGGCAGGTGCCAGGGCAGCGAGCCCTCTTTACCAATACAGTGATTTTTTGAACGGGCGAAAATGACGTTGATTCGGGCCATAGGTGTGTAATTGATTCAGTGGATTGCTAGGTGATTGCGGGTGGGCTGGAGAGGCGTTGCACATCTACCAGCTTGGAGCGGCAGATGTGCAGAGGAGTTGCTAATTCAAGTCGGGCAAACTGCCGCGCCAGCTTAACTCGATTTTTTAACGAATTTGGTCAGCAGTACAATCCGCTGGCCATTCACGCGCCCTTCGATATGCTCCGGGTTGTCCGACAAGCTGATATTGCGCACGGCGGTGCCGCGCTTGGCCACCATGTTGGCGCCTTTCACATCCAGATCTTTGATAATCGTTACCGTGTCACCGGCGGCCAACGGCGAACCATGGCAGTCGACCGTGGCACCGCCTTCGGCACTACCGGCAGAAGCCTGCCCCTGCTCGGCCCACTGGCGGACATCCTCCTCCATAAACATCGACTCCTGCAGATCCACCGCCCAGGTTTGATCCGCCAAGCGACCCAGGGTGCGGTGAGCCAACACCTGCACCGCCGCGTAGGGGCTCCAGGCACTGGCTTGTAGACAGAGCCAATATTTATCATCCAGTGGCTCGGCGTCGAGCTGCTCCAGACAGGTGGCGCAGAGCGCGACACTGGCCTCCTCGGCTGCAATACCCTCGGAGTTGGGCAGCGGATAATCGGATAATTCGGCCTCCACAGAGCAGAGTTCACAGTGACCATTGGCGCGGGCAAGAGCCGGTGTTTGTGTCATGGGCGTAGCAACCATCTTCAAATTTAAATATTTCCGCCCAGGGCGGCAGCGAGCGGCAAGCATACCAGAAATGAGGGGTTTTGGCCGCCGTGAATTGGCCGCCCAGTCACCACTTTCCCGTCACAGAGATGATGGTAGACTGTGCCACCACCCTCCCCAACCGTGAGGCACCCTCGATGATTTTCAACGCAATCAACGTCAGCCTGCCCTGGCACCCCGCCAACCTCGCCCGTCTCTATTGGGCGCCCTGGCAATGGGCTTGGAAAATGCACTACCAATTGGTCAATGGCGTCACTTTAGGGCTACTGGACGAAATCGCCGAAGAGGTGGAACACGCCCTGGTGGAGGGTAAGGATGTTGCCGCCACACTGATTGAGCGTATTCAGGTGCTGCAGCAGTCACCACTGGACGACAACCAAAAACAACGGATCGCCGAAACCTCCTTCGAGCAGGCGGATCAGGATCTGAAGGCGATCGTCAACGCGCTGCTCACCAATATTCTGCAACTGCCCATCGCCCGCCTCCAGGGCCGGCCGGCGCGCAAGCGCTTCCCGGTGACCCTGGAAGGCGAGGTAATCGAGCGGCAGTGGTAACAGCACCCCCAAAAAGAATCCGCTAACCGCCTTGGCGATAGACCCGGGCGCTGAGTTTCTCAACCAGCACCACCGCCACCACCGAGGCGGCTGGCAGCGCAAAGGCGAGCAGGTCGCCACTGACCACCTGCATATTGTATGGCGCCAGCCAGTTGCCGTGGTAAACGCCATAAAAGAGTGTTACTGGCGCTTGCAGGGCGCCCACCGGCAGCGGCCACCAGGGGTGAATCTCTACCGCTGAATGCCAACCCAGCTCCGCCCCAGTCAATGAGTCAATCAGCACGTGGCTGGCCACCAGGCCAAACACCCACCAACACTTGTCATATGGCAACCAGCTGCGGCACACAAGCGCGGTAACCAGCGCGAAGAGGTAGCTGTGGCTGATGCCAAAGTGCCAGGTGCGAATATCACCAGTGCAGAGCAGAGAGACCAGCAGATCAAAATCGGGCAGGCAGGCCAATAACGCCGCTGCCGCGAGGCTGGCGCCGTACTTGCTCAGGCTGAACTGCCGCTGCCAATAAAAGGGCGTGGAGACAGCTATCATCGCCAATCCGGCGTGTACTATTGGGGTCGCCACCCGACTCCTCCTCTAAATAAATGGCGTCAACATCCTGCCCAGCGGCGCAGCACCCCGCCAACCCGGCAGGGATTCATTGCCAATTACCGCGTGCCTCTTGATATCGATTAACCCGCCACTGCAGCCGGCACTGTAGAGTCGCCTGCGGCCTGGCCAGAGCGCCAGCCTGTCGCGCTGGGATCGAATATCCAGGTAAAGCTTTACGACTTTTTGCTAGTTGTCAGCTCAGGTCAGGTTCGGTAAAACCCCTCAATGCCGGACCACAAGCCGGTTTGCTAAAAACAGCCGCACGACGTCGTCGCACAACCGATGACGCCGCACAACAATAGTCACACTACGCTGACGCTCCGTTCACCCAAAAATAGTGAGAATGCCTATGTCAACGTCCCGCACTGATCTCAACTATGAGCAGCGCTTTAACGACAGCGTAGACAAATTAATGGGCCACGGATGTTACAACGTGGAGTTAATCGAAGATTTTTATCGGATTTTTTTGGCCAAGTCGGATGTGGTCGCCAACCTCTTTGCCCACACCAACATGAGCGCGCAAAAAACCATGCTGCACGACTCACTGGAGACCTTGATCGACTTCTCCCGTACCAAAGAGATCTCGCCGGCGCTGGAAAAACTCGCCCAGGCCCACGGCAAGCGGGGTAAAAATGTGCCGACTTATCTGTTTGATGTCTGGCTCGACAGCCTGATGGAAGCGCTCTACCTGCGCGATAACTCCTTCACCGATAAAGACGAGTTGGCCTGGCGCCTAACCTTGGCGCCCGGCATCACCTACGTGAAATTTATCTGCAAAAAATAGCGGCAGCCCCTTGCCTTCCAACACCCCTCCCTAAAAGAGTTTGAATTGGCGGTTGGTAATGGCCTGAAAACTGGTGCCGAGCGTGGCCAGCAAACCATCCACCACCGGCGCCATCTGTTTTTCCAAATAGTGTTCGTAATCGATCGCCGCCCCTTCGGCCAGGGCAGTGGCTTCGGGGCCGCGGGTAGTCCACACATACTCTATCCAGTCGCCCTTGCGAATTTTATGGCCGGCCGCCGCCAGCTTGCGGGCCGCCTGCACATGGGGCGGGCTGATGGCCTCATAGTCATCCAACGGCCGGCGCAGGCGCTTGCGATAGACCAACAACGCATCGAGCTCGCCAGCCAACAGCTGCTCCACTTCGGCACTGATAAACGCGCGATACTCACGGTTGTGGAAAACCCGCTCAAACAGCGATTGCTGAAAACGCCGCGCCAGCGGTGTCCAGTCGCTACGCACCGCCTCCAGGCCGCGAAACAGCAGCTTGGAACCATTGGCGGTGTGCACCAGGCCGGCGTAGCGTTTTTTGCTGCCGGTCTCCTGGCCGCGAATTTTGGGCATAAAAAAGCGGCTGAAATGACTCTCGAACTGAATCTCAAGATAGGAGCTGAGGCCGTATTCATCCCGCAGGAAGTCGCGCCAGTACTGATTTAACGCGGTCGCCAGGGCTCGACCAACCGGCTCGCCCCCGGCCTCCGGGCTCTCATCCCCCAGCCAGACAAACACCGAATCGGTGTCGCCGTAGATCACCCGATAGCCCTGTTGCTCGAACCAGGCCTGGGTCTGCTGCAGTATCTGGTGGCCACGCAAGGTGATGGAGCTAGCCACACGCGGATCGAAAAAGCGGCACAGGGGCGAGCCCAGCACGCCGTAGTAGGCGTTCATAATAATTTTTATCGCCTGCGAAAGGGGCTGATTGTGGTGCGCCTTGGCCTCATCCCGGCGCTGCCAAAGGTTGGCCACCAGCCCCGGCAGAATCGACTCCTCCCGGGCAAAGCGGGCGTCGTTAAAGCCCGCCACCACCTGCTCGGCCGGCAATTGGTGGTGCTCGGCGTACCAGAAGGCGTAGGGATCGATGTTGAAGCTGCGAATAATGCTGGGGTACAGGCTTTTAAAGTCGAACAGCAACACCTGGCGAAACAGCCCCGGCTGGGAGTCGAGCACATAGCCACCGGGGCTGACCAGGTCGATTTTATTCTCGCCGATATTGGGGGCGACATAACCCTTGCGGTGCAATCTGGGCAGGTAGGAGAACTCAAACGCCGCCGCCGAGCCGCCAATGCGGTCCAGAGGCAGACCCGTCATCTGGCTCTTGGCACGGGCGAACTCCAGCAGTTGGGTGTGGGCAAAGATCTCCCACACCAACTCACAATCCTTCAGGTTGTAGCGCGCCAATTGCGCTTTATGGCTGTGGAACCAATCGGTGATCTGCTCGCCGCGGTCGCCACCGGAGAGCAGTTTATCGGCCCCCAACAGCTGTCTCGCCACCGCCCCCAGGGCGAAGCTCTCAAACTGGTAAAAGGCGGTGCGCAACAGCTCAATGCCATCCAGGGCAATACGCCCGGGAATCGAAATATAGCGTTTCTCCGGGTCGTCCGGGTCGGCCCGCCAACTGGGCTCACGGCCCAGGCGGCCAATGGCGAAGTCCACCCCAAAATGACGGCAGAGGTTGCTCAACACCCACAGGTCAAAGCCGATAAAATTCCAGCCGATTAAGATGTCCGGGTCTGCCCGTTGCAGCCACTCAAAAAAAGCGAGCAGGCACGCCGTCTGGGTCGGGCAAAAGTGCAGCTCAAACGCTTCACCAGACGCCTCCTCACCGGCACCTTCACCCACCATAAACACCCGCCTTTCACTTTCGGTATAAACGGCAATGGAGTAGAGCTCGGCCGCCTGCATATCGGTTTCGATATCCACCGACGCCACCTTAAAAGCGGGCGCCACCGCGGCCGGGCGCCACTGAGGATTGGTGAGCAGAGGAAAACCCTGGTGGCTGGTCGGCTCGCCCAGCAGCGTGACATCCGAGTGGATAAAGCGCTCCATCAAAAAGCGCTCCGGTGGGCGGATATCGGCCTCCCACACCGGTATCTGCCGGCGCAACAGCTGCGCGGCATCGCGGGCACGTTTGTAACTTTTAAAGTAGAGCGCCGCCACCGGCTCGAAGGTGTGGCTAAAGAGGTCGAGATTTTGCACCCGCCAGCCGCGCTGCAGGCCAAGCACCGGCTGCACCTTGGCCAGGTCAGCCTGGCGAATAAAGAAGACCGCCTCCTGTTCGGCGACGGTCACCCGGTGGGGACCCTGGTCGGTGGACAGCCAGAACTCGAGCTCGACGCCCGGCTCCCGGTCGTGCCAGTGGCGGGTGAGGATGAAGCCGCTAATCTCACCCGGCTTGGAAGCGCTCACCGCTGAGGTTTAACCCTGTTCCAACAGGGTGCGCAGGTCGATCAACGCCGCGTTGGCGCGGCTGATGTAGGAGGCCATCACCAGCGAGTGGTTGGCGACAAAGCCAAAGCCATCGCCGTTAAGAATCATGGGGCTGTATATAAAGTCCTGGGTCGCTTCCAGCTCGCGGATAATCTGTTGCAGGCTGACCCGCGCATTTTTCTTGTCGAGCACCGCCCCAAAATCCTGCTCCACCGCGCGCAACAGATGCAGCAGCGCCCAGGCACTGCCGCGGGTTTCAAAGAAGACATCGTCGATTTCAGACCAGGGGGTTTTCACCAGAATCTCTTTCGGCGCCGCGGTTGACTGGGTGGCATCACTTTCACCGGCCAGGTCGGTGTTGATGCGCCGCTGACCGACACTGGCGGTCAACTTCTGGGAGAGGCTGCCCAGGCGGGTTTCCACCGTCGCCAACCAATAACGCAGATTATCGGCCCGGGCATAGAATTGAGCGTTGGTTTGGTCTTCATCCACCAAACGATCGAGGTAGGCCTCCAGAAATTCGATCCCCTCCTGGTACTGCGACTCGGTGGAGGGCAGCATCCAGTTGTTGTTATCGAAGTTAAAACGCGCCTCGGCCTTGGCCAGATCTTCATCTTCGGTGGATTGGGTTTGCGAGCGGCTGAAGGATTCGCGCAGCGCCTTGCTCATATCGCGCACCTGTACCAACACACCGTACTCCCAGTTGGGCTGGTTATCGAGCCAGAGCCCCGGTGGCGTGATGTCGTTGGTGAGGTAGCCGCCGCGCTTATTGAGCAGTGTCTCGACCAGCTGAATGGTGGTGGCGGTGGTGACCGAACCGGTCACCGGCCGGGCATCGCTGCTGGCACCGGTCCGCGCCTGAGTCTGCGCCACCACATCGAACTGATCCGGTGCCACACTCCAGAACATACCGACCACGGCGGACACCAGCAGGTAGATGAGCAGAAACCACAATAGCCACCACCAGAGGCGACTATCCTCACGCTCCTCGCGCCAGCGTCGAAACCAGCCTCGCAATCGGATCCACGGCCGTGTGACGGCGTTTAAAACCATAACCTTCCCCTAAACCGGGCTGACGCCCACCTGCTCTGTAATTCTCTTTAGTATCGGCCATTGGCCGCAAAACACCCACCCATGGCGCAAATTAGAGTGCCTGCAGGACTATTTTCGGCTCCCGCCCCAGTTGAATGTTACCGCGCAGGCGGTAGCCGGGAACGGCCTCTTTCATCTGTTGATAGATCCAGCGCCCCTCGGCATCAGTGCGCGACACAATCAAAACAAACAGATCGCTCTTCTGCACGCGCTGGGCCAATTGCGCCAGGGAGCTGGTTAATGTCTGGTCGCGATTGGCCAGCGCCTTGGTGGGCAGCTTGATCTCCGAGAGCGGCTCGCCTTTGGACTCCAGCGCCACCTCTTCCTCTTCTTCCGGCTGGGTGCGACGCAACTCCACCAGCGCTGCCCGGGTGCTGGCTATACTGTTGCTGTCGGCAACTATACCCTCGGCGGTAGCCAGGAAGCTCGCCGCCTTACCATAATCGCCCAGCTTGCCTACGGCCATGGCCATCTGGCAGTAACGCTGCACCACCTTCTCCAGCCCGGCTTGAGCGCGCGGCTCCTTGGGCGCCACCAACAGCACCGCTCGATAGCGGTCGACGGCGTTGTCGTACTCCGGCGTGGTCAGCTGATCCTGGGAGAGGGCATACTCCGCCTGGGCCAGCAGGCGGGTAACCAAGCGTTCGCGCGGGTCGACCTTGGCCGGCGCCGGTGGTGGCGGTGCCGCAACCACCGCGGGTTCGACCACCGCTGGCGCGTTGGTTTTGGCAGATAGGGAGGCACCACAGCCGGTAAGCAACACCAGCGAGGGCAACAAAATTCCTAGACTTATGAAATTTCTGGTTAGCTTTGACACTCTATTCAACCAATTTGAAAAAAACGTGAATAAACAGCCGCAATAATGCCACTCTTTGTGATCATAATTGCACTCGTTAGTGTCAAAATGTGCGCTGGAAATCATACCGGACAATAGAAACCACCACTACGGCCGGCGTGACCTAAACTTCACAGACAGAACTCACCCTAGCAACCGCGGAAAATTTTACTTGGCCATGAAGCGCAGCAGCCTGATCCACCCTCTTCTAATACTCTGCCTCCCCGCCCTGTTCCTCACCGCCCCCGTGCAGGCGGCAGACACCTTGGGCCTGGGCGGCTCCAGCCAAGCCAACAGCCTCGGGCTCGAGCCACAGGAGGAGAGCTTCCTGCCGGTAGAAGAGGCCTACCGGGTACAGATCACCCGGCCAGAGGCCGGCAAACTGGCACTCGACTGGCAGATTGCCCCCGGTTACTACCTCTACCAGGCCAAGTTTAAATTCAAGATTGATCAGACCAACCTGCCGGCCAGTTTCGAACCCGGCAAGCGCAAGTATGACGACTACTTCCAGGAAGAGGTGGAGATCTTCTACCACCAGACCCAGGTTCTGTTAAGTGACCTGCCCACCCCCCCTTATACCCTGGAGGTCACCTCCCAGGGCTGTGCCGATGCCGGCCTCTGTTATCCGCCCTACAAGCAGTACTTCACCGTCAGTGATGACAGCAGCCCAATCCTGGAGAACGCAGCCGCGGCCCCAGGTGGCGGCAGTGCCGGGCCTGCCGGTGGCAGTGACAACCAAAGCACCGGCACCAGCACCCCCTTTTCAGCCAGCATCTGGTTGACCAGCATGCTGTTTGCCATGCTCGGCGGCATCATTCTCAACCTGATGCCCTGTGTGTTCCCGGTGCTCTCCATTAAAGCACTGAGCCTGGCCAACTCTCACCAGAGCAACCACCGCCTGCATCTGCACGGTTGGGCCTACGCCGCCGGCTGTGTCACCACCTTTGTGGCCATTGCCACCGTTATGTTAATTTTGCGCGCCAGTGGCGAAGCCATCGGCTGGGGCTTTCAGCTGCAGTCCCCGGCGGTGATCACCCTGCTGCTCTACCTCTTCTTCCTGATGGGGCTGAGCTTTTCCGGCGTGCTTAACCTGGGCAACAGCCTGATGGGTATCGGCCAAAATGCCACCCAGGGCAACCAGCTGCACCACTCCTGGATGACCGGTGCCCTGGCCTCGGTGGTGGCCAGCCCCTGTACGGCACCAATGATGGGGGCGGCCCTGGGCTATGCCGTCACTCAGCCGACGGTCATCGCTCTGTCGATCTTCGCCGCCCTGGGTTTTGGCATGGCGCTGCCCTTCCTGCTATTAACTCACCTGCCGCAACTGGCTAAGGTTCTACCCAAACCCGGCCCCTGGATGGAGACCCTGAAACAGGCGCTGGCCTTCCCACTCTACCTCTCCTGCGTTTGGCTTTTGTGGGTGGTGGCAAACCAAACCGACAGCAACCACCTCTTCTGGGTAGCCGCCGGCTTGGTACTCATCGCTTTTGCCGCCTGGCTGCTGCGCCACCTGCCCAACCACGGCAAGGGCCTTTGGCTTGGCCGCGGTGTGGCGGCGGCCTGCCTGATAGTGGTTGGCATCGGCACCTTCAGCTACCACCCCCCCACCACCGACCCACTGTGGCAGAGCTACACACCGGAGAAACTGGCCAGCCTACGCCAGGAGCAGCGGCCGGTGTTTGTTAATCTGACCGCCTCCTGGTGCATAACCTGCCTGGCCAATGAGCGGGTAGCCCTGGGCACCGAGCGGGTGCGCGCTGCCATGCAAGCGCGAGGCATTCAGGGTTTAAAGGGCGACTGGACCAACGCCGACCCGATGATCACCGAACTACTGAAGAAATATGGCCGCTCCGGGGTACCGCTTTACCTCTATTTCCCACCCAGCGCCGATGCCCAGGCGGTGGTTTTGCCACAGCTACTCACACCAGAGATCGTAATCACCACCATAAACTCGAAAGATGGCGTCACATTGGCCGAAAATTAACGAAAATAACAGCACGTTAGTCGACTTTGTAAGATATTGACCCTATCCTCGGCTAACACGCGGACAAATGCGCCTAAATGGCACTAATGCGTTGCGATCAACCAGCTCCAGCAAGCAAATAGCCACAAAAAATTACGCTAACTTTCGCTATCTTGCAGGCATTTGCTGCAAACACCACGTTTTAAATATCCAGGCATAGACACTGCCGGCAGTTTCAGGCACACTCCCGCCATTACAAACAATCCACCCTACTGATCTGTCTAATTTTCACCTATGGCTTCATTCCTGGTACTGCATGGTCCCAATTTGAACCTTCTTGGCACCCGTGAACCCGAGGTTTACGGCAGCACCACCCTGGCCGATATCAATCAGTCCCTGGAACAGCTGGCCAGCAGCCAAGGCCATAGCTTGCAAAACTTCCAAAGCAACTCCGAAGGCGCCCTGGTCGACCGGGTCCATCAGGCCAGAACCGATGGCATCGACTTCATTGTGATCAATCCCGGCGCCTATACCCACACCAGTATCGCCCTGCGGGACGCACTGAGTGGCGTTGCCATACCTTTTATCGAAATACACATCTCCAACGTACACGCACGGGAAGCTTTTCGTCAGCACTCCTATCTGTCGGATATCGCAGTCGGCGTGATTTGTGGGCTAGGCGCCAAGGGCTACGAATTGGCCCTGTTAAGCGCAATCGATAACACAACCAACTAATCACAACGGCGGCATTGTCGCCATGGTCAAGAACAAAGAAAGAGAGCCATCATGGACATTCGTAAAATTAAAAAACTGATTGAAATCCTCGAGGAATCCGATATCGGAGAAATCGAGATCAAGGAAGGCGAAGAGTCCGTCCGCATCAGTCGCGGCAGCAGCTTCGCCACCGCCGCCATGGCCGCCATGCCCATGCCGGTAGCGGCACCCGCACCCGCCGCGGCACCCGCCCCGGCACCAGCACCCGCCGCCGAAGCACCGGCGCCGGCGCCCGCCATTAACGGCCACGTGGTCAAATCACCGATGGTCGGTACCTTCTATGCTGCCCCAAGCCCAGGTTCACCCTCCTTCGTGGCCGTTGGCCAGCACGTCAAAGTGGGCGATACCATCTGTATCGTCGAAGCGATGAAAATGATGAACCAGATCGAAGCCGACAAATCCGGTGTTATCGAAGCCATTTTGGTGGAAGATGGCGAACCGGTAGAGTTCGATCAACCGCTGGTCACTATTGTTTGAGCCAGTCACCTAAGCGACGCATTAAGCAACTTTCGGGAGCTGGCTTAAATGATTAACAAAATTCTTATTGCCAACCGCGGTGAGATTGCGCTGCGGGTGCTGCGTGCCTGCAAGGAGCTGGGCATTCAGACGGTGGCGGTACACTCAACTGTCGACCGGGATCTAAAACACGTGCGCCTGGCGGACGAATCGGTCTGCATCGGCCCCAACCCCTCCAACAAAAGCTATCTGAACATCCCGGCGATCATCTCCGCCATGGAGATCACCGACTCCGCCGGCGTCCACCCCGGCTACGGCTTCCTGGCCGAAAACGCCGACTTTGCCGAACAGGTGCAGAAGAGCGGGTTTGTCTTTATCGGCCCCAGCGCCGACGTCATCCGGCTGATGGGCGATAAGGTCTCAGCCATTAAAGCGATGAAACAGGCGGGCGTACCAACCGTGCCCGGTTCCAACGGACCGCTGCCGGAAGATAAAGAGGCGTGCCTGCGCATCGCCCGGGAGATCGGTTACCCAGTCATTATTAAAGCTGCTGCTGGTGGCGGTGGCCGCGGTATGCGCGTGGTGCACACCGAATCGGCGCTGCTCAACTCGATTCACGTCACCAAAGCCGAAGCCGGCGCCGCCTTTGGCGACGATACCGTCTATATGGAGAAATTCCTGCAGAATCCACGGCACGTGGAGGTTCAGGTGCTCGCCGACGGCCAGGGTAACGCCATCCACCTCTACGACCGCGACTGTTCTCTGCAGCGCCGCCATCAGAAGGTGTTGGAAGAGGCCCCGGCACCGGGCATCCCGGATGAAGTCCGCCAAGAGGTGTATGAATCCTGCACCAAAGCCTGTATTGAGATCGGCTACAAAGGTGCCGGCACCTTCGAGTTCCTCTATGAAGATGGCCGTTTTTACTTTATCGAGATGAACACCCGCATCCAGGTAGAGCACCCGGTCACCGAGATGGTCACCGGCATCGATCTGATCAAAGAGCAGATTCGCGTCTGTACCGGTGAGAAGCTCTCCATCAAGCAGAGTGATGTTAAGCTGCACGGCCACGCTTTTGAGTGCCGGATCAACGCCGAGGACCCGAAAACCTTCATCCCCTGCCCAGGTACCGTGAAAAACTTCCACACCCCAGGCGGGCTGGGCGTGCGTGTCGATTCGCACCTCTACAGCAACTACACCGTGCCCGCCAACTACGACTCGATGATTGCCAAAATCATCACCTACGCCGACAGCCGCATCGAAGCTCTCAACAAGATGCGAGTGGCGCTGGATGAACTGGTGATTGACGGCATTCGCACCAACATCCCCCTGCAACAGGACCTGGTACGCGATTCCGGCTTCCGTGAAGGTGGTGTTAACATCCACTACCTGGAGAAAAAACTGGGCTTATAAGCGCGACCCAGCGATCTCTGCCAGCCCAACTGGGCTGGCTCATCCACCCAACACCGCCCCCGGCGTGTAGATCTATGCCCTGGCTACAACTCAAAATCAACACCGAGCGCCCCCAGGTCGCCACTTGGGAATCCGCCCTGTTAAAAGCGGGTGCGCTCTCGGTCACCCTCATGGACAACGCCGATGAGCCCATTCTGGAACCGGGCCTGGGCGAGACACCGCTCTGGTCCAACACCCAGGTCATCGGTTTGTTCGAGGCCGACATCAACACCCAGGCCATCGATAAACAGCTGCAAGCCCTGCAACAGGCGGGCGAGCATTGGCGCTGGGAGCAGCTCGAAGACAAAGACTGGAGCCGGGCCTGGATGGAGAACTACCACCCCATCCAGTGCGGCGAACGCCTCTGGATTGTCCCCTCCTGGACGGCACCACCCGACCCGTCCGCCGTCAATCTGATGCTCGACCCGGGCCTGGCCTTCGGTACCGGCACCCACCCCACCACCTTCCTCTGTCTGCAGTGGCTCGATCAGCAGGCCTGCACCGGCAAGAGTGTGATCGACTACGGCTGCGGCTCGGGCATTCTCGGCATCGCCGCCCTGCTGCTGGGTGCGGCGTCGGCACAGGGCGTGGATATCGACCCCCAGGCGCTACTGGCAACCCGCGACAACGCCGTGCGCAATGGCCTGGCAGAAGACGCTTTTCCGGTCTATCTGCCTACCAAGGCACAACTGCAAGCCAGCGACCTGGTACTGGCCAATATTCTGGCCGGGCCACTGGTTGAACTGGCCCCCGCCATCGCCGGCCTGGTCAGAGCGGAGGGGCAAATCTGCTTGTCCGGGGTACTCACCAGCCAGGCAGAGACGGTTATGGATGCCTACCGCCCCTGGATCGATTTCGACCCACCCGCCAGTCAGGAGGAGTGGGTTCGCCTAACTGGCCGCAAAAGAATGTGAAAAATGTGGCTTAAGTAGCAGAGACTACCCCCTGGGGAATTGTCCCCGCTGGGTTTAAACACTAGAATCTCTTGTGATAACAAGACTTTGCCACAATTGTTTAAAGCATTTAGCGAAATTATCTACAGCTATTAGCGTAGGAATAGCCGCCAGGACTCGAAACATTCCCTGAGCGACACCCTCAAATCCATTACCCTGAACCCAACGGCTGTCCTGAGAGGCCAGTGCAATGAACCATGCCATTACTCGTTGCCCGAAGTGTCGAACCTCGTTTCGAGTAACGCCAGCGCAACTGGATAGCGCCAAGGGTGTGGTTCGCTGTGGCTCCTGCCTGCATATTTTTGACGCCCGTTCCAACCTCATTCAATCTGCTAAAACCACGTCTCAACCAACCACCGCCAAGCGTACTGCCAGCAAGGCGGCACCGGCTGCCAGCAAGCGTCCCGCCGAGAAGGCAGCCACAACCCAACAGCCCGCCAGCAACGCGGCCACCGCGGCAGCGCCCCAAGCAAAACCAAGCCCGGCACCGGTTAGGCCCGCCCCTGCCGAACGTGTCAGCAGCCCCCTAGCAAAGGCGCCCACCAGCGAGCCGAGTAACAGCAGTCGCTTTCTGTTTGACGAAGAGGCCGAAGAGTCGGCTAATCAACCGCAACCCATGTCGGCCGAGGAAGAGGACTTCCTGATCAGTGACGACATGGACAAGACCAAGTCCACCGCCTTCACGGCCGAGGAGGAGGACAACCCCTTCAGCCTGGATGACCTCTCGCCAGAGTACACTGCCGAGAGCTGGACCGATGACAGCCGCTCCCTGTTTGAGATCAACCGCAAGCAGCCCGAAGAAGAGGATGACGACGAATTCCACCCGCCGATGGATGAGTCCTGGGCCAAGGCGCTGCTCGAAGACGACTATGAAGAGGATCTGATCCCTCCCCCCATGGAGAGCGATGACGAGAAGTTAAGGCAGGAGATCGCCAATCGTTTTGATGGCCGCCAAACCGGCAGTTTTGATGCCCTGCCCGACGACTTTGATACCGATTTCGAGAACTTCGTCAGCGGTAGCGACCGGGTGGAACAACCGACGCCAATCGAGAACAAATTTGCCCTGGACAGCACCAGTGGCGAACCCACCTTTGACCTCGACAACCTCGATGATTCCGAACTCGACGAAACCCTGGTACCCGAGCGCGAGGAGAAGCACTCCCTGCTCGACGCCTTTGAACCGGAGCCCATCGAGCTCACTTTTGAGCAGCGCGACAAAAGGCGTTGGCTGATCCGCACCGGCTGGATTGTCGGCAATGCCCTGTTGGTGTTGCTGCTTATAGCCCAAATCGGCTACCTGAAATTTGACACCTGGAGCCGGGCACAACCCTACCGCCAGTGGTACGCCATCGCCTGCCCAGTGTTGGGCTGCACGCTACCCACCCTGCACGATACCAGCAAAATACGCATATCACTGGTGGTGCGTGGCCAACCCGATGCCGAAGGCATGCTGCTGGCCGACGCTATCCTGATCAACACCGCTGAGTTCGAGCAACCCTTCCCCACACTGGCCTTGCGCTTTAGTGATATGAACGACAAGCTGGTCACCGAGCGCATCTTCACCCCCAAGGAGTATCTGCGCGGCGAGCTCTCCGGCATTCAGCTGATGCCCTCCGGCCAACCGGTGCAGCTGAGCCTGGAGCTGGCCGATCCAGGGCAGGACGCGGTCAACTACCGGGCTTACATTCCCAACGACAACTAACCGCGCTCGCCGGCGCCAGCGTCATTCAGCCAGCGAAGGCGATCAACCCCAAACCACCAACCCCACCACAGCAGCCCACTTTGTCCACATCGGCATCGGCACAAAAATTCAGCAATTAGCTTAAATTCCACTTTCCCATTTTCTCTTCGAGCGGGTATGATAGGCGCCCTTTTTCGGGACCGCCCCAGCGCCAGTTCGCGCACCAACCACCGGGTTGTGCGGTAACTTTTTATGGCAGACGGCTAGGTCTGAAGAAGCGCAGCATTGCAGCATTAAGGTGCCCCCAGTGTTAACCATCGGCCCACACAAACTCGAACAGGTGACGGTACTCGCGCCCATGGCCGGCGTCAGTGATCGACCGTTCCGCGAGTTGTGCCGCCACTTTGGCGCCGGCTTGGCGGTATCCGAGATGGTCACCAGTGACACCCGCCTCTGGCAGTCGCAGAAGTCATCCACCCGCCTGAACCACCAGGGTGAAACGGGGTTGCGCGCCGTGCAAATCGCCGGCGCGGACCCAGAACAGATGGCCAACGCTGCGCGGGAGAATGAAAAGCTGGGCGCCCAGATTATCGACATCAATATGGGCTGCCCGGCGAAGAAGGTGTGCAAGCAGGCGGCCGGCTCCGCACTGCTGCGCGACGAGAACAAGGTGGCCCAGATTTTGGACGCCGTAGTCAGCGCAGTGAACCTGCCCGTGACCTTGAAAATTCGCACCGGTTGGGACAGACAAAATCGCAACGCGGTGCGCATCGCCCAAATGGCCGAACAGCTTGGCATCACCGCTTTGACTATTCACGGTCGCAGCCGCGAGTGCCGCTTTTTGGGTGAGGCGGAGTACGACACTATCGCCGAGGTGGTCAGCCAGGTCTCTATTCCGGTGATCGCCAACGGCGACATTACCAGTGCAGCCAAGGCCAAACAGGTGTTGGAGTACACCAATGCGGCAGGCGTCATGATCGGACGCGCCGCCCAGGGACGGCCCTGGTTATTTGCCCAGGTCAACCACTACCTGAGCACAGGCAAGAGCCTGCCGGAGCCATCGCCCGGAACGATCAAAACAATTTTGACCCAGCACCTGCAAGCGCTACACAGCTTTTATGGTGACTATTTAGGGGTCCGTATCGCCCGCAAACATGTGGGTTGGTACTTGCAGAACTTCACCAACGGCGAAGCTCTGCGTACACACTTTAATCAACTACACAGCGCACACGACCAAATCAGTTGCATTCAAACTCAGTTTGATCAGCTGATCAGTAACGGGGACATAGCGGCATGAGCCAAATCGAAACAGCCATCGCGGAATTCACCACCGACACCAATACTCAGGAAGCCCAAAGCCAACGCTTCACCACCACCTCTGAAGTGGCCAGCTCTTCTCTGCGCGACTGCGTGAAAGAGTCCATCGAGAACTATTTCAAACATCTCGATGGCCAGCAGGCTGCCAATGTCTACGAGTTGGTAATGGCCGAAGTGGAAGCCCCGCTGCTGGAAGTGGTTATGGCCTATACCCGCCACAACCAAACCAAAGCTGCCGAAGTGTTGGGCCTGAACCGCGGCACCCTGCGTAAGAAACTCAAGCAGTACGGTCAACTATAACTCCTCCATAGCCACGCATCGGGCAGGTGAGTGGCAAACCCCGGTTAGATACAGCCCTAACGCGTGTGACAAAACAGCTGTCGCCCGCCAGCCAAAGCCTGGGTATCTCGGCTAACCGGGGGTGTAGCCCGTTTGAGAAACCGCGTCTGGCCCACCTGCTGGTGGTGTCGGCGTTAGCCTTTTAACCTGAACAACGGCCAGCCTGGCAGAACTGAAACGGTTCTACTCTGTGTTCATGGCCATCGGTTCCACTGACAGACATCACCTTTTGCCATGACAGCTACCACAGACCTTATCCCCGTTAAACGCGCACTGATTAGTGTTTCCGACAAGACCGGCATCGTCGAGTTTGCCCAGGCCCTGGCCGCCCTGCAGGTGGAAATTCTCTCCACCGGCGGCACCTACCGCCTGCTTAAAGAGCACGGCCTGAACGTGATTGAGGTGGCCGACCACACGGGCTTCCCAGAGATGATGGATGGCCGCGTTAAGACCCTGCACCCGAAGATTCACGGCGGCATTCTCGCCCGTCGCGGCCAGGACGATCAGGTGATGGCCGAGCACGGCATTGCCGCCATCGACATGGTGGTGGTCAACCTCTACCCGTTTGAGGCCACCGTCGCCAAACCCGACTGCTCACTGGAAGACGCCATCGAGAATATCGATATCGGTGGCCCCACCATGGTCCGCGCCGCAGCCAAGAACCACGCCTTCGTTAACATCGTGGTGAACGCCAGCGACTACAGCCAGCTGATCGACGAACTGCAAACCAATAATGGCGCCACCAGCCGCGCCACCCGCTTCAACCTGGCGATCAAGGCCTACGAGCACACCGCCGCCTACGATGGCGCCATCGCCAACTACTTCGGCACCATGGTTGAAGGCGGCAACGACCCTTTCCCGCGCACCTTCAACCTGCAGTTCAACAAACAGCAGGATATGCGCTACGGCGAGAACCCTCACCAGGCGAGCGCCTTCTACGTGGAGCGCAATCTCTCCGAGGCCAGCATCAGCACCGCCAAACAGCTGCAGGGCAAGGAGCTCTCCTACAACAATATCGCCGATACCGACGCCGCCCTGGAGACGGTCAAACTGTTCACCGCCCCCACCTGCGTCATCGTTAAGCACGCCAACCCCTGTGGGGTGGCCAGCAGCGATAACCTGTTAACCGCCTACGAACAGGCATTCGCCACTGATCCGGAGTCGGCCTTCGGCGGCATTATTGCCTTTAACCGCACTCTCGACGCTGCCACCGCCAAAGCCATTGTCGACAAACAGTTTGTCGAGGTGATCATCGCCCCGACCGTGGCCGAGGGCGTCAGCGAGATTATCGCCGCCAAGAAGAATGTCCGCCTGCTGGTGTGTGGTGAGTTTGCCAACAGCCAGAAAGCCTTCGATTACAAGCGCGTTAACGGCGGCCTGCTGGTACAGGAGCGCGACCTGGGTATGGTGGCAGCCGCCGACCTGAAAGTGGTCACCAAGCGCCAGCCCACCGAGGCGGAAATTGCCGACCTTCTGTTCACCTGGAAGGTAGCCAAGATGGTTAAGTCCAACGCCATTGTCTACGGCAAAGAGCAGCGCACCATTGGCGTCGGCGCCGGCCAGATGAGCCGCGTCAACTCTGCCCGTATCGCCGTCATCAAGGCCGAGCACGCCGGCCTGCAAGTAGCCGGCAGCTGTATGGCCAGTGACGCCTTCTTCCCCTTCCGCGACGGCATCGACAACGCCGCTGCGGCCGGTGTCAGCTGCGTGATTCAGCCCGGCGGCTCCATCCGCGACGAAGAGGTGATTGCCGCCGCCGATGAAAGCGGCATGGCAATGGTATTTACCGGCATGCGCCACTTCCGCCACTAAGGCGGTTGCAACCCGGCGAGAGTGAGGAGACCCATGAATATTTTGATCATTGGCAGCGGTGGCCGCGAACATGCCCTGGCCTGGAAAGCGGCCCAGGGAGCCGCTGTCGACACGGTTTTTGTCGCCCCCGGCAATGCCGGCACCGCCTTGGAACCCAAGCTGCAAAACGTGGCCATTGATGTCGGCGACTTCAAAGCCCTGGCCGACTTTGCCAAGGTCAATGCTGTGGCGCTCACCATCATCGGCCCCGAAGCCCCCCTGGTGGACGGCGTGGTCGACTACTTCCAGGCGGAAGGTCTGCGCTGCTTTGGCCCCAGTAAAGGCGCTGCGCAACTGGAAGGCTCCAAGGCCTTCACCAAAGATTTTCTCGCCCGCCATCAGATTCCCACCGCCGCCTACCAGACCTTTACCGAAGTGGAACCCGCCCTCGCCTACCTGCGCGCTCAGGGTGCCCCCATCGTGGTTAAAGCCGACGGCCTGGCGGCCGGAAAAGGGGTTATCGTTGCCGAAACCCTGGCTCAGGCCGAGGCCGCCGTCACCGATATGCTGTCGGGCAACGCCTTTGGCGACGCCGGCTGCCGGGTGGTGATTGAGGAGTTTCTGGCCGGCGAAGAGGCCAGCTTTATTGTCATGGTCGATGGCCAAAACATACTGCCCATGGCCACCAGCCAGGATCACAAACGTGTCGGCGATGGCGACACCGGCCCCAACACCGGCGGTATGGGTGCCTACTCACCGGCACCGGTGGTAACCGACGCAGTCTTTCAGCGCATTATGGCCGAGGTGATTGAACCCACCGTGCAGGGCATGGCCGCCGAGGGCAACGCCTACACCGGCTTTCTCTACGCCGGCCTGATGATCACCGCCGATGGCACCCCCAAGGTGATCGAGTACAACTGCCGCTTTGGCGACCCGGAAACCCAGCCCATCATGCTGCGCCTGCAGTCGGACCTGGTAGCCCTGTGCAACGCCGCCCTGGATGGCCAGTTGGATAAAACCACCGCCGCTTGGGATCCGCGCGCGGCGGTGGGTGTGGTACTGGCCGCCGGCGGCTACCCCGACAACTACGCCAAGGGCGATGTCATCAGCGGCTTACCACAATTCGAGGAGGCAGGCGCCAAGGTCTTCCACGCCGGCACCAAGCTCAACGCCGAGGGTGAAGTCACCACCAATGGCGGCCGGGTACTCTGTGCCACCGCCCTGGGCGGTACGGTGAAAGAGGCCGCCGCCAACGCCTATCAGTTGGCCGGCCAGATCGACTGGCCGGGCTGTTTCTACCGCAAGGATATCGCCTACCGCGCCATCGCCCGCGAGGCGTAGTTGGCTGCTTTTTAGTCATTGGTTTGCCATCCTTGGCAAACCAATGAACGCCAGGCGAGCAGCTGGCGATGTTGTGTGAAACCTCTGGCTGCTCGCCTGACTCCCGGCCGCAAGCGTCCGGCGACGCTTCCTGCGTCTCTGTCTATTAAACCGTTTGCCCTCCCTGGCAAACGCTTTTGCGCCTCCTACGTCGCGCTCCGCCCCTTCAGACACCAATTAGCGAACCAGCCCCGCTTACGAAAGCGGGTTAATGCCAGCTCTGTAATCCCTCCGGCCCGCCATCACGCCAATACCGTGCGACCATCGGCCCAGGCGCGCAAAGCCGTAATCTGTTCGGCCATGACCACGGAGAGGGGGCGTGTTTGGTAGATCTGGCTGAGCAGCAGCTGGTCGCTTACCTGCAACTCCTGGGCGCGGGCAGCAAAGAAACTGGAGACCACCGCCTGCTCTATCTCGGCACCACTGAAGCCGGCGCTGGCCTCGACCAATAGATCCAAATCGAAATCGATGGTAGAAATCTGCCGGCGGTTGAGGTGAATATTGAAAATCGACCGGCGCGCCGTGGCATCGGGCAGGTCAACAAAAAAGATCTCATCGAAGCGCCCCTTGCGCAGCAGCTCCGGCGGCAGGCGGCTAATATCGTTGCTGGTCGCCACCATAAACACCCGCTGCTTGCGCTCCGCCATCCAGGTGAGCAGCGTGCCCAGCACCCGCTTGGAGGTGCCGTTGTCACTGTCGCCGGTGGCCAGCCCCTTTTCAATCTCATCCAACCATAAAATGCAGGGCGACATCACCTCCGCCTGAGCCAGAGATTGGCGCAGGTTGCGCTCGGTCTCACCAAAGAATTTGTTGTATAGAGCGCCGAAATCAAGCCGCAGCAGCGGCAATTGCCAACAGCCAGCCACCGCCTTGGCCGCCAGGCTCTTACCGGCTCCCTGCACGCCGACCAGCAACATCCCCTTGGGCTGGTCACTGTCGTCGGCCCCGTGTACAAAGGGCTGGTGGCGGTCGGCCAGCCACTGCTTCAGGTGCGTTAAACCACCCACCTGATCCATCTGTTCAACAGCAAATTCATAGCTGAGGATGCCATCCATGTTCATCAGCTCAAATTTGGCCTTGTTCACCGCCGGCAGGTCGCTGTGGTCGATAACACCGTCGTCAAAAATGGCAGTGCGCACCAGCCGGCGCACATCCTGATGGCCGAGCCCACGCACCGCCCGTACCAGTTGCCGCAACGCCTCGCGGTCGCTGCCGGCCCGGCCCCCGCGCTGCTCGGACCAACGCTTGGCCTCCTCGCGTACTATCTCAGAGATCTCGCGCTCACTCGGCAGCTGCAGCCGCACCCGTATACTGTAGGTAAGCAGCTCTGGCGGCAGCTGTAACTGGTGGCTGACCAGCACCAGCACATGGCCGATGGTGTCATGGTTGAGGGCGATATCTTTCACCAGGCGGGTAATCAGAGGGCCATCCTGCAGGTAGGGGTGAAAGTCACACAGCACATAGATCCCCGGCTTGTGCTCCCCTTTGATATGCCGCAGCAACGCCTCCGGCTCGACATGCTGGCCCGGTTCAATAATCTGCAAGCCCCGCGTCAGTCCCTTCAGGCCATCGCTGGCGGTCCACTTAAAGCAGGGCTTGGCCAACCCCTGAGCACAATCAAGCAGTTGTTCACAGGCGTGTTTTTCGTCGTTGGTTTCAATCACCACCACGGCAACGTTGGCCGTTAGGGCGATGAGCAGATCATCCATTGTTCCATTCCTTTTGGTCATCACACGGGCCGGCCGCGGCGGTTAACAAGCGCATGCTTTTACCGTAGCATAGGCCGCTGTTTTGCCACGAGTGTACACCATGAGTTTTCGCCACCTCTCCCTTGTCGATCAGATTATTGGCCAAGCCGACCGGGCCCTGCGCACCCTAACCCCGGGCAACAAGCCGGTGTTTCACGCCTCGCCGGCCGAGCCGTTGCTGGAGACAGAGCTGAGTGAGAAGGAGCGACGTCAGTCGGTGGGGTTGATGCGCGTGAATCACTGCGGGGAAGTCTGCGCCCAGGGCCTCTATCAGGGTCAGGCGGCCACCGCCAAATTGACCGAGGTGCGTGACGAGATGGACCGCGCCGCACTGGAGGAGCTCGACCACCTGGCCTGGTGCGAAGAGCGCCTGCGGGAGTTGGATAGCCGGCCCAGCCTGTTAAACCCGCTCTGGTACGGGCTCTCGTTTGCGGTGGGCGCCGGCGCTGGTTTGGTCAGTGATAAACTCTCCCTCGGCTTTGTCGCCGCCACCGAGGAGCAGGTGGGCAAGCACCTGCAGAGCCATCTCGATAAATTGCCAGCGGACGATGACAAGAGCCGGGCGATTGTCGAACAGATGCTCGACGATGAACAACAGCACGGCGACCGTGCCCTGCAGGCCGGCGGTCAGCCATTCCCCCGCCCGGTAAAATCCCTGATGAGCCTGGTGAGCAAGGCGATGACCACCAGCAGCTACTATTTATAGTTTTTAGTCCTACCCGGCTAGAGAACTTCTATCCGGCCCAGGCTGCGGCTATTGGGCCAAATCAATCACTTCATAGTCGTGGCTAACCGCCACACCAGCCGCTGCCATCATCATAGAGGCGGAGCAGTATTTGGTAGCTGAGAGCTCCACCGCGCGGGAGACCTGTGCCTCTTTTAATTTCGTGCCGGTGACCACAAAGTGCAGGTGAATTTTGGTGAATACCGCCGGTACCGCATCGGCACGCTCGGCCGTTAACTCACAGCGGCAATCGCTCACCTGCTGGCGCGCCTTATTCAGAATGCTCATCACATCAAACGAGGCGCAACCGCCAATACCCATCAACAGCATCTCCATAGGACGAACGCCGGTATTGCGGCCACCATGGTCTTCCGGTCCGTCCATCACCACACTGTGGCCAGTGCCAGACTCAGCCAGAAACTGCACGCCATCTACCCACTTCACCGTCGCTTGCATTTTTTTCTCCTAGTAATTGAACCTTTGGCCCCTGTTGGCGGTCGCACAGCTTATCACAAACCTCGCGCGTGAAACGCTCGCGAATTATCAGCAAAAAGCTCCTTTTTCCCTCAAGTTGTCGATAAACAGGTCACATTTTTGATGGCTGATCTGCGAAAGGCTGGTGCCATATGCGTAAGATGGCGATAATCGACGGCTTAAATAACACTTATTGAAAATAGCGGCTAGACTGAATGTATACGTCCACACAACAGGATGCTAACCAGTCTTGGGCCTGCCGGTATAGGGAACAAGGGGCCACTATCCAGGGGGATTAATTTGGTAGCCGTATCGTTATCACCACATATCAATAATGTGGATCAATTTCTAAGCCACTGTCATCGCCGTCGTTATCCAGCGAAAAGTACGCTGATCTACGCGGGCGACAAGAGTGACTCACTCTATTACATCATTTCCGGTTCCGTCACTGTGGTCATCGAAGACGACGAGGGCCACGAGATGATCGTTGCCTATCTCAATGACGGTGACTTCTTCGGTGAAATGGGTCTGTTCGATCAACACGACTCGCGCAGCGCCTGGGTGCGTGCAAAAACCGAGTGTGAAGTGGCCGAGATCAGTTACGCCAAGTTCCAGGAGCTGACCGTTACCCATCCGGAGTTTCTCTTCTCCCTGGGTAAGCAGATGGCCAAACGCCTGCGCAACACCACCCGCAAGGTGGGTGACCTGGCCTTTTTGGATGTTACCGGCCGGGTAGCGCGCACACTGCTCGATCTGTGCAACGAGCCCGATGCGATGACCCACCCCGATGGTATGCAGATTAAAATCACACGCCAGGAGATCGGTCGCATTGTCGGTTGTTCACGGGAGATGGTTGGCCGGGTTTTAAAAACACTGGAAGATCAGGGCCTGGTATCGGTTAAGGGCAAGACCATGGTGGTGTTTGGCACACGCTAAACACCAACGCGGGCAGCAGCCGTACGTAGCCCCAATTGAAGCTTTCCGAAATAACCCGAAATAAAACAGCCAAAAATAAAAAAGCCGCCTGAATTGGCGGCTTTTTTATTGCTCTCACAATTTTACTTTATCTCCCTTTTATTTATTCCTGCCTGGGTTTAGCCATTAGAGCGCCTACCGGCTAACCGTACACGCCTGAACTCTGCCTGCCCATTACGGGAGAGGCACCACAGTGGCGGTGTCTGTCCATTCTGTGGTGTACACCTGGACGCCATCAAAGAGGTAAACCTTGTCCCCCAACAGGGTCGAGCGAGCGTTGTTGAGCAAACGCGGAGCGACATCAACGCCATTGGTGTGCACAACGGCCGGCGGCAATGCGTAGAGCGAGGGTTCGCCGCCGGTGGGCAGGTCAACCTCAAACGCCTGAAAGCTGTTGTACTGCCAGGGGTAGTAGGCGGACTCCGGGTCACCGCTAAAACCACCGGGCTCACCATCGTGCACTGCCACGGGAATGACAAAGCGAAATTGATCGCCCAGGTCCAGCGTACTGAAGGCCTTGGGGTTGTACTCCACGGGGCTATTGGAGCCACGCCTACCCAAAATGTAAGAGCTGATCTGCAGTGGCTGGGCAACATTGGCTACATCGTACAGATCCACCTTGATACCCTGATACCAGGTGCTACCCGACTCACCCTGAGCCGCATCCCGGCCGACACCAAGCAACAGAGAATCGCCCAGGGGGTGCAGATAATTACTGTAACCAGGCACCTCCAGCTCACCCAGAATTTGTGGCGCACCGCTGTCGGCCAGGCCAATCACGTAGAGCGGATCGACCTTGGCAAAGGTGATCAGATAGAGCCGGTCGCCTAAAAATCTCGCCGCGTAGAGGCGCTCCCCGGGCTTACCAATCGCCGCCGGTTGAGTCTCATTGGGCAGCTCGGCGATGGGCGACAGATCGTTGCCGGAGAAGAGTGTCAGCCGGTGGCGATAGTTGCCATCGGCATCGGAGGTCACCACCCCCAGGGCGCCATCCGCCAACTGGCCAAAGCAGTAGTTGCTTTCGTTGCACGAGGGTAAACCCGGTGCCAAAGCAGAACCGACATAAGTTAAATCACTGTTTAATTGCAGTTTATGGATGTGGGTAGCGGAGCCAACCAAGGTGGTGTCAGATTCCGTCAGCTCGGCAAAATGCGCGTAGGTAAAACTGTAAAGATAGGCGTTATCGCTACTCATATAGAGCCCGCTAACCGGCCCGGCGACGCAGGCGTTAACAAATTCCCCCGTATCCAGGTTCAAGCGCGTAAGCGAGGTTAAGGTCGGATAACCGCTGTTATCCTCCACCACCAGGTAACAGCCAGAGGCCTTGGCCAAGGGCTGCTGCACACCGTTAATGGTGATGGTTGGTAGCAGCTCATCTACATGAACCGCTTTCAACAGCGACTCATTGGCAACCACTGCGGCATCGTCCTCTGGATAGAAGTTCCAGCCATCAATCATTGGCGTATAGCGGGTTAACAGGAAGAGTTGATTGCCAATTTTACGGGAGGTCACCAGTGTGCCATCGATAGTCAACTGGAGGGTTTGGCTGGCGACCGACAGATCGTCCACCACACCGCTGATGTCAAAATTCACCAACTGCACTGCATTGCCCTGGTTGTCGTAAAACGAGTACCAGTTGCGATAGGGGTATTGCTGAAGCACCGTCAGATGAGTGTCATCCAGAAAGAGCCCGGAGGCAGCCAGATCAACCTCAATCTGGCCCAGCGGCGAGGGCGGCTCGCCAGGAGATAGCACGCTGATCAGACTGCGGCCACTGGTAACATCTTCGCCGGCAATGTAATAAAAGTGTTTGCCATTAAATTTCCAGATCTCCTCTTCATCAACCCCGGCCACCTGCACATTGGTATCACTGTAACTGGCACCGCCGTCGCTGCTGGCGGGCCCGTCAGAGGCGATGACTTCAAGCCCGGCCGCGCCACCTAAATAGTAGGGGTAGTCGCGCGAGGTGGTATTGAGTTCGGCGAAACCCGCCTTGATGTAGTTTTCCAGCTCGGCCGCGGAGGCCACCGGTTTAAGCGCGACCTGAGCGTCGTCGGACCCGTTCGACGAGCCGCCCCCACAACCTGCCAATGCCACTGAAATCAGCACGGCCGTCGCAATAGGTTTTAAACCGGCCACAACAGCCATGCCCGATCTCTGTTTAGCATTCACACCCATAACTCCACCCTCATTAAAATTTATACGGTTTCAGCGTTCAGCCGTCGCCTGGCGAACAGAGACCACCGTAGCGGGGAGCCGGAATCAGATCTGTGGGAAAACTGCTTAAAATTGTTAACAGCTGTAAATGATTACGACCGCACTGACTCTTTTCACAATTGTTAACAAAATAGCGCTGGCCGGCGCTGGGGCTGACGTTAGGCTTATGAGAAAATCTCCGCCAGTTTGTCAGGTAACTCTTTATGCCGATCACTCAAACTTCACTTACCACCCTATTTGCATTTTGGCTCTGCTTAACCGCTTCCGTCGTCAGCGCCGGCAGTGCCAGTGACGACATCAGAAGCGCCAACAGCAACTGGCAGTTGGGGCTCGCCCTTGGCTATGGTGAACGCAGCAACCCACTGTTGGGCGGCGACAATCTGCCCCTGGTCGCCGTGGTCGACATCGCCTGGTATGGCGACGCCTTTTTTTTCGATAACGGCGACTTTGGCTACACCCTGCGCGACGATGCGAACATCACTTTTAACCTGGTTACCCGGGTCAACAGTGAGCGGCTCTTTTTTGAGAACAGTAACAGCCTGCTGGTCAGCTTCAGCAACAGCGGCGTGGTCGGCAATGGCACCAGCAGCCAGGTCGATGACCCCAACACACCTCAGGATGAAAGCAGCAATTATGAGGAGGTGAAAATTCCCGACCGGGATTACGCCCTGGATGGCGGCCTGGAGCTGCTTACCGATGGTCAATGGGGATTTCTGCAACTGAGCGCCCTGCACGACGTCACTAAAAAGCACAACGGCTACGAGCTGGCGTTATCACTGGGCCGCTCCGGTTACTGGCGGCGCTTCACCTGGACCACCAGCGCCGGCGTTAACTATCGCAGCCCGAGTCTCAATAATTATTACTACGGCGTGCTAAGCTCCGAGGCCAGCCAACTGCTGCCGGCGTATCGTGCCGATGGCGGATTCAACTGGCAGGTGAGCACGCTGGTTCGCTACTATTTGAGCCGGTCGCTGAGCCTGGGGCTGGTGATCGAATACCAGGCGCTAAGCAGCGCCATTGCCGATAGCCCGTTTGTCACAGACGATTACGTCACCACCGGCTATGCAGGGTTGAAATTCTCTTTTTAACTGAATTATTTGCATGCGTTCACGCTCGTTTCCTACCCACTTATGGCGGCATCGCTTGCTGGCAATGCTGTGCATACTGGTGTGCGCAGAAAGCCCCAGCCAGGCCATGGATCTTAGCGTGAACCCCCAGCTCTGCATCACCGACTCCGCCGATAAAAGCTGCGCCATGGTGTTGAAGTTTGAGTGGCAGAGCGCCACCACCGGCGACTACTGTCTGGTGGAAAAAGAGAGCCAGATTGCCCTGCAGTGCTGGCGGGAGAATCGGGCCGGGCAGTGGCAGGAGCAGACCACCGTGCACGATCAGCAAATTTTCTGGATGACCGAATCCGGCGACAAGGTGCCCCTGGCCCAGGCGGCGATTGAAGTGTTATCCACCTATACCGAAGATCGCCGGCGCAACCGTCGGCGCAAGCATGTTTGGAGCCTTTTGTGAGCAGTGCACCGGTGAATATTTTATTGGTCGAGGATGACCGCCGCCTGGCCGAATTAACCCAACGTTACCTGCAGCAGCACCACTACCATGTAACGGTAGAGCACCACGGCGATCGCGCCCTGCACGCCTTCAGCCGCTGCCGGCCCGACCTGATTCTGCTCGACATCATGCTGCCGGGCATGGATGGCCTGGCTCTGTGCAGCCGTTTAAAGCAGCAATATACAACGCCAATCATTCTGTTAACTGCCCGCGACACCCATATGGATGAGGTGGTCGGCCTCGAGACCGGTGCCGACGACTACCTGAGCAAACCGGTCGAACCTATGGTGCTGCTGGCCAGAATTCGCAACCTGCTCAAACGCCAGCAACCCGCGCAACGGGAACCCATCATGCCTGCCGGCCGTGAAATCGAACTGGGCGAACTGCGTATTAATCGCTTCGCCCGCGCCGTTTGGTATCGGGGCCGGCCGGTAACCCTCAGCACCCAGGAGTATGACCTGCTGCTGTTTCTGGTTATCAACGCTGACTGCATTATGAATCGCGACGATTTAATGAAGCAGATTCGCGGCATCGAGTACGATGGCCTGGATCGCACCGTCGACGTCTATATCTCCCGGCTGCGCAAAGCCTTTGATGACGACCCCAGCTCACCCAGCAAAATAAAAACGGTTTGGGGTAAAGGCTACCTGCTTGCCCGTGACGCATGGTAAAGCCCGCAGCCAAACAGCCCGGCAAAATTACGCGCAATAACCGCCTGCTGCTGCGTTATTACGCTGGCATTATTCTGGGTATTGTGTTGCTCGCCTTCAGCCTCGATTTGGCCTTTTTTTATTTCGGTAAAAAGCATTCAGAAGCGGCTGAATTCAGCGCCCTGTTCCAGCTGGCACAAGCACTGGCCGAGCTTACAGAAACTGCACCATCACCTTCAACCCGGGGTGCCAACAGCGCTACCGCCCACTCGCCAGTAGCGCCCTATCAACTGCAACTGCTGCCGCTGGCCGCCATTCAATTGCGTTCAGATTCTCTCGCGCAAAATGGCTATACCCTGGTCAGCGAAGGCGACGGCCAATATTTTTTATACGGCTTTAGTCGCGATCAAAAAAACATTGTCCGGTTTGGCCCGGTAAGCCCGCACGCGGAGCAGATGGATTGGTCGGGCTGGGTTTTTTATGGCGCGCTGGTGATTTTAATGGGCCTCTGGTTGCGGCCATTACTGAAAGATCTCGATCGCATATCGCAGGCGGTGAGCGATTTTCGTGAGAACTATCGCGCGCCCCTGCCGCAATTGAAGCAGAGCTCCAATTTAAAACCCCTGGCCAACAATATTGCCCGCATGGCCGAGCGCATCCGTCAGCTGATCGACACTCAGCGCGATTTAAGTAATGTGCTCTCCCACGAGATGCGCACACCACTGGCGCGCATAAAATTCAGCCTGGCGCTGTTGCGCAGTCAGCCAACCCTGCCCCCGGAACAGTTGTGCGAACTGCAAGGCATTGATAACGATGTTGTCGAGCTCGAGCAGCTCACCCAAGCCATGCTCAATTTTGCCAAGTTGGAGCACCCCGACATGGCCATTGATCGGCAGTGGCTGCCGGCTGGCACCTGGCTGGAAAGCTGTACTGAAAAGCAGCAGCGGCAGCGGCCGGAGATAACATTGCAACTGCGTGTCTCCGAACCCGGCGCCCTTATATTTATCGATCGCTATTGGTTCGAATTGGCGCTCTCCAACTTGATCAACAATGCCCTGCGCTACGCTCGAGAACAGCTGGAACTACAGCTCACCATTGGCGAGCACGGCTGCAGTGTGCAGATAGCCGACGATGGCCCGGGTATTCCCGAAGCGGAGCTCACTATGGTAACCAAGCCCTTCTACCAGGCCGGTAGTTCGGACCGGCAATCGCAAAACAAGGGTTTTGGTTTGGGCTTGGCCCTGGTGCGCCGCATCGCGCAACTGCACGGCGGCGAGCTTAGGGTGGGTTCATCGCGTCTGGGCGGGGCGCTGCTGGAGGTGACGGCCGAGTGGTGACAAACGGGTTGGCGAAGGCCGGGTTGGTGAGAAACTGCTCGTCGGTCAGCGCCGCCAAAAAGGCCAGCAAATCGGCCCGCTCGGCCGGCGTCAGCGCTAACGGCTGAATGAACTGGCTTTTGTAACGATTCTGACGACCATCGCCCGCCCACTCGCCGGTGGCGAGGTCGCGGCCACCGGCGGCATAGATGGCGATCACCTCATCCAGGCTGGCGACGCTGCCATCGTGCATATAGGGGCCAGAGACCGCCACATTGCGCAGCGTCGGCGCTCGAAATGCACCCATATCCTGTTTGCGACCGGTAATTTCGTAGACGCCGGTATCGGTACTCGGGTAGAGGTCGCGATTGCCCACGTTATACAAACCAATATTTTGAAAAAGCGTCACAGGGCCACCGCCATCGTGGGCGGCGGTTGACTGGGTAAAATTAAAGCCGCCATGGCAGTGGTGACACTGCAGCCGCTCGGAGAAAAAGAGGTTCATACCGCGGATCTCCGTCTCGGTTAGTGCCTGGTCATCACCCTCGAAGGCGTAACGGTCAAAGCGGCTGGCGAAGGAGATCAAGCTGCGTACAAAGGCCGCCAACGCCTGGCTGATGCGGTTGAAATCCGGCTCTGGCGAACCAAAGGCCTCGGCAAAACGCTCGGGGTAGACACCCTCCCGGAAACGGGCCAGCACCTCATCCTCGTGGCCGCTAATCCCCAGCTCGACGGGGGTTTCCGCGAACATGGGAATCAACACCTGGCGTTCCAGCTCGCGCAGATAGGGGTGGGCCCAGGTTAGGGTCTGGTTGTAGCCGACATTCACCAGGGCCGAGGCGTTGCGGCGCAACCGCTCACCGGAGCCCCCCACCGAGGTCGGCCTCGCTTCGGCAAAGGCGTGCGCCTGCTGATGACAACTGGCGCAGCTCTGCTGCTGGTTATAGGAGAGCCCCGGGTCATAAAAGAGGTAGCGGCCCAGAGTCACCTTGGCTGTGCTCATGGGGTTATTTTTGGGCACATTGGGGGTTGGAAACTGGCCAGGAATCGCCCATTGATAGGCCTCCGCCGGCTGCCGCTGGCAGCCGACCACCGCACTCATCAGCGTTAGCAACAATAGCCAGTGGCGGCCTACCCGCACCGGACGGGCCACCACTGACCCGCAGCCACTCACTCTAACACCTGGCTGAAGAGCGCATCAGCGGCCAGCGCCTGAAACAGCGGCCGACAGGCACGGGACTCCGGATCGCCCATGCAGTTCTCGCCGCCGGCCAGCACATTGGCATCAAATAGGCGATCGAGATGCAGGTAGATTGGCTTTTGCGGATCGAAATAGTCCAGTTGGATCTCAGTGCGGTTGGGGTAGCGACAAGGGCTGGCGGGGGCGCGCACTGCCGAGGAGGATTGGCAGCCCAGGGAGCCCAGATGCAACGCCCAGTGCTGTTTGGCGGCCAGGTTACTCACATCCAGGCGCAGAAATTTGTAGCCCAGCTGCCAGGTCCAGAACATGTCACTGTCGGCCAGTGGCGCCAGAGCCTGCAGCGGGTTTTGGTGGTTGAGCTGGAACGGCACCCCCAGCGTAAAGTGCAAACTGCCGCCCGCCTCTGGCTTCTGTCCGGTGTCGGCCTGCCAACGCACCGGCAGCGTCCAGTGGTCACTCCCCTGGCAGCGACTACCCACCAGTGCCACCGGCTGTGGCGGCTGGTCGCGGCTGATAAATAACCCCTGGTAGCCCTGGTAACTCACTCCCGACAGGTAAAACAGCAGTGCCGACAACTGCCACGACTGCTCATCCACCACTATGTTCGATTGGCAGGTCAGCGGCTGGTTGTGAAACACCGGCTGAATAACCAACTGCTCGACATCGGGGGCCTTGGCACATCCGGCCAGCAACAACACCACCCACAGCAGGCTTCGCCGAACCATCGTCAGATACTCTCCTCATTCGCTCTGCTATCACTGCTAGCCGCGGCCGCGCAACCTGGGTTGGCTTGACTCATCGGTTAGACCACTGCCTCCCTTGGTGCGGCGAAGGAGCAGGAAAACGCAGCTGGCCGTGCGATATTTTGAACTGGCAGACGAATACGGCGCGTAACTATTGATGGCAGGAACAGGAGGCAAAATTTGGCGCAAACGCCGGTGAGTAGCAGTAGGGGCCACCAGCTACCTGGCAGCCCGCACTGTGCCGTAAGCGGGGCTAGAGCTCGCCCCGAGGTGTGAGAATACGGTTGCTCTCCCAGGTCGAGCGGATCAACCTTGGCGACGTTTGCCGGGGCGCGGACACCTTGGCGGTAACCGGGCTGGTGGGGCACTGACCGCTGGCGCGGTAGCTGAGTGCGGTGGCCAACATGGCTTCGGTGGTGTCACCAATAGCGTGCTGGTAGTCATCATCCAGGTAACAGCCTGGCAGCTCGACCGCCCCTACCGGCGCCTGCCCGGCCGGGCTGAAGCCATCGGCATAGTCGCCAAAGCCGGCGTCGTTAACAGACTGGAACTGCACACTGAAATAGGTGGTGCCGCAGTTATCCTCCGGGTAGAAGCCGTAGGGTTTGCCGCAGGTGGCCGAGCCGATCAGGATCACCTCCACGCCTACGCCACGCAGGCTGTTGATAATCGACTCACTGGCCGAGCAGGTATCGCCCGTGGCGATCACATAGAGCCGCATCAGCCCCAAATTGGGTAACGCCTGCCCGGAGCTGAGAGAGAAGCCCAGACTGGTATCGAAAAAGGGGACTGGGTCGTTGCTCTCGCCGGTCACCGGATTGCGGTTGGGGTACTTGCTGTTGAACTGCAGCTGCTCGAAAACGGCGCTGTTGGTGAGCGATTTATTGGCCACCATGTAGGCCACCTGGCTGGCAATAGCCAAAAAACCACCACCGTTGTAGCGCAGGTCGAGCACCACATCAGTCACCGAGGCCGATGCAAACTGCTCGAAGGCAGCCACCAGTAGCGCCTCAGAGGGGTAGTTGTGGCGGGTAAACAGCAGGTAGCCCACCGGGCCGCTATCGGTATCGATAATCTGCACACTCTGGACGGGTGTCTCCGCCTGGCTGTTGGCCTGCAGGGTGATGGTGTTAACGCTGTTATCCACGGCGCGCAAGACAAAGGTGTGCTCCTCGCCGATATCGCTGGGGTTGAGGCCGGCATTGAGGGTATCGACACCGGCTGTGGTGGTGTCGTTAATGTCGGTGCCGTCGATGGAGACGATGCGATCCCCCCGGGCGACACCGGCCAGCTCCGCCACCGAACCCGGGTTGGTTAATGCCACCACCACCGCGCGCGGTACCGAAGGCGAGAGCACCGCGAAGTCGACGCCATAATTGACCGAGATACCCGCCTGCGACTGCGCCTCCCAATCGGTGGTGGGGATGGAAAAATGGAATTGATCCTTCGCTTTACCCGAGGCCGTAATGGCCGGGGTTTTCAGCTCGGCGAAGTAGTCGTCGGTGGTGTAGCCGGCGGGGTTGAGGTCGGGCACCTCGTCAAACCAGAGGTAGCTGTCGTTGATCCAGGAGCGCAGCCAGAGGTTTTCCGCCTGGGTGGAGCCGGGCTGGTCATCATAAGCCTGCCCGGTGATGGCGCTGACGCCAGCCCTGGGTGCCTGGCAGAGTGACTTGTAGGAGTCTGGCGCCTGATAAACCCCAGCCTGCCACTGCGGTTCATCGCCCCCGGCGCCAGAGCCGCCGCCACAGGCGGCTAATAGGCTGGCACCGGCACTGATCAACAGTTTGTTAAGTCCCTTTAACGTTGCGCCTGGCATTACGCCGCACTCCTTGTCTG
Source organism: Halioxenophilus sp. WMMB6 (assembly GCF_033283405.1). Taxonomy (NCBI): domain Bacteria; kingdom Pseudomonadati; phylum Pseudomonadota; class Gammaproteobacteria; order Alteromonadales; family Alteromonadaceae; genus Halioxenophilus; species Halioxenophilus sp. WMMB6. The sequence continues at coordinate 200,530 of NZ_JAWMQR010000004.1, forward strand.
AGCTTCAGGTTATTGGACGGGAGCCTTAGAGCTCACTGCCCCGTTTTTGCCGCTGCAAAGCGTTTTCCAGCTCCGCCATGGCCGCCGGCACTTCCACCGCCACCCCCAAATCTTTAAAGGTGGAGCCCAGGGCGTGCAGGGTACGGAACAGGTTGTGTACCCGGCACTGTTCGCCCATCTGGCCAATGCGAACAATTGGCGGGCCAAAGGAGCCGGCGATCTCCACCCGATAGTGTTTGGAGATATGGCCACAGACTGTCGCCGCCGGCATATTCTCCGGCAGGCGAATGCCCACCACCGAGTTAAGCCGGGCCGCCTTGGGCACGTAGAGCTCCAGCCCCAGCCGCTCGATACCGGCCTGCAACGCCTGAGAGCAGACCCGATGGCGTTCGTAGCGCCGGGCGAGGGTTTCGTCGCACACCAGGCGCATAGCCTCGTGCAGCGCCAACAAGCCGGAGACCGGCGCCGTGTAGTGGTAGGAGGCTTTGTGCCAGAAGTTGGCAGCCAGTTTGGCATCAAGCGTCCAGTGGGCAACTGGCTGTGAACGGTTCTCAATGTGGGCCCAGGCCTTCTCGGAGAAGGCCACCAGCGACACGCCGGGTATACAGCTCAACCCCTTCTGGCCACCGGTGATGACCGCATCCACCTGCCACTCATCCATCTTCAGTGGCATGGTACTGAGTGTACAGACGGCATCGACCACCACCAGGCAGTCGTGCTCGGAGGCCACCTTGGCGATCTCTGGCAGGCGGTGGTTAAAGGTGGTGTTGGAGGTCTCGCCCTGCACCATGGTTAGCACCTGCGGGCGAAAGCGTTTGATCACCTCGACAATTTGCTCCGGGTCGGCACTCTGGCCATCGGGTACGGTCCAGCGCTCAACATTGCCTCCTACACGCGAGGCCATCTCAGAGAGGCGATGGGAGAAAAAGCCGTTACAGATGCTGAGCACCCGACAGCCGGGCGTCACCAGATTGATCACCGCCATCTCCATAGCGGCGGATCCGGGGCCGGCCACCCCCATAATCCAAGGTGTTTCGGTCTGGAAGATGTAGCGCCCCATGCGCTTCACCTGGTCCAATACCCGCGCCATGGTCTCACCCAGGTGGTTGATCACAATACCGTTGGCCGCCGCCACCGGCTCCGGAATAGGCACGGGGCCGGCACCCATCATCAGGAGCGGCTCTTCGGGTAGGATATCGTGGAGGGAGTCAATGGCTGGGGGGTTTAAAGGCATGATGGGAACTCGCAGGGGGGCTGGAAAAGCCTGCCATTGTAATGAAATTTCCAGCGAACCAAAGCCCCCTTCATCACAGCCTTACCATAACCTGATCAATAGCCACGCTCTGTGGTTTATTGCCTTAGAAAAGTAGCCGTGGCCGGCGCCAGCCCAAGCCGGGTATCGAGCTCATAGCCCAGCTGGGCCGCTACCAAGCGACTGTAGGCCAGGTGGTGAACGGTGTGGTTGATCAGGTAACAGAGTTCACGGCTTAAGCTGGAGGCCAGGCGCAAATTGACGCTGGCCGCCACTGAAATTTCGGTTTCAATCTCTAGCGGCTCCTCCTGCCAAACACCCTCAGCCAGCCAGGCCTGTAGCTGGGTTAACTGGCTTAATGCCGCGGCCGGCTCCTGCTCGATCACGCTACCGCGGCTGCGGCAATTGTAATCGACGCAACCGCTGGCCAGGCCCGCCCGCAGGGCGCGATAGTGGTCGAGGATATGGCGCACATGGGTGCCAACGCCAGACGAAGCGCCGGCACAAGGGCGAGCGTAGTCGTCCGCAGCCACAGCGACAATCAACGCCCGCAGCTGCTGCAGATTGGCCTGGGTGGCCTCAAGCAGCGCTTTCATGTTGCCATTGGGAGAGAAAATATCGGCACCCCTCTTTGCCCAGGTAGCGCTTTAAATATTTATCGGGGGTTTTGCGCAGGTCGACAATGATCAGCCCATCCAGGGCGTCGTTAAAACCGGTGTTGACCGAGAAGCAGACAAACCGGCCATTGAGAGCCAGGTAGTGGCGTAACAGGGTAGGCACCGAGCGGCCGGCATCGCAGCGCCCCAGCAGTTTATTGATGACCGCAATCGAGGAGAGCGAGGCGAGCATCTCCCGGCTCCAGAATTTACCTTTCACCCGCAGGGGCACCACCGGCCGGATATCCATCAAGTACTCCTGCTCGGCCCGAAAGCTGGTGAGCAGCGAATCTGACAAAAAAGCCCGGGCCAGCTCGGTGTGTTCGCTGGAGATGCTCACACAACCAAACAGGGTGTGGTACTGGGGGTTATTCACCACATAGCAGCCAATCCCTTTCCAGAGCATATCGAGGGCCCGCGGGTGGCGCTGGTAGTCGGGGCTGATAAAGGAGCGTCCCATCTCCAGTGCCGCGCCGATTTTGCCAAGATAGGCCTCGTCAAAACGGTAGTGCTTGCGACTGTAGAGCCCCTTCAAGCCATGCTCGGCCACTATCTCATCGGTACGACCGATACGGTAACCACCAACAATTGCACCGCGCTCTTCGTCCCAGCAGAAGAGGTGCTGATAGTGGGGGTCGAACTCATCGATATCGAGCGCCTTGCCGGTGCCCTCCCCCGCCGCGCGAAAGGTCTGTTCGCGGGCATAGGCGATGGCCGCCATCACCTTGCCCAGGCTGGTAAAGGGTACGCAGTAGACGGCGAAACCCCGGTGCTGCAACAGCCGGTAGCGCTGCAGCTTGGCAATGGCGGCGCGCAATTCCACCGCCGCCACCGGAGCCCCTTCAAAAGATTGCGCCAACACCGGGTGGGGTGTGGAGCAGTCGCTTTGGGCCGACTGACCCAGCAGATCGCAGGCCATGCGCAGATAGTGGGTTGCCGCCTGGTCATCGGCCAACGCTACCAGCTCCTCGGCTTCAATTGGCTGGCCAATCAATAGTTGGAAACGCTTGCCGCGCTTGTTGGTAAGCTCGCGCGGTAGCAGCAAGGTGCGCAGCAAAGGGTGCACCAGACCTGCCAGGTAGAAGAGCCGACTGTTGCGCCCCTCCACATAAAAAGGAACACAACAGGCTCTGTATTTCTGCGCCAGTCGGCCGACCAGTTTGTCCCAGGGACGATCTTCAATCCGCCAGCTTTTCGTATTGATGGCCGAGACCATACCGGCCGGGTAGATGAGTAGCGCCCCACCCTGCCCCAGATGTTTGCACGCCGCCCGTATTCCCTTGGCATTCGCCGCCGTCGCATTGTTGGAGAGCACATCCACGCCGATAAAAATCTCGCTCAACTCGGGAATTTTGGTCAGCAGCTCATTGGTCAATACCAGCGTATCGGGCCGTACGGCGAGCAGCTGCTCGGTCATGGCGACCCCTTCCAGGCCACCCAGGGGATGGTTGGCCACAAAAATCAGCGGCCCGCTGCTCGGAATGGCAGTTAGCGCGCCGGGGTTTTTTGGCGCCATGCTCATACCCAGTACCGACATGGTGTAGCGCAAAAAGGGGAGAAAGTTTTCCGGACCTTTTACCTCTTCCGGCCGATTGGCGTAGCGCCTCGCCAGTGGCGACAAGCCGAGCAGAGCCTCCACGGCTCTGGCCAGCAGCCGGCTTTTTAAAGGCAGCAGAAACGGATTGTAGTCGTCGTTGGTAACCATGGTGCAGGGCTCTTGGGTTAGCGGCCTATTCATTTTTGCCACCGCTGGGTTAATCGGTTTCCGGGTAAAACTGCTGCAATCGCCGCTCTGCCCGCCAGTGTTGCAGGAGCAGTTTCAGACCTGGAGGAGAGAATCCGCGGCGCCGATTTTTGGCACCCAAACGGAATAGCGTGCGGTATTGGAACAGCAGCGCGCGCATGGCTTCGGAGAGTGGTGTATCACTGTCCCAGATATGCAGCGACTCAGAGCTGGCGGTATTGATCTCGATAATTTCAATACCCTCACCCGCCTGCAGGCTTTCAATGTCGGGGAATTTTATATCCAGCCGGCCGTAGTGAAATTCCGGCAGATCCAGCAGGATGGCATTCAATGCGTGCGTTAATGCCGGCGTAATGTAGTGGTTGGCATCTTTGAAGATCGCCCCCTTGCTGTGGGTGGCGGCAAACACCAAACGGAATGGCTCGCCTTCGGCAATCACCTCGTGCCAGCGCTGCTGGTGGCGCGCCTGATAGAGGTGCTGTAACTGCCCGGCTCGAGCATCATTAGCAATCAACTCAGCCAAGGTACTGCGCCCATCGCCGACAACATACGGCATGTATTTCAACGCCAGCGAAATGATAACCCCCTGTGGGGCCTCTGGTTCACGCACATAAAAGACGCCGGCTTCGGGTTCGCAGCTGGCCAGCTGCTGAATGATAATGCTGGCCCCGGCCGGATAAGCGGCCAGATAACACTGCAACTGCCGGGTATTGCCAATGAGCTTAACGCCGGCGCCACGGCAGCCCACATCCGGCTTACAAACCACCGGGTAGCTTAATGCCCGGCAGGCCATTTGCGCCTCCACAGACTGCACTTGTACCAACCAGCTCTGCTCATTAATTTGATGGGTAAACCAGGTGAGTATCGACTCGGCACAGCGGCCTTGAGCCTGGGCATAGAGTTCGCTTTTGGGCACGCCCACCATGCCCGACAAACGCAGCTTGGGATTAGCTATTAGCGGTAGCGTTAACGATCGATAACAGACTGCAAAAAATAACCACTGCACCGCCACCGGAATGTACATCAGCCAGGTGGGCCAAAATTCAAACAGGGAAAGGCGACGCTTGCTGTATCGTAGTGGCGGCATACCAGGAGAGACATGGCCGCCACCCTCGATGGACTCTTTGGCGGGCGAGTCGGTCTCTTTTAATGGCAAAACGGAATGGGCTATGGATTCAGGCATGGGGCATCACAATTATTATTCTCTGTACCAGACAGACATTTGGCCCTCGTCTTACAACCCATGGAGGACTGACAGCCGCGCTGCCGAATATTTAGCCACAGGCCGGCCGGGAAAATATAGGGCCCATAGATTTAAACAAATCACATTTTTGTCATTTATCCTTCAGCCTGCTCCCCGCAGATAAGCCAGTTTCGGCAACCGCTGCTAGCCTAGGCGCGATTCTTTACGGAAATATGACAAACACTCGGATACAGACGCCAACCATCGGTTACCAACAAGAATGGTTTAACCGCAACCACCAACCCCTTTACAATGGCCCACCAACACGACTTCAAGCCTGAATGGTGCCGATGCTTGGCAAGGACCGATATGGCGGGTCAATTTTTATAGAAAAGGGGTGAACAAAATGTATGTGGCTATGAATCGCTTCAAAATTGCCTTGGGCAAGGAACAGGAATTTATCGATATCTGGAAGAACCGCGATACCTATCTGGCTGAGGTACCCGGCTTTAAACAGTTCCATCTGTTGCAGGGTGCGACTAACGAGGAGTACACGCTGTTTGCCTCGCACTCCATTTGGGAATCGGCAGAAGCGTTCAGCAACTGGACCAAATCTGAAGCCTTCCGCCAGGCCCACGCCAACGCCGGCGGCAGCAAGGGTATCTATTTAGGCCCACCGCAATTTGAGGGATTTGAGCAGGTGGTATAGCACGAGGCAGTTGGGTGAGTTCAGCACCAGAGCCTGCTCACCCAGCAGCGGTGCCTGCTAGCCCGCTGTTTTCATGTGAGGTTGTGCGCCACTGGGCGCCCCAGCGGCCGATGTCACGTCGGCCGTATTTTTAAGATAGGCCGACGCTAAGGCCATGAGGATGAAGATGTACTCCTGCAGGTATCCCATCAGGCTGGTGGTATAGATAACCACGGCTATACCCACAAGCAGGGAAACCAGCAAAGCACCCGCTTGATATCGGTCATCACCGAGCGACTGCAAAAGAGAGGCGCGCTTGGCGACACTCGCAATTGTAACAATCCAGATAGTCACATAGAGCCCCAAGCCAATCAGCCCATACTGCAACAGCACCTTCAAGTAGTGATTCACTATGTCGACAATACCCTGCCCCTGAGTCATATTGGCGATTAGTACGGGGTTTTCACGAAAATGCACATCACCAAATATTGGTGCGCTGTGGAATGCATCCATGGAATAGGTGATCAAATCGGCCCGGTATTGGAACGTGCCGGAAGTGTCTATTTTGTAGAAGGTATCCAAGTTGGTCAGAACGACAATAACACCCAACACCGTTAATACCTTAAACGTGGTCTTCCAACCTTTATTTGCTTTTAAAAAGTAGAGGCTGGCGTACATAGAAACGATAAACACCAACAGAGCACCACGCGAATCGGTGAAGAGCGTGGCAGCTAACGCCGCCCCGGCAAAGCCAAATCGAGTCCAATGTTTTCTAAAGCCTATCTGGTGCATATAGACGGCAATCACTGCAATAGAGGACATGAACATGCCAAATGGTATCGGCCCCAACCAGGAGCTGGAAATCCTTAGTCCCAGACCACGGAAATAGTAGGCCATCTGGTTTCGAGGTATAGTTACCGCATCAATATGCTGAATAATAGTAACGTAGGTTTTCCAGACCACGCCCCACTCAACAATCGCCTCAAAAGCCAACGCTGTACCGACCAGAAAGAAGCCCTGTAGAAATTTCTTCAAATCACCTCGGTTATTGGCAATGGGCCAGTACAGCAACCATTGCGTCAGAAAATAGATCACAACCCCACGCATCGTCTGGGTAATAGAGGTGTCGTTACGAAAATCCATCACCATGCAGTAAAAAACAAAGACAAAAACAAGCTTATCGAGCAGCGATTTGGTTACGCCTTCCCGCCAAAGTTGAATGTAGATTGGCAGTAACAACACCAGTGATGTTGCAACCTGGAACTCCATCGTAACTATGTAATTAATTCCCGGAAACGGTATTTGAAAGGGGAGTTTTGGAAGCGTGCAGAGCAGTGCAATAAAGTAGAATATTCTTGAATCCCGATCTTTGGGAATCAAGTTCATGCCGACAAAAATAATAGCCAGGTAAATAAGCCACATACTGCCGGTAAGTGTGGCAACAGCAACAATTATCAGCCAGCATTTAAGCCATACACTCACCTCCTCCATCTTGTAAAACAGATGTAGAAGATACGCCACCATGATCACCGGCACGGTGGCGTAAACTAAAGTCATGATGACAATCATAAGGGATAGGGCGACCGAGGTGGATGTCAGGAAATCTTAAAGACAATTGCACTCATTGGCAAAACACAAATTGATCACGGTTGTCGAATGCGCCCAACGTCGAAGGCTCGACGCATTCACTATTGCCTGAACAATTTATACGGTCGCCAGGTGATCACCCAAACGCAAAGCCAACTGAATAGCAGGCATTGTGGGATTATTGGCTCCACCACGAGGAAAAACGCTGCATCCTGCCACATAAAGGTTATTAGTACCAAACACCTGGCAATCCGTATTAACCACACCATTGCTCGGGTCGGCGGCCATGCGAGTGGTGCCTAAATGGTGAGCGTGACCACCAAACCGGATATCGACATTCTCATCCAAAATATAGTCTGGCAGATTGAAACGACCGAGGCCCGCTTCAGTGGCCTGCACAGCGAATTTCTGGGCAATGGTGCGAATAGTGCGTTTGTCTGTTTCGTACAGATCCCAAGCCATCTCCACTCTGCGCAGGCCCAGCTGATCACGCTCTTCGGATAGCGTCAGACCGTTACGCTTATCGGGGAACTGCTCGGTCAACGTGGTAATCACACCCTCTGTTGGGCAGGTAAAATCAAAGAAGTTCGCCAGCGTATCCTGTTTGCCCCAGGCGCAGGCCTTATCGACCAGATAGCGCTTGAATGCCCGTGCGCGGCCAGAGACTCTACTAGTACCGCTATAGGTAAGTGCTAAATTAGAGCTACCAATTTTATTACTGCGACAGAAATCAAAATCGGTGTAGTAGGCCATTCGGTCGACGTCTTCCCAAGCGGAAGTGTTGGGAATAAAGGTGGCCATATTGACATTAATATGTTCCATAAAACAGCGCCCCAGATAACCACCAGCACTGCCTATGCCACCTTCCACCTGGCTGTCAAAATTGAGTAGCAGGCGCGCATTTTCGATGGCTCCAAGTGCAACCACGAAGTTCTTTGCTTCGAAATTGAAACTCTGCTGATCATAGTTTTTGACAACGTAATGGCTGACCTCGGCCAGACCATCATTTAACTGGGCGTCGACCAGGTTGGCATTAATGAACAAATCGATATTTTCTGATGCGGCCAGTTGCTCTGAATAGCGACTATTAAAACGCGTCGGAGGACTGTGCAGAAATTTATCAGGAAAGAACTCCCCAGCCACAGCAACCGTACCCGGACGAGGCGCAAACGGTTGATCTCGCCCCAGCTCTACCATCTCACGCGCATCTGGCAGATAACGCATAAACTCCTCATAGGAGATTGGCCAGCCGGTTTCTGTATAAAACTCTGATTTTTGCTCAAAGTCGTAGGGGTCATTGGGCCGGCAACGGCCGGCCCAATGGTTGGAGGTGCCACCCAAATAGCGCAGACGGGCAAAACAGAGTGTCCCGGCACGTTCATCTGGATTAGCGGGAGTATAGATGTCTTGGGATTCTGAGGAGAACTCTTTGGCACCACCTTCCAGCAACGCAACCCGCTTGCCGTACTTCGCGAGGCGCATCGCCAGGCTGATACCAACCGGACCAGCGCCAGCAATCACAGCATCATAGGCCGTTATATCCAATTGCTCGGGCAGGCCCTGGTTCAGATCAATTAACATCGGGCAACTCCTCCAAGGCACGCAGCTCGGCTTTGGATACAACCCAACCCTCCACTGCCAGATATTCGTCTGTGGTGGTAAGAGCCTGTACTCGATAACGACCTCCCGCACCAGAACCACTCGCAGCAAGGGTTGCTGCAGGCACGGATACAACAGGCAATAATCCAAACAGTTTGAGCAGACGGCGCTTAGTCCTTTGCATAACTACCCCTCTTTGCTTGTTAATAGTTTTATTCCTTAAAACACACCGGCTTAGTCCGCCGCCCCAAGCTATGTTCCAGAGCCAGGGCCGCACTACAGACTAAGCACTGAATTTCGACATCAGCTCCAACGGATTAACCCCCATGAAACTCCAGCCAAGATAGGCAATGGCCAACACAAACAATATAAATGGCACATCATCGAAGTGCCATTTGAAACCATATTTTTTCATCATAATATGGAGCACCACCAAATTGAGTAATGGCGCCAGAACAATCGCCAAAATCAGCCCTTCTATTCCCAGGTAGTCCACCAGTAAAATCATCGAGCCCATATAGATCACAGCTTTGATTATCTGATAGACCATGGAGTCGAAGGAGTTGGCATTCGCCAAAAAAAGTGGCCGAAGCGTTGTATCCAGCAACCTGAAAATTGCCGATAAGGTAAGAATTTGCAGCATCCAGCCCGCGTCATGGTAGTTATCTTTGTAGAGAAACTCCACCAACCACTGACCACCCAGCATTAATGGCAGGCACCCTAGAGTACCGAGCAACATACCCTTGTTGCGAAAACCTCGAATCCGGTGAATAGCCTCTGGCCCGCGCTCAACAATTTTACGGTAGTGGGGAAACAGATACTTACTGGCCACCTTCTCTCCGGTGTCGTTGATCAGCATCGAAAAATTAATGGCGATACTGTAAATACCCAATAGCTCAAGGCTAAAGTACTTACCCATGACCAACCGATCCCCTTGCAGGATCAGAAACATACTCCCAGAGGAGAGTAGAATCCAACGCCCATAGCGGAAGATCTCGTGGAAATATTGTTTATTCCAGTGCAGTCGATTACAAGCTCCCGGGATGAGTGTTGAGTTCATCAACAGGGCAATCATCACGGTGATCAGACTACCAAAGACCAGGGCCCAGACGCTGCGAAAATACCACGACAGCCCAATCAGGAAAAACATACCCAATACTTGCGAGCCGATTTCAATCATCGACAAGCGTCTAAGATTCAGCTCCTTCATCTGCCAGAACATTTTGGTCGGCATTAAGCCGTGCAACAGTGCCACCGACCCCGCCACGGCCAACAGCGCGGGCAACTGCTCAATGTCGTAAAATTTGCTCAGCGGAAACGCAAATATCAACACAATGAAATAAAGGAGTCCGCCCCGAATTATCTGTAACGTCCAGGCAGTGTTGTAGAACTCCGCCTTATGGGAATTGGAATTGTTGATAATTGAGCCACGGATCCCCACATCCGAGAACATCGCCAAGCCCATAATAAATGAGTTCACCAATGCCATCAGACCAAACATCTCTGGCACCAACAAGCGGGTAAGCACCAAATTTCCCAGCAAACGAATAAACTGCCCGCCACCAATACTCAGTAGCAGCCAGACTAAATTCGACTTCAACAAACGAGACAACATATTGGATTTTCTTAGAGTGATCTTACTTACCCACAGCGACCGAAAGGTCGCTTGGCGCCGTCCAACTGGCAGTGGAACATCCGGTCAATGCTGTGAACTCAGAGTTTGCTGCTGCGTAGTAGTTACTTAGAAATTCAATCTCTGCTGCAGTTGGAGGTTTAATCTCCTCCAGGAAATCCTTTGCAATTCTCTTCCCAAAGGGAGAAGCCTGGGCAGTTTTGGATGCAAAGTTCGAGAGCCCTTTACGCATGTCCGGGGACATCAAGTCGAACACCTGTTTTACCACAGGCAATCTTCTAAAGGACTTAATCGAATTATTGATGCGTCGTCGAACGAGAACCTCTCCGGCTTGGTTACTGGTCTTACTTTCTATTGCCCCTGAACCCTCCAAGGGGACGCCCAGGAAATTAAACACCTCAGTCAGCACCGCCTGTGGATTGGCCACCATCTGCTGAAAGTCAAAAATGTAAAAGCGATCAAGAGGAAAGAACTCAAGGAAACGCTGAAGCTGATCAGCATATCTACCAGCCATCATCATCTCTTCGTCGCGCTCAATGGCCTGACTAAATGTCATAAACTCACCGCCATGCATGGCAACTTCCTCCATGCGATGGCGGTAGTGCGAATAGGCTCGTTTAACGGGATCACGCACAACATAGATAAACTTAGCATTCGGGTTACGCGCATGTATTCTGGCCGGCACATCAGGGTAGGTGGGCCACCGCGAATAGCAAGTCGACCCATCACCCCAACACTGCTCTTGACCTGCATTCGCGAAGAGCGATAGATACCACTCATCACCGCGGGCATAGACATCCGGCTGGCTAAAATACCCCGGCTCCTTTGGACGCACCATGAAAACATGGGAATTCGAGGCCAAATGATCATGCAAGGTGGTTGTCCCTGCCTTCATGGCACCCACTACAAAGAAATCAGGCCAACGTTTTTCCATTTAAAAAACTTTTCCTATTTTGTTTTTCACCTTATCAGCAAAGGTTCGTTTACCCAATTCATCACGCCGGCCATCCTCATCCAGGAAGACAGTACTGTGTTTTTTCAGTGACTGTTCACCGGGATCCTTCGAAGTGTAGTAATAGAGGGCCAAAGAACGGCGGCTGCGATCCTCAGGGCAATTAAGTGGCTCAGGATGACCGTGAAAACTGGTATTTGTAGTACTGAAAATAGCCATACGATTAAAGATGGGCAGCACCTTTTTCTCGCAACCACTCTTAGCTTCGCGCCACAACTGAAAGTGGCCACCGTACTCTTCTTTCCAGTTTTTATTTAAGTAAATAATGACATTGATTCGGCGGTAAGCATCCAGTTCACGATGGAGATTGAAATCTACGTGAACACCCAATTTCCCCCCGCGGGGAATTTTATGAATGCCCCCCCCCTTCATATATGGGTCCGGAATTAATCCTTTTATCCCAGTTAGTTCAGAGAGAAACCGCAGAAATGGTTCTGAATTCAAATTATGAAAAAAAGCACGAGTAATTGGCGGCAGATCCTGATCGCGGTTAAATTGAAACTTCTTTTCATATTCCGTTTCAAAACTAGTCCAATTATTTTCTACTGACTCTATCTCTTCAAGAATGGCATCCAGTATTTTCTCATCAAATATGCCATCGTAAACACCATGTCGGCATGGTTGCGCATTCTGATAGTTCTCTGCTTCATCTCGAGCTAATGCTGTCAGAGTATCGTACGGCAGCATGTTATTGTAACGATCCATAGTTAACATAATTTCACCTCTACGGTTGGAGTGCCGTATGCGATTCCTTTTACGGCTACCCGAGTCCAAATTTTGCGTCAATTTCCTAATCGAATACTTATTTATACTCAATAATACTAGGGGCTTTATTGTTACGCGCACGCAGCTGATAGGTTATGATTCCGATCAATTCTGGCGCCTTTGCCAACACAATAAAAAAACTAAATATCATAGCAGTGGAAAGAGGCAGGGCTTTACTATTAAATGCATATTTAAGCACCTTCAAATATAAGACCGCGGGAATAAAAACCAACATCAAAATAGCCGCAGGCGCACCAGCAATCCACACTAGAAAAGCCATCAACAAAATTAGCGGCACCATAAGGCCCCATACTATCGCACTACGCACTTCACGCTTGTAGTACTGTTCCGGGCTATCGCCATGCATCGCGTGACCTTGGCCATAAGCGTGACCACAGCGTTTAGCTCGCAACCACCACTGCTTAAAGCGCGTCATTTGTGCATCATGCATGGTCATCATCTGGTCTATTCGCCATATCTCCCAGCCTCGCTCACGCAAACGGAAGCACATCTCCGGCTCCTCACCGGCAATGACCGACGGGTCAAAACCACCCACCTCCGCAAAAGCTTCTACACGTGCAAGAAAGTCGCCACCACAAGCCATCGCCTTGCCGATTGGCGTATCCCATTCAATGTCGCACAACTTATTATAGATGCTGACTTCCGGAAATTTTTCTTTGCGGCGGCCACACACGATTGCGCACCGGGGGGTTTCACTCAAAAACTTGGCAGCCGCGGCCAGCCAACCACCATCGACCTGACAATCGCCATCAATAAATTGCACAAACCCCACATCCGGAGCTGCTTTGACAAGGGCTTTGAACCCCTCATTACGGGCACGGCCGGCACTGAATGGCCGGGAAAGGTCCAATTCGACAACATGCACCCCCCGGCTTTCGGCATGGGTGACGCTGCCGTCTTGGGATCCGGAGTCGACATAGACAACGATATCAACAGAAGACAAGATCGACTCAAGGCAAGCCTTTAGACGCTCACCCTCATTACGACCGATGACCACTGCACCAATTTTGGATTCCATGTCTGTTTTCTGATCCTTCGAAATAACTGCCAACTTAGACTATTCAGCAAATGGATCTTTGTAGATACCCAGCCACTGTTTCAATAGATTGATAAGCACCGGCGGCTCTTGTACCACATAACGGTTCCAACGCTGCTTAGGCTCTTTGAACAACCGGTAAGCCCATTCCAAACCGATGTTCGTTACCCACGGAGCTGGCCGGGGAAAGGTTCCTGACTCGTAATCCACCGTGCCGCCCAGGGGCAGAAACAGTTTGATACTTTCGAGCCTGTCGCGGTACTTGAAAAAGAACTTCTCCTGCCGACCGCTACCCAGAGCAATCATAAGCACCGTCGCTTTCGATTGGTTAATCTCGTTCAACACCGCATCCACTGCTGCGTCATCTTTATCGAAGCCGATAGGCGGACAGACGGTAGCTACAACGATCTCCCGCCCCGCCTTCTCGTTGATACGCTCCTGGGCCAGCTTGGCCACGTCCGGCGCACCACCACAGATACAGATGGTGATATCGGGATTATCCTTGTGGTGCATGTAGAATCTGGGGAAGAAGTCCGACCCCGACACGCGCTCTTTGAACGGTTTGCCAAGTATCTTGGAGATAAAATACATCACCTGACTATCGCAGGTAATAAAGTCAAACTCCGGCAACAAATCGTAAAAGTCTTTGTCTTTCTGTAACTTGGCCAGCATTTCAACATTGAGCGTTAGCAGCGTTCCTTCATTTAACTGATCGACCAGTTCATCCATGGTGATGTTGTCCACAACAGCGTTCAGCATCGGAACCTGCTCATAGCCTGATGATTTCTTACGAGGCTTCATCAATTACTTCCCTTTCTATCGTTTTTACAAGTGCCGGCAGTGGCGACTGCGCAATGCCCTCTGCCTGGTTGCGGCCGCGCCTCCCCGCTTGTGAGAGCCCGGCCAGCGTTGTAAACACTTCGCACACAGCTTAAACCGAGCCTCTGTTAGGGGATAAGGACGTCTATAAGCCCCAAAACTCGTCTATCAATTGCTTGGTCTGCACAATATTGCCTTTGGAAGAGGCACCAAAAACGATCGAATCCAACCCTTCCAGCCCACAAACCCACTCCAGGGCCTCTCGCGGAGGAATTGCACCCGATGCCAACACAGACATGGCCACCACGCGGGCGTTGTTCTTGGCGATCACCTCTTTATAGGCCTCTACGCCACCGCACATACGAAAACCGATCTTATTGATGTTGGCACAAACAATAGGATTCTCAATGCCATTCTCGGTGAGGACTTTGATCAACAGTGGCAGGTTCATGGTAATAAACCCAGCCTCGGCGTTGTATTTTTCCTGTACGTAGCGGTGAAACTCCACCAGAAACTGATAGCCCTTAAGACCAAGAATGAAATCGGTGATCACGTTTTGGAGAAAGATAACCGGAGTTTTCACCCCTTCGAAACGTTTCATCTCGGCATCCACCAACAGGCGCAACATCTTGTTCACGTCCTGGGTGACCACCGACATAGCACCGGTCAGCATCGTACCCAGCACACCACTGGGCGAGAAACGCTTGAGCGTCTCCAGAATACCGACCTCGCCGACAGAGTTGGCATACTTATGGGCATAAGGCATACAGGGATAGAACTCAAAATCCGGGTAGCGGTCCGGATTAGACTTTACGATATCCGCTATATCACCAACCCGGTCATAGGTGGTACACATAAACACTTTAATGCCAGCATCGTAGGCGTTGTCCAGTACCTTCATGATCGATTCGGTATCGCGAAATCGCATGGACTGGGCGCGGGCCTTATCCTCGGACATATGGTTAACACCAAAAAACTGGTTGTCCCCAAATAAAATTCTCTGCAGGCCCATAGCTTATCCTTTCCCTAGTAGAGCAATACTTTCGATGATGTGGTCGGTGGCAGTGGCGGTGGCGAAATTGGTCTCAACAGCAACCGATCGCCCTGATATGCCATCAATAAACTGATCCAATTGCGCTGAGTACTCCTCTCCGCGCATGTAGAAGTTAACTGGTTTTTGCAGCTCCGTGATGTACTTGGACGTCCAGCCATCCTGCAATTCCTCAAAGGTGTTGCCAGGCGAGAGATAGACCCGCAACTCCTGACGATCGGTGACGATCTTGCCTTTTTTGCCATAGACCGTGATGGTGGTGCTCATCTTGCGGTAAGACTGGTCGCTCCAATTGGCCTCCAGATAGCCAGTCACACCGGCATCGTAGTCAAAGGAAGCAAATACCGCATCTTCAATATCGGCAGAGAAAATCGACTGCAACTGCGCGGAACGAACCTTACTGGGCGTCTTATAGATATAGTTCATCAAGTCGACCACGTGACAAGCATAGTCGTGCAGGCATCCGCCCCCCTCAGACTTCTTGGAACGCCAGGTCTTGCCAGTTTTCGGTCGAATGACCACCTGGCCATAGGCTTTTCCTTCAATGTGGTAGACCTCACCCACACAACCGGCCTCGACCAGACGACGAGTCTCCTGAAAAGTACCAATAAAGCGGTTGTGGTAGCCGACCTGATTAACAAGATTATTGCGTGCGGCAATTTCGGACAGAATTTTACCCTGTTGCGGGTCCAGACAGAGCGGCTTCTCCAGGAACACGTGCACCCCAGCTTCCAAAGCCTCTTTGGCCAATTCGAAGTGGGTAGAGTTTGGCGTGGAGATTATGACCGCGTCGGGCTTACTCTCCTTATACATCTTCTTAGCGTCTTTGAAGGTTTTCACACCCAACTGATTGGTGATTGCCGAGGTCAAAAAGGCTGCTGAATCGCAGACTCCCACCACCTCCACCTCAGGATGCGCAGAAATGATGGCAAAATGAGACAAGCCCATCTTACCCGCGCCGATTAGAGCTACCTTTACCATTAACAATATCCTTAATCCTAAAACAACAAATTTAAATGAGTCCCTATGAATGGCTAGCTCAGGGGTTTGGCTCCACTACTGACCGTTCGCATCTTTCTTCACACCGCCTTGGGGAAAAATAAAATCGGCTGTTTCAACCCAACAGCAAACACTTACCAACCACCTCGAGCAAACGGGGTAACTGAGCGCCTGATGGCAGCGCCGTTACAAGTCAAGGTGTCGTCCTGACCAGATAGCCATAGTAGCGTCCTTGCTACTTGGCACTAACACCGTGTCACTCTGTCTGCACCCACGCACCTGAGAACTACAAGCAGTGCCCGCTGGCCAACCAGAATACGCTGACGGACCAAAGCCGGCCATCAGCTGACAACAGTCATCAACGAATTCTCCCATTGCGCATGCAAACCGATATGACAGGCACTCGAGGTAGTGGAGATAAGAAATGTTCAGGATGCGACGACCAAGTGAAGCAAGCCACTTTCGCCAAAGAGCTGAGCTGCCAGTTACAGACAACCAACTGAGAGGATCAAACCGAGCCTGCAGAGCACTGTTCTGGACCAGCGCCCTGCCTCGATTTCTCTGTTCTGCTTGGAACGGCATCTGTCACCCCTACACTGTGTACCCGCCACCTGGACAGTAGCAGCCCACATCTTGGGTAGTAGAAGCGCGAACACCACCGCTCAAACGCAATGCCATCAAGCTAAAGACACTTGAGACGCCAACCGAACAACCCATCTCATTCCCCTGTCGTTACTTATCAGCTGCACTCTTTGCAACTCGGATGACGAAGCCATTATAAGCACATTTAGTCGATTGTTAATCCTCGATTGAACTAATCGGGATTAGCTGCCACCTAAATGCACTGTAACCAAAAAAGCTGTCCACTTCTCACAATAGTAGAGTTTTGCCAGCCATGACGCCCTGCCCACCAAAACCAACAAGTTTTGTTGCAACTACGTACATGCCGCTGGCCCTTGACCGCCAAGAGAATTACACTACCTTGGCATAAGATACATCTTGGCCCTCGCTCAATGACATTTCACCAAGTCAAGAGGATAATGACTGGCCACGAGCGTTGTCACCAACAGAAAAGGGAGCGTTTTCATGAGTCTGGAGTTTCTCACCCCGACCGCCAAATTCAAACAGTTGAACCAACTTAAGCCGACAAAAGGGCTGTTTCAACGCTTGACCTCCGTCACATTAAGCACCTTTCTGGCACTTATCTTCACCGCCTGCTCCAGCCAACAGGTTCCCACTCCCATTGGCAACGCCACTCCGCCAGCAACCGTAGAGTACTTAGTGGGCATTGGCGATCAACTGTCCATAAGTGTCTGGCGTAATCCGGACTTATCCGTCTCCGTACCTGTACGGCCGGACGGCAAAATCTCCGTTCCCCTGGCCGGTGATGTATCGGCTGCGGGCAAAACACCGGAAGCTCTGGCTGCAGACATTACCACCAAGCTCGGTACATTCCTTAAGGGACCACAGGTGACCGTCATTGTCACCAGCCCAGCCAGTGCTGACTTTCAACGTCGAGTGCGCGTTACTGGGGCGGTCAACTCCCCCGTTTCCCTCCCCTACCGGGAGGGCATGACTATATTGGATCTGGTTCTGCTGGCCGACGGGCTCAATGATTTTGCTGCGGGCCAGAATGCCAAGCTCTACCGCAAATCAGCTGGCAAAGTGACCGCTTATCCCGTCAATCTTGACGACTTACTAAACAAGGGCAAACTAGATGCCAACTATCCGTTGCAACCATCTGATGTTCTGTCTGTCCCAGAAAGACTCTTCTAGCAGGCTGCCAACACAGAGCAACGCTTCAGTCAGAATCTGCTGAACCCACTACCGACGATCAAATGGATATCAAACAACTGCTTTCGCTTATTCGGCATACACTAAAGGAACTGGTGAATCACAAAGTTGCAGCAACTTTGGCTGCTATCTCAGCCTGCTATGTGATTTTTTTAGTCGGTGTAAACATTCCGCAGAGCTATATCAGCTCATCGCTGATACAAGCGGACCACAAAACGATCATTGAGCCTCTCCTGCAAGGGCGAGCTTCAGCCGTGAAAGTCCCCAGCCCAACGAGTGTGGTAATCGAAACGCTCTACTCTCCAGCAATACTGGAACGGGCTGCCCGGGAACTGGGCATGATCGACGACAAGTCCACCGGAGAAGATATCGACTATGCCCGTAAACGGCTGTCGCGTTTTCTCACACACCAGGTGGTAGATGACAAACTTTTGCGCCTCTACTTTACCTCCAGTAACGCCGAGTACTCACAAAAAGCCCTCGCCACACTCATCAATGTTTTTATGACCAATGCCTCAGCCGAGAAACAGGCCGAGAGTGCCCAGGCTTATGAGTTCATCAGCAAGCAGGTTGAAGAGTATAAAAAGCAGTTGGCCGAGGCCGAAAAACGCCTATCGGACTTTAAAATCCAGAATATGGACGGCACCGAAGGGCAAGCCTTTGATCGAATTAACGAGCTGCGCTCAGACCTAGAAGAGCTTGAAATCTCTATTGATGAGAGCCTGGCAAAGTCGTCAGCACTGAAGCAACAAATTGAGAAGGAGGGCGTTCTCCAGCAGGCGCGCAGCCAACAGAGTCTGCTGCTCACCCAACTGCGTGACGCCCGAGTCAAACTGCAGGGGTTACAACTCTCATTTCAGGAAGATTATCCGGATATTGTCACCACCAAAAACCAGATCGCCCAAATTCAGGCTGACCTCGCAGAGTTACGCACCGAATACCCCAACTTGCCGGTCGATCCAACCAGCGATGACGCCAGCCTGTTTGAGCAATTGCGCTCAAACCTCTCCTCCATTGAACTGGATACCGAATCCCTGCTGCGCCGCAAGCAGTCACTGGAGAAGCTTCTGCAGAAGGAGAGCGATCGCGCAGACAAGGCCGCTGTCGACCAGGCGACCGTGGCAGAGCTCACTCGCGACTACGACAAAACCAAGCAGATTTACGAGGAGATGTTGCAGCGCCGGGAAAACGCCAAGCTCTCCATGACCATTGACGAGCAGGGCCAGGGCATGACCTATCGGATTCAGGAACAACCAGTGGTGCCTTTGGCTTCCCAGGGCCCCTCGCCTATTTTATTCATAGCCGCAGCACCATTTATTGCAGCACTGCTACCTCTAGGTCTATGCTTTGCATACGTATTTTTAGACCCCAGAATTCGCTATGGCCTGGCCGGCAGCACAAAACTTCCAGAAGGTGTAGACATCATCGTTCATATCCCAGCCTACGAAACCCAGACAACCAGCGTCGTACACAACCGTGTAAATTGGGTGCTGGCGGCACTGGTCGTTGGAGCCCTGGTGCTGTACGGCTATCTAGCCTCTTTCTGGCTACTCGCCGACTAGAGGACCGTTTGTGGACAAACTTAAACAGATCATCACTGAAAAGCGGGCAGCGAATCGTGCCACTGGTTCGGAGCAGAACCCCAACAGCCACGACCTTGTCAACCGTTTCATTGCTGGTGAGATGGTGCTTACCAAAGAGGAGCGTAAGCGTCTTTGGAAGCCAGACACCATGGTTGCCAAGCAGGTTATTTATCAAGGCATGGAGAATCTGGACGTCTTGAACGCCTATCGAGAACTGCGCACCAAACTGCTGCGAAAGTCGGGTGGTTCCAGCGCCATCACCCTTATCACCAGCGCCGGCGGTAAAACACACCACAACTCGGATGTTGCTTTCAATCTGGCGACCAGCTTCGCCATGGATACGAGCAAATCCTCTATCTACGTCGACTGCGACCCATACACCGCCGACCGTCAGGATCTGGCGATTCGGGATTTCCAGTTTGGCTTGACAGACCATCTGCGCGACTCCAACATCTCCCTGGCCGATGCCACCTACCCCTCCGGCGTGGAACACTTAAAGATAATTCCAACCGGCGGCCATACCGATACCGCTGCGGAGTTTTTTAATCACCCTCGCCTTGGTGGCATTTTTAATGAAATTAAATACTCACTGCCGCACGTATTCATTTTCATCCACACACCACCAGTTCTGCACTATTCCGAAGCGTCCATCCTGGCTGATATAGCCGATATGGTGGTGCTGGTAGTACCCTCAAAGCAGACCACTCAAACACAGATTAACGAATCGATTGAGCTGCTTGGCAAAGATAAAATGGCAGGCGTTGTTTTTACCGAATAACTCTCTGACCCCTAGCCTCTTACAGCAGGCAGCCCTACAGGGATCTTTTCAGCTGCACTGAAGCAACCACAATGAATGTGAAAGCGAAATTAGGCATACCGATAGCCACCGCCATCTGGCTGACCATGGCCACTTCGGCCAGCCAGGCAGAATACTCCACAGGCATTGGCCATAGTAGCGAATTCAGCGACAACGCTGACCTGTCCGAAACCGACAAATATGATCAACGCGAGGACAGAACCTGGCTTGATCTGGGCCTGGAGTTCAATCGCAGCCAATGGCAGCTCGACAGCCAGTATCGATTTACCAATGTTCACTTCGACAGCGACAGCCCCACCCCGCAACCCAACAATGATGAAATCATCGGTGCAACAACCTTTTCCGCCATAGGCTTCAAGCAGCGGGCACAACTCGATATTACCCATAATCGTGAAAACTTGCTGGGCACACCTGGCGATTTGGAACTGCAGAGGAATCTGCGTGCACGGGATACACTCACCGTCTCCCCCCGCTACTTTCTGCAGCAGAGCAGTCGCCAGCAGGTATACGTTTCCGGCCTCTACAATCAGGTCAGGAACGATGAGCAACTTAATGTCAACAACTCCATCGACAGCGACACCACCGGTTGGAGCCTAGGCGTCAATCGCCGTCTGACCGATGTCGACACCGTTGGTCTGCAGCTGAAAAGCCTCACCACAGACTATGACACCCCCTTCGCCAGGAAGAATGACTACACCAGCCTACTGACCTACTACGCCGTTGAGTTGCGACAGGTAAACTATTCGTTGGCACTGGGCTATAACATCTCCAAGGTAAGTGACCAGGAAGACATCAAATCACCCATGGCCGCCATCACGCTTGGTTTTGACAGCGGCGTCACACAGATCGATTTTGCCACTCAGTATCTGATTACCGACACATCGCGAGGGGATCGAGCAACCGGTGACGCCAGCATCACCCAGGAGAGTGCCGGTCTTGGTAATGGCAACTCCAACATCGTCAGCCGCTATGACCTGCTAATCAGCAACCTGGATATCAGCCAGCAGTTGACAACCACCTTCAGCACCACGCTGCGCTTGCAGTATGCCACGCAGGATCACACCCCCGACGACAGCCAGGACCAGCAAACCTGGTCGGCGGTGCTCAGCTTGAGACAGCGCGTCAACCCGCGCTGGAGCTGGGATATTTCCGCCCGTCAAAGTGAACTGGCGTTCGACCAGGACAACGGCAACGACAACACCACGAATGTCTATAATTGGAACCTAAACTACCAAGCCTCCCCCAAGCTGGCCTTTGGCCTCAACCTTGGGCAAACCAATCGCGACTCCGGCCCCAATGGCCGCACCTATGACGAACAACGGGTCAGCCTGGAGGTTACCTACCAACTGCGCCCCTGATTGCCACCCATACGGCCAAAATCCTCGAATTCAGCCGGGGTTATCACAAAAATATAGTTCAACAGGCGCAGGAGAATCCTGTATACTTGCGCGCGTTTTTTATCCAAGCCACCGAATTTGGCGACGCTCCCCTTTACAACACGGCAGCCCAAATACTCTGGTAGTACTGGCGCAACCCTGTTTGTGGCGATCAAACCCAGGCCGGCAGCCAATTCGGTTCAAACAAAAGAGGCCGCACCCGCACCTCACGGCACAGATTGACAAAACGCAACGTTATTCCCGGGCGCGGGCATTGGCCTGCGCCTCAGTATTTTTTAACGAACGAGTAAACCAATGACTGATTTAGCTCAATATCGCAATATCGGTATTTTTGCCCACGTAGACGCCGGCAAAACCACAACTACCGAACGTATTCTTAAGTTGACCGGTAAAATCCACAAAACCGGTGAGGTGCACGATGGCGCGGCCACCACTGACTTCATGGAACAGGAAGCGGAGCGTGGTATTACCATTCAGTCGGCCGCAACCACCTGTTTCTGGAAAGACCACCGTCTTAACATCATCGATACCCCGGGGCACGTTGACTTCACCGTTGAGGTATACCGCTCACTGAAAGTACTGGACGGCGGCATCGGCGTATTCTGTGGTTCCGGTGGTGTAGAGCCGCAATCCGAAACCAACTGGCGCTACGCCAACGACTCCGAAGTATCCCGAGTCATCTTCGTTAACAAACTCGACCGTATGGGTGCCGACTTCTACCGCGTGGTAGGCCAGGTGAAGAAGGTTCTGGCCGCCAACCCGCTGGTTATGACCCTGCCGATCGGTATTGAGGATGACTTCAAAGGCGTGGTTGACCTGCTCAGCCAGAAAGCCTACATCTGGGACGACAGCGGCCTGCCAGAAAACTACGAAGTGGTCGACATCCCGGAAGATATGGTCGAGAAGGCTGCCGAGTACCGTGAGCAGCTGATTGAGACCGCGGTTGAAGTCGACGACGACATCATGATGGCCTACATGGATGGCGAAGAGCCGACCATTGAACAGCTGAAAGCCTGTATCCGTAAGGGTACCCGCGACCTGACCTTCTTCCCCACCTACTGTGGTTCTGCCTTCAAGAACAAAGGCATCCAGCTGGTGCTCGACGCCGTTGTCGACTACCTGCCATCACCCACTGAAGTTGAAGCTCAGGATCTGACCGACCCTGAAACCGGTGAGCCCACTGGCGAGAAAGCCATCGTTTCTCCCGAAGAGCCACTGCGCGCGCTGGCGTTTAAAATTATGGATGACCGCTTCGGCGCCCTGACCTTTATCCGCATCTACTCAGGCAAGTTGAATAAGGGTGACACCATCCTCAACTCCGCCACCGGCAAAACCGAGCGCATTGGCCGAATGGTTGAAATGCACGCCAACGACCGTACCGAGATCTCCTCCGCCCAAGCGGGTGACATCATCGCCGTGGTTGGCATGAAGAACGTACAAACTGGTCACACCCTGTGCGATCCGGACAACGAGTGCACCCTGGAACCGATGATCTTCCCAGAGCCGGTAATCTCCATCGCCGTGAAGCCAAAAGACAAGGCGGCTACCGAGAAGATGGGTATTGCCATTGGTAAGCTGGTTGCTGAAGACCCTTCATTCCAGGTAGAAACCGACGAAGACTCCGGCGAAACCATCCTTAAAGGTATGGGTGAGCTGCACCTCGACATTAAAGTCGACATCCTGAAGCGTACCTACGGCGTTGAGCTGGAAGTGGGTGCCCCGCAGGTAGCCTACCGCGAAACCATCACCAAAGCCGTGGAAGATGGCTACACCCACAAGAAACAGTCCGGTGGTTCTGGTCAGTTCGGTAAGATCGACTACCGCATTCGTCCAAACGAGCCCGGTACCGGCTTTACCTTCGAGTCTACTGTGGTGGGTGGTAACGTGCCGAAAGAGTACTTCCCAGCCATTGAGAAGGGCTTCAGAGGCATGATGGCCGAAGGCCCTCTGGCTGGCTTCCCCATGCTGGATGTACACGTTGAGCTGTTCGACGGTGGCTACCACGCCGTTGACTCCTCGGCCATCGCGTTTGAGATCGCCGCCAAAGGCGCTTACCGTCAAACCATGCCTAAGGCCGGCCCACAGCTGATTGAGCCCATCATGAAAGTGGACGTCTTCTCACCGGAAGATAACGTGGGTGATGTTATCGGCGACCTGAACCGTCGTCGCGGTATGATCAAAGATCAGGAGCCGGGTGCAACCGGCGTACGCATTAAAGCAGATGTACCACTGGCAGAAATGTTCGGTTACATCGGCCACCTGCGTACCATCACCTCCGGTCGCGGCCAGTTCTCCATGGAGTTCTCGCACTACCTGCCTTGCCCCGCGCAGGTTGCCGAGCAGGTAATTGCGGCAGAAAAAGAGAAGAAAGCTAAGAAGTAATTAGAACTACTTCAAAAAACCGCCCATTGGGCGGTTTTTTTTCGCCTGAAAATTGCCCCCTCCCAAAAACTTCATCGACCATCGTCTATCCTTACCGGGGGAGAGTGTCAGTGCTGCCAACCGACGGTTGCGGCCGCATGACAACGCCTCAAACAGCAGCGCTTTATGAGAGTTAAACCAAGAGTTCACATGACTCCGACCAACCTTGCCACTGCGTAAGCACTATGGACAGACCAAGTATCTGCCCATAACACACAAGATAACGACGAACCGATAGGGAATTGCAGATGCTTAAAAAAATCCTTGCCACCACACTCCTCTGTTCTGCCGGCAGCGCCATGGCCGCGCCCGTGATTGATCTGAAACTCGCCGCCGGGATTTGGGACACCTCCGCCAGCGGAGATCTCGGCGAATCGGTCACCGATGTGGACATCCTTAACCTGGATGACGACCAAGCGACCTTCTACAGCGTCGCACTGGAACACCCCATTCCAGTCATCCCCAATATTCGCATCAAACAGACCAAGCTGGAGTATGAAGGTGATGCCTTTCTGACCGAAAACTTCACCCTCGATCAGCAGACCTTCACCGTCGGCGCCGATCTGCTCACCGATATCGACCTCAGCCACACCGACTACACCCTCTACTGGGGCCTGCCGGAATTCTACCTCGATGTCGACTTTGGCCTGACCGTGCGCGCTTTCAGCGGTGACGCCACTGCCGTCTCCAACACCCTGGGCATGACCGAAACTGTCGACCTGGACGTCGCTGTACCCATGCTCTTTGCCGATGTCCGCCTAGACCTGCCCTTCACTGGACTTTACCTGGGCGCCGAGGTTAACGGCCTCTCCGTTGGCGACAGCTCCATGGTCGACTACAACGCCCGCATCGGCTACTCCACCGATATTATCCCCTTCCTGGCTGATCTCGACTTCGAAGTGGGCTACCGCAGCTTCAGCATCGAACTGGACGAAAGCGATATCCAGTCTGACATCACCATGGACGGGCCCTACGCTCAGATCATGATCGCCTTCTAAGGGCAACTGGCGGGGCGTGCCACACACGCCCTCAGCCTGAGCACCCCCAACCCTCCCGGCTCAAAACCCGAACACTACTCCCCTTCCAGCCCGACACCGCTACGAACGCCAAAAAGAGAATTTAAATCACGTCTCCGAACTAAGCACCCAGCACCCCCGCCCCCATCCGGGCAGTTAGAGCAGCAATTTTTTTTGCAAAATGGAGCCGCGCGCCATAAATTAGGGTTTTCTATTCATCACATTTCCAATCGTAAGCATAGAGGCAGTTAACAGAAGGCAAACAGGTTAGAAGATCAACCAAGATGAGGGAGGTCGTATGGGCTTATTACATGAGCAATTCAACACCCTTAGCGATGCCAGCAGCGCTATCACATCGAGCAGGTTCTTCGATCGAATTCAGGCAGTATTGGCGCAAGCAGATATCCGCATTAATGGCAATCGCCCCTGGGATTTACAGGTACACAACGCCAAACTATTTACCCGACTACTGCGCCATGGGGCGCTCGGCTTCGCCGAGGCTTATATGGAAGGCTGGTGGGATTGCCCGCAGGTAGACCAGCTACTCACTCGCATGCTAAAGGCGGAATTAAGCACCAAACTGGGCGGCATCAACCGGCTGCGCCTGGCACTTTCCGCCATCAAATACACCCTTCTCAACCACCAAACCGAGCAACGGGCCCACATCGTCGGTGAGGTCCACTACGATATTGGCAACGACCTCTACAACCGCATGCTCGACCCCACCATGAGTTACAGCTGCGGCTACTGGCAACAGGCCACCGACCTCAATAGCGCGCAAATCGACAAGCTGGATCTGATCTGCCGCAAGTTGGAGCTCAAACCCGGTATGCGGCTGCTCGATATCGGCTGCGGCTGGGGTGGGCTGGCTGAATTTGCCGCCAGAAATTACGGTGTTTCGGTGGTGGGCGTTACCATCTCCAAAGAACAGAAACGGCTGGCCGACGAGCGCGTTGCCGGGTTGCCGGTAACCATAAAGTTACAGGACTATCGCTCGCTGAACGGCACCTTTGACCGCATCGCCTCGGTGGGCATGTTTGAACACGTCGGCGCCAAGAACTACCCCACCTTCTTTCACACGGCGAAACGGCTGCTAAAAACAGACGGCCTGTTCCTGTTGCACACCATTGGCGAGGAGCAAACCAGCCACCGGCCGGAGCCCTTCATCGATAAATATATCTTCCCCAACGGCAATGTCGCCTCGCGCAAACACCTGCAGGACGCCACCCTCGGCCACTTCCGCCTGGAGGATTGGCACAACTTCGGCCAGGACTATGATTTAACCCTGATGGCTTGGGCCGAGAACTTCCAAAGGGCGTGGCCAGAGCTCGACGCCAACTACTCCCAGCGCTTTTACCGTATGTGGCTCTACTACCTGTACGGCTGTGCGGCCTTCTTCCGCAGCCGCCGCGGGCAACTCTGGCAACTGGTACTGGCCCACCCGCAACGCACCGCCAGCTATCGCTGCCCGCGTTAATCGGGTTGTCGCTTAGGCGCTCGGCCGGGGCTCTAAGCCACCGCCCGGCGCGGCGCGTTTCTTGTATTTACCAGCTCCGGACCCAATATTGGCAGAAACAGCCCAGATGAGCCCGTCATGACCACAACCAATATTACCTGTCCCCACTGTAGCGCCACCAACCGCCTACCAACCGAGCGACTGGCCGACAACCCAAAGTGCGGCCGCTGTAAACAGCCCCTCTTCTACGGTGCCCCCATGGAGCTGACCCCGTCCAATTTTGAGCCGCTCATGCGCAACAACCAAACCCCGATTCTGGTGGACTGCTGGGCCCCCTGGTGCGGCCCCTGCCGAACCTTTGCGCCGGTGTTTGAACAGGCCGCCGGCGAGTTCGAACCCAGGTTACGTCTGGCGAAACTCAACACCGAGCAGTATCAAACCATCGCTGGCCAGTGGCAGATTCGTTCTATCCCGACTTTGATTCTGCTGCACGAAGGTCGCGAACTCGACCGCCTATCCGGAGCCCTGCCCCTACCCCAATTGCGCCAATGGCTGCAACAGAAAGGAATCTGACATAGCGCCCTGCAGCCTGACAACACCCCGCACAAGCAATAGCGTCAACGCAGATGCGGCCATGTTCACCACTAGGGCTATGAGCCTTGAGCAACATTGAATCTTTAACAGCCACGAGGAGCCCTGGAGATTCCCGTTAGCCCTTGCCGGCACCGTGTCTGTTCAGGGATACACTCAGCAAACTCAGATTTTGGTGCTCAGCACACAGATTCCCCCTACGACAGGATGGGAATAGTTGGAGGCACGGTGCGAAGCTACTGATCAAATCAGGTAACGGGGTAATTTGCTCGAAACCACCGAAGAGAAAGCGGCCATCATTTTCAAAACAGCTACCGCCGATAAACCCTACGCGATTCAAAATCACCCGTATGACATGCACAAACAGGTTGGGGCGAATATTCACTGAGAGCGGCCCGATGACAGGCTGTAACCGCACCACCCCGGCACAGCTCGCCAACAGTAGATTGGCTTACCCCCCTACTTCGCCGCCAACTAACCATCACCACTCGGCTGTCGCCGACTCCTCAATACTTGCGAAACGGAACAAAGCAACTAGGGTTAAGAGTGTTAATTATGCAAGCTATATACTCCTTATTATATGTTTATGAAAAAAAGTTCTATTCTACTTCCCCTAGCCCTCTTACCCGCCCTGTGCGCCGCCGAAGAGACTCCTGCTCAAGGCGAGCTCTACGCCAAACTCAACGTTGACGGCCAGTACTCCGATGAAGGTGACGGCGGCTTTACCGAAATTCGCAGCAATAACTCCTGGATTGGCGTAAAGGGTACTCTGCCAGTGGAAGAGGGCATTACCGCGGTCTATCGACTTGAGTGGAAGGTGGATATCACCGCTGAGGATGGCGACGAGTCCCTCACCGAGCGTCCCCAGTATGTGGGGATTCGCACCGGTTACGGCGAGGTGACCCTCGGCCGTAACTTTACGGCGGTATGGATGGCCCAGGGCAAAATCGACCTCTACAACCACTATGAGGGCGACATAAAAACCATCTGGAAAGGGGAAAACCGACTCTCCGACGTGGCCACCATCACCACCCCTAGCTACCGCGATGCACGCCTCATAATCACCTACCAGGCAGAAAAAGAAGCGGACGGTGATTCAGCGGTCTCTGCCGGCCTCTTCTATGGCGACCAATCACTGAAAAAAAGCAGACTCTTCGCAGCCGTGGCCCACGACTTTGACGTAGAGGGCTTTGACGTAACTCGGGCCAGCGTTCAGTTCAAGCTGGCCGGCGGCAAACTGGGCTTTATGGCGCAAACCCAGGAGCCCGCCGACGGCCAGGGCGACTCCCGCTCCGGCAGCTTGGTGAGCTATGCCTACCCAATCGGCAAGTGGGAATTGCGCGGCCAGCTGCAAACCATGGAGAAGGACACCACCAGCAACCTGGGTGTCGACTACCACTTTGGCAAACGCACCAAGGTATTCGCCTGGTATGCCAATATCGATCGAGAGGATGCCGACCAACGCAGCTACTTTGCAGTCGGCTTTGAACACAAGCTATCGAAATTTTTCTAGTCGACCAAGCTCGAACTCAGTAATCCAATAGGCGTCCGTACAGTTCCGGGCGCCGATCGCGGAACAGCCCCCAGGCCGTGCGCTCGTGCTGCAGACGATCCAGATCGAAGGAGTGGACCAGCACACCGGTCTCGGTGCGTGACAGCTCGCCCAACTTGGCACCGGTGTTGTCGGTGATAAACGACGAGCCGTAGAAGGTGATCTCGCAGCTACCGCCCACCTCACTACCAACCCTGTTGGAGGCGATCACCGGCACCATATTGGCAGCACTGTGCCCCTGCATTACCCGCTGCCAGTGATCCCGGGAGTCATAGTCCGCAGCCTGGGGCTCTGAGCCAATGGCGGTTGGATAGAAAAGCAGTTCCGCCCCTTCCAGCACCATCGCCCGGGCCGCCTCTGGAAACCACTGATCCCAACAGATCGCCACGCCAATCCTGCCAAACCGGGTCTGCCAGGTTTTAAAGCCGGTATCACCCGGTGAAAAGTACTGTTTCTCCTGATACCCGGGACCATTGGGAATATGGCTTTTACGGTAGTTATCCAGCACCGTGCCGTCGGCGTCGATCACCACCAGGGAGTTAAAGTAGGCATTGTTGTCCCGCTCAAAATAGCTGATGGGCAATACCACACCCAACTCGCGGGCGAGCTCGACAAAGTGCGCAACCAGCGGGTTGCCCGCCAAGGGAGCGGCCAGACTAAAAAGATCGGGATTTTGGTCCTTGCAAAAGTAAGGGGTTTCAAACAGTTCTGAGATAAGAATAATATTGGCGCCCTGGGCAGCGGCCGAACGCACCAGCGCAGAGGCGCTAGCAATGTTTTGCTCTCGATCCCAGGTACAGGCCATCTGGGTGGCGGCGACCGTCACCACCCTGGGTATTGCGTGATTCATGAATTACGGTTCCTCAAACTTTCGCCCACCGTGCCTATGGCACAGGCTTGCTTAGTGCTGATTGGCGCTGGCCTGCCGCCGCTTCTCGTCGCGTTGCATCATCCAGTAGGTCAGCATCGCGCCAATAAAGACCACCGTAATCATGATTGTCGCCAGGGCGTTAATCTTGGGGCTCAACCCCAAACGCACCGAGGAGAAGACAATCATCGGTAAAGTCGTCGACGAAGGGCCAGAGACAAAGCTGGCAATCACCAGGTCATCCAGCGACAGCGTAAAAGCCAACAACCAACCAGAGACCAACGACGGCGCAATGATTGGCAAGGTAATAAAGATAAATGTTTTGAAGCGGTTCGCACCCAGATCCATGGCCGCCTCCTCCAGGGAGCGATCCATCTCCGCCAGCCGCGAGGAGACCACCACCGTCACAAACGCCATACAGAAGGTGACATGGGCAATCCAGATGGTAAGAAAACCGCGTTCGGCCGGCCAACCGATGGCGTTGGCCAAGCCCACAAACAGCAGCAACAGCGACAAACCAGTAATCACATCGGGCATTACCAGCGGCGCGGTGACCATGCCACCAAACAACATCTTGCCGCGAAAACGGCCGGTACGTGCCAACACCAGTGACGCCAGCGTACCCAACACCACCGAGGCCGATGCGGTCAGCACCGCCAGGCGCAGGCTGATGCCCACCGCCGTCATCATGGCATCATCGCGAAACAGCTCGCCGTACCACTTAACCGAAAAGCCAGCCCAGACATTAACCCGGCTGGAGCTGTTAAAGGAGTAGACAATCAGCACCGCCATGGGCGCATAGAGAAAGAAAAAACCAAACCCGAGAAAGATTTTACTGAGACGGGAGACACCCCCTTTTTGACTCATCCGTTCGCCTCCTCTAGCTCACCAAACTGATAGCGATGGAACAGTATGATCGGCACAATCAGAATGATGAGCATCAGCGTCGCCACCGCCGAGGCCACCGGCCAATCGCGATTACCAAAGAACTCACCCCACAGGACTTTACCGATCATTAATATCTCGGCCCCACCCAACAGCTCCGGAATTACGAATTCACCAACCGCGGGAATAAACACCAGCATGGAACCGGCAATAATACCCGCCCGTGAGAGCGGCAAGGTAATGGCAAAGAAACTGCGTACCGGCCCGGCGCCGAGATCCGCCGCCGCCTCCAAAAAGCGGATATCCAACTTCACCAGGTTGGCGTAGAGCGGCAACACCATAAACGGCAGGTAGGTGTAAACAATACCGATGTAAACCGCGAACTCAGTATTCAGCATACGGATCGGCTCATCAATAACCCCCATCCACATCAGCACGTTATTGATAATGCCGTTATTTTTTAAAATCCCCATCCAGGCATAGACGCGAATCAGAAAGCTGGTCCAGGAGGGCAGAATCACCAGCATCAGACACAGGCTCTGCAACGATCCTTTCATTCGTGAAATGGTGTAGGCGATGGGGTAACCGATCAACAGACAAAA
This sequence comes from Halioxenophilus sp. WMMB6, assembly GCF_033283405.1. Taxonomy (NCBI): domain Bacteria; kingdom Pseudomonadati; phylum Pseudomonadota; class Gammaproteobacteria; order Alteromonadales; family Alteromonadaceae; genus Halioxenophilus; species Halioxenophilus sp. WMMB6. Next base: position 231,557 of record NZ_JAWMQR010000004.1, read on the forward strand.
CAGCGTGGAGATGGCCGCAATTTTTAACGAGCTTAAATAGGCATTGATGTAGAGCGAGTCACTGAACAGAAACAGGTAGTTACCAAAGTTGAAAACCACGTTGAGTTTTTCATGGGCGTATTCAAACAGTGGCGTGTAGGGCGGCTGGGCAATAACGGCTTTGGATAGCGATATTTTGAAAATAATCAGAAAGGGGATGGCAAAAAAGAGCAACAGCCAAAGGTAAGGCGGCAATACAACCCAAAATTTTCCAGGCGGGAGCAGGCGCTTCACAATCGCTATCATTGGGTGAGCACCACGCCGGCGTTGTCACCCCAATAGACCCAAACCTGGTCACCCCAGGTGAGACGATCGCCAGCCCAGCGGATGGCGTTGAGCTCGGTGGCCAATACCCGTTTACCACTGGCCAGCTGCACGTGATAAACCGAATGGGAGCCCAAATAGGCGATGTCTTTAATCTCCCCCTGCTCGGCATTCTGTTCCTGATCGGGCTTCTCTTTACTGATACCGACCTTCTCCGGGCGCACGGCAACACTGACATTCTGGCCGGGGAAACAGGTAATACCGTGACCAATTAAAATGGGGTGCTCACACTCTTCGGTGATCACGGTAACGTAATCCGGCTCGTCTTCACCAATAACTCCGGAAAAGATATTCACCGAGCCGATAAATTCTGCCGTGTAACGGCTGTTTGGCTGCTCGTAGATCTCATCGGGCGTACCCACCTGACGAATTTCACCGGCCTCCATAATGGCGATGCGGTCGGCCATGGTCATCGCCTCTTCCTGGTCGTGGGTCACCATGACACAGGTCACCCCCAGCTTGTCGATGATATTGGCCACCTCCAGCTGCATGCGCGAGCGCAGTTTTTTATCCAGTGCACCCATGGGTTCGTCCAACAACAGCAATTTTGGTTCTTTGATGAGCGAGCGGGCTAAGGCAACCCGTTGTTGCTGGCCACCGGAGAGCTGATGCGGTTTGCGTTTACGCAGGTGCTCCATATCCACCAGCGTCAGTTTCTCGTTCACCTTGTGGGCGATTTCCGCCTTGCTGAGCTTATCCTGCTTAAGACCAAAGGCGAGATTCTGCTCCACCGTCATATGCGGAAACAGCGCGTAGGACTGAAACATCATGTTGATCGGCCGCTGAAAGGGTTCCAAACCATTGAGCGACTGCCCCTGCAGAAAAATCTCGCCGTTGCTGGGCTTTTCAAAACCGGCCAATATGCGCAGCAACGTGGACTTACCACAACCGGAAGCTCCCAGCAGGGCAAATATCTCCCCTTTTTTAATGCTCAAACTGACGTTGTTCACCGCCAGAAAGCCATCAAAATTTTTGCTGACCTTCTCAATTTTTACGTAGGCTTCTTCCGTAGCAGAAGATTCCGTGCCTGTCTCAATTTGACTGGTAGCTTGCACTCGCTAAACCTAACTCAATGGGTCACAAAAAAGCGCTGGTGGTTACCAACGCTGGGGAAATAGAGTGCCCCAACCGAGGGGCACCCATTAACGCCGTTACTGGCCAGTTTTAATTTCTGTCCAGGCGCGGTTAATTACCCGATCAATCTCCGCTGGCTTAACAGTCGCGGAGTAGAGTTTGGCCATAACATCCTCGGGCGGATAGATGCTTGGGTCGGAGGTGATCTCTTCATCAATCATTGGCATAGAGGCTGGAATTGGGTTGGGGTACCAAATGTAGTTGGTATTTTCCGCCGCAATTTCCGGGCTCATCAGGTAGTCGATAAAGGCCAATGCCTCATCAACATTGGTGGCATCTTTGGGAATACCCAACATATCCACCCACAGCAAGGCACCCTCTTTCGGAATAACGTAACTGATTTCCACGCCGTTTTCGGCCTCTTCGGCATCAACCATTGCCTGGGCGATATCACCAGACCAACCCACGGCAACACAGATCTCACCGGCAGCCAGGTCATCGATATATTTTGAGGAGTGGAAATAGGTAATGCTTGGCGCTAGGGATTTCAACAACGCCTTGGCCTCACCTTCGTAATCGGCAGAGTCGAGTGAGTTAGGGTCTTTACCCAGGTAGTGCAGCGCCGCGGCAAAGATTTCTGTTGGCGCATCCAGGAAGGAGACACCACAATCTTTCAACTTGGCCAGGTTATCCGGGTTCATAACCAGCTCCCAGGAGTCGAGCGGCGCATCCTCGCCGAGCGCTTCCACCACCTTGCTTTCAACAAAACCGATACCAGTGGTACCCCACATATAGGGCACACCATAGGCATTGCCAGGGTCCAGATTGGCCAGAGTGGCCATCAATTTGGGATCCAGCTTGTCGTAGTTGGTCAGCTTGGATTTATCCAGAGGTAGAAAAACACCCGCCTGAATTTGGCGAGCCATAAAGTCGATAGTCGGTACCACTACATCGTAGCCAGTACGGCCAGCCAGCAGTTTGCCTTCCAGCACTTCGTTGGAATCAAACACGTCGTAGGTCACTTTAATACCAGACGCCGCTTCAAACTTGCCGATCACCTCTTCGCCGATGTAGTCGCTCCAGTTATAAACTTTCACTTCCTTGGCGGCAGCGGGTTGCTCTACAGCAGTCTCGGCTGCTTTCTCTTCAGACTTTTCACAGCCGGCAAGAACCAGCGCCGCGAACGCTGCCGTTAAACAATACAGTGGTTTTAATTTCATTATGTTCCCCTTAAATAAAATTTTGGTGCAAACACCGGTAGCGCCTTTCTGACCAAGCCACCAATACTGCGTGGCCCACACAACCCATTCAAGCAGACCCCGCCAACCAGATTTCGCCGCTAGAGTGTAAATCTTCTGCTGCCGGAGTCTATGGATTTTTACTTACAACAAAACCTTGGCGGCATCGTCCAGCGTTTTAGCCACACGCTCCGCCATCAGGTCCAACTGCTCGGTAGTAATCACTAAGGGCGGGCACATAATCATGGTGGAACCCACGCCGCGCATCACCAGACCATTTTCAATACTCAAGTCCCGGCAGAGGGTACCTGCCGCGCCTTTATTTTCAAAAAACTGGTGACTGGATTTGTCCTGCATTAACTCCACCGCCCCAAGCAGCCCGGTGGTGCGTACCTCACCCACCAGCGGGTGGTCGGCCAGGGGTTGCATAACCTTGGCAAAATAGGGAGCCAACTCAGTGGCGACCCGGTCGACCAGCCCTTCGCGATGCATAATTTTCAGGTTGGCACAGGCGACGGCCGCCGCCGTGGGATGGCCCGAGTAGGTGAAGCCATGATGGAAGTCGTCCCCAGCCGCTTTTAAGGTTTCCGCAATGTGGTCGGCCACCAGGACTCCGCCTATCGGCATATAGCCACTCGACAAACCTTTGGCAATAGGCATCAGGTCGGGGGTAACACCGTAATAATCGGCTCCAAACCATTTGCCGGTGCGACCGAAACCGCAAATGACCTCATCGGTTATTAACAGAATTTCGTACTTGTCACAGATGCGTTTAATTTCCGGCCAGTAGGAGTCAGGGGGAATAATCACTCCGCCAGCACCTTGAATCGGTTCACCTATAAATGCGGCAACCTGATCCTCTCCCAACTCCAAAATTTTGGCTTCCAATTCCTGTGCCACACGCACACCAAAGGCGTTGGGGTCTTCGTCAAAGCCCTCACCAAACCAGTAGGGCTGATTAATGTGGTACACGCCGGGAATCGGTAGATCACCCTGCTTGTGCATATGAGTCATACCGCCCAAGCTGGTGCCGCCAATGGTGGAACCGTGGTAGGCATTTTTGCGGGAGATAAAGGCTTTTTTAGTGGGCTTACCCTGGCACGCCCAGTAGTAACGCACCATACGGATGATGGTGTCGTTGGCCTCCGAACCGGAACAGGTATAAAAGACATGATTGATGTGTGCCGGTGATATTTCGCTGAGCATCTCTGAAAGCTCAATGGCCGGAGGCGTGGTGCACTGAAAAAAGCTGTTGTAGTAAGGCAGCTGGCGCATCTGTTTTGCGGCCGCCTCAACCAACTCCTCGCGACCGTAGCCAACGTTCACACACCAAAGACCAGACATCCCATCGAGAATTTCATTGCCGTTGGAGTCGTAGATAAAGACGCCATCGGCGCGGGTGATGATGCGGGTGCCCTTGCGGGCCAAATCGCCCGGGTCGGTGAACGGGTGCAGATGATGGGCGGCGTCGATAGCTTGAAAATCAGCGGTGGAAGTCATTACGGGTCCTACACATTTAACAACAAATATTCACGCTCCCAGGAGCTGATCACCTGGAAGAAGGTTTCGTACTCTTTAAACTTGATGGCGACATAAGCCTTCACAAATTTCTCGCCCAGAATTTCCGATAACTCATTGGGCTCGGAGAGCAGCGCCATGGAGTGTTCGATAGTTTTGGGCAGATTGGAACCCAACTCATGGGCATCACCCACCACAGCATCGCTCGGTACCATTTTGTGTTTCATGCCCAAATAGCCGCAGGCCAGGGTGGCCGCTATGGCGAGATAGGGATTCACATCCGACCCGGCAAAACGGGACTCCACCCGGGTCGCTTCCGGCGTGGAGACCGGCACCCGCAAACCGGCGGTCCGGTTGTCAAACCCCCAATGAGTGTTATTGGGTGCGGCGTCGCCAAACAGAATTCGACGGTAGGAGTTAACATTGGGGGCGTAGAGCAACATCGCTGTCGGCGTGAAGTGTTGCAGACCGGCGAGGTAATTTTTAAAGACGTCGGTCAGCTCACCATTGGGGCCGGAAAAAATATTTTTACCAGTGGCGCTATCCACCAGTGATTGGTGGATATGCATCGAACTGCCCGGCTCATTCTGCATGGGCTTGGCCAAAAAGGTGGCATAGACGTTGTGCCGCATAGCCACTTCGCGAATGGTACGCTTAAACAGAAACACCTGGTCCGCACGCGACAGCGGGTCGGCGTGTTCAAAGTTAACCTCCATCTGCGCCGCGCCGGATTCGTGAATCAAGGTATCCACATCCAATTCCATGGCATCACAGAAGTCGTACATCTCTTCAAACAGCGGGTCAAACTCGTTGACGGCGTCTATCGAGTAGGATTGCCGGGCCCGCTCCGGACGACCGGAGCGGCCAATTGGCGGCTGCAGCGGAAAATCAGCATCGGTATTTTTCTGTACCAGATAAAATTCCAACTCCGGCGCAACCACTGGGCGTAAACCGTCCCGCTCATAGAGCGCCAGCACACGCTTTAAAACATTGCGCGGCGCCAGAGGGTGAAGATTACCCTGCGCATCGTAGCAGTCGTGGATAATCTGGGCGGTGGGCTCATCCACCCACGGCACCATGCGGATGGTGGAGGTATCGGGTTTTAGATAGAGATCGATATCCGCTGGGTGCACCAGATCATCAATCGCTTCGTCATCCGGCCAATCGCCGGTAACCGTTTGAATGAAAATCGCCTCGGGCAGACGGGTGGTTTCGTTGTTCAGGTATTTACTGGCGGGGAGGATTTTACCCCGGGCATTGCCGGTCATATCGGGGACTAACGCTTCTACTTCGGTAATGCCATTCTCTTTAAGCCACAGTTTTAACTGGCTTTCATCGTTTATCATGAAATCACTTTTTGGTTGCTTCAAAATTGTTTGGGTGCTGCTATTCACCAGACGGTTGGCAACCGTCCCTACCCATTATTAGTTGCCCGGTACAGTTCTACCTGCTGTTTAAACCAAAGGAATATCTGCCGATAAAATGGGTTATTTTGCACCTGCCACTCCGGGTGCCACTGCACCCCTAACAGCGGTTTACCCGGTAGCGAGATAGCCTCAACCAGGCCATCGGGCGCTAGTGCCTCGGCCTTTAAAACCGGTGCCAACCGATCCGCCCCCTGGCCATGCAGGGAGTTGACCATCACCTCGGCCTCAGGCCATATTTCTGCCAGCACTCCACCCGGTTGAATCGTAATTGGATGGCTTACGTCATACTGCTCTGCCAGGCTTTGGCTGTTGTCCTCTCGGTGGTCGGCGTGTTCACCAGTGGCATGGACCTGCTGATAGAGACTCCCACCCAAAGCGACGTTGATCTCCTGAAAGCCCCGGCAGATACCCAACACCGGCATGCCGCGGGCAACCGCCAACTGAATCAGCTCCAGGGTTAGTGCATCCCGCTCGGGGTCAATCAAGCCGTTCTCCAGCTCCTGCTCCGCCCCATAGTGGTGAGGTTCCACATTGGAGTAACTGCCGGTAAACAGCAACCCGTCGACGGAATCCAAAAAAGCGTCATGGGGCACACTGGCAGTGACCGCCGGCAACAACATAGGCACCGCGCCCACCACTGCCGTCACTGCGGCGATATACTTTTCACCCACACAGTGATAAGCGTGATTACCAATCATCTTACGGCAGGCCGGGAAACCAACACGGCTTAACATGTTTTCGCCTTTCCTAATAAACAGAACGCTTTTGAATTACGCCCCACACAGATTAGAGGTGTTTAATATAATTAACACTCGGATTGTTTTGAGCTTGGCAATTCATTTGCATATCAAATTGGAGCTGGGTAATGCAATTTTTTTGCCGGCTTTTAGCTGGGATTTTGAACAATAAATGCACCACGATTGAACCCAAGCGTAACTTATGTTTAATATTATGAACACTTTATGGCCATGCAAACCATTTAGGCAAGACTGAACATCGTTGACTTACACTGCCCGCCCACTGTCACCTGCCGGTGACCCTGCGTTGGTGTCGCTGCCCGGCCAAGTTCAACCGAAGCGATAATTATGAGTACTAACCCTGACGACCTGTTAAATAATTTTCAGGATCAATTTGAGTATCTAGACCTTTTATTACCAGATTGCAACGGTGTGATTCGCGGCAAGCGGGTTCCCTCAAACACCGCCGAAAAAATCTTCAGCGAAGGCGCCATGTTCCCCGCCTCACTGTTTGCCTCAGATATCAGCGGTGAACCCTGCGAGGAGACCGGGCTCGGCTTTGATATGGGTGATGCCGATTACATCTGCCCGGCCATTCAAGCCTCCCTCACGCCAGTACCCTGGGCGCCCGGACGAGCACAGGTTTTGCTAAATATGCAAAACCCCGATGGCAGCCCCTTTTTAGCCAACCCCCGGGAAGTACTGCGCAACATTATTCACCGCATACAGGCCGACGGCTACCACCCCTGTATTGCCGTTGAGTTGGAGTTCTACCTGTTGCACCAGGAGTTTGAAGGTAAACCGAAGCCGCCTATCAATCCCTTTACCCAGCAACCGGAACAGAGCAGCCAGGTCTACTACATGGACGACCTGGACGCCTATGGCGAATTTATCGAAGCTATTCAAAACACCTGCGATATTCAAAATATACGCGCCGATGCCGCCGTCTCTGAATGCGCACCCGGCCAGTTTGAAATTAATCTGCTGCACACCCACGACATCATCAAAGCCTGCGACGATGCCCTGTTACTCAAACGGGCGGTGAAGCATGTCGCCCGGCAAATGGGTTACCAGGCCACCTTTATGGCCAAGCCCTACTTTGATCAGTCCGGTTGCGGCAGCCATGTGCACGTCAGCTGCTACGATGAGCAAGGTGAAAATATTTTCGCCGCTGACGAAGCCAATCTGCACCACGCCATCGGCGGTATGCAACAGACCCTGGCCCAGGCGATGCTGCTCTATGCTCCCCACGCCAACTCCTATCGCCGCTTCCGGCCGGACTCCTACGTCGCCCTGAACAACTCCTGGGGTTACAACAACCGTACCGTGGCCTTGCGCATTCCACTCTCCAAACCCGACAGCCTGCGTATTGAACACCGCCTGGCGGGTGCCGATACCAACCCCTATCTGGTGGTCGCTGCCGTGTTGGCCGGCATGCACTGGGGACTGCAACAGAAGTGCAACTGCGATGAGGCCATCAGCGGCAACGCCTACGCCAAAAGCAAACCCAGCAACCCCTACCACTGGCAGCAGTCAATTAATTTATTCAGCAACAGCAGTTGGATTAAAAACTATTTTGGCAGCGAGTTTCAGAAAGTGTTCAGCCACCTGAAACAGGCGGAGATCAACCACTTCAACCAAACCATCACACCTCTGGAATACGATTGGTATTTGCAAACTATTTAGCTTGATCCGATGACTGATTTTTATAATTCGTGGTACTTCGCCAGTCGCAACTGGCAAGCCGACTTTCCCGTGTTGACCGAGTCGGTGCGCGCCGACGTCTGTGTATTAGGTGGCGGCATCACCGGCCTCACCACTGCCCTGAACCTGGCAGAAAAAGGTTACTCCGTGGTGCTGCTCGAGGCCCATGAAATAGGCTTCGGCGCCAGCGGCCGCAGTGGCGGCCAGATGATTTTTGGGCTGGCCGCAGAGCAGCCCACCATTGAAAAACTGGTGGGCAAGGACGACGCCAGAAAAATCTGGCAGAGCAGTGTCGAGGGGCTCGACCTGCTGCGGCAACGCATCAGCCAACACAATATCGAGTGTGATTTTCAGCCGGGCCACGCCCACGTGGCCATTAAACCGCGGCAGGCACGGGACCTGCACGAGTGGTCTGAGACTTTGGCCAAAGATTACAACTACCACAGCCTGGAGTACTGGCCAGAGGAGCGGGTGCGCAGCGAAGTTAACTCCGAGCGTTATATCGCCGGCCTCTACGACAGCAACAGCGGCCACCTGCACCCACTCAACTACACCCTGGGCCTGGCCAAAGCGGCGGCCGCCGCTGGCGTGCAAATCTATCAGCAGAGTGCTGCCACTGCCGTGCAGGAGGGGGAGCCGGTATTGATCAGCACCGCCCAGGGGCAGGTGAGTGCCGACTACTTTGTACTGGCAGGCAACGCCTATCTAAGTGGCCTGACCACACCCTTGACCAACAAAATTATGCCCGTGGGCACCTACATCTGCGCCAGTGAACCGCTTGGCGAAGAGCGCGCCCGGCAGTTGCTGCCCAGCAATTTGGCGGTAGCCGATATCAACTTTGTTCTGGACTATTTCCGCCTCTCCCACGACTGGCGCATGCTGTTTGGCGGCCGCGTCTCCTACTCCACCCTGCCACCGCCCAATCTGGCGCAGGCCATGGGCAAGCGCATGCGTACGGTCTTCCCAAGCCTGGGCGATGTGAACATCGATTACGCCTGGGGCGGCTTTGTCGCCATCACCATGAACCGGGCACCCCACTTTGGCCGGCTTAGCAAAAACATCTTTTTTGCCCAGGGCTTCTCCGGCCACGGCATCGCCGCCACCGGTCTGGCCGGTAAATTAATGGCCGACGCCATCGCCGGCACCGCCGAACGCTTTGATGTATTCAGCCGAATTCCACACCACACCTTCCCCGGTGGCCGCCTGCTGCGCACGCCGGCACTGGTGCTGGCCATGGCCTGGTTCCGGTTACAAGACCTGCTACCGTGAGAAAGCTATGAGCAATCAAACTGTCATGCCCGCCGAATGGACGCCACACGAGCGCTGCTGGATGGCCTGGCCCTGCAACGAATCACTCTGGCGGGGCAATATTGAAGGGGCCCGTATTAACTACGCCGCGGTGGCCAACGCCATCGCCCACTTTGAACCGGTCACCATGCTCACCCCCACCCACCTGTTGGAGGATGCCCGCCGGCGGCTTTGCCCGCAGGTGAGCGTTGTCGCCTGGGAGCTGGATGACTCCTGGATGCGCGATATCGGCCCCACATTTGTGCAAAATGTAGAATCAGGTGCCATTATGGGGATCGACTGGCGTTTTAACGGCTGGGGTAAATTTCCCCACGAACAGGATCAATGGGTGGCTGAGAAGCTGCTCACGCACCTGGGTATTCCCCGCCTGGCCAGCCCGCTGATCAACGAGGGCGGAGCCATTCACGTGGATGGCGCTGGCACCTGTCTGGCCACCCAAAATGTGCAGCTCAACAGCAATCGCAATGGCCAGCTACCGCAATCCACGGTGGAGAGTTACCTGAAGGAGGCACTCGGGGTCAACCAGGTGATCTGGTTCGAGCGCGGCTTGTACGACGACCACACCGATGGCCATGTCGATCAGTTTGCCTGCTTTACGGCACCGGGAAAAATCGTCGCGCTCACCTGCTCCGACAGCAAGGATCCAAACTACGAGATACTGCAAAGCAATATCGAGCTATTGAAAAATAGCCGCGATAGCCAGGGGCGGGCATTTGAAATCACCACTATCGAGCAGCCGCCATCGGCCTATTTTCACGGCGAGCGGCTGGGCAAGTCATACATCAATTTTTATATCGCTAATGGCGGCGTGGTGGTGCCAAGCTACGGCTTGAGCGACTACGACAGTGAAGCCTACCGGGTGTTGCAGAGTGCTTTCCCCAATCGCCAGGTGGTGCAGGTGGATAGCCAGGTGCTGGTTACCGGTGGCGGCAATATTCACTGCATTACCCAGCAGCAGCCGCTACCGGGTAACAACAGCCGTTGAGTTAATCAGCCAGGTTAATCCAGGTGGCTTTGATTTCAGTGTATTTTTCCATGGCGTGCAGAGATTTATCGCGGCCGTTACCGGATTGTTTAAAGCCACCGAAGGGCGCCGTCATATCGCCGCCATCGTAGTAGTTAATCCACACTGAGCCGGCGCGCAGTTTTTTCGCCACCCGATGTGCCCGTCCCAAATTGGCCGTCCAGAGTGCCGCCGCCAGGCCGAACTGACTGTCATTGGCAATAGCGATGGCCTCTTCCTCGGTATCAAAGCCAATGCAGGAGAGCACCGGGCCAAAGATCTCCTCCTGGGCGATGGTCATGCTGTTTTGCACACCGTCGAAGATAGTGGGTTGCAGATAAAAACCACCGGTTTCAGCCATGGCCTGGGCGCCACCCAAGGCCAGTGTGGCACCTTCATTCTGGCCCTTTTCGATATAGCCCAATACCCGTTCCAGCTGCCCCTTATCGACCAGCGCGCCCATGGTGGTGGTTGGATCGAGCGGATGCCCCGGCTGCATATTTTTGCCGGCGGCAATCACCTTCTGCAGGAACTCCGCTTTGATGCTGTTGTGCACCAACAGGCGGGAACCGGCTGTGCACACCTCGCCCTGATTGAAGAAGATTCCCACCGCGGCCGCCGCGGCTGCCTTGTCGAGATCGGGGGCATCGGGGAAGACGATGTTTGGACTCTTGCCACCACATTCGACAAAGGTGCGTTTCATATTGGTCTGGCCTGCCAGGCTCAGCAGGTGCCTGCCGACACCGGTCGAGCCGGTAAAGACCAAACCATCGACATCCATGTGCCGCGCCAATGGTTCGCCGGCTTCTGGCCCGGTACCGGTGACCACGTTGAGCACACCGGGCGGAATACCCGCCTCCAGGGCCAACTCCGCCAGACGCATCGCCGTTAACGGCGACTTCTCGGAGGGCTTCAACACCACACAATTGCCGGTGGCCAGGGCCGGGCCCAGTTTCCAACAGGCCATCAACAGCGGAAAATTCCACGGCACAATGGCGGCGATCACACCCAGTGGTTCGCGGGTAACCAGGCCCAGCTCATTACTGGGCGTGGGGGCAACCTCATCGTAAACCTTATCGATCGCTTCCGCGTGCCAGGCGAGTGCGCGTACCGAAGCGGGCAGGTCAACCTTCAGCGAATCGGTAATCGGTTTCCCCATATCCAGGGTTTCTAACAGCGCCAGCTCTTCGGTGTGTGCCTTGACCAGTTCAGCAAAATCCTGCAACACCCGCTTGCGCCGCGCCGGTGCCAGCTCCGACCAGACTCCACTTGCAAAGGTTTGCCGACAGCTGGCCACCGCTAAATTCACATCCTGTTCGCTGCAGGCGGGCACCTCCACCAGCACGCTGCCATCAATGGGGCTGATACAGGCAAAGGTTGCCCCGCTCGCCGCCTGTAGGCGTTCGCCCTGAATAACGATGGCATTTGGAAATTGGAGCTTGGCGGCCTTTTGCTGCCAGTGGCTAAAATCGCTCACGGTATCAACCTCGATCAGTAAAAATTGCTAACTCTTTTAATGTTGCTCTGCGAAAACAGCGGCGCTGTTATTAAAACGTTACCGGTGTGCTTGCCGAGATAATAATGACGGTTTTATCGGAACGGTTGCGAAAACGGTGCGGCGTGCGGGTATCGAAATAGTAACCCTCGCCCGCCACCAGCACCCGTTGCACATCACCAATGGTTAACTCAACTTCGCCGTCGATGACAATACCGCACTCTTCCCCGTCGTGCGTAATTAAATCGGCTCCGGAGTCCGCCCCTGGCTCTATCACCTCCCGCAACAGGGTAATTTTTCGATCCTTGTGATCCGCTCCCACCAGAAAATAGTGCAAGCCATCACTGCCGATATCCGGCTGCTGTTGCGGCGAGTAAAAATAGTTGGCTTCGTTGGCTTGAACATCCAGAGTGAAAAACTCTGAGAGCGTCATCGGAATACCATCAAGAACTTTTTTTAATGAAGCAACCGAGGGGCTGACCCGGTTTTGTTCTATCAATGAGATGGTGCTGTTGGTCACACCCGCTAACTTTGCCAGCTCACGTTGTGACAGCCCCTTTGCCTGTCGCATCTGACGTAACCGCTCGCCAACATTAATAGTCACTCAACGTCACCTCGACACCTTTCCCAATCGGGCGAGAACGCCCTACTCAATGGATACCAACGAATATTTTGCCGGCGTTGCTGTCATACTTTGACTTGGCGCGCCTCCCCGCAGGGAAGCGAACGCTAATATTAAACCGGGCCACCATGCAGGCCTGCAATTCTATAACGAGGGGATACTTTGATGAGAGCAAAAAAATTGGCCGTTGCCTTGGTGTTATCGCTGTCTGCAGTTACCGCCTGGGCACAACAACACAACAGTGAGAACAACAACGCTAACCGGGATCAAATGCACTCGCAGAGGGAAATGCATGATCGCAGCGACTGTGGCAACAACCAACAGTGCCTGGAGGCAGCGCGCAAAGAGCACATGATGCGTATGGAAGAGATGCGCGAAGAACGTAAAAAAGAGATGGAAGCCTGCAAAGGTGATAAAAGTTGTGTCGATAAACTCCGCTCCGAACGCGCGCAAGAGCGCGATCGAATCAGAACAGAGATCGAGAACCAGTGTGGCGACGATAAAGAGTGTCGCCGCAACATGTTGCAACAGCATCCCGATCTGTTTGGCGAGGAGGAGTAGCCTTCGCCAACGGTTACCGGCTCTTTAGCGGGTAACCGGCACCATTAGCACTACCGGTGCGTTATCAAGTTATCCGCCGTTGTGGACCAGCCACGACGGCGGCCACCTCCTGAATAACTTCAGCCAGCCAGCGGTGTAACGGAGAATTCTCCGTTCTCACGTGGTTAACCAGGGTGTAATTGATGGCGTAATTGGCAAAGGGTTGAAACTGCAACCAGGCCATCCCCGTGGTAATTATCTTGTCGATGGCCATAATTTTGGGGATGGGCAATACACAATCGGTTCGACGCACCACCTCTATCGCGGTGCCGATGTGTGACGTTTGAAAAACAGTATTTTCCTCCGCGCTTACCAACTTTCCCAAATCGATCTGCGCCAGAAACTCCAGCTCCTTCTCATCCGGCATCATCAGACGCACAAACTTCAATTGATTGATCTCTTCGCGACTCACCAGGCTGTTGGTCAGCGGGTGTCCCGCCCGCACCATCAATCCCGGCAAACTGGTTAATAGCGTGCGATAGACAAAGTCACTGGGGTAGCTTTGGTGTTGCATATGCAGGGCAAAATCAAGTTCGCCGGCCGCCAGCAGGTCCAACTGGTGCTCTACCCGGTTGAGCGCCTGTAGCTGCAACCCTGGTGCATCTTGCTGTATCCGCTCTATCAGCGGCGGCAGCAGGACAATACCAGCGTGTTCACCCACCGCCATACGAATCGAAGCGCGCACGGTCGCGGGGTTGAACTCCTGGGGAGTAATCAGCTGATTGAGTGCCGTCATCACCGCCGGCAATTGCTCCTGCAGCGCCAGTGCTTTGGGGGTTGGCACCATCGCCTGGGCTGAACGGGTAAATAGCGGATCGTTATACAACTCTCGCAACCGGCCCAGCGCCTTACTGACTGCAGATTGGGTTAAATAGAGCCTCTGCGCAGCTCTGGAAACGCTGCCCTCTTCCAACAGCACCTGTAATACCACCAGCAGGTTCAGATCAGTCTGTACCAGCGATTTTAAGTCCATCGGTACTCCTCTGCCCGCGTTAATAGATGAACATCAGCCCGACCGGTCAAGCATATTGAAAATTATTCATAGTCTACGTGAATATATGCCATTTGCGGAATAGAGCTCTCTACACTAACCTTACAATCAATATCAGTTCTGAAACGAAAGGATATCGACGCAGTAGAGTCGCCAAATCTACTGGGTTCAAGGTTGAAAAGGCCATTTGCCTGATCAACAACGAGTTTGTCACTCCCGCTAGCAAAATATTTTCTAACCCGCACACGTTGCGGGTTTTTTTTGCCTGAATGAAAGCTAATGCGATGGACTTAACAGCCGGTGAGATAGAGAACCCGGCCTCGCTGTAGCCAGAGTGGCAGAATCGAGGCCGGTGAAGAGCGGCGCCCTAAGCCAAGGCTGGGCACCTACGCGAAGGGGTGTTAAGCGAAAGGATGCCTTAAGACGACCGTCTCATTGCGGTCTGGCCCGGTGGAGACAATATCCACGGGCGCGCCCGTTAACTCCTCCAGACGCGCAATGTAGTTTTGAGCGGCGGCAGGCAGCTCGGCCATGGACTTGGCGCCAAAGGTGCTCTCCTGCCAGCCTGGCAGAGTCTCATACACGGGCTGAACATTGGCCCAGCCGTCGGCATCGGCGGGAATAGCCATTGGTTGGCCGCTGGCATCCTGATAGGCGACACAGATCTTCACCTCATCCAAACCATCCAGCACATCCAGTTTGGTCAGACAGATTCCGGATACCGAGTTAATGCGGATAGCGTGTTTAACCGCCACTGCATCGAACCAACCGGTGCGTCGTTTACGGCCGGTGGTAGCACCAAATTCGTGACCTTTTTTGCCCAGGTATTCACCCACATCGTCATTGAGCTCTGTCGGGAAGGGGCCTGAGCCCACCCGGGTGGTGTAGGCCTTGGTGATGCCCAGCACATAGTCGAGGTAGAGCGGACCAAAGCCGGTGCCTGTCGCAGCACCACCCGCGGTGGTGTTGGAGGAGGTCACAAAGGGATAGGTGCCGTGGTCGATGTCCAGCAGGGAGCCCTGGGCACCCTCGAACAGAATGTTGTCGCCATTTTCTCGCGCCGCGTGCAGCAGGTCGGTGACATCAGCAATCAGCGGTTTCAGCGCTTCAGCCCAGACCAGGGCCTGATCGAGGGTTTCTTGGAAATCGATCGCCGGGGCTTTGAGGTAATGCTCGAGCACAAAGTTGTGGTAGGCCATCACCTCTTTGAGTTTTTCGGCAAAGGCAGCCGGATTGAGCAGATCGCCCAGGCGCACACCACGGCGCGCCACCTTATCTTCGTAGGCGGGGCCAATGCCACGGCCAGTAGTACCGATTTTAGCATCGCCTTTGGCGGCCTCGCGGGCCTGATCGAGAGCGACATGGTAGGGCAGAATCAAAGGGCAGGCGGGCGACAGCAACAGGCGCTCGCGCACCGGAATTCCCTTCTCCTCCAAGGCTTCAATCTCGTGCAGCAGCGCCTCGGGCGAGAGCACCACCCCATTGCCAATCACACACTTAACGCCGGGGCGCAAAATACCCGAGGGGATCAGGTGCAGAACCGTGGTTTCGCCATTGATGACCAGGGTATGCCCCGCATTGTGGCCGCCTTGGAAGCGGGTCACCAGGGAGACCTGCTCGGTCAGCAGGTCGACAATTTTGCCCTTACCTTCGTCACCCCATTGAGTGCCTAAAATTACGACGTTCTTACCCATGGCTTGTTTCTAAACTCTCCGTAATTGCTGTCGACGACAGCGGCTAAAACTGTAAGTAGGAATGGCAGCCAGCGGCTACCGCAATCTTATGGCGTTACTCAGTTAAGGCCGCGATGGGCTGCAACTGGTAATCCTCCCCCGCCATCACCAAAATGAGTTGGCACTCGGCGGGGGGTTGATCATTTGGCGTCATGCCACAGATTACGCGGTGGCCGGAGCGACGCAGAGACTGCACAGCCCGCCACTGCTGAGGATCCTCAGAACCTGGCGCAAAGATAACGGCGGAATCGGCCACCTCTGTGGCGGCCAGCAGCCGCGTAACCGTCGAGATATCGACGGTAAAACCAATCGCCGGGCGGGCGCGACCAAACACCTCACCAATGCTGTCATATCGCCCACCTCGGGCGATGGTACCACCATAGCCCGGCGCGAAAGCGGCGAACACAATACCCGTATGGTAGTGATAACCGCGCACCTCGCTCATATCATAGTGCAGCTGCACCTGCGGCCAGCGGCTCTGTACGATTTGGGCCACCCGTGCCATCTCTTCAATGGCGGCAAACACCGGTGCCGGCGCCCCTTTTAGCGCCGTTTTGGCAAACTCCAACACCGAGGCATCGCCAGCCAACTCGGGCAATACCTTAAACCAGGCGACGTGATCCGGGTGGCTCAGGTTGGCGCCAACCCAACTGTTGATGTCGGCCGCGGATTTCTTCTGCAGCAAATCAAAGAAGGCCTGTTCCTGACTCTCTGAGAAACCCGCCGCCGCCGCCAGAGAGCGATAGATGGCCACATGCCCAAGATCGATATGCAACTGCGGCATGCCGATGGTATCGAGCGACTCCAGCAGCAGCGATATTACCTCGACATCGGCACTTAGTGACGCCGCGCCAAACAGCTCAACGCCGGCTTGAATCGGCGAGCGTGTCGCCAAGGGCAACTTCGGTTTGGCATGCAACACATGGCCGGCATAACAGAGCCGGCTGACGCCGGGGCGTTTAAAACTGTGGGCATCCATACGGGCTATTTGCGGGGTGATATCCGCCCGAATACCCATCATGCGCCCGCTGAGCTGGTCCGTCACCCGGAAGGTCAGCAGGTCGATATCCTGGCCCAAACCGATCAGCAGGGAGTCGGTGTACTCAATCATGGGCGGAATAACCAGGTCGTAGC
The DNA here is from genome assembly GCF_033283405.1 of Halioxenophilus sp. WMMB6. Lineage (NCBI taxonomy): Bacteria > Pseudomonadati > Pseudomonadota > Gammaproteobacteria > Alteromonadales > Alteromonadaceae > Halioxenophilus > Halioxenophilus sp. WMMB6. The sequence continues at coordinate 248,504 of NZ_JAWMQR010000004.1, forward strand.
CCCAACGCTGATAGAGATCCAACAGTTGGCGACGCTGGGATTCAATCTGTAGTGCGGCCTCGGGCAGAATCTCTTCCACCCCATCGGGCAATAGCCATCGATCGGCGTAACTCATAAACCGGGTCTCAATACATTTGCGGCCTGATGACAGGCACGGTCGCATCTTTAAGCATCACAGTGTCTGGCTTATCCGCCCAGATTCAGCAGATAGAGGCTGGCCACACCAATCAGCATGCTGATCAAACCCATCACCCGCAGGTGTTTATCGGCCGACATCGCTGCACGCGCCACTAGCGAACGCCATAGCCGGGGGTTGAGAAAGGGCAATATCCCTTCCAACACCATGACCAGACACAGCGCTTGTAACAGGGTGTGCAACATAAGCATTCCAAACTGACTGGCTTTGAGAGCAGAGCTGGCAACGAATGCCAACTGGCCTCCAGACACAAAAAAACCGGGCCGGGCCCGGTTTGCGAGATTTTACCACGACTTTCTGGCGAATGTTTAGCCTTTAAGTGATGGCTATTACTGTTTACCCTTCGGGTCTTTCAAATAGCGGAAGAATTCACTATCCGGATCGACCAGCAGGAGGTCGCCACTGCCGGAGAAGGTCTCTTTATAGGCATTCAAACTGCGCATAAAGCTGTAGAATTCTGGATCCTTGTTATAGGCATCGGCGTAGATCGCCGCAGCCAAGGCGTCGCCCTCACCGCGAACCAGCTCGGAGTCGCGATAGGCCTCCGCCTCAATCACCACCTTTTGGCGATCAGCGTCGGCCTTGATCACCTCGGCCTGCTCGCGGCCCTTGGCACGGTGCTCCTGGGCTTCACGCGCCCGCTCGGAGGCCATCCGCGAGAAGACCGACTCACTGACATCCTCGGGCAGGTCGATACGCTTGACCCGCACATCCACCACTTCAATACCCAAACTGGATTTGGTGAACTCGTTGAGGGCGGCGGTCAGATCAATCATCAACTGATCGCGCTCACCGGAGACCACCTCCAGCAGGCTGCGCTGGGCAAACTGGTTGCGCAAACCTTCGTTGATACGCTGGGCCAGCAGGCGTTCGGCGCTGACCTCATCACCGTTGGTGGCGGTGTAGTAGGTGTTTACATCCTGAATTCGCCACTTGGCGTAGGAGTCGACCACCATACCCTTCTTCTCTACCGTCAGAAACTTCTCTGGACGAGCGTCGAAGGTGAGGATACGGGCATCAAACTTGCGCACCTGGTGCATGAGCGGCACTTTGAAGTGTAAGCCGGCCTCAATGCCGGCCTGGTCCAAACGGCCAAATTCCAGCAGCACAGCGCGCTCGGTCTCTTTAACGATGTAGACACTGTTGTAGCCAACCAACACAACCACCAGTGCCAACGCCAGGAAAAACAGATTTCTAGTGGACATTAGCGGGTACTCCTGGTGGTGTTACGGGTGGTCAGCGAATCCTGTCTGACCCGCTCGGCTACCCGATCAATAATTTGCTGCATGACCTGCGGTGAGACATTCTGGATATTGTTGATACTGCCTGGGTGGCTCTCCATGATCTTATCGAGCGGGATATACATCATGTTGTTGCCACCTTCGACATCAACCAACACCTTAGAGCTGCTGGCCATCACCTGCTGAATGGCATCCAGGTAGAGACGATCGCGGGTTACCGCCGGCGCCTTCTTGTACTCGGCCAGCATACGCTCGAAACGTTTGGCCTCACCCTCAGCTTTGGCCACCACCTGATCGCGATAGGCATTGGCCTCTTCGATCATGCGCTGAGCAGAACCGCGCGCCTGGGGAATAATGCCGTTGGAGTAGGTTTGGGCTTCGTTTTTCAGACGCTCCTCGTCCTCACGGGCACGGTTAACGTCATCGAACGCCGCCTGAACTTCGGTGGGCGGTGAGGAGTTCTCGATATTGACCTTGTCGACCAGAATACCGGTGGTGTAGGCGTCTAGGTACTGCTGCAGACGCGTCTGCACGTCGATGGCGATGGTTTCACGTCCTTCGGTCAACACTTCGTGCATCACGTTGGAGCCGACCACATGGCGCAATGCCGATTCCATCGCCTGCTTCAGACTCTCTTCCGGGTCGCGCACGTTGAGGACAAAATCGCGGGCGTCGCTGATGGTGTACTGCACCGACAAACTGATATCGACGATGTTGAGATCCTCGGTGAGCATGGTGCCTTCCGAGCGATGCTGACGCTTGCGGGTAACGTTGACCTTGATCACCTGGTCCACCAGGGGTGGATTCCAATGCAGGCCGGAGCCTTTGGTCTCGTTAAAAACACCAAAACGGAGCACAACCGCGCGCTCCTGCTCATTGACCTGGTAAAAGCCCACAAAAAAGTAGACAGCCGCCACCACAACCAGCAGCAGGCCTAAAGGAACTCGGCCAAAAAAGGAGCCACCGCCGCTACCGTCGGCACCCCCCTTGCGGCCACCAAACATCTTGTTCAGCTTCTCTTGAAAGGATTTCAGCGCTTCGTCCAGATCCGGTGGCCCATCGCCACCTTTCTTTCCACCCCAAGGGTCCTGGTTGTTACCACCCGGTTCATTCCAGGCCATATAAATTCTCCGTTCTTTTCGACTTTCGAGTCTTATCGTTGTAATGAATAGATTCATTGCGCCACCAGCAAGGGCGCCACGCGTATAAATTTGCGTGCATTCTATCAACTGGTACGAGGTGGGTTAACCTCTGGGGTGCGATTACTTTGCCCAGCCGTACTCAGTCCGGACGCATAGTGCCAGGCGAATTAGCTCGCCCAGCGCAATTCTGACCAGCGATAGTTAGTGTTACTAAGAATACGCAACAAGTCCGACTTGGGAATGCGCAGGTGGACTTCGCTACCACCGTCGTCGGTAAACTGTTCGCTGACCACAGCCTGCTGCTGGTAGAACTTGGCCCGCAATGCCGCCTGAGCTGGTGTTAACAGCAACCGGCCGTCGACCAGGTCCACCGCCAAAAGTTCAGACAACACCTCGGTTAGCAGCGCCACACCCTCCCCGGTTTTGGCCGATACCCAAACCGCCACCGGTCGCCCGGTGTCATCGCGGTCGATGCGGGGCAGGCTGAAAGGATCCAAGTCTATTTTGTTGTAGACCAGCAGGCTGGGCAGCTCATCGGCGCCTATCTCGGCCAATACCTTGTGCACCTCTTCGATATTGCGCTCCCGCTCCGGGTCAGCACAGTCAACCACATGTAGAAGCAGGTCGGCATTGGACGCTTCCTCTAATGTGGCCCGAAAGGCCTCCACCAGCTTGTGCGGCAGGTGACTGATAAACCCTACCGTATCGGCCAGTACACAGGCGCCAATATCGGCCAACTCAATGCGCCGCATGGTCGGGTCGAGGGTGGCAAAGAGTTGATCCTTGACGTAGACCTCGGCCTCAGTCAGCACATTGAACAGGGTTGATTTACCGGCGTTGGTGTAGCCCACCAGAGAGACGGTCGGCATGGCGTTGCGCAGGCGAGCCCGGCGACCGTGCGCGCGGGTTCTGCGCACCTTATCCAGCCGCGCAGTAATGGCCTTGATGCGGGCACGCAACAGACGACGGTCGGTCTCTAACTGGGTTTCACCAGGGCCGCGCAGGCCAATCCCCCCCTTTTGTCGCTCCAAGTGGGTCCAGCCTCGGATCAGGCGGGTCGACATGTGCTGCAATTGCGCCAGCTCGACCTGCAACTTACCCTCGTGGGTACGAGCGCGCTGGGCAAAAATATCAAGAATCAGGCCGGTTCTATCCAGCACACGACACTTCAGAACCCGCTCCAGGTTCCGCTCTTGGCTAGGTGAGAGTGTGTGATTAAAGATAACGAGCTCAACTTCGTGGTCGGCAACCATCTGCTGCAGCTCTTCGACCTTGCCCGTGCCGACAAAGTACTTGGCGTCGGGCTTATCGCGGTTAGCCGTGACCAGAGCCAAAGGGTCCGCCCCAGCGGCTAACGCCAACTCTTCAAATTCTCGAGGATCGTTCGGTTCTGACGGATGATTGAACTCGACGTGAACCAGAACCGCCAGCTCACCCGATTTAGGGCGTTCAAAAAACAACTAGGTTGCAACCTCTCTGACAACGGCTCAGCGCGCCGATAGCAAATCGGCGCACCGCCAAGTGGTTAGGCGTCCTCGGACTCACCACCTTCGCCAGTTGCAGGATTTAACATCGGCACACGCACTGGGCGAGATGGAACAATGGTCGAAATGGCGTGTTTGTATACCATTTGGCTGACGGTATTTTTCAACAACACCACAAATTGGTCGAAGGACTCGATCTGGCCCTGCAATTTAATGCCATTGACCAGATAAATAGAAACAGGAATACGCTCCTTGCGCAGAACGTTCAAATAAGGGTCTTGTAGGCTATGCCCTTTTGACATAATTATTCTCCAAATCACATAAAGTAAAAAAACGTAACCACATCGGGCGCAGGTAGAACCTCTACCCGGGAAACCCACTTAGGCCACAAGCGAAACGACAAACTGGACAAACAGACTTACCATTATACGGTGGAATATGGAATGTGAATCAAGGCCTGCTCGATAATTTCTTTTTTTGTCAAGGCGCGGCCAGACTCGGCTTCGGTGTAGATCCAGTGTAGCGGCTCCCGCCAACCCCGCAGCCAGGTGAACTGGCGCTTGGCCAACTGCCGCGTTGCTGCTTTGGCCTGGCTAATCGCCTCATCCAGGGAGCACTGCCCGGCACAAAAGTTCCAAAGCTGGCGATAACCCACCGCGCGCACTGCGGGCAAATCCGGTGACAAATCCCCCCGCGCATAGAGCGCCTGCACCTCAGCCACCACCCCATCGACCAGCATCTGTTCAAAACGCTGGGCGATGCGCTGGTGCAAGGTCGCCCGTTCACGCGGAGCAACGGCCAATTGCACCACACGATAGTGCTCCGTGATACTCGACATTGGTCGCGCCGAGCGCAGCTCCGTCATGGTTTTACCGGTTTGCAGATAGACCTCCAGCGCCCGCCCCAAACGCTGGGAGTGGTTGGGGTGAATCTGGGCGGCCGCGTCTGGGTCCACCTGCGCCAACCAGGCGTGGATATAGGGCCAGCCGTGCTGCCGGGCCTTGGCTTCGATCTCGGCACGCACCACCGGGTCGGCTTCGGGCAGGGCGTTGAGGCCATCCAGCAGTGCGCGAAAGTACATCATGGTGCCGCCCACCAACAGCGGAATTTTACCGCCGGCCGTCACTTCCGCCATCGCCGCGCTGGCATCCCGACAGAAATCGGCAGCGCTGTAGGGCTCACTGGGGTCGCGCAGGTCGATCAACCGGTGCGGCACCAGCGCCTGCTCGGCCGGCGTCGGTTTGGCGGAACCGATATCCATACCCCGGTAGACCAACGCCGAATCAACACTGATCAACTCCACCGGCAGACGCTCTGCCAACCCCATCGCCAGGGCTGTTTTGCCAGAGGCGGTGGCCCCCATCAGAAATATCGCCAGAGGTTTTTCGATTGACTCGGCCAAGCGCTACTGCCCACGCATAAAGAGTTTATCCAGCTCCACCAGGGTCTGTTGTACCCAGGTGGGGCGCCCGTGATTGCACTGACCACTGCGCTCGGTGGCCTCCATATCGCGCAACAGGGCGTTCATCTCGGCCAGGGTTAGGCGCCGGTTGGCCCGCACCGAGCCGTGGCAGGCCATGGTCGCCAAAATCTCATTCATATGTTCTTTAATGCGTTGGCTGGTGCCGTAGGTGGTTAAATCGGATAACACATCCCGCACCAATGCCTCGGCGTTGCCATTGGCCAACATCACCGGAATCTGGCGAATGGTGATCGCTTCCGGCCCCGAGCGCTGCAGCTCAAAGCCGAGCTGGCTGAACACCTCCGTCTGCTGCTCAGCGATATCGGCTTCGCCTTCACTGACAGCAATCGCCTCCGGTACCAATAATGGCTGCGCCTGCACGCCACTGGCGTCGACTGTCTGTTTAAGGCGTTCGTAGGTGATACGCTCATGGGCCGCGTGCATATCCACCACCACCAGGCCGGCGGCATTCTCTGCCAATATGTAGATCCCCTTCAGCTGAGCGATAGCAAAACCGAGTGGCGGAATCTCTTCCGGCTCATTGCTACTGGGTTCTGGAGCCGGCTGTAGGCGACCATAGGCAGCGACCTGCTCCGCCGCCGAAAGCGATACCCGCTCACTGGGCCGGGGCAGATTGGGGCTAAACAGAGAGGCGGGCGCCGGCGATGAGAGCGAGAGCTCCCGTGGCGGCTGAGCACGCAGGTCCATACTGGCCTGGCCGGCAAATTCACCCACCGCCAGGCCGCTTGGCGACTCAATGGGCACTGCCGCTTCCGCAACAGCGGCGGCTGGGCGAACCTCAGCCAGAGCGTGGTGCAAACTTTTAAAAAGGAAGTCGTGCACCATGCGACTGTCGCGAAAGCGCACCTCGTGCTTGGTGGGATGAACGTTCACATCCACCGATGCCGGGTCCAGTTCCAGATAGAGCACAAAGGCCGGATGGCGACTGTGGTGCAGCACATCCTGGAACGCCTGACGTACGGCGTGGCTTACCAATTTATCGCGAATAGCCCGGCCGTTAACAAAGAAGTGCTGCAAATCGGCCTGGCTACGGGAGAAGGCCGGCAGTGCCACCCACCCCCACAAACGCAGGCCCACGCGCTCCATATCGATGGCCAGCGAATTCTTGATAAATTCCGGCCCGCAAATTTGTGCCACCCGCCGTTCGCGCCGGGCTTGATCATCGGCGGCGGCATAGGCGTGAATCTGGCGGCCGTTGTGACGCAAACTGATGCCCACATCAAAGCGCGACAGCGCCAACCGCTTCACCACCTCTTCAATGCGGCCATACTCGGTGCGCTCGGTGCGTAAAAATTTGCGTCGCGCCGGAGTATTAAAGAAGAGATCACGTACCTCCACCGTGGTGCCGCGCGGGTGAGCCGCCGGTGCGATTTCGGTGTTCATCTCGCGCCCCTCGGCCTGCGCCTGCCAGGCGCAATCTCCGCCGGTGCTGCTGGTCAGGCTCAGCCGCGAAACCGAGCTGATGGAAGCCAAGGCCTCGCCGCGAAAGCCAAGGCTGGAGACAGCCTCCAAGTCATCCAGGTGATAGATCTTGCTGGTTGCATGGCGGCTTAGTGCCAGGGTCAAATCCTCTTTATCAATACCGCCGCCGTCGTCGCGCACGCGCATCAATTTCACACCGCCCTGTTCGATATCCACCTGCAGCTGTTTGGCACCGGCGTCGAGGCTGTTTTCGAGGAGTTCTTTTATAACGGAGGCAGGCCGCTCCACCACCTCACCAGCGGCGATCTGGTTGGCGAGCCGGGGGGAGAGCAATCGGATTTTATTCATGTTTCAAGATGTTGGTATTTTAATGCGTTGACCAACTCGGATTTTGTCACTCTGTAAACCATTGTGACGACGGATGGCGGAGACACTGGTGGCGTGTCGTTTGGCGATGTCGGTGAGAGTATCACCGGTGGCAACGGTGTATTCAAGGTCGCCACCGCCCTGCTTTTGCCAGGCGACGTAACTGCCCACTGGCGGCACTTCATAGAAGTAACTTTTTAACCCCAGAAAAATCTGGCTGGCCAACTGGCGGCGATAGCGATCGGTACCCAGCTTTTTGGCCTCGCCCGGGTTGGAGATAAACCCGGTCTCCACCAAAATGGAGGGCACATCCGGCGATTTCAAAACCACGAAATTGGCCTGCTCCACCTTGTGTTTATGCAGATCGGCCACAGAATCCAGATTTTTCAAAACCGAGGAGCCCACCTCCAGGCTGGAGCGCAGAGTCGCCTTCATGTAGAGATCCAAAACTACCGGTTTTACCTCCGGGTTGATCTCATCCAGGGCAATATGGCCAACACCGGCAATTAAGTCCGCCTGGTTCTCTTTCTGCGCCAGCAGGCGGGCGGTTTCAGAGGTCGCCCCTTTGTGCGACAGGGCAAACACTGAGGCGCCATTGGCCTGCGCCTTATCAAAGGCATCGGCGTGAATCGAGACGAACAGGTCGGCGCGCTTATCGCGGGCGAACTGGCTGCGTTCGGTAAGTGGAATGTAAAAATCTTTGGAGCGGGTTAACAGAGCCTTGTAACCCGGCTCCCGGTTAATCAGTTCCGCCAGGTGTTTACTGATCGCCAACACCACATCTTTTTCGCGCAGATTACGTGAGCCAATAGCGCCCGGGTCCTGGCCGCCGTGGCCGGCGTCGATCACCACGATAATATCCCGTCGGCTATCGTCCTTGGCGTCGGTTTGGGTGCGCTCGGTTTTTACCGTGCTCTGCTCCTGATCAAAAATATCGAGCACCAGGCGATTGGGTTTATCGCCCTGGCTGCGCAGGGAGAAGGTGCGATGCGGCAGTGATTTATCCAGCTCCAACACCACACGCAGATTGCTTTTATCGCGCGTAGCCGTGCGAATAATACTGATCGGGGTACCCTGTAACACCAAATCGTCAGAACCGACCCCCTGCGCCATGGCGGCGTTGTCGATATCGATAACAATGCGGGCGGGGGAGTCGAGGGTGAACAGGTTGTATTGAATTGGCTGGCTCAGGTCGAGCACCAGGCGGGTGCTCTCCGGTGCACGCCACAGGCGGAAGCCCTCCACCATGCTGGCGGCATTGGCCGGAAGCGAAAACGCCAGAGGCAGGATGACCATCCCACTCAAGAGCAGTAGCAAGGCACTAACTTTTTTTAATTTTTCCTGCAATTGAGCCATTATTCAGCAAATAAGATTTTGGGGTAAGGTGCCAGGCGGTATTAAACCAATTGGGCCAAAATATTTTCCACCAAAGTTGCGCCAAGATCGCTGCCGGCGAGCAGTTCGATCAACCTGCCTACCTGGTCACGGCGCGCACAAACACTTACATTAACGCTTAGATCAGATTTGGGCAAATATCCGCGCCCCTTATCAGGCCACTCTATTAAAAGAATACTGCGATTTTCCAAATAATCACGGATTCCAATAAACTCCAGCTCTTCTGGGTCGGCCAATCGGTAGAGATCGAAGTGATAGACCGGCACCGGTAACTGCTGGTATGGCTCCACCAGAGTATAGGTTGGACTCTTAACCGAACCTGTATGGCCCGACGCCCGTAAAAATCCGCGCGAAAAGGTGGTTTTGCCCGCGCCTAAATCACCGGTGAGATAAATCACCAGAGAATTTTGCGCAACCGCTTGTGCCGCTGCAGCCAGCAAACCACCCGCCTGCTCGGTGGCGGTTTCATCGGGCAGAAAAATTTCCACCCCCGTAGTGGTTTGGCAAAACTCAAAGGCCATTAAGCAGTGCCCGCGCCGCTGGAATTAAATCAGTCGCCAACAAACCGCGCTCACCGTAGCGCGCCACCTGCTCATCCGCCGCCTGAGCATGCAGGCAAACCGCCAGTTGCGCCGCCGGCAAAGCCGCCAACCCTTGCGCCAACAACGAGGCCACCATACCGGTTAGCACATCGCCCATACCGCCACTGGCCATACCAGGGTTGCCCTGAGTGCAGACAAAACATTGCCCGCCCGGCTCGGCGATAACAGTACCCGCCCCTTTCAAAACCACCACAGCGCTATATTTTTCCGCCAGGCGCTTGGCCGCAGCCAGGCGGTCGGCCTGCACCTCAGCGGTGGTTACCGACAACAGCCGGGCCGCTTCGCCCGGGTGCGGGGTCATCACATTCACCGTGCCGGCCTGCTGACGTTCCGCCAGAGCCACGGCAGCAACACCATCGGCAATTAAATTGAGTGCGTCGGCATCAAGCACCAGTGGCTGGAACGACTCCAGCGCCGCCAGCAGCAACTGCTGCGACCACGCCTGCCGGCCCAAGCCCGGGCCAACCGCAATAACGGTGGCTTTTTCGAGCAGTGGCGTTACCTCCACCCCGGTGCGAATGCTGGCGGCCATCACCTCCGGACAGCGCACATTCATTGCCAAAGTATTTTCCGGGCGCGTGGCCAGACTGGTAAGGCCGGCACCCAAACGGGCAGAGGCCTCCGCCGTCATCAAGGCGGCACCGCCAAAACCCAGATCACCGCCCATCACCAACACATGGCCAAAGTCACCCTTGTGGGCAACGCGGGAACGTGTCGACAGCAGCTGCAGTAAATCAGCCAACTCCAGCCGAGTGGCAACTGGATGCTGGCCGGCCAGCACCTCAGCAGGCACTTCCAGGTCGGCAAAAACAAGCTCACCACAACAGCCGGGGGCAGCTCCGGTAAAGAGCCCCACCTTGGCACCAATAAAGGTGCAGGTCACCTGGGCCTGGACAGCCGCACCCAGAATGGCGCCGGTATCGGCATCAATACCACTGGCGATATCCACCGCCAGCACCGGCAGGCCGGCTTGATTAATCACGCCAATGGCGGCTGCCATATCGGCGCGCACCTGGCCACTTAAACCGGTACCCAGCAGGGCATCGACTATGACCCCCGCCGTAGGCAGTGCCTGCTTGCTATCGAAGGCAGCACAGGGCACTCCCTCCTGCCGGGCGAAGTGATAGGCGCGCGCGGCATCTCCTTTTAAATTGTCGGGGTCAACCAGATGGATAACAGAAACCGGAATCTGCGCCTGTTTGGCCAGGGCCGCCACCACGTAGCCATCACCGCCGTTATTGCCGCCACCACAGAAAACAGTGATCGCTTCCGGCTCTGGCCAGCGCGCCAGCAGCGCTTCGAAACAGACGCGGCCGGCGCGTTTCATCAACACTGCGCCGGGAATACCGTGCTCATGAATAGCGGCGGCATCCATAGCCCGCACAGCGGCGGCAGAGTGAAGTGCCAATGGAAGAGAGGTGGAGGTCATAGATCAGCCCAAGCGCAAAAGTGGCGGGATTATATCGCCTGTTGTTTTGCTCCACAAAAATGATCGACCACAAACATCAGTGCTCTCACAGAACAACTCAGCCACCCAGAATCATGCAGGTGGCGGTGGCATGAGCGTAGAGCCTGCCCTGTTCATCCTTGAGGGTGGCTTCGGCGGTGCCGAGACGTTTGGAGAGGTGCAACAAGTTTGCTTCGGCAAGCAGGCGCGTGTTGAGCGGCACCGCTTTTACGATTTTCACATTCAAATCCACCGTGCCGTAGCCGACTCCGGCGGCGAGGGCGCTGTGTACCGCACAGCCAGTTGCCGAATCCAAAACCGTGGCGGCGAAACCGCCGTGTACCCCTCCGGCGGGGTTTAAATGTCGTTCATCAGCTTGCGCAGCAAAGGTCACTTTGCCCTGCAGGACCGCAACCACCTGCATGGGAATAGTATCCGCCATACTCGGATGGGGCAGCTCACCGCGCTGCATCGTCTGCAGCAGCTCCAAGCCGCTCATGTTTTGCACGTTGGCATCCATTAAAACACCACCTTAATTCACTAGGGCCTGTTGACACTAATTTAGCACCACTGCTGGAGGTCAGTTTTTTGTCCAGCTAGGCGCCAGACGTGCCATGTAGTGAGCCTACCTAAGCGGCTGGCAACAACGCTGGGCAAATAACTGGCCCCAGCCCGAAGGGTTGAGCCTGAAATGAGCTCGCTCGTTGTTGCTCACCGCTGATTTGGGCCCACCAAGCTACGCGGCTCGCGCCTAGATCGAGCTCATTTCAAGCTCAACAGAGGTGCTAAATTAGTGCTAACAGGCCCTAGGCCAAATCTCTATTCAAGCTTCAGGCGCAACACCGGTTGCCGATTTTTGATCATTGCCATCAATTTATTGCGGTCGCCCTGCATTACCTCTAAAAACGCGGATGGCAATTTGGCACCGTCGATTTCGCCCAGCGCCCACAAACTAATCTCAATCAGCGTCGGCGCCAACGCAATGCCGCGTTCGGTGAGGTCGTAGACAAACTTTTTACCGTGGCTCGGGTGCGGTGCTTTGCTGATCACTCCCGCCGCCTGCAACTTCTCCAGGCGGTCGGCCAGAATATTGGTGGAGATACCCTCCCCCGACTGTAAAAAATGGCCGAATTCCCGCCGATTGGTAAACATCAGGTCGCGAATAATGAGCAGCGACCAGCGATCACCAAGAATATCCAGGCCATTGGCCAGGGCACAGGGGGAGCGCTGTTTATCGTTTTCAATCTTGCACAAGGTCATAAAATATTTACTTGCATTTTAAAAGTATCGAACATACTGTTTGCTTGCATTTTGAAAGTATAGCCAATTAATCGCAGGAGCCCCCATGAAAATCTACAGCTTTCCCACGTTCAACCTGACCAAGTTGTTGTATACCGCTGAGGAGCTGGGACAGGACTACGAACTGGTGTTACTCGACCCATCCAAGATGGAACACAAATCTCCGGAACACCTGCTGCGTCACCCCCTGGGCAAGGTGCCGGCCCTGGAGTGGCAGGGCAAATGCTACTTTGAAAGTAACAACCTGTGCCGCCTGATGGCCGAATTGAATGGCAACCGGCTCTACGGCGACACACCGGAAGCCCACGCCGTGGTCAACCAGTGGATCGATTTTTTTGGTTATCAGGTGGGCAAGTGGATGATGGTCTATGCCTGGGAAGAGGCGATTAAACCGGCCTTTTTCAAAAAAACACCGGATGCCAATCTGATCGCCGAAGCCGCCGAGTTTCTCGCCCAGCAGCTGCCAATTGTGGATGACAACCTGACCGCTAACGAATTTTTGGCTGGCGCCGAGCTGACCATCGCCGACACCACCGCCTTCGCCCTCACTCAGATAGAGAGCTTCACCAGCCTCGATCTGGGCGCCTACCCCAACCTGGTGCGCTGGTATGGACAGATGGCCGAACGTCCTGCCACTGCCCGCGGTCTCGACAAGCTGCCCGGCCGCGCGATCTTCCCCTTTTTACAGAAGTAGTAATCACCCAAGAAAACCGCAAACGCCGGCGGCGATGATTGCTATCATGGCGCAAGCTCACACTTGTTAAAGGCCATAAATGACACTCATTGCTAGCGACCAGCAGCCGGCTCTGGCGGAACTGCGTAGCCAACTGGACCAGTGGGCGCGGGAGCTCGGTTTTCAGCAGGTGGGCGTGGCCGACTGCGATGTCAGCGCCGAGGCGGCCCGCCTGCAGGCCTGGCTGGCCGCCGGCTACCAGGGGGAGATGGCCTGGCTGGCAGAGTCTACCGAGCTGCGCCTCAACCCCGCCCAGCTGCTGCCCGGCAGTGTGCGCGTTATTGCCCTGCGCATGAACTACCTGCCGGAGCAGACCGAGCAGATCAAAATCCTGAAAGCCCCCGAGTTCGGTTATGTCTCGCGCTACGCCCTCGGCCGCGACTACCACAAACTGATTCGCAAACGCCTCGCCCGGCTCGCCCAGCAGCTGCAAACCGCCGCTGAGCAGCTGGGCCTGGCCACTCCCAGCCAGCGCGCCTTTGTCGACAGCGCGCCGCTGCTGGAGCGGCCACTGGCCGATAAGGCCGGCCTCGGCTGGATAGGCAAACACACCCTGCTGCTCAACCGCGAGGCGGGCTCCTGGTTTTTTCTGGGGGAGATTCTCACCAGCCTGCCGCTGCCGGTGGCGACACAGGCGGTTGCGAACCAGTGCGGCGAGTGCATCAACTGTTTGAAAGTCTGCCCCACCGACGCCTTTGTCGCCCCCTACCAGCTGGATGCCCGGCGCTGTATCTCCTACCTCACCATTGAACACAAAGGCCCGATTCCCGAGCCCCTGCGCGAGGCGATGGGCAACCGCATTTTTGGCTGCGACGACTGCCAGGCCATCTGCCCCTGGAACAAGCTGGCCCAACACACCGATGAAGGGGATTTCCAACCCCGCTACGGGCTGCACAACAGCCAGCTATTGGAGCTGTTGCAGTGGACGGAGGCGGAATTTCTGGCCCGCACCGAGGGCTCGGCCATTCGCCGGGCGGGCTACGAGCGCTGGCTGCGCAATATCGCCGTTGCCCTGGGCAATGCGCCGGCCAGCGCGGAGATCATTGCCGCCCTGGAAAGCCGCCTGGCCTTTCCCTCGGAATTGGTGCGTGAACATATCCAATGGGCGCTGACCCGCCAGCGCAATCCGCAGCTTAGGCGCCGGCGCAAAGTGGCCGATCACAAGTGGTAGTGGCCGTTAGGCCTTGATGAAGTGCTCGCGATAGTGCTGCAGCTCGGCGATGGAGTCGCGGATATCGTCCAGCGCCAAGTGACTGCCGTTCTTCTTCACCCCCGCCAGAACATCCGGCGCCCAGCGCCGCGCCAGCTCTTTCAGCGTGCTGACATCCAGATTGCGGTAGTGAAAATAGGCCTCAAGCTGCGGCATGCCGCGCACCAGAAAACGGCGGTCCTGGCAGATGGAGTTACCGCACATGGGCGACTTACCGGCCGGCACCCAGGCCTCTAAAAATTGAAGGGTGGCCGCTTCGGCCTCGGCCATGGAGGTGGGGCTCGACAGCACCCGCGCGGTCAACCCCGACTGGCCGTGCTGGCGGGTGTTCCACTCATCCATGGCGGCCATGGTCTCGGCGCTTTGGTTGATGGCAAACACGGGACCCTCGGCCAAAACATTGAGCTGGGCGTCGGTGACTATGGTGGCGATTTCGATAATAACGTCGGTATCGGGATCCAGGCCGGTCATCTCCAGGTCGATCCAGATGAGGTTGTCGTTAGCAATCGTCATTTCGTTCTCCGTCAATTAGAATGGTGCCCGCTTTTAGAATAGTGCCCGTTTTGGCCACACCGGCGGCACCGATAATACCCGGGCTCTGCCCAGCGCCTGCCCAAGCCGCCGCCAAAGCCAGCCTTGGGGCGCCAGTGTAACCCAGCCCCAATGAAATATAGGAGCGGCCTTTTTTGGCCTTAAGCCTCACCCAAGGATCAACCATGCTGTTAAACAAGCTGTAATGGCCGGCCGCAAGCTCAACCGGCGCCAGACCTGGCGCGTGCAAAAGATCCAGCAGGAGCGGGCCAAACGCGCCGCCCGCAAAGATGAGCAGACCGAGCAACTGTTTAACGACCAGGAGCTGGGTCCGGAGCAGGAGGGGTTGGTAACCGCTCACTTCGGCACCCAGGTGGAGGTGGTCGCCGCCAGCGACGAAACCCGCAGCGAACGCATCCGCTGTCACCTGCGCGCCAACCTGGGCTCACTGGTAACCGGTGACCGCGTCGTCTGGCGCTACCACAGTGGCCACGGCACCGGCGTGGTGGTGGCGGTACTGGAGCGCACCAGCGAACTGGCCAGGCCTGACGCCAGCGGCAATACCAAGGCCATCGCCGCCAATATCGACCAGATCATTATCGTCTTCGCCCCCTACCCCGAGCCGCACAACAACCTTATCGACCGCTACCTGGTGGCCGCCCACGCACTCGCCATACCAGCCCTGCTGCTGCTCAACAAACAGGATCGCATCGACGCCAGCAACCAGGCCGAGATTAACCAGCTGTTGGCGATCTACCAGCGGCTCGACTACCCGGTACTGGCGGTCTCCACCAAAACCGGCCAGGGCATAGAGGCACTCAAACAGCAGCTGGCCGGCCACACCAGCATTTTTGTCGGACAGTCCGGGGTGGGCAAATCGTCGCTGGTCAACACCCTGCTGCCCGGCGTCGACGCCCGCGTGGGCGAGCTCTCCGAGCTGACCCAAAAGGGGACCCACACCACCACCACCGCCCAGCTGTTCCACTTTCCCGCCGGCGGCGATCTGATCGACTCACCCGGCATCCGCGAGTTTGGCCTCTGGCATATGGACGAAGAGGAGGTCTTTGCCGGCTTTAAGGAGCTGGCCGCCCTGCACGGGCAGTGCAAATTTCGCGACTGCCACCACCAGCAGGAACCCGGCTGTGCCGTGCTGAACGCCGCCGAGGCCGGGCAGATCCAACCGCAACGCCTGGCCAGCTATCGCCACATCATCAACAGCCTGGAGTAGCCCGGCCAATTAACCAAGCCGGCCAGGCAAGATGGTTTACAGCCGGGCCGCAGGCCTTTATGGTTGCCGCTATTTCACGCGAATCGTGCCATTGAGAACCCCATGAGCAACCTACCCGAATTACCCTATATTCTGGAGCCACAAGCGCTCAACGATCTGATCAAACAGGGCTTCAGCGCCAAGCAGCTGCTGATTGTCGATCTCGGCAACCCGGAAAACTACATGCGCGGCCATGTGCCCGGGGCCGTGCACGTGCCCTACCAGTTTTTGGTCTCTGGCGCGCCACCGGCGGCGGGCAAGCTGGCCGGCACCGAGCTGCTGGAGGAGCTGTTCAGCCAGATGGGCCTCACCCCCGACACCCACGTGGTGGCCTACGATGACGACGGCGGCGGCCAGGCCGGGCGCCTGCTCTGGACCTTGGAGCTGGCCGGCCACCAGCGCATGAGCTACCTCAACGGCGGCCTGCACGGCTGGCTCTATGAGGAGCTGCCGCTCGAGAAAACCTTCAACAAACCGGAGCCCAGCCAGTACCACTGCCACTGGGATATGTCGGCCCGCGCCACCGTCGAGCAGATCAAAGCCAAGCTGGGCGAACCCAATTTTGTGGTGTGGGATGCCCGCAACCCCTTGGAGTACACCGGCGAGAAGGCCCAGGCCAAACGCAACGGCCACATTCCCGGCGCCATCAACTGCGAGTGGACCAACCTCCACGACCGCGAACACGGCCTGCGCATTCGGCCCGATGCCAAGGAGTACCTGGCCAAACTCGGCCTGCACGAGGGGCAGGAGATTGTCACCCACTGCCAGGCACACCGGCGCTCGGCCTTTACCTACATCGTCGGCAAATCCTTGGGCTTTAACATCAAGGGTTACGACGGCTCCTGGAGTGAGTGGGGCAACCTCGACGACACTCCGATTGAGGTTTAACTCGCAGCATGAAAGAAGCCCTGTTTGCCGGCAGCCAATATCTGCTGCCACAGAAAGCGATCTCCCGCGCCATGGGCGCCCTGGCCGAAACCCAGATCACCGCTATTAAAAACCCGTTTATCAACTGGTTTATCAAGAAGTACCAGGTCGATTTGAGCGAAGCCGAGATCACCCAGCCCGAGGCCTTTAAGTGCTTCAATGATTTCTTCACCCGCGCTCTGAAGGCCGATGCCCGCCCCATCGACACCGGTCCCGGCGCCCTGGCCTGTCCGGCCGATGGCGCCATCAGCGAGCTGGGCGCCATTCACAAAGGGCAGATCTACCAGGCCAAAAACCACTACTACACCACACAAGAGCTGCTCGGCGGTGACCCGGCCCTGGCCCGCCAATTCGACAACGGCCAGTTTGTGACCGTTTACCTGTCGCCCAAGGATTATCACCGCGTGCACATGCCCGTGGCCGGTGAATTGCAGCAGATGATCCACATTCCCGGCGACCTCTTCTCGGTTAACCAGGCCACCGCCAATAATGTGCCGCGCCTGTTTGCCCGCAATGAGCGGGTGGTCTGCCTGTTTGCCACTGAGTTTGGCCCTATGGCGATGGTGTTGGTGGGCGCCATGATTGTCGCCAGCATCGAAACCACTTGGGCCGGGCTGGTAACCCCGCAAAAACGGCAGATTCAGCGCTGGAACTACAGCGACCGGCAATCCCTGCACTTTGCCCAGGGCGAGGAGATGGGTCGCTTCAAACTCGGCTCCACCGTGGTGTTGCTGATGGCGGAAAACGCCATTGGCTTTAAGTCGGGCCTGATGGCCGGCGACCCGGTGCGCATGGGCGAGCGCCTGGCCACCATCGGCGCGAGCTGAGCCCCGCCGGAACCCTGCCGGCCGGCGGGGTTCCAATTATCTCCGCAGCGGGTTGATGCTCCTCTGCCGCTGTTCGTTAAGGGGGCACTCCTTTCGCCAACCTCCAGCCGACAGAGAATCATGAATCAGCCACACCCTCTCCAACAAAATCACCCCAAACAGACCCGCCGCCAACTGCACTTAAACCGCTTCCGCCTGAAGCGGGCCCGCCAAACAGTGGCCGGCTTGGCACTGCTCACACTGCTGCCTCTGGCCATCCAGGCCGGCCCGTCGACCTCCTTCAAGGCCTACCTGCAAAGCCTGAACGAGCCGAGCCAGGCCGCCACCGCGGCCGCCTTTAGTTCAGGCAAAGAGCTGAGCACGGAGCAGGAACGGCAGATTCAGCACTGGCTCGGCCAATACACCCGCGCCCACTACGGCGACGAGGCCCTAAGCCTGCTGGCGGAGCTGGTGGCCATCCCCACCTACCGCAAGGATGACATTCCCTCCCACGAAAACCCGGCGTTTATCGCGCTCGGTGAGAAGATTGGCGCCATCGCCAAGCGCTTTGGCCTGGCCTTTCGCAATATCGATAACCGGGTATTTGAGGTGACTCTGGCTGGTGCCAGCGACGAGCTGGTGGGCATCCACGCCCACGGCGATGTGGTGCCGGTCAATCCGGCCAATTGGGTGTTGGACGATGGCACCATGCTCGACCCGTTTACCGTCACCACCATCGGCAACCGCATGTATGGCCGCGGCACGGAAGACGACAAGAACGGCATTGTCGCCACCCTCTATGCCATGAAAGTCATTAAAGAGGAAGGGCTGCCGCTGGCGCGTACCTTCCGCCTGCTGGTCGACACCACCGAAGAGACCACCGGCACCGCCATCCCCTACTATTTCGAACGCAACCCTACGCCGCAGTACAACCTGGCCCTGGATGGCGGCTACCCGGTAATCATCGCCGAGAAGGGCTACGGCGTGGTGATGGCCAGCTTCCCGGTGGCGGAAACCGATGAGCCCGGCCCGGCGTTTGTCGACTTGACCGGCGGCCTGGCCACCAACCAGATCCCTAAAATCGCCACCACCCACCTTGCCACCCCCGAGCCGGAGGCCTGGTTGGCCAAACTGCAACCCATCGCCGACCGCTTCGCAGCCGACCAAGGCGGCAACTTCCAGGTGGCAATGACCACCACCGACGACGGTATCGACCTACGGGTTATCGGCGAATCGGCCCACTCCTCGGCGCCACAGTCGGGCGTTAACCCGGTCTCCCGCCTGCTGCTGCTAATCGACCAGATTGCCGATCAGCTGCCGGTAGCCAACAACCACATTCGCCAAGCGGCGGCCTACGCCGCCGACAACTGGGGGCTCGACTTTTACGGCCAGAAGATGGGCATCGCCTTCGAACACCCGTTTATGGGGCCGCTGACCGCCGCCATCACCCAGGTAAAACTGGATGATCAGCAACTGCAGCTGGCGGTTAACCTGCGTGTACCAGCGGAGGTCGACCTGGCCCGGCTGCAGCAGACCATTACCGACCAGATCGTCAGCTGGGGGCGGGAACAACAAACGGCCGTCGACCTGGATATCACCCTCGGTGAACCTATGTACCGCAATCCCAAGGGTAAATGGGTGAATCGACTTTTGGATGTGGCGACTGAGAATTTGGGGCTGCCGCGGGAGTTTGCCTCCTCGGCGGGCGGCACCTCGGTGCACCACCTGCCCAACGGCGTGCAGTTTGGCCTGGCCATGCCCGGCGTGAAATACACCGGTCACAACGCCAATGAATTTAAAACGGTGGATCAATTTCTGATGGACTTGCAGATAGTGACTGAGATGATGATCAGTATCGGCCAACTGCCGGAGCTCAATTAACTGGCGACGCTATCGACCAAGAACCCCCATCAACCTGGTAACCCTATCGACCTGGAACCTTACCAACTGCCGATACCGCCATTGGCGGTGCCGGCAAAAGGGCCCCACCAGAAACAACAAACCGTGCGTCAGTTACCCCGACGCACGGCTACGGTGATCAACCCCAGATCCCATTCGATCCGTTCGTTACCGGCCGCAGGCCAACTCCCTCCCTGCAGGCAGGCCACGAACAACAGGGTGACAACCATCTCGGCGAAAGTCATAACCCACCCCCATGCTGGTGCCCTCCCGCCAAATCACATCATCACCTCTATCCCGGGAAAGAGGCTGGTGACCACCCGCCCGGTCGGCTCCGCGGCGCCCGACTCAGCCTGTTCGCTGACGCTGGCGGCAACTGATTCGAGCCCGCGCACGCTGTCGTACTGTTGGCGCGGCGCCAAGTCGCCAGTTAGCGGCTGGCCTGGCAACCACTCTGATGCGGTGATCTGGTGAGGCAGTTGGTTTACCACTGCCGCCAGGTAGTGGCCGGCCGGATCCACCGGACCGGTTGCCAACAGCCACAACAGGTAAACAACAAGCGATTTCATTTTTTTAACCCCAGTTAACGGTTAGCGGTTAACTACCACCCTTTTCCATTTCGGCAAAGGCGCGGTCGAGATCGTAACGGGAGGAGGTGACGTAACGCTCCATCTCCTCTATACGGCGCAGGGTGGCATCCATTTTTTCGCGCGCCAGGCGCAGACGCTCCGGTGCCGGCTTGGCGTGCTTGAAAACCGTTTTCTCGCGATAGGACTGGCGTTCTTCGTCGTATTCCCGCTCGGGCTCCCAAGCCGCCGGCCGCTTGGCAATCAAGATAATGCCGGCCAGATAGGCCCAGAACATCAGCGGGCCAACCACAAAGAAGAGCGCGATAAAAATCACCCGCATGATCCAGTGATCCATATTGAGGTGATCGGCCAGGCCGGCACAGACGCCGGCAATTTTGCCATCGCGCTTGTTGCGAAACAGGTTGCGGCCATAACCGCGACGTTTTTTGCTTTTCATGGCACTCATATTCTTTTTAAAGCCATTGTCATCACGGCCACTCATTTCTGATACCTCTCTTCCTCAGAGGCCCGGCGCCAACTGCCGTGCCGTTGATCCAGGATCTCCTCCAGTGTTGCCACCCGCTCGGACATCTTATCGAGCTTGACCAGCAGGTCTTCCAACTGCAGGCGTTCGTGTTCACTTAAACCGGTCTCTGAACGTTTTTTGCTGCGGTAGTGAAAAATAATCCACAAGGGCGCCACAATCACCATAAACAGGATGGTGGGCACCTGCAGAGCTTGTAAAAAAGGAGACATGTCGTTTATCCCTAGTGGTTTGTAGGTCAATAGCGATTAGTGGATAAGCCGTCGTTAGCGGGTCGAAAGTGTCACTGCTGTTGCTGCATGTCCTGCTTTAGACGCTCTAACTCGGCATTCAGTTTGTCGTCGTTCTCTAAATCAGCAAATTGTTGTTTCAGATCCTGCTGCCCCTCTTTGCCCATATCCATCGCTTCGATTTCGCTTTCGAAATACTCCATGCGCTGCTCAAAACGCTCAAATTTGGAGAAGGCATCATCAACATTGGCGCGCTCGGTCTGGCGCTTGGTTTTCATGCGGGCGGTTGCGGTTTGGTGCCGCATTTTCAGCGCTTTCTCTTTGGCCTTGGCGTCATTCAGCTTGCTCTGCAGTTGGCTGACCTCCTCCTCTAACTTAGCCAGATGTTCGTCCAACAGGCTGAGTTCGTGAGCGATGGCCGCCCCCTCCTCCTCAATCATCTGCTTTTCCAATAGTGCCGCCCGGGCCAGATCCTCCCGCCCTTTGGTAATGGCAAGTTTGGCTTTACGCTCCCATTCACCAGCCTCTTTCTGCACCCGTTGCAGGTGGCGGTCGGCGGTTTTTTTATCGGCAATAATGCGCGCGCTGGCGGTACGGACCTCGATTAAGGTCTCTTCCATCTCTGAAATCATCATGCGGATCATCTTTTCCGGATCTTCCGCACGGTCGAGCATGGCATTGATGTTGGCTTGGACGATATCGCTAAACCGTGAAAATATGCCCATTGCTGTTCTCCTGATTATTGGGTTTGCTACCCCCGCACTAATACATGAGCCGTACCAACATCCATAACCAACTGTTTTTATTGGATAAATAGTTTTTCCGTTGAATTTTTGGTTGTTAATCTGGTTAAATTGACCAACTAATGGTTAATTATTTGGTTTATATGGCCGAATCATCCGTACCTCGCAAAACCACCTCCGCCTTGGGCGAAAGCCCGCTCTACCTGGCCGCCCTCGATCAGGCATCGCGCCTCGCCAACCTCGACCGGCCGGCGCTGATCATCGGCGAGCGGGGCTCGGGCAAGGAGCTGATCGCCCATCGCATGCATTTCCTCTCGCCGAGCTGGGAAGAGCCCTACCTGAAGGTAAATTGCGCCGCTCTCACCGAGAGCCTGGTGGAGTCGACCCTGTTTGGTCACGAGGCCGGTGCCTTTACCGGCGCCAGCCGCAGCCAGCCGGGCTATTTTGAACGGGCCGGCCACGGCACTCTATTCCTGGACGAAATAGCCACCCTATCCCTGAGAATTCAGGAGAAACTGCTGCGGGTATTGGAGTATGGCGAGTATGAGCGCCTGGGCGGCCAACGCACCCTGGAGACCCAGGCACGGGTGATTGCTGCCACCCATGCGGATTTGGCAGCACTGGCCGGTGCCGGCGAGTTTCGCCACGACCTGCTCGACCGGCTGGCGTTTGATGTGGTGCATATGCCGCCACTGCGATTGCGGGAAGAGGATGTCCTGCTGCTGGCCAACCACTTTGCGGTCAGCTTTGTGAGGACACTCGGCTGGGACTATTTTCCCGGCTTCTCGGAACAGGCCGAGCAGCAACTGCTCAGCCACCCCTGGCCGGGTAATGTGCGGGAGTTGAAAAATGTGGTGGAGCGCTCGCTGTTTCGCGCCGATGACAGTCATGAACCCTTGGCGACACTGGTAATCGACCCGTTCACCGCCCCCTGGCAAGCCCGGCCAGAGAACAGCAAACCAATCCCTAAGCCACTACCGATTAATCAAACAGCAGAGACCAAAGAACCCTATAACTTTCGCTCTGAGCGCGCCGCGTGGGAACTTGAACAGTTACAACGCGCGCTGGCGCTGTGCGACCACCACCAAGGCAGAACCGCCGCCTATATGGGACTTAGCTACGACCAGTTCCGCGCCCTGTGGCGGCGCCTCAAGAGGGGCGATAGCGACTAATCCTCACTGCCACCCGGCAGGGCACAACGGCCCCACTGACACTCAACAATGCGGAAATCGTCGTTGTTGCACTCCATCTGGAAGGTCGCCTTAGGGCCTTCCACCGCCTGCAACTGCACCGAGGTACGCGAACAACCCCAGGCCCGCGCCAACGCCTCTACCTGCAGCTGATCGCGACCCGACTCTTCGTTTGGTTTGGCGGCGGCATCGACCACCCGCTCCCAGTCGAGATAGTGGGACTCGAACTCAGCCCCCAGGCGCTGATAGAGGGCTCTGACGTAGGTGTCGGGCACCCGAAAGCCCATACCCGGCTTGCCCGGCTCGAGGGTTTCGATACGCAGGCCGGTGTAGCGATTGGCAAGCAGCTCTGGTACCGAGATGGGCAGAGTCAGTTGCTGCTCAAAACGGCAATATTTTTTGTCACAGTTTTTAGTGGTGGGGCTCTGCTCTAACACCAACAGATACCCACCATTGACACGCGCGCGATCAAATTGCGGCGGCTCTGCCACCTCGGCTATTTTTTGTTGGTAGCCAAAGCCGACATCCAATAGCAGCTCTACCCGGTAGGCCCCCGGCTGGTAGATGGCACGCAACTTCTGCGTTTGTGCTAACGCTTTACCGCCCCATTCGGGAAAGTCGGTAATTAGCGGCAGCGTTAAGGTGATTGTATCGCCGCTTGCCTGGCTATCGATTTGAGTCTCTATTTCGCTTGGAGAGAGACTTTTGTAGTAGTCGTAATTGGCCACCGGTGCCGCACAGCCAGGCAATAAGACCAACACACCCAGCGCCAACAGCCATGGCCGCGTCGGTGTGATACAAGCAGCAGAGAGGAAACTTTTTAGAGTGTGAATCAGCAACAGATTTTTAGACATTATTTTATTCTCACAGCGGCCAGAACAGCTGAACCAAAGACCACTAGTGGCCACCACCCTTGCGGGACGTAATGAAGTCGGTTAACGCAAACAACACACCCGACACCACAAAGGTGAAATGGATTGCCAATTTCCAGGCAATCTGCGCATGAGTGTAGAGTTCCATCTCAATAAAGGCCTTCAACAACTCCACCGCAGAGATCGCCACTATTGCGCCAATTAATTTTAATTTAAGCTCGGAGAAGCCCACCTTGCCCATCCAATCGGGCCGGTCTTCGTGATCGTTAAAATCGATTTTGGAGACGAAACTTTCGTAGCCGCTAAGCACAATAATAAACAGCAGCGCGGCGATTAAGGTGGTATCGATCAGCGTTAATACAGAAATAATGACATCACTGCCGCTCATCTCGAATAACTTCATAAACATCGAAACCAGCTCTTTAAAGAACTTCAACAGCAATGCCACCGTGGCCATTACCAGCCCTAAAAAGAATGGCGCCAGCAGCCAACGGCTGCGGAAAATGATGGCCTCTACAAACAACTCTAATGCTTTCATAAACGAGCACGACACCCCATAATTGTTTTTTTGCGCCTCTGACATCCCCCGGAGGCCGACAGCGCACATCTTAGCGTTATTGGAATATATTTTTCCAGGCAGTAATTGGCACCTCGGTGCATTACCTGAAAACGAGTGAGGCCCGCATGACATCCCCCCTTGACCGACTCCTGGCAGGCAACCGTCTTGAACAGCTGGACGACAACCTGTTTAGCGGCAACAGCACCTGGCGAGCCACCCCCAGATTGTTTGGTGGCGAGGTGATGTCGCAGTCGATCAGCGCCGCACAATACACCGTAGCCGACGACTTCTATATGCACTCCTTCCACGCCTATTTTATGCGCCCAGGTGATCCGGCGCGGGCGGTGATCTATGACGTGGAAAATATTCGCGATGGCCGCAGCTTTCTGTCGCGCCGGGTGACTGCCCGCCAGCACGGCAACGCCATTTACAGCTGCCAGTGCTCTTTTCAAGGGGTGGAGGTAGGGCTTGAGCACCAGCACGGCGCCGAGCTGCCCGCCGGACCAGAGGGGCTGATGACCGACCAGGAGCTGTTTGCCAACATGCCCAACAAGCCGCGCAGCCTCTCTGAAGCACCCATCGAGTATCGCCAGGTGGCCCCTATCTGGTTGATGCAAAAGCCGGTGTCCACACCCAGCAACGCCGTCTGGCTGCGCGCCAACGGCGAACTGCCCGATGCGTTAAAAATTCACCAGCAGTTATTAGCCTTTGCCTCGGACACCCACCTGCTGGCCACCTCATTGCGCCCACACGGAGTCCACATTCTCGACCCCGGTTTGCGCAGCGCCACCATCGACCACAGCCTCTGGTTCCACCGCCCATTCCGCATCGATGACTGGCTGCTGTATGAACTCTACAGCCCGTGGGCCGGCAATGGCCGCGGGCTTAATTTCGGCAGAATTTATGATCGTGAAGGCAACCTGGTTGCCTCCAGCGCACAGGAGGGGATGATTCGCCTGGCCCAGAACAAACCCGCCAGCAAGGAGAGTTAGACGTTAGCGGGACAACTGCTCCCGCTGACAACAGGCCGCAGTGAACAGCACATCGGTAGAGCTGTTGAGTGCGGTCT
Organism: Halioxenophilus sp. WMMB6; assembly: GCF_033283405.1. Classification (NCBI taxonomy): domain Bacteria; kingdom Pseudomonadati; phylum Pseudomonadota; class Gammaproteobacteria; order Alteromonadales; family Alteromonadaceae; genus Halioxenophilus; species Halioxenophilus sp. WMMB6. The sequence continues at coordinate 273,730 of NZ_JAWMQR010000004.1, forward strand.
CGGCGGAGTCCTGAATGACACCAATCACAAAACCCACCAGCACCACCTGCATAGCGGTGTCACCGCCAATACCAAACAGATTGCAAGCCAGCGGAATCAGCAACAGCGAACCCCCGGCCACGCCGCTGGCACCACAGGCGGAGATACTGGCCACCAGGCACAACAACAGGGCGGTGGTAAAGTGCACCTCAATACCAAGGGTATGAACCGCCGCCAGGGTCATCACCGTAATGGTAATGGCCGCCCCCGCCATATTGATGGTTGCACCCAGTGGAATCGATACAGTGTAGACATCCGGATTGAGCTGTAACCGCCGGCACAGATTTAAATTCACCGGAATATTGGCGGCCGAGCTGCGTGTAAAGAAGGCGGTAATACCGCTTTCACGCAGACAGGTAAACACCAAAGGATAGGGGTTACCGCGGCTGACCAAAAACACCAACAGCGGGTTGACCACTAGCGCCACCACGGCCATGGCCAACAGCAAAACAAAAATCAGCTGGCCGTAGTTTAACAGCGCCTGCAGGCCGGTCTCTGCCACGGTAGCAGCCACCAAACCCAGAATACCAAACGGCGCAAAGCGAATTATCCAACGCACCAACTGGGTTATAGCCTGCGCCAAGCTGGTTAACAGATTGCGCGCAGCCACATCGACTTTCCGCAACGCCAACCCCAAGGCCGCCGCCCAGGCCAAAACACCGATAAAATTCGCGGTAACCAGGGCATTGATCGGATTATCAACCAGCCGCAACAGCAGATTTTTAAGCACGGCGGCCATACCCTGGGGCGGTGCCAGGGTGGACTCGCCCACCAACAGTGTCAATTCGGAAGGCATCAGCCGGCTCAACACCAGCGCCACCAGCGCCGCACTCACCGTACCCAGCGCATAGAGCAGCACAATGGGCGTAAAACGCACACCGGAGTTGGCCTTATGGTTGGCAATGGCCTCCATCACCAAAACAAACACCAGCAGCGGAGCCGCCCCCTTCAGCGCCGAGACAAACAACGAGCCCAACAAACCCAACTGCATGCCCGCCGCTGGCCACAGCACCGCAACAATCACACCGAGCACAATGCCCAGTGCTATCTGCCCTACTAAATAACGCTCAGAGAAAAACCCGGGACCTGCCACTCACCCACCAATCACGATTAAATTTCAAATTTATGTTCACGCAGCCAAATAGCCGCACCAATACCGCCAACACCAACCACAACCCCAGAGAGCAACTGCATCGGCTGTTGCAGCAGTTGCCAAAAATGGTAAACCACAATATTGGTTGGCACCTCTTTAAAACTGATCACTTTAAAAGGCATGTGCCACTTTAGCCAGTCGGCAATTACCGGGGCCGGCAGAATGATGCGCTCGACAATCAACAAAATTATGAGCGGCACCACCAGCAACATTAGCGGTGAACGCTTGGCGACCGCCGATAACAGCAGCAACAAACCCAACCAGGGCAAGCCGCGAATAAAGCCAAGCACAATCAATGCCGGTGGGTAACAGAGCATAGCGATAAAAGATTCCCCATTCACCGGCGCCACCACGCGCAGCATACCCGGCACCAGCCACTCGACCAGTAGCAACAACCAATAACAGGCCCAACCCACCAGCAGCGCCGCGCCGTTGAAACCAACAATCGCAAACACAATTTTGGCCATTACCGATTCAAATTCAGAGAAGGGCAACGACTTCCAGAAGAGAATGCTGTTGTCTTTGCGATCGCTATAGAGGCAATTGAGCAGATAGAAAAAACCGGTCAACCAGGAGGCACCCACAAACAGCATCAGCAGATGCAAACCGGAGACCGAGTCCTGCATGGCGACCTCTACCTCCATCGGTTCAGCGCCGTTAACAACGGCTACCGCGCCTGGGTCGGCCAGAGGTTTGGCCCCGGTGTGAAAATCGAGCACCTGCCCTGCCTGAGGGGAGCTATGCTGTGTGCCGAATTCACCGCGCTCCATATTGATGTTCACCATGGCCTGGGATTTCATCAAAATAACCAGAACGCAGATGATCAATAACGTGACTGGCAGGGTCCAGAGCAGCAGACTGTTTTCCCAATATTCCCGGCGCAGGTGCACCGTTAAACGAGTTAAATTCATCACACCACTTCCATCTTGCCGTCGCCTAACTTGGCGACAAATAAATTGGCGATATTGGGTGTTCGCACACTTCCCAAATTTGCCAGGTCCGTCTGCTCACCCCCCTCAAACATCATGATGTGACTGCCAAACACCACGCGTTCAAAAATGGGATTCAAGCGGCGCGCCTCCTCAACCTGTTCGGCCTCCACATTCACTTCGAAAAAGCGCTCCGGGATCTCATCCAATGTGCAATTCAGTACCAATTTGCCATCTTTAATGAACAACAGATCTGTCAGGATCTGCTCCACCTCTTCCACCTGGTGCGTGGTGATAATGATGGTGCGCGACTCATCGTAGTAGTCGTTGAGCAGCTGCTCGTAAAAGCGCTGGCGATAGATAATATCCAAGCCCAGGGTCGGCTCATCCAACAGCAACAGCTTGGCCTCAATGGCCACGATTAACGCCAGATGCAACTGGGTGATCATCCCCTTGGAGAGGGTGCGCACCCTCGCGCCGGCACGAATATTGGTGGCGGCCAGAAAACCTTCGGCTTTTTTACGGTTAAAACTGGGGTGAATCCCGGCCATATAATCGAGCAGCTGGCCGGCAGTAATCCAACGCGGCAGCACGGCGGTATCGGCAATAAAGGCCACCTCGCGCATCAGCTCCGGCCGCTGGCGATAGGGGTTTTTACCGAGCACGCTCAACTCCCCCTCGTAACTGGCCAAACCCAAAATGCAGCGCAGCGCGGAGGTTTTGCCAGCTCCATTGGGGCCTATTAGGCCGACAATTTTCCCGGGCTGAATCTGCAGCTCGTCGATATCAACCACTGTGTGGGCACCGTGGCGTTTGATTAGGTTATTAAGTTGAATAACCGGGTTCATTTTGACTCCTCGTCCTTAAGCAGGCTCAGCAGGTATTCAATGGAGATATCAAGCTGGCGCAGGCGGGCGGCAAACGCTGGCAACTCCTCGGCAATAAACTTCTGTTTTTCCTGATTCAACAGCAGCCGTCTGGCTCCACTGACGACAAACATGCCGCGCCCGCGCTTCATCTCCAATACCCCTTCGTCGACCAGCTCCTGATAGGCCTTACCCACCGTGAGGTGGTTAATTTGTGCTTCACTGGCCACCTGACGAACAGAGGGCACCGCCTCCCCCTCTTTAAATACGCCCGCCAGCACCTGCCCGGCGACCCGGTCGCGCAACTGGCGATAGATGGGTTGTTGATCGTTCCAGGAGTCTTGCATCACAACCTCAAAACGGTAGCGCTCGACGCACCCAGCCGGTGCCAAAAATGCCGGCATTGATACTGGGGTTGCCATAGTAGGTAACAGTGCCGGAGCCGGCGGTATTCACGTCCAACCACTCGGTAACGTGTAACAGGGCATTGGCGGAGCCGGCGATAGCCACCTCCGCCTGACGGGTGATGGTATTAGCAGCGCTGAAATTGCCGGAACCGGCCAGTTGTATATCGGAGGTATCAATGTGACTGGAGGCGGCGATATGGACTCCGGCGCTGCCGGAGATACCCAGCACCAATGCCTTGGCCTCAAGCTCCTCGACGGCAAACAGCCCGGTGCCGGAGAGCTTCAGCTGCACCTGGTCGGCGATAATTTTGCCGCTGTTGACGCTACCACTGCCATCCAGGCTCACCTCCAACGCGCGCACCGCCAATTCGCTGATTGCCAGCTCACCGGTACCGTGCATTTGCAGGCGTAAGCGCTCCCCGGCGAAGGGGCCGAGTTCGGCAAAAAGCACACCGTTTAGTGCCAGGCGCTCGAGCGTGTTAAGTTGCACCTCGAAGGTGACCGGCAGTGGATCTTCGGTATCGGCACCAAGCTGCAGGCGCCCCTCTTCTACGGTAGCCACGATATGGGCAAGAGCATCGCGTGAGCCTATGGCCCGCACAAACTCCGCACTGCCCTGGCTCACCACCACACGAAAACCGTGATTGACCTCCAACTCGGTGACACCTGTCAGCGTAAAAGCCTTGGTGTAGAGCTCTGAACCGGCAAGCACAGGCCGAGCCAGCACCGCCAGGAGCAACAGCCCCAGAGCAAAGAGGAGCGGGAGAGCGTGATTGCGATGCATAACAGACGCCTCTGAGATATAGTGATATACACAACTATATCACCATATCTTAGTAGTGCAACCGTTTACACACCGATACTGGCCAACGCATAACCGCAGCCGGCTGTTTACCGATTAGAGAATACCCAACTCATCCCACAAGGAATCAACTTTGGCTTTGACGTCTTCACTCATGGCAATGGCCGTGCCCCACTCACGATCGGTCTCGCCCGGCCACTTGTGGGTTGCATCCATCCCCATTTTTGAGCCCAAACCGGAAACCGGGGAGGCAAAGTCGAGGTAATCGATGGGGGTATTGTCCACTAGCGTGGTATCGCGAATCGGATCCATACGTGTGGTTATGGCCCAGATCACATCGTGCCAGTCGCGGGCATTCACATCGTCGTCGGTGACTATCACAAACTTGGTGTACATAAACTGGCGCAAAAACGACCACACCCCCATCATCACCCGCTTGGCGTGACCGGGATACTGCTTCTTCATGGTCACCACCGCCAGCCGGTAGGAGCACCCCTCCGGCGGCAGATAGAAGTCGACAATCTCGGGAAACTGGCGCTGCAGGATGGGAATAAACACCTCATTAAGTGCCGCCCCCAACACCGCGGGCTCATCGGGCGGACGACCGGTGTAGGTACTGTGGTAGATCGGGTTCTTGCGGTGTGTGATATGGGTAATGGTGAACACAGGGAAGCGCTCCACCTCATTGTAGTAACCGGTGTGGTCACCATAGGGCCCCTCATCAGCCATATCATCCGGCGCAATAAACCCCTCCAGCACTATCTCGGCATGGGCAGGCACCTGCAGATCGCAAGTTAACGCCTGGCAAAGTTCAGTTTTCGCCCCCCGCAACAGCCCGGCAAAGGCGTACTCGCTTAAAGTGTCCGGCACCGGCGTAACCGCCCCCAGAGTGGTGGCCGGGTCCGCCCCCAGCGCCACCGCCACAGGAAAAGGCTGGCCGGGGTGGCGCAGCTGCCAGTCGCGAAAATCGAGCGCGCCGCCGCGATGGCTGAGCCAGCGCATAATCAGCCGGTTGCGACCAATTTTCTGCATACGGTAGATGCCTAAATTCTGCCGCTCCTTTTCCGGGCCACGGGTGATTACCAACGGCCAGGTAACCAGTGGCGCGGCGTCGCCGGGCCAACAGGTTTGAATGGGCAGTTGGTCGAGATCCACGGCATCCCCCGTCAGCACCACCTCCTGTACCGGCGCCTTACTGATGATCTTCGGCCCCATATTCAGCACCTGTTTGAAGACCGGCAGTTTTTGCCAGGCATCCTTCCAGCCCTTGGGGGGCTCTGGTTCCTTTAAAAAAGCCAGCAACTTACCAATCTCCCGCAACGCACCTATGTCGTCTGCGCCCATGGCCAGCGCCACTCGCTCCTGAGTGCCAAACAGATTGGCCAGCACCGGAATCTCGCTGCCAATGGGGTTTTCAAACAACAGTGCCGGCCCACCTGCACGCAGAGTGCGGTCGGCTATTTCGGTCATCTCTAGGTAGGGGTCCACCGGCTGGGGAATGCGCTTGAGCAGTTGTCGCTGCTCCAAAAAATCGAGAAATTCACGCAGATCTTTAAAGGAATATTTGCCGTAATCCATAATTTGTTCTTAAAAAGAGTGAGGCCAAACTTTACCATAGGCCGCTATATTTACGTATTATCCATCCGTCACCCAACAGCCAAGGTCTACCATGACTATCGACTGGCCATCTATTGTGCACTGGCTTTTGCATCAGCTGCGAAGTTTAAGCGGCCTGTTTGTGGTGCTGATCATTACCAGCCTGCTGCTGCACTGGCTAAACAAGAGCGCAGCCGCGCACAGTAAAAACCGTTACCAGAAGCAGCTGTTAGGATTACTGGTTGGCTTTTGTGGCCTGGTTGCCATTATCGCCACGCTCCCCATCGCCGAATCTCTACGCAACCAACTCATCACCCTGGTGGGCCTCGTAGTCACTGCGGTCATCACTCTCTCATCAACCAATATCGCCGGCAACGCCATGGCCGGTTTGCTGCTGCGCATGCTCGCCAATTATCGACCGGGCGATTTTGTTCAAGTAAAGGAGTACTTTGGCCGCGTCACCGAGCAAAATTTATTTCACACAGAAATACAAACCGAAGACCGCGACCTGCTGACACTGCCCAACATGTTTATGGCGGCCAACCCGGTAAAAGTCATTCACGCCACGGGCACTATTGTCTCCGCGTCCGTTTCACTTGGCTACGACCTGCCCCGCTCCCACATCCAAAATCTATTACAGCAGGCCGGCGAAAAAGCCGAGCTAAAGGATGTGTTTGTCTTAATTACCGAGCTTGGCGACTTCTCTATTCAGTATCGGGTGTGCGGCTTTCTGGCCGAGGTGAAAACACTGATTTCAGCCCGCTCCAATCTGCGTGCAAATATCCTCGACACCCTCCATAACGCCGGCATTGAAATTGTATCGCCCAATTTCATGAACCAACGGCAAGTGGCAGGGCCGGTCATCCCTAAAATTTACACTCAACCAGCAGCACAAGCGACCACAGCCAAACCAGAAAAAACCTTGTTCGATAAAGCCGAACGGGCGCAACAGGCAGAAGAGTTAAAAGATAGCCTGGAGGAGATTACCGAGGAAATTAAAACGCTCGAGGAGTCGCTTAAGGGGCTGGAGGAGAGTGAAGTGGATGGCGCAAAACGACAACTGGAACAGCGCAAACGAAGGCAGAAAGCCATGGAAAGAGCGTTGCAATATTTTCAGAACCAGCTGGAAAGATAGCTGGTAACTTCTGTTAAATGGCCGTTGGCAACAGCCATTTAACAGTGGCAAGTACAGTTATTACTTGCGCTTCATTGACAGGAAAAACTCTTCGTTGGTTTTAAAGTTTTTCAACTTGTCGACCAAAAATTCTGTGGCGGCAACGTCTTCCATATCGTGCAACAGCTTGCGTAAAATCCACACCCGCTGCAGCTCATCTTCTTTCATTAACAGGTCTTCACGGCGAGTGCCGGAACGACGCACGTTGATCGCCGGGTAGACACGCTTTTCAGCAATTTTTCGATCGAGATGCAACTCTTGGTTACCGGTTCCTTTAAACTCTTCAAAAATAACTTCATCCATTTTTGAACCGGTGTCGATCAAGGCGGTAGCAACGATCGACAAGCTACCACCTTCTTCAATATTTCGCGCGGCACCAAAGAAGCGTTTTGGCCGCTCCAGCGCATGCGCATCCACACCACCCGTCAACACTTTACCGGAGGAGGGAATCACAGTGTTATAAGCACGCGCCAGACGCGTTACCGAGTCGAGCAGAATCACGACATCTTTTTTATGCTCCACCAAACGCTTGGCTTTTTCGATCACCATTTCGGCGACCTGCACGTGGCGCGAAGGTGGCTCATCAAAGGTGGAGGCGACCACTTCGCCGCGCACAGAGCGCTGCATTTCAGTTACCTCTTCCGGACGTTCATCAATTAGCAGCACAATCAAATGACACTCGGGATTATTGCGCGTAATCGCCTGAGCAATATTCTGCATCATGATGGTTTTACCGGCTTTGGGTGGAGCCACAATCAGCCCGCGCTGACCTTTACCGATAGGAGCAATGAGATCAATAATCCGGCCGGTAAGATCTTCCGTGGAGCCGTTACCAGCCTCCAGAACCAGTCGGTCATTGGGGAAAAGTGGTGTCAGGTTTTCAAAAAGAACTTTGTTTCTGAGTTTTTCCGGTTTATCGAAGTTAATCTCATTAACTTTTAAAAGTGCAAAATAGCGCTCGCCATCTTTAGGGGGGCGAATCTTACCGGAGATGGTATCACCCGTACGCAGGTTGAAGCGGCGAATCTGGCTGGGGGAGACATAAATGTCATCTGGGCCGGCAAGATAGGAGCTATCAGCAGAGCGCAGAAAGCCAAAACCATCCTGAAGAATTTCCAATACGCCATCACCGTAAATATCTTCACCGCCCTTGGCGTGGCGCTTGAGAATATTAAAAATAACATCCTGCTTACGGGACCGGGCCATATTCTCCAAGCCCATTTCGGTAGCGATATTGATCAGTTCTTCAATTGGTTTTGTTTTAAGGTCTGTTAGATTCATAAGTTTGATTAAATGATTGGGAGACGGGTATCAGAGTGGCAGAGCGCCCTCTGAGGTTTGATTGGTTTGAATTAGTAGGAATTTCGACTTCGACGCTAATTTGATTTCCAAATGTCTTTTAACGTTGCGTAACAGCAGAGCAACGATTCTCTTGCGCATTTTTTAAATATTTTTGTTCCGTATGTCCCGGCCCATGCAATGATTAAATGTTTTTTGGGCGGGAGGCCATGCCACTCTACGTGGAAATGCGATTAACTAGAATGGACAGATTTGGCTAACCGGATGGTAAACAGGCCTACCCTTTTTCGTTAAGACTGCCACTTTCGTTAAGACTGCCACACAGGGACAGCCCTATGGCTAAGGACGTTGGTTGCTAACTTTCGTCTGGAACTTTTAGCCTAGGAACAATCAGCCTTGGAATCTTCTGCTAATGTGCGCTTTGCTCTCGGCAGACAGGAAATGGGTTTGCTTTGAACAGATGAGCAATTGAACAGAGTATAGCGACAAAATTTGGAGAGTGCAAAAATGATGACCCTACTTTTTGCTAACTATTGACTCTGCCAACCAGACCGACATGCTCTCACGGACGGATGGCTGATTAGTAACACCGAATGGAAGCTGGTGAAGAGCCAGGCAACAATCGCTCAAACATTGAACGATTGTTGCTCAGAATGCCCCGCCAGGAGTCAAGCTGGACCGAGATCAAGCCACGGAGTTTATAAAATCAACCAACTGGCTTTTTGACAAAGCACCTACCTTGGTCGCTTCCAGGTTGCCATCTTTAAAGATCATCAGGGTGGGAATACCGCGAATGTTAAATTTAGCTGGAGTCTCTTTGTTGGCATCCACATCCATTTTACAGATCTTGATTTTGCCTTCGTACTGGCCGGCCAACTCATCGAGAATTGGCGCAATCATTTTACAGGGCCCACACCAGGCCGCCCAAAAATCAACCAACACAGGGCCCTGGGCGCCAGCGACCTCCTGATCAAAACTGTCATCGGTCACGTGTACTATCGCTTCACTCATTGCTTGGTCTCCGTGCTGAAAAGTGTTTTAGCTCTATTTAGAGGCATAATAAGTACTGGCTGCTCCAAGAACAAGTATCCCCGAGGCGGCAATCCGCATTATTGTACACGGACCTGTCATATATTTTTCAGTTTTTCAGGGTCTGCAACAGCTGGCTTTGCACACCCATTTCCAACTCTGTGCCAGTGTTGGGTAGGTATTCGCCATCACTGCCCAGCACCCAGCTCTGGCTGGCATCCGCCAGATAAGCTTCCAAATCCGACAACACCCGATCAGACAGAGTTTCTGCATGCAGTGGAAAGCAGACTTCCACCCGTCGATTCAAGTTGCGCTCCATAAGGTCTGCCGAGCCGCAATAGATGGCTGGCGAGGCGTTGGCGAAGTAGTAAGCGCGGGTGTGCTCCAGGAAGCGACCAATGATCGACTTCACTCGAATGTTATCCGATACCCCAGGCACTCCCGGCCTCAGGCAGCACATGCCGCGAATAATCAGGTCGATCTGCACACCGGCCTGACTGGCACGGTAGAGCGCTCGAATAATATCCGGCTCAGTGAGGCCGTTGGCCTTCATAATGATCCGGCCAGCCTTACCCTGCTGGGTCGCCGCCACCTCTTGATCAATCAACTCGATCAGGCCCGCCTTGAGTGTAAACGGGGCATTGAGCACGCACTTGACCCGTTCGATCTTGCCCATACCGGTCAACTGCTGAAACACCTTGTGAACATCCGCGCAGAGGTCCCGATCTGCCGTCAGCAGAGAGTAATCGGTATACATTCTGGCGGTACCAGCGTGGTAGTTGCCGGTACCCAAGTGGGCATAGCGGCGCAGTTTAGCCCCCTCCCGACGCACGATCAGCACCATCTTGCAGTGGGTTTTGTAACCAACCACGCCATACACCACCACCACACCTGCCGCCTGTAGTTTGGCCGCCAGCGCCAGATTCTCCTCCTCATCAAAACGGGCGCGCAGTTCCACCACGGCGGTCACCTCCTTGCCGTTGCGGGCGGCATCCAACAGCGCCGCAACGATGGGGGAGTTGTCGCCGGTACGGTAGAGCGTCTGCTTGATCGCCAAGACGTCAGGGTCAACTGCCGCCTGGCGCAGAAGATCCACCACCGGGTTGAACGACTCAAACGGGTGCATCAGCAGGAAATCTTTCTTGGCGATGGCATTGAAGAAATTTTTACGATCACGCAGCGCTCGCGGCGTACCGGGCGTGAATGAGGGGTAGAGCAGATCGGGGCGATTGACTAGGCTTGGCACCCGCATCAGACGCTTTAAATTCACCGGGCCATTCACCTGGTAAAGGTGGGCCTCGTCGAGGCCGGTCTGGCGCAGCAGGATATCCACCAGCGGCCGCGGGCAGTCACCAGCCACCTCCAGGCGTACCGCCCGGCCAAAACGGCGCGAGGCCAGCTCGCCCTTCAGCGCCAGCGCCAGGTCGGCGACGCCGTCCATATCCACATCCAAATCCGCGTTGCGGGTAATACGAAACTGATAACACCCCTTCACGGTCATGCCTGGAAAAAGTTTATCGACGTGGGCGTGGATCATGGAGGAGAGAAAGACGAAGTTATCGCCCCCCTCACACAGCTCGTCGGGGATACGGATGACGCGATCCAGGGAGCGCGGTGCCGGCACAATGGCCAACCCGGTTTCCCGGCCAAAGGCATCCTTCCCCTCCAGTGAAACGATAAAGTTAAGACTTTTGTTAACCAGTAACGGAAAGGGGTGGGCAGGATCCAGCCCAATGGGGCTGCTCACCGGAATAATGTCGGTCTTGAAGAACTTCTCTACCCACAGCTTCTGCGGATCGGTCCATTCGCCCCGGCGAATAAAGCGAATATTCTCCTTCTCCATCTCAGGAATCAGCAGCTCGTTAAGAATCTGATACTGCTGCTCGACCAGCGGATGGCAGACTTCACTGATGGCGGTCAGCAGCTCCTCGGGGGTATTGCCATCCAGGCCCGCAGCGTCCTGCTCTAAGTCGATGCGGGAAAAGAGCCCCGCCACACGGATCTCAAAGTATTCATCCAGGTTGGAACTGAAGATCAACAGGAACTTCAACCGCTCCAGCAGCGGATGCCCCCGATCAAGTGCCTGCTGCAGCACGCGCATATTGAACTTGAGGTGGCTAAGCTCCCGATTGATAAAATATTCGGGCTTGTCGAAGGTTTCCACAGCCGGCGGGGTGCTGACAGCGGACAAATCATTGGGCATAACAACAGAACCTATACGAATTGGGTATACGCTAATAGAAGGTCGAGGCCGACAGTATTAACGCTGATGAAGGCGCGTCAAGTGTCTATTTTGTTGCCAAAATATTACAGCAGCACTAAGCCACGGAATTTTTATGACTGGAGTCCGGTGGGGTAAGTAAAAATTTATCTGCCGTTGCAACCAGCCCCAGCTGGTTCGCCATTTCGGTAAGACTCTTAAAGGTCATTGGTTTGCTTAGGTAGTAATTCATACCACAGGAGAAGACCGCTTCCCGATGCTCTTCAAGCGCGTGGGCAGTCAGCGCCACAATCAAGGTGGCGTCCAAACCATGGGCGCGCTCATACTCCCGGATTCGACGGGTAGCATCAAAACCGTCCATCTCCGGCATTTCGCAATCCATTAGCACGAGATCAAAACGACGCTCGGCTTCACTCACCGCGTTAACTGCCTCGACGCCATTACCCACCATCACGGGCTCGACGTTAAGCTTGTGTAGCAGGCCACGAATTACCATCCGGTTAACACTGTTATCTTCAGCCACCAGAACTCGCAAACCGGAAAGGTCGAACGAGACCTCCGGCTTTGCTTCAATAAGCGGTGGTGATTGGGCGTCATGACTACCCAGCAACTCCATCAGTTTCAGCCGTAGCCGAGTGGGCAGCAGTGGCTTGCGCAGCCAGGCCTCGATGCGAAGCTGACGCAGTGCCTCGGCATCGAACTCATTGTCGGTGCCGGTAAAGATAAACAGATGAACAGAGTCGCTCACCCCCAGGTCGTTGACCAACTCGGTGGCCAGTTTCATACCGGTGGTATCGGGTAGATCATAATCCATGGCGATAAAATCAAACGACTTACCCTCCGCCAGTTGTTGCTGGTAAAGCCGCTTAGCGGCGGCACCATTGGCAGCCACCTGAATAGCCATACCCCAGTTAACACCATGCAAGCGCAACACTTCGGCCAGGGTGGCGTTATCTTCCACCAGCAACATGCTTTTATCGGCCAGACTGGCTTGACCCGGATTACTGGCTCTGGCCTCAGTGCCCTCCTCAACCACTTCGAAGGAGGCGGTAAACCAAAAGCGGGAGCCCGAACCATCCTCTTTTTTCTCTACCCCAATCTCGCCTCCCATCAACTCCGCCAACCGTTTGCAGATGGCGAGCCCCAGGCCAGTGCCGCCGTATTTCCGCGTGGTGGAGTTATCAGCCTGATTGAATGAATCGAACAGGTAGTCGGTACTGCCCTGATCGATACCGATGCCGGTATCCTCTACGGAAAAGAGAATTTTAGGGGTGACGGTATTGCGCTCATCCACTTGCCGGGCTTCCAACTTGATAATGCCGGACTCGGTAAATTTAAAGGCATTACCCAATAGGTTAATCAGCACCTGCCGCAAACGGGTGGGGTCGCCACGCAACCACCGGGGGGTGTCCGGCACCAGATTTCCCACCAGCTCTATGTGTTTTTGGTTGGCGGTGGCACCAAACAGCTGGATACAGTCATCGAGCAGAGTCTCCAAATTGAAACCGGTAGCTTCCAGCTCCAACTTACCGGCTTCGATTTTCGAGTAGTCGAGCACATCATTGATGATATCCAGCAAGCTGGTGCCAGAGCGGTAGATCACATCCAGGTAGTGGCGCTGGTTTTCATTCAATGGTGTATCGCGCAGCAGTTCCACCATGCCAATGACGCCGTTCATTGGCGTGCGAATTTCGTGGCTCATGGTGGCCAAAAACTGGCTTTTTGCGCGGTTGGCCGCCTCAGCAACCGATTTTTGGCGACGGGACTCCAGCTTCTCCTGCTTCTCGGCCAGCAGGGCCTCTTCCATCGCCTGTTTGGTTTCCAGGTCATCCAGCAGACTCTGGCGCATCTGATTGAAGGCATCGACAATGTTATCGAGTTCATCCTTGCTGCGCCGACCATCGTTACCACGATTCAGGCGCAATGGTGCCTCCAGGTTGAACAGGGTTAACTGGCGGGCATATTGGGCGATGGTATCCATGTGCCGGGTTAGCAGTGAGCGCACCAGCCACAGCAGCAACAGGGCAATCACCAGGGTTTGGGTTCCCTGCAGCAACAGCACCACCTGCGCCCGCTGCCACAGTTTGCTGTAGACGGCATCGAGGCTGGCCGAGATGTAAAGGGTACCCAGGTATTGCGGTTCGGTACTGGCGTCGGCGTAGCGCAGGGGGTACTCCTTCACCAACAACTTACCAGTCTGCTTATCCAGACTATCCTGGTCTGCCGACAGGCTGCTGACGCTCAACGCCCGCTCTTCGTCGTTCCAGTCGCGCCAGATAACCGTAACCTGCACAACATCCTCAACCTCCAGCAGGCTCTGCACCTGCACTTTCAGTTGCTCTTCGTCAAAACTCCACAGGCTGTTGGTAATGCTGGGTAAGGTACTGATACGCATCTGATCAAGACGCTTGTGCAGTGCGCCAAGATCATCCTGAAAACTGACGTAGAGTGAGACCAGAGCCGCCGCCATGGCAGTACAGGCGGTGACCAACAGAATAAGCGCCAACAGTTTGAAGGCGATTGGATTTTGGCGACTGTAACGCACGAAGTCGAACATATCTGGCTCTGACTCCCCAACCCTAGGTGGTAGTAGACGCAACCTGACCAGACTGGCTCTGGTTACCTGTAACGATCGAGTCGGCCGGGGTGTAGCGATACCAAGCTCGACGACCTTCCCTGAGGAAGCAAGTGGTACCCCATGAATGGTAGGGCCGACATTCCAAGCCAACTTGCTAATCTAAAGTGTAGCAGGCAGCCCATAGGGCAACCAAAAGTCATGCCAGTCACCCGGTCGGCTGATAATCGCTGATCTCTGCCAACAGCGAATTGAGAAACCGGAAGCCCAGTGGTGTTGCCACCAGGCGTTCATCACCCAGCTGCAGCAGCCCCTGCGACTGCAACCGCTTTAACAGCGGGCCGGGGAACGGCTGCCCGGTGCGCTCGGCAACCAGCGCCAGCTCCACCCCATCCACCAGACGCAGTGCGTTCATACAGAACTCCAGCAACTGCTGCTGGCGAGCAATCACCGACTCCCCAGCAAGGGGCTTGACCGACTGCAGATAGTGCTCGGGTAGCCGGGTCTTCCAGCGGCGACTGATCGCCCCGGTGGCAGCATCGGTGATTTTGCCATGAGCCCCGGCACCAATGCCCAAATAGTCGCCAAAACGCCAATAGTTGATGTTATGACGGCATTCGCCATGGGCGCGCGCGAAGGCAGACACCTCGTATTGCCGCCAACCATTGGCCGCTAAAAACTCTGCCCCCAGATCCTGGATATCGGCCAACGCATCGTCATTGGGCAGTAACGGCGGCTGCGAGTAAAACTGGGTATTGGGCTCGATGGTGAGCTGATACCAGGAGATGTGGTCAACGCCAAAGGCCGCGGCGGTCTCGAGGTCGGCCCGAGCTTCGGTCGGGGTTTGCCCGGGCAAGCCGTGCATCAGGTCGATATTGATGTGCTCAAACCCCGCCTTTTGAGCCGCAGCAATGGCCACTTGCGCCTCTGCGCCAGAGTGGATTCTGCCCAGGGCCTGCAACTGCGCGGCTTGAAAACTCTGCACACCAATGGAGAGCCGGTTCACCCCCGCCTGCCAGTAGCCGATAAATTTGCTCTGCTCGACCGTGCCCGGGTTGGCCTCCAGGGTCACCTCCAGGGAGTCCGCAAGCGTTAAGTGGCGGGCAACCAGCTCCAAAATTGTGCCGATGGCGTCAGCACTGAACAGGCTGGGCGTGCCACCGCCAAAGAAAATAGTCTGCACGGCACGGCCCTGAACCAGTTCAAGGTCGGCAATCAGATCCCGCTCCAAGGCGGCGACATAATCCCGCTCCGGGAGCTGTTCCTGAACCCGGTGGGAGTTGAAATCGCAGTAGGGGCATTTGCGCACACACCAGGGTATGTGCACATAGAGACTAAGCGGAGGCAGTGCTGTCACTCATCACCTGAGCTTGCAATCGGGCCACCAGCAAGGCCATGGCCTGGCCCCGGTGGCTCACCGCCGACTTCTGCTCTGGGGTCAGTTGTGCGGCTGAACAGTCGAGCCCCTCGGGTTTAAAGATCGGGTCGTAACCGAAACCAAAGTCGCCGGTGGGCTCGGTTAGAATTTCTCCCCGCCACTGCCCCTCACAAATAACCGGCACGGGATCGTCGGCATGGCGCACCAGAGCCAACGCGCAAATAAAACGGGCACAACGGTCACCTGCGCCCACCAACGCTGCCAACAGCTTGCGGTTGTTGGCAGCATCACCCTCGCCGGAGTAACGGGCCGAATAGATACCCGGCGCTCCCGCCAGGGCATCTACCGCCAGACCGGAGTCATCCGCCAGGCTTGGCAGCCCGGTCTGGCGAGCGGCGTTGCGGGCCTTTAAGATGGCGTTTTCAACAAAGCTCAAGCCCGTCTCATCGGCCTCGGTTACGCCCAATTCAGATTGCAGGACAACCTCAAAACCGAGTGGCGCCAGCAGACGCTGCAACTCTTTCAATTTGCCGGCATTGCCACTGGCGAGCACAAGCTTGTTCACTGGCTACTACTCAACGTATAACTTCTTGGAGAATTTAATTTCAATGGCGGCCTCACTCCCCTCTGGCGTTACCACTACCGAAAAATTGTAAACCTCTTCATTGGTGTGGCGGATGGGGGCCAGGTAATAGACCGCGGTCGGCTCGCGTATCTCTTTGAACTCCAGAGGTTGCGCCTGCTGCATTAGGTTGGCGGCCGACCCTTTAAGGCTGGCGGGCAAGCCCAGGCTCTGCCCCTCGGGCGTCACTTGGGTGACCACAATATTGAGATAGGCGCGGTCATTAGCGCGTACCAAGCCATTGGCCGCGGCCACCTCGGGGGTGAGGAAGGCACTGTTAAAAACCGAGTAAAAGACCCGGTAGCCCTGCTCCTCAACAAAAATGTCCTCCTGCGTCTGGCCAAGTGATGAAAAACCGAGCAGGAGCATGGCAGTTACAAGCGATAGGTATTTTGATAGCGTTTTCATAATCACCCCAAGTGGTAGATAGCCGTGGCACCGAACAAGTTGGGCAACACCCCCGCCGCCAGGCGATCGATAAATGAGCTGGTCACCACCAGTCTTCGTTTGATTTTGATACCCCGCTGCCGGCAGAGGATTTCAAAATCGCGGAAGGTACAAAAGTGGATATTAGGCGTATCGTACCACTCGTACGGGAGCATGTCCGACACAGGCATTCGACCTTTAAATAACAGATAAAGTCTGGCCTTCCAGTGACCAAAGTTGGGGAAGGTAACAATACACTCACGCCCTATACGCAGCATCTCCTCCACCATTTTGTCGGGGTAGCGCATGGTCTGCAGCGCCTGGGTCATGATGACGGTATCGAAGCTGGCATCTCTGAAGTTGCCCAGCCCCCGCTCATCCAGATCCTGATCTATGACACTCAGCCCCTTACTGATGCACTCGTTGATATGAGCGTGATCGATCTCCAGGCCATATCCACTGACCCCTTTCTTGCGCTTCAACTGCTGCAACAGCAGGCCATCGCCACAAGCCAGATCCAAAACTCGGGATTCGGGCTTCACCCACTCGGAGATGATATCCAGGTCTATTCGCATATTGGCCATTCGCTTAAACCTCTATTGCCTGCAAATAACGGCTGAATACCTGCTCATAACGCTCGTTGGGAACCAGAAACGCATCGTGGCCATGGTTGGATTCTATCTCGGCGTAGGTGACCGGCTTACCTGCCGCCAGCAGGGCATCGACAATCTCTCGTGAGCGGGCCGGAGAGAAGCGCCAGTCCGATGAGAAGGAGACCACCAAAAACGGGCACTGGGCCAGGCCGAACGCCTGCACTGGGTCATCGCCATACTCCCGGCCAAGATCGAAGTAGTCCAGCGCCCGGGTCATTAATATGTAGGTGTTGGCATCGAAGCTATCGGAGAAGGTGTCACCCTGATAACGCAGGTAGCTCTCAATCTGAAACTCAACCAGCTCTTCACTGCCGAGGACAAAACTCCCCCGCCGCAACTCCCGGCCAAATTTTTCACCCATGCCATCGTCCGAGAGGTAGGTGATGTGGCCCACCATGCGTGCTAGGGCCAAGCCTTGCTTAGGGCTGGTGTGGTGCGCCAGGTAGTTGCCGTCATGGAAATTGGGGTCAGAGATAATCGCACGCCGCGCGGTTTCGTTGAAAGCGATATTCTGCGCGGTCAGTTTCATGGCCGAAGCGATCACCACACAGTGGCGCACCCGCTCGGGGTACTCCAGCGCCCAGCGCATGGCCTGCATGCCGCCAAGGCTGCCACCAATCACCGCCGCCCACTGCTTAATACCAAGCAGATCCGCCAGGCACGCCTGGCTGTGCACCCAATCCCGCACCCGCAGCCAGGGGAAATCCGCGCCCCACACCTTGCCGGTATCGGGGTTGATCGAAACCGGCCCGGTCGAGCCGTGACACCCCCCCAGATTGTTCAACGACACCACAAAAAAGCGGTTGGTATCAATCACCTTACCCGGCCCAATATAGCCATCCCACCAGCCCGGCTTGCTGTCATCCATGGAGTGGTAGCCAGCAGCATGGTGGTGGCCGGAGAGGGCGTGACAAACCAAAATGGCATTACTGGCCGAGGCGTTCAGACGGCCATAGGTTTCATACACCAGGTCAAAACCAGGCAACGTCCGGCCACAAGCCAAGTGGAGCGATTCCGGAAAGTGATGAGTCTGCGGCGTTACCAGTCCGACGCTGTCGCTGGGCAGGTGTTGAGGCATTCGTTAAGGGGTCCAGGTCTAACCAAAAACGCGATTATAAACAGATTTTCTCTGTTCGGCGGTAAGTGACTGCAGCACAAGGGCAATCAGCGTGGATGGGATCATTGCTTACCGAGAGATAACGGCTCTTTCAGGGGCTGAAATTAAACAGACTTACGGCGGGCAAAACTCAGCGGCACCACTTTATCGGAAGTGCTTTTGATGGGCTCGAAGGCATCTATGCGAGTCAGCAGCTGATTCAGGTTGTAGAGGTGATCTTCGTTTTCAGTGAGCTCCGCGCGCAG
This sequence comes from Halioxenophilus sp. WMMB6, assembly GCF_033283405.1. NCBI lineage: Bacteria > Pseudomonadati > Pseudomonadota > Gammaproteobacteria > Alteromonadales > Alteromonadaceae > Halioxenophilus > Halioxenophilus sp. WMMB6. The sequence goes on from NZ_JAWMQR010000004.1 coordinate 292,261, forward strand.
GGCAACCAGTACCTGGCTGTTGGCGATTGAGCCACCCCCCACGCGCGAGAGAGTCAGCAGCTCTTTTTGCAGCAGCTGCTTGGTGCACTCATTGGGATAGGCCATGGGGGTCAGCGCATGCTCGTACCAACGGTCGATCATATTGTTGGTATCGGTGATATAGAGGCGGATCTCCTGGCTCAGGTTAAGCAGGAAGTGGCGAATCAGCGGACGATCGGTAATGGCGGTCTGCTCGATGGTGTGCAGAAACTGCTCACAGCGGTGTTTAAACTCAAAATATTGTTTCTGGCGGCTGTGCAGATTCAATTTTCTGGATGACAAGCGCATGCGCTTAGCGCTGCCTTCCGGCTGGGCGTAGATTTCATTCAGAATGCGGTTGGTCTGCTCCGCCTCAATAGCCAACTTGCGCAGGCAGAGCTGTATCTGCTTGAGGGTGGCCTTAATGGCCGGGCGCAGGATTGGTTCCGGATCGGAAGCCGCTGAATTGAGGTAGTTAAGAATGCGCTCCATCTGCTTCTGGCTAAACACGCCAATCAGCGTTTCGTACTGATGTTTGATTTCGCGCTCGTAGGAGCGGTGCAGAATCGAAACCTGATGCACCTTGCGATGCTCATCTTTTAAAGCCTCGCGCACCGTTTGCAGCGCCAATGCCGTCTGTTCCGGGCCGAGATCTTTTACCTGTTGCAACACCTCAGCCTGCGCCAACAAGCGTTTGTGCATCTGCTCGTGGGTTTGCCGGATTAAAGCCAGGGCATCCTCCACATCGGGATGCTTAAACAACATCTTAAGCCGGTCGTTAAGCTGAGCCGTTAACAGACTCTCGAACTGGTTGTAATTGCTTTTATGCAACAGCTGGCGGTCGCCTCGCGCTTTGGCCAGTAGGGCCTGCTTACCGGAGACCGGCACTACCTGCTGCAACGGCAAACCCAAAGCCAGTGCGGTATCGGTGCGCACGCTGTTGATGGTCGACTCTTCCGAGGGCGACGAGATCAGGTCGTCCCACAGGCTGTCGATCTTATTGATAACCACCAGCGAATGGCTGTTATCTTCGGCGTTGATAAAATCCCGCCAGATGGTTCTATCGGTAGCGCTCACCGGAGCATCGGCTGAGAGGCAGAAAATCAGATTATCCGCCTCAGACATAGAGTGCAGCGAGAGCTCGGAGTCAGTCCCCAAGGCATTCAGCCCCGGCGTATCGATAATACGCAGCCCTTGCGCCAACAGCGGGTGTTCCAGGTTGATAATGGCGTAGCGCCAAACCGGAATTTCCACCTCGTGAATATTTTCCGGGTGGCGGTTGAGCTGGGAGCAGTTAAAGCCCAAATCGCGCGCCTGCTCCTCACTCACGAACTGGCGCTCAGCCAAACGACCCAAAGCATCCTGAATGGAGGCTGGGTTGTTGATATCGAAGTTGAGATTCACCCAATGCTTGGGAATACGCTTAAAGGAGCGCACATTAATGCCACCCCGACGGGTGATAATTGGCAGCAGCTGAATACTGTTGAGCGGCAAACTGGGGTTGAAGCCGATCTCTGTGGGGCACATGGTCGTGCGGCCGGGGCGCGAAGGCAGCAGCCGGCAATGGAATTTTTCAAACAGCAGGGCGTTAATGAGTTCGGTTTTGCCGCGGGAGAACTCCCCGACAAAGGCCACATTGAAGGTATGGTCGCGCAGACGCTCAACAGCGTTAGCTACCAGGGATTCGGCTTGCTTGCCATGAATACCGCTTGTAGCGTACCAATGCTTAAACGCCAACAGCATATTGATCAGCTCAATACGGCGCCGATCGCTGTCGTGGAGTTGGCATTGAAGATTGGTTAGATTCACTGCGGTGTTTACATCCCTATTTAAGGTTGCCAATTCATTAGCTGCTCTGCGTTATATTGCCATACAGAACGCGGGGTTATTTATAGACTGATTCAGTAATTACGGCCAGACACTGCATTTACATAGGTACTTCTGTAATTGTAGTTTCTTGCCCCAGGCCACCCGGCCCATAGCACAATTACTCGATCAGCCGGGGCTCCCCGGGCAGACCTACGATCCTTACTGGTACTGAAATACGTGACTTACTCCCGCTAAAAACAAGCTGCCGTTGGTAGACAAGCCTGTTTAAATCAGGTAGCGCTATTAAATCTCAATTCATTACACTTTGCTACTATTAGGATGCCGAGACGGCCAATTGAACCGGTTATTTCTTATGTTTTTTTAGAATATAGATTCTAAATCTGCCTCGCTGGCGCAATCCTCAACACAATATCAGACGATCCCTGGGACAAACCCCACATACAAACTGTTCAGCCCAAGCGCACGGGCAAAACTCTCAAGAACAATCCAAACGATATTAATCACCAAAATGATAAAGATCGGTGTTATATCCAGCCCGCCCAGATCTGGGATCAGGCGCTGGAAAGGACGTTGAATCGGCGCCATCAGCTGGTAGAGCAATATTAAAAACGGATGCCGACTATGGGGCGCCACCCAGCTGACGATAACCGTGATAATCAGACCGGCGAAAATCATGTAGCTGGTCAGGTAAACAACACCAATTGCCGCCCAGCCCAACGCCCTCAGCGGATTCACCGGCGCCGCGCCCACCACCAGCAGATTCAGCTCAATCGCCACCAGGCCCACCAACAGCGCCAACACGACGGAAGCCAGATCAATCCCGAAGAAACCGGGCACCACTTTACGCAGCGGAATCAACAGCGGGCTGGTGATCTTTACTACCGCCTTGGAGAGCGGGTTGTAAATATCGGCTCGCGCCAACTGCAACAAAAAACGCAGCACTACAAAAAAAAGGAAGAGCGAGGCCAATGTCTGAATGAGGAGGGTCGCTATCTGAGCTAAAGCATGCATGGGGTAGTTGTCACTCCGTGTGTATTATTGATCGGTATTACCAAGTTCTTCGGCCAGGGTTACCGAACGTTCGGCGCAGGCGACCATAGCCTCGGCAAAAATAGCGGGCAAGCCGGCTTCATCGAAGCGGCGGATGGCCTGCTCAGTGGTGCCTCCGGGAGAGGTCACCCGGCGACGCAACTCAGCGGGGGCCTCATCGCTCGCCTTAGCCAAGGTGGCGGCACCCAGTGCCGTTTCAATGGTCAGTTGGCGGGCCAGGTCGGCCGACAGCCCCTGGCGCACCCCCTCCTCAATCATCGCCTCCATTACATAGAAGAAGTAGGCCGGGCCACTACCTGAAACCGCAGTGACGGCGTCAATCTGCGACTCCTCATCCAGCCACGCCACCACACCGACCGCGGCGAGGATCTGCTCAGCCAACGCCCGTTGCGCCGGGTTGGTATAGGCATTGGCGTACAGGCCGCTGGCACCGACACCCACCAGCGCCGGGGTGTTGGGCATACAGCGCACCAGAGCTTGAGAATCGCCGAGCCAGGCCGCCAAACTGGCTATGGGGATACCAGCGGCGATGGAGATAATCAGCGGTTGGTGAGTGAGCGCCGGCGCCAGCGCCTTAGCGACGCTACCCAGTACCTGCGGTTTGACTGCCAGTAGCACTACATCGGCCTTCGCCACCGCTTTTAGATTGTCGGCCTCAGTGGTGATGGCAAATTTTTCATGTAGCTGCTCCAGCTGAGCCTGGTTTGGGTCAGACGCGATAATGTTACTGGCGCAATAGCCGTTTTGAATCAACCCACCAATAATCGCGGCAGCCATGTTTCCCGCCCCAACAAAGGCGATGGCGGCACTGGCTTGAGCAGGTTGAGGTTCAGATCCGGTCACAGTTAACTCTCTCTTATTAAGTAATTAAGCACAAAGTGATTGAGCAGGGCCGACGACAGTATATAAGCCACCAGCCATTCGTTTTTACAGGCGCGCAGTTTACGTTTTATTGGCGCGAGCACCAAAGATATCGGTACCGACCCGCACAATAGTGCTGCCGGCAGCAATTGCCAGCTCCAGATCACCAGACATGCCCATCGACAAAGTATCCAGGGGCGCCCCGGGAAAACTCTGCTGGGCCTGCTGCAGGCACTTCGCCAACGCCTGAAAAGCCTGCCCCTGGGCGTTGCCTTCACCTGGGTCCGGTATTGCCATCAAGCCGCGAATGGATAGCTGTGGGAGCGCTAGACACTCCGCTAAAAATGGGGTGAGCTGCTCGGGCAATAGCCCGGATTTGGTCGGCGAGTGATCGATATTCACCTGCACGCAGACATTCAAGCTCTTGCCACTGGGCACAGCCACGCTGAGCCGGGTAGCCACCTTTTCTCTGTCGACACTGTGAATCCAGTCAAAATTTTCGGCAATGGCGCGGGTTTTGTTCGACTGGATAGGTCCAATAAAGTGCCACACTATGGCTAAATCGGTCAGTTCCTGCTGTTTATCGAGCGCCTCCTGCAGATAATTCTCCCCAAAGTGGCGAATCCCCAAGGCATAGAGCGCCCGAATCTCCGCCGCAGAGCGGGTTTTGGAAACGGCCAACAGAAGAGGGGCGGTTTTATGGTATTGCTGACAGGCAGCAGTGATTCTGGCTTGGACTTGAGTTAGGTTGTCGGCGAGCTTGGACATAAACTTTCGGCGGCCCTGGTGATCGGGTGCTAAAGTTTAACACTCAGGAGTTTGAAATGAGTACCGGCAGCACGGCACAGAGAGCCTGCCTTATGGCCTGCCAATTTCGATTAGATCAATAAGGTTAACTATGGACATCACGGAATTACTGGCCTTTAGTGCGAAGCAAGGCGCCTCCGACTTACACCTCTCGGCGGGTCTGCCGCCCATGATTCGCGTCGATGGTGACGTGCGCCGAATCAACCTGCCGCCGCTGGAGCACAAGCAGGTGCACGGTTTGATCTACGACATTATGAATGACCGCCAGCGCAAGGATTACGAAGAGTTTCTGGAAACCGACTTCTCGTTTGAAGTGCCCGGTGTGGCTCGCTTCCGGGTTAACGCCTTTAACCAGAACCGTGGCGCCGGCGCGGTGTTTCGAACCATTCCCTCCAAGGTATTGACCCTGGAAGAGTTGGGCATGGGCCAGGTGTTCCGGGATATCTCCCTCACCCCGCGCGGCCTGGTTCTGGTTACCGGCCCTACCGGTTCCGGTAAATCCACCAGCCTGGCCGCCATGGTCGACTACATCAACAACAACAAATACGAACACATTCTCACCATCGAAGACCCAATCGAATTCGTGCACGAATCCAAAAAGTGCCTGGTGAACCAGCGGGAAGTCCATCGCGACACCCACGGCTTCGCCGAAGCGCTGCGTTCAGCTCTGCGGGAAGACCCGGATATTATTCTGGTGGGTGAGATGCGAGACCTGGAGACCATCCGACTGGCGTTGACCGCCGCCGAAACCGGCCACTTGGTGTTCGGCACCCTGCACACCACCTCCGCCGCCAAAACCATCGACCGGGTGGTGGACGTGTTCCCCGCCAACGAGAAAGCCATGGTGCGCTCCATGCTCTCCGAATCGCTGCAGGCGGTAATCTCCCAAACTCTGCTCAAGAAGTCGGGCGGCGGCCGGGTGGCGGCTCACGAAATCATGCGTGGCACGCCCGCCATTCGAAACCTGATTCGTGAGGATAAAGTGGCGCAAATGTACTCAGCCATTCAGACCGGTGGCGCAGTGGGGATGCAGACCATGGACCAGTGCCTGCAGGATCTTGTGGCCAGACGGGTTGTTACCCGCGAAGTGGCGCGCGAGAAAGCCAAATCACCCGACAACTTTTAATTTTTACCCTGGAGTTCCACCATGGAGTTTGATCGCCTGTTGACGTTAATGGTTGAGAAGGGTGCCTCGGACCTGTTTATCACCGCCGGGGTGCCCCCCTCCGTAAAACTGCACGGCAAGGTCGCCCCCGTCACCACCACCCCGCTGTCGCCGGAAAAGACCCGCGAGTTGGTATTGAGTGTGATGAATGAAAAGCAGCGCTTGGAGTTTCTGGATAAGAAAGAGCTCAACTTCGCCATCAGTGCCCGCGGCATTGGCCGCTTCCGCTGCTCGGCTTTTTATCAGCGCAACCTGGCGGGCATGGTGCTGCGGCGCATTGAAACCAATATTCCGCGTATTGATGATCTGGGCCTGCCCGATATCGTCAAAGAGCTGGCCATGACCAAACGCGGCCTGATCATCTTCGTGGGCGCCACCGGCACCGGTAAATCAACTTCACTGGCGGCGATGATCGGCCACCGCAACCGCAACTCGAAGGGCCATATCATCTCCATTGAGGACCCGATCGAATTTATCCACCAGCACCAGGGCTGCATCGTCACTCAGCGCGAAGTGGGGCTCGACACCGAATCCTTTGAGGTGGCACTGAAGAACACATTGCGGCAGGCACCGGACGTTATCCTCATCGGCGAAGTACGTACCCGTGAGACCATGGAACACGCCATCGCCTTCGCCGAAACCGGCCACCTCTGCCTGTGTACCCTACACGCCAACAACGCCAACCAGGCCCTCGACCGCATCATCCACTTCTTTCCAGCCGACCGGCACAATCAGCTGTGGATGGATCTGTCGCTCAATCTGAAAGCCATTGTTGCCCAGCAGTTGATCCCAACGCCGGACGGCAAGGGCCGACGCGCCTGTTTGGAGGTGCTGCTCAACTCACCACTGGCTTCCGACATGATTCGCAAAGGCGAAGTATCGGAGCTGAAAGAGTTGATGAAAAAATCCAACGAACTGGGTATGCAAACCTTCGATCAGGCGCTCTACGAGCTCTATGACCGTGGGGAAATTACCTATGAAGATGCCCTGCTGCACGCCGACTCACCTAACGACCTGCGCCTGATGATCAAATTGGCATCCGAGACGGATGCCGAGTATCTGGGCAATGCCGCCAGTGAACTCTCAATTCAGGCCGAAGAGAACGACCGTTCGCGGCTGTTCTGATAGAGAAATAAGCAAACCCGGCTGTCAGCCGGGTTCGCCGTTAGGAATCTGACTGGCCTCATCCCGCTCGTACCAGCTCTCTAGAATCAGTCGCGCAGCGATGGAATCGATCGGATTTTTACCGTAGTCGCCGCGATGGCCGCGATCTCGCGCCTCCAGCTTCGCCTCCCGCGTGGAGAGACGCTCATCCACCAGTGTTACCGGCAAGCCAAACCGACCGTGCAGACGATTGCCAAACTTTTTGGCACGACCGGCGATTTCACTCTCACTGCCATCCATATTTAGTGGCAGCCCCACCAACAACAACTCGGGTTGCCATTCGCGCAACAACGCGCCGACCTGCTCCCAATTGGGAACACCATCGCGGGCGGGAATCGATTTTAGCTCACTGGCGCTGCGGAGGGATCGCTGACCAACGGCGACACCGATATTTTTACTGCCAAAGTCGAAGCACAGAAGCGTGCCGGTCATGCGTGGCCGGCACAGGAGGAGATCAAGTTAAGGTCTACGCCAACGCAGTCGGAAGCCGCCTGCCAACGCTGAGGGGTATCGGTATCGAACAAAATGCGGCTATCAGCCGGCACGGTGAGCCAGGCGTTTTCGGCGATCTCACGCTCAAGTTGACCCGCCTCCCAACCGGCGTAACCCAGAATAACCAAGCTGCGGTCTGGGCCACAGTTATTGGCAATGTCTTCGAGAATATCCCGCGATGCGGTCAGAAAGACATCGTCAGCAATGCGCATAGTTGAGGGCCACTGCTTATCACTGGTGTGCAGGACAAAACCACGCCCCAACTGCACCGGTCCGCCAGAGAGAATCTCCTTGCCACCGACATTGGCGTGGTCTTCGATACCCATCTGCTCCAGCACCTCTTCAAACTGCATGGGCAGCGCATGGTTGATCACCAAACCCATCGCCCCTTCCGCACTGTGCTCGCAGATATAGGTGATGGTATGGCTGAAATTGGGATCGACTAGGCCGGGCATCGCAATCAGGAAGTGATTCGCTAAGCTGCCGCTTTTTAAGTCTGTTTCGGAGAATGTAGTGTTCATAACTTCATTATGGAGGCTCGTTGCGGGAAAACAAGCTGCCTAATGCAGCCGCCTCTAATAAATGGTTATATCACGAACCTGTCGATAGACCTGTAATCTCGAAACTCCAGGTACGAATAATCTCCAAACGATCGGCCGTCTCGCGAATCTCCTTTGGAAACGGCGGAAAGGGCGACGACAGGTGCACAATCTGAATAGCGGCATCGTCCAGCACCCGGTACCCGGAAGACTGCAAAATCTCCGCTGAAAGCAGGGTGCCATCCCGATCCACCACCGCCAGCAGGCGCAAATTTCCGCGAATACCCTCGGCCAACGCCTCCTGTGGAAAGTTGCGGTTACCCACAAACTCCACCTTTTGACTCCATTGGTAGAGGTAAGACGCCTCTACCGAGGCTTTGGCTGCCACCGAGGTCAGACGCCGCACCCGGGGCTTCTTGGCATAGGCTTCGCGCTGCTCATCGAGGCGAGCCTTGAGACTGGCAATCTGCTCACTCACCGGCACAGTGTTATCGCCATCACCAGCGATGGCCACCTCCTCCTGACGCTCCTGACTGGGATCAGTACTGGTCAGACTGCGCGACTTGGAGACTGTTGTGACCACCTTATCCTCCGGCCGCTCCTGTTGCGTTCGGGCCAGTTGAGCTTCGCGCACCTCTTGGATTTCGGTATCGGCAAACTCCGCCACCTGCTCAGTGGTGATCTGTTTGGCCTCATCCGCTGTACCACTGCCCTGCTGATCAAACTGGGCAAGAAAGTCAGCCTCGTCAGGGGCCTCACTGGATTTATGGGTCGCCAGGGTGATTTCCAGCGTGGGGCTGGTTTGTTTATTGATTGTGAGCTTAAAAGAGACACCAAACAGAATGAGGGCGTGCACCAGCAACGCGACAAACAAGGTAAAGCCCAAACGCTCACCGCTTGGCAACTCTATGGCACTAGACATATTTAAAAAAAACCATGCGATCCAACATCGACGCTCATTTAGTTACCTGCAAGCCACTCTTTGGCCAGCGCCCGTTGCCAAGTTTAGCAAACAGACGCCCGGCAGCTGCAGTGATCGACATCGCATTAGCATTTAACAGCAGATCAATTAAAAGATGGTTCCGAGAGGCTAACCTGCCAGACGCGCTTCTATGGCAAGCATCAGTCGTTCACCAATACGGGTATCGTATTTGGCATCGATCTCCCGCACACAGGTGGGGCTGGTGACATTAATCTCGGTCAGATAGTCGCCAATCACATCCAAGCCGACAAACATCAACCCCTTGGCTACCAGTGTGGGTGCCACCTGTTCAACGATCCAGCGATCGCGATCAGTCAAGGGCTGGGGCCTGCCTGTACCACCTGCGGCGAGATTACCTCGCGTCTCGCCCACAGCCGGAACACGGGCCAGGCAATAGGGGACAGCCTCGCCATTAACCACCAGAATTCGCTTATCCCCATCGACAATCTCGGGAATATATTTTTGCGCCATTATTTGCTGCGTTTGATGACAGGTTAAGGTTTCAAGAATAACGCCCAGGTTGACATCGTTGGGCAGGGCACGAAATATTCCGCTGCCACCCATGCCATCCAACGGTTTGAAGATGACGTCGCCATGGGTTTGATGGAAACGACGCAACAGCTGGAAATTTTTGCTCACCAACACTGGCGGGCAGCATTGTGGGAACTGAGTGGCAAATATTTTCTCGTTGCAGTCACGTAGTGCGTTGGGCTTGTTGACCACCAGCGCTCCAGCCCGCTCCGCCGCTTCGAGAATATAAGTGCTATATATATACTCGTTATCGAAAGGGGGATCCTTGCGCATCAGGATGGCATTGAGTGACCCAAGATCAATTTCGCGCGCCTCGCCCAGCTCAAACCAATGGTCAGGATCAGCAAAAACGCGAATAGGACGGGCGATAGCCCGAGCCGAGCCCTGCTCTAAAAACAGGTCACTCTGCAGCATGTACTCAATTTGCCAACCGCGCGTTTGGGCCGCTAACATTAATGCTAACGTTGTATCTTTTTTGTAACTGATGGACTCAATAGGATCCATCACCACACCAAGGGTCATATTCATAGGGTTACTGCTCGCCGACAGAATCAATCAATGTGTCTATAAAGGTGTTATGTGACCAAGAACAAAGTTCAGATAGCTTGGATCACAACAAAAGCCAAGCATAACCGAATAATGTCTTATAATGTTGTTTTATAGATAAAACCTCACAACTGTGGTAAAAACCAACGCACTGTCATATCACGGTCTCCAGTGCGTCGGTCGGGGAACAACTGAGGCAACCCTGTTGCCCAAACAGCCCTAAAGACCAACAACCCAAAGAAACTCAAAGATAAGTACCGCGAGTTATGCTGCAATTACGAATAGTTTGGGCAGACAAGCGCAAATTAACCAACCGGGCCACGCTATGGATGTAAAACTGGAAAGTCTAAAAGTAATGGTAATCGACGATAGTAAAACCATTCGTCGTACTGCGGAAACGCTCTTACAGAAAGCTGGGTGTACTGTCGTCACCGCCACCGATGGATTCGATGCGCTGGCCAAAATCGCCGACAGCAGACCAGACATCATCTTTGTCGACATCATGATGCCCCGCTTAGACGGCTACCAGACCTGCGCCCTAATCAAAAATAACAGCGAATTCAAATCCACCCCCGTCATTATGCTCTCCAGTAAGGACGGACTGTTCGACAAAGCCAAAGGCCGCATTGTCGGCTCAGACCAATACCTGACCAAACCCTTTAGTAAAAGCGAACTGCTTGGCGCCATTGAAGCCCATGTTCGGCCGGCTCGAGCATCCTGATCACCCAACCAGCTTCAAAATTTGTCATTTTGACCCATACTTAGGAGTAGGTAACATCAGGGAAGAGAAATTGGTTCAAGCGTCTAGACAGATTGCAGGAAGTTGCATGCAGGCCCCCAGGGGCGCCGCTAATCAGCACTCCACAAGCGAAAACTCAGCTATTAATCCATTTCCTGGCTGAGAAAATTACCGCATCGGCTAGTTACGTTCTAAACTCAATACCAGTTAACAAATCGCCGATAAACCTCTACCAATATCAGGTTTTTGCGCTAAACAGTAATAAGGGTCGGTCTCTGCCGCCTACAAATATTAGACAAACACAATATAGCAGGACAGCGTATGGCTACAGTTCTTATCGTAGATGATTCACCCACAGAGACTCACAAGCTTACCAGCATGTTAGAGAAAAACGGTTATTCGGTGCTCACCGCCAGCACCGGCGAAGCCGGAGTTGCCGAGGCCAAGCAATCCAATCCGGATGTGGTCCTCATGGACATCGTAATGCCCGGCCTGAACGGTTTTCAGGCCACCCGTCAGCTGAGCAAAGGCAGCCAGACCGCCCATATACCGGTCATCATCGTCACCACCAAAGATCAAGAGACCGATCGCGTGTGGGGCTTGCGTCAGGGTGCCAAAGCCTATTTGACCAAGCCAATCGGTGAGAAGCAGCTGCTGGATGCCATCAGCGACGCCATGAACTAGTTGGCAATACCTCGCCCAATCAATTAGGAATACCGATCACCGAGTATCGAATGGATCAATCAAACGCCTTTCAGGCTCTCCTCAATCTCGCTAATCGCAGCCGCACGGTAGCCAAAGGGCTGCCGGCCAGCGAGCAGACCAAACAAGAGTGGAGCGGCATCGGTTTCGGCCTTATAGGGCAGCGTTTTGTTGTGCCTCTGGGCCAGGTGTCGGAATTATTGGAAGTACCCAGCTACACCCGGCTGCCGGGCGTCAAACACTGGGTAAGAGGGGTTGCCAACGTCCGTGGCCGGCTGCTGCCGGTCATCGACCTGGCCATGTACCTTGGCCACCGGCTCACCACACCCCACAAGCAACAGCGAATTTTGATCATCGAAAACCAGGAGCTCTACTGCGGGCTGCTGGTTGACCAGGCTTTTGGTATGCAGCATTTCCTTACCGAAACCTACAACCCGGATAACACGGCCGAAGATGCCCAGTTATTGCCTTATCTACTGGGCAACTACCCACAGGGCGACATCACCTGGCATATCTTCAGTATGGTTAACCTGGCCGAAAGCCCCCAGTTTATGTCAGCAGCCAAATCACAGCTCGCCGGCTGATTGCGGATAACACTGATTGCGCACCTGGCAAGGCAACTTCGCCAAAAAGGTGCTAATAGTTTGAGTATGTAGAAAGTTTGCACAGGATATTGGTCGTTTTACAGGGAAAGCAGCGACAGCGCCTTGAAGACGAGCGCGAACAAGGGAATTCAAAGATTTACAAGAGACTTATGGTCGTTCGGGAGAGCTCAGTATGAAGACAGACTCCAGTAACATAATGGCGTCAATCAAATCCAACCCAGTGATGGCTGGATTGATCACCGCCTTGGTTCTACTGTTGGGGTTCATCACCTACGGGTTGGTATTTATGAACCTGGAAGGTCAAAAAGACCAACAACACCTGCAAAGTGTGGCGGAACTTAGGGCGCAGTCCTATCGTTTAACCTCCTTGGCCCGTGAAGCGACCTCCGGTGAGGAAGCCGCGTTCGCGCAACTGGCACAGGTAATTACCAGCATGGGACTGGCACGGGATCGACTTGCCGCTGGCGATTGGACCGATCAATCGCTTCGCCAGAACTACGCCAACTACGAGCGAATCTGGAATCGAATCCGCGACAACGCCAACATCATTGTTACCAACGAAGACACCATTCTCTTCCTGAACGACGTAGCCAACACCCTGAACCAAACACTCCCCGAGCTCCAGGCAGAACACAACAACATCGTTGAGATTCTGTTGGAAAACAACTCTCCCGGCGAGCAGATCTCAGTGGCGCAAATGCAGTCCTGGCGGGCGGAACGTATCGGTCGAAACGTCGACAAAATGCTGCGCGGTGGCGGCGATGCCACTGAAGCTGCCGACCAGTTCAACCTCGACGCCAACTTGTTCGGTAAGGTACTGCAGGGCATGCGCAATGGTGACGCGCCCATGGGCATCTCCAAAATCACCGACCGCGACGCAGTGGCCAGCTTGGGTGAGATCAGCAGCCTGTTTGAATTCGTGAACTCCTCCGTACGTGAAATCTTCGAAGCGTCACCGGCACTGTTCAGCGCCCGGCAGGCCTCTGAAGCCATTCTTGATGACTCGCCCAAACTTCTGGAAGCCCTGACGGCCCTCTCCTCCGACATCGGCAACCTGGGTAGCACGCGCGCCTTCAACCCACTCACTGTCGGCGTTCTGGCAGGCTTGGCCGCCCTGGTATTAATCCTGATTGCCGCCCAGTTACTAACTGCCACCCGGCGTCGTCTGCAGGTCACTGCGGAAACCAACGAACGAAACCAAAACGCGATTTTACGACTGCTGGACGAACTGGCCGACTTGGCGGATGGTGACTTGACCACCACAGCCACGGTAACCGAGGACTTCACCGGCGCCATCGCGGACTCCATCAACTACACCATCGACCAGCTGCGGGTACTGGTATCGCGCATTAACGAAACCTCTGCCGGGGTTGCCGCGTCATCGCAAGAGACCCAGCAGACTGCACTGCACCTGGCCGAGGCTGCCGAGCACCAGGCCCAGGAGATTGCCGGAGCCTCTGCCGCTGTAAACGAAATGGCGGTCACCATTGACCAGGTATCTGCCAACGCCGCGGAATCAGCATCGGTTGCGGAACGAGCGGTATCAATCGCCAACAACGGCGCCAAGGTGGTACAGAACACCATCCACGGTATGGATACCATTCGTGAGCAGATTCAAGACACCTCCAAGCGGATTAAACGACTGGGTGAATCGTCCCAAGAGATTGGAGACATCGTATCGTTGATTAACGACATTGCCGACCAAACCAACATTCTGGCACTTAACGCCGCGATCCAGGCCTCTATGGCTGGTGACGCGGGTCGAGGCTTCGCGGTGGTAGCGGACGAGGTACAGCGCCTTGCGGAACGTTCCGCTGCGGCCACCAAACAGATTGAAGCCCTGGTAAAAACCATTCAGAACGATACCAACGAAGCGGTTATCTCGATGGAACAGACCACCGCCGAGGTGGTACGCGGAGCACGCCTGGCACAGGATGCGGGTGTGGCACTGGAAGAGATTGAAAACGTATCCACCACCCTGGCGGACCTGATCCAGAACATCTCCAACGCCGCCCGTCAGCAGGCCTCCTCTGCGGGCCACATCTCCAACACGATGAACGTTATTCAGGAAATTACCTCCCAGACCGCCTCCGGTACCAGCACCACGGCGGCCAGTATTGGAAACCTGGCCTCTATGGCGGTGGAGCTGCGTGAATCCGTTGCCGGCTTCACTCTGCCGGAATCCGCCATGGCAGGCAGCCCAACCGGCACGCACAGCGCGCTGGATGGCGATGCCCTGGCCGGCCTCGGTGACGACCTCGGCGGAGACGATTTCGACGAGAGCGCCGTTGCCACCCTGGATGACACCGTCGATCTGGAATCCGGTGACGAATTCGACACTGAGCTCCACTTTGGCTCTGACGATGAGGACGATTTTGTCAGTAGCAAAAGCGGCCACAAAACCGGCGCCGCAGTATAACTGCCGCTTTTAGTCCATGACTTGGTCGGCACGAACACAGGCGGAGATGCAAGAAGAGCACATCCAACTGTGGGCTAACAAACTCGAGCGCGAGACGGGAGTACAACTAGGCAAGCTGCAAGCCAGCCATCTGCCTACCCAAATCTCTCTGCGCATGCGCGAGCTGGGCCTGCAGGACGTCGACGGCTACTACGCCTGGGTCTGTAATCACCCGCCGGAGTGGCAAGCCCTGCTCGATCGCTTGCTGGTGAAAGAGACTCACTTCTTCCGCAATAGGGAAGTGCTCCAAGGTGTGCAACGCTTGGTCAACCAGCGTATTCAGGACAACACCCTCGGAAGAAATTTCGACGTCTGGAGCCTGGGTTGTGCCAGCGGTGAAGAGGCCTACAGCCTGGCGGCGGTACTGAGCGACAGCTATAACCTGGCGCCCGCCAACCACTACTTCTCTGTCACCGGCCTCGATATCAGCAATGACGCGCTTAACATCGCCCGCAGCCGGCGCTACCACCCAGCGCGCGCGGCCCTGGTTAACCCCAGTGAGTTATCACGTTATTTTGACAGAAGCAGTGGTCAACTCGCGGTTAAGAACCCGATCGCCAACCGGGTTACTTTTGTGCGCGGCAATTTGTGCGAGCTCAACCGCATTGCCAACATGCCGATGGATGTGATCGTGTGCCTGAATGTACTTATCTACTTCCGTCGCTGGCGGCGACGGGAGTTGCTCAATCAACTAGCCAGCCGCCTTAAACCCGGCGGCCTGTTGATTATCGGCTCGGGTGAGATGCCGGGTTGGCAACACCCCCGGCTGGCACCCTATGCCCTAGGCGGAGCGCAGGCCTACCAACTTCTGCAATCGTCCAGCGTTGCCGATTGAGCTGAACAACCATAAAGGAACAACTCTGCGATGGCAGAAAACAGAAACTTTGCTGCATTAGACTGGGTTACTCAAGAGATCGACGAGACCCTGGCCCACGCACGGGATGCTCTGGAGTCTTGGGCTAACGACCCTAATGACAACTCCAAAATCCGTTTCTGCCTGGCGCATATTCACCAGGTGCACGGCTCACTGCAGATGGTGGAGTTTTATGGCGCAGCGCTGTTGGCCGAAGAGCTCGAACACTTGGCCCAGGCACTGTGTGATGAACGCGTGCAGTTTGTTGTAGAGGCCCAGGACGCTCTGATGCGCGGTATTCTGCAACTGCCGGTATACCTCGATCGCATCAAAACCCAGCGCCGCGACCAGCCCGCTGTTTTGCTACCCCTGTTGAATGACCTCCGCTCCGTGCGCGGTGACAGCCTGCTGTCGGAATCGCGGCTGTTCAACCCGGATATGCGCCCGGCGCAAACCGTCACCTCGCCACGCATTGAGGCCAACCAGAACCAGAGCCAGTACCTGGCCGTGCAGCAGAAGCTGCAACAGATGTATCAGTTTGCCGCCGCCGCCCTGATTCGCGGCGTTAAACCCAATGAAAACATCCACTACTTGCACAAGGTACTGTCCCGACAGTACAAGTTAACCTCCGGCACCCTCAACCAATCCCTGTGGGAGATCAGCCTGGCGCTGATCGAAGCCCTGGCGGAAAAAGGGCTGGAGCTGAGCGCCGCGGTTAAGCTGCTGCTGCGTCAACTCAACCGCCAGCTAAAACTGTTACTGCGCAACGGCACCAAAGGCTTGGACGCCCCCTGTGATCAGGAACTCCTGCGCAATCTGCTCTTTTACGTTGCCATCGCCTCCAGCCGCGGTCGTTTCGTTACCCGCATTCGTGAAAAATACAAGCTGGACTCCAACCTGCTTGGCGAAGACGATGGCAGCGATCTACCGCTCGGTCACGATCCCGAAGCGATCCGCTCGGTGGTGTTGGCCCTGAAAGAAGAGCTGCGCTCCATCAAGCTGAACCTGGACGACTGCCTCTCTTCCGACACCACCCTCGACCACCTGAAAGAGACCTTACCCGTCGCCCAGCGTGTGGCCGACACCCTGGCGATTCTCGGCGTGGGCGATATTCGCAAACAGATGCTGGCCCAGGTGGATGCCCTGGAAGGAATTATCAACACCGGCCAATACACCGACCAACAGCTGTTCGACATCGCCTCCGACCTGATCGACATCGAAGGCCGCCTGGATGCACTCACCCGTGGCGTCACCATGGCGCGCAACGATTTGGAACAGCAAAAGGCGCTGCAGATCAACATCGCCCAAGAGGTGGTACTGGCCGAGTCGCGCAACGGCCTGGAACAGACTAAAGACTGCATTATTGAGTACATCGCCAGCCAATGGGATCGCCGTCATCTGATCAATGTGCCCAAGTTGCTGCGCGAGATTCGCGGCGGCCTGGACATGGTTCCCCTACCCCGCGCCGGCGCGGTATTGGGCGCCTGCGCGCAGTATATCGACGAACAACTGCTACAGGAGGGCATGGTGCCCGAGTGGCGCAGCCTGGATACCCTGGCCGATGCCATTGCCAGTATTGAATACTATCTCGAGCACTTAAGCGGTAAAGAACACCAGAGCAACGACGAAATGTTGCTGGCCGTGGCCGAGGACAGTGTCCGCAATCTGGGCCTCAACATCGAACCCAGCACTGCCGCGCAAGAATCCGCCAATAGCGGCGCCAATGAATCCGCCGCCGGCGAACCATCCGAGCTCAGCGCACCAGAGCTCACCTTGGTCTCTTCAGATACCGATAACGAGACTGCGGCCAGCACTGAAATCGATGAGCCGGCGCCTGTCGCAGAAGCGGAAGCCGAATTGAGCTGGCCGGATGCCACCGAAGATGGCAACAGTCTCGCGGCCGAAGAGGAACCCTTCGACTTCGACACAATCCCTGGGGAAGAGCCGGAAGCCGAAATCGAAGCCGCCAGCCTCGCCCCCGCTGCCAACCTGGAAGCCAGTGAGCCCACCGATATCAGCGCGCCTGAAGCTGAACCCGTCAAGCCGGAAACGGCCAACGAAGAAGAGGATCTGATCGATGATGAGATCCTGGAGATCTTCATCGAAGAGGCGCAAGAGGTCTCGGCCACCATTGATGAGTACTACCCGCGCTGGGTGGAAAATCTGCAAGATGGCGAAGCCCTCACCGAATTCCGCCGCGCCTTCCACACCCTTAAGGGCAGTGGCCGCATGGTGGGCGCCAACGATATTGGCGAGCTCGCCTGGACCATCGAAAACATGCTCAACCGGGTGATCGATAAGACCATCGATCCCAGCCACCTGCAGGTGGAGTTGATCAACCGGGTGCTGCAACTGCTACCCAGCCTGATCAGTGCCTTCGAGCACCGCCAGCCCAATCCTCAACCGGCGCTCTGCCGCCAATACATGACCTGGGCCGACGAGATCGCCTCCGGCGTGGAACCGGAAGCCCTGGCTATCCCACAGGAACAACTGCCCACCGCCGAACTTGCGGTCGATGAAGTCGCCAGCACGGAAGAGGACGAAGAGAGCCAACTGGTCCTGTGGGAGATCTTCAGCGGCGAGGCCAGCGGCCACCTGGCCACCATTGGAGAATTTATCGACGAGATGGACCGCTGCGCGCCCATCTACTCCACCCCCAGCGATCCAATGCAGCGCGCCCTGCACACCCTGAAAGGCAGCGCCCATATGGCCGATGTGCAACCCATCGCCCAGCTGGCCACCCCGCTCGAACACTTTATTAAAGAGCTGCGCACCTACCAGATCATGCTCGACGACGATATGTTGCAGCTGATTAAAGATGGCGTGCTCTACATCAACCAGGTACTTGATCAGATCGCCGCCCAGGAGCCGCTCAGCATTCCGCGGCTGGATCAATACCTGGCACGCATCAGCGAGCTGCGCGAGCGCACCATTGTGCCCATCTTGCGCCAGCAGGATGAAGAGGAGGGCAAAAACCGTCCAGTCGACCCAGCTCTACTCTCCATCTTTATGGCCGAGGAGATGAACCTGCTGCTGGACGCCGACATCCTCATCGACGAATGGCGACAGAGCGAAGCCTCTATCCCGCAAATGCAGGAGATTCTGCAAGAGGTTCAGCTGCTGAAGAAAGGCGCAACGCACGCCAACCACCCAGAGATGGCGCAACTTTCCGCTCTTCTGGAGCAACTCTACGTCGCCACTCTCGACGGGCGGCTCAACACCAGTGAGCGCCTGTTTAACGTTTTGCAACGCAGCCACGAATCCCTGCTCGACATGGTCGACTCCGTCGCCGCCGGGCAAAACCTGCCCAGCCTCTCCATGCAACTGCGCGCCGATATCGAGCTTCTACTCGATACCTGCGCCGACCAAACTGAGCCAGAAACCACCGCACTGGAGAGCGGCGACATTGCCAGCACAGCCAGTGAACTTGAGGTTGAACCCGAGTGGCTGAGTGTCTCAACCGATAACACCGGGACAGAATCAAGCTTCAGTTTTGATGAAGAGCCAGCCAATTTGGCAGAGGCGCCGCCTGCGGGAGAGGACTATGTTCTGCTGGTCGACGATAACGACCAGCCAGCAGACGCCGACTTCCTCAGCGCCTTCAACAACACCCCCGAAATACCCGCCGCCGATAGCGCTGACGATGAGGTATTCCCCTTCGACAGCAGCTCTTTCTTCGACAGTGTGCCTGAAGAGAACCCGGTCGAAGAGTCCACCGCCGAAGAGACGACCCTAGAAGATGGTGAACTGGAGTTCAGCATCAACGACCTCAGCGTAAGCGATGGTGATCTAAAAACAAGCGATAGTGATCTAAGCGCAAGCGACGAAGAGTGGCACCCTGACCAGAACGAAGAGCTTTCGGCAGAGTTCTCTTTCGATAGCGACTTTGCCGCTGCGGGCTACCAAACCTCCTTTGACAGCCCCAGCCAGGAAGAGGCTGAGGCAACCGAAGCATCGGCCGCGGAGAGCGACGCGTCCCTGGCGAGTGAGTTTGAAAACTTTGACTTCGACGCCTTCGCCGGCAACAACGATGAGATTCTGGTCGACGAGCCGCTGTACGACAAAGCCTCTATCGACACCCCCCTGATCGAGGAGACCGCCAACGAATCGCTCCAGGGCGAAACCCTGTTCGATGAAACCTTGAGTGAAGAGCCCTCAATCGAGGAGACGCTGCTCGAAGAACCGCTGATTGGCGACCTGGACGATTGGCCCGCACTCGACATGGCGAGTGACACCAGCGCCGACGACGGGTCTCAGGCAAGCAGCGAATGGCTGACCGATGAGGGCAAGTTAACCTCCGAATTGGCAGCGGCTGAATCAGTCGCCGAAGCCACTATTCCAGAATCACTAGCCCCCGAATCACAGGCCCCTGAGCCAACCCGTTCAGCACCAACCGCAGGCGATCCACCCAGCATCCAGCCCTCGTCCCCAGCCACGACGGTCTTTGGTGCCGACGACAGCGACGAAGACGAGGACGAAATCGATCCGGAGATCGTCGAGATCTTTACCGAAGAGGCGAGCGAGCTGCTTGAGGAGATCGACGTTGCCGTTCACGACTGGAGCAACGAGTGGGAGCGCAGCGACTGCCTGGAGCAGTTAAAACGGTCACTGCACACCTTCAAGGGTAGCGCCCGTTTGGCCGGCATCCTCGGCCTGGGTGAAGCCGCCCACGATTTCGAATCCTTCCTCATCAAAGAGGGCCATGGTGAGCTGGGCGAAGCCTTCTTCAACAAGGTCAACAGCTACTACGAACTGCTCTTTATGGGCAGTGAATGCGTTCAGAAATTCCTGCAGGGCGAGCGCGTGCCCCAACTGCAGGCGTTGATGACCGCCGGCGGCCTGACGCTGGCGAACAACCCCTTCGGCCAGCCGGGCAGCAACACAAGCCCGGCGCCCAGCAACGCGGCGAAACCGGCTGCGCCAACACCCGCCACCGAGGCACCAGCGGCCAAGCGCACCGAAGAGCCGGCGGCCAGTACAGAACCTAGCCCCGAGGCGGAGTTTATCCCCGCCCGCCCCGACGACGAAGGCGCCGCGGGTAGCGATAACGTAGTTCCCTTTGCGCCCCGCAAAACCCTGCAGGAGGCACCACTGCACCCGCTGACGCCAATCAAACGGCCAGAGCGGGTAGGCGGGCCACCGGTGCAGTCGATGATGGGCGCACAGCTCGCCCAGCGCGGCGCCCAGGCGGAGTCGGTCAAGGTCTCCGCCGACCTGCTCGAAGAGCTGGTTAACCTGGCCGGTGAGACCTCCATCTCCCGCGCCCGCATGGAAGAGCAGGTCAACGAAATCGGCCACACCATCGACGAGATGGACTTCACCATTGAACGTCTGCAGGAGCAACTGCGCCGGCTCGATATCGAAACCGAGGCCCAGGTGCTGTTCCGCCAGGAGCAGATCGGTACCCACGAAGATTTCGACCCATTGGAGATGGACCGCTACTCCCAACTGCAGCAGCTCTCCCGCTCGCTGATGGAGTCCGCCTCCGACTTACTCGATCTGAAAGCGACCCTCTCTGACAAGGCGCGCGACACCGAAACCCTGCTGCTGCAACAGTCGCGCATCAACACCGAGCTGCAAGAGGGCCTGATGCGTTCGCGCATGGTGCCCTTCTCGCGCCTGATACCGCGTCTGCGCCGCATCGTGCGCCAGGTCTCTGCGGAACTGGGTAAACGGGTCAACCTGGAGCTCGATAACGTCGAGGGTGAACTGGATAGAACCATGCTCGAGCGCATGGTTGCCCCCCTGGAACACATGGTGCGTAACGCCATCGACCACGGTATCGAAATGCCCGATGTGCGCACCGCCAACGGCAAAGCCGAAACCGGCGTTATCCGCCTGGGTCTGGCGCGGGAGGGCGGCGACGTTATCCTGCACCTCTCCGACGATGGTAAAGGGATCGATATCGAGCGCGTTAAACAGACGGCGATCAAACGCGGCCTGATGAGCCCCGAGGCGCAGCTCTCCGACCACGACATCATGCAGTTTATTTTGACCGCCGGCTTCTCCACCGCCCAGGCGGTAACCCAGATCTCCGGTCGCGGTGTCGGTATGGACGTGGTGCACTCCGAGATCAAACAGATGGGCGGCTCGGTCAGTATCGACTCGGTCACCGGGCGCGGCTCCGAGTTTGCCATGCGTCTGCCCTTCACGCTGTCGGTCAACCGCGCCTTGATGGTGGCCATGGGCGAAGATCTCTACGCGGTACCGCTCAACACCATTGAGGGTATTGTACGCGTCAGCCCCTACGAGCTGGAACACTACTACGCCACCCCGGACGCCCGTTTCGAATACGCCGGCCAGCAGTATCAGGTGAAATACCTGGGCTCGCTGCTCGACGAAAGTTATCGTCCGCAGCTCGATGGCCACGCCCTGCCGCTGCCGGTACTACTGGTGCGCTCTAAGGAGTACTCCGTCGCCCTGCAGGTCGACAGCCTGCTTGGCAGCCGCGAGATTGTGGTGAAGAGTTTGGGGCCACAGTTCTCCGCCGTTGACGGCCTCTCCGGCGCCACGGTGATGGGGGACGGCTCAGTGGTGGTCATTCTCGACCTATTGGCCCTGGTCCGGCGCCTGGTGGCACAGTCGTTTGCCATCGGCTCCTTGCCACTGGAACCAGCGCCGGAGATGCCGGAAGAGGACAAGATCCGCACGGTTATGATCGTCGACGACTCGGTCACCGTGCGCAAGGTAACCACCCGCTTCCTGGAACGGGAGGGCTTCAACGTGGTTACCGCTAAAGATGGTATCGATGCCCTGCGTCAGCTGCAGGAGGTGGTGCCCGATGTGATGTTGCTCGATATCGAAATGCCGCGCATGGATGGCTTTGAAGTGGCCAAAAACGTCCGCTCCAGCAGCCACCTGCGCGATCTGCCGATCATCATGATCACCTCGCGTACCGGCTCCAAACACCGTGAACGCGCCTACGAGTTGGGTGTCAATAACTACCTGGGTAAGCCCTACCAGGAAGATGAACTGCTGGCGAGCATCAATGCCCTCACCAACACGGCAAAAAGTCTGGCTTAGCTAGCGAGTGGATTACCAAGTTGTAGCCGTAGTCAGCGCCGATCCGAACATGCGGATGGCGCTGCACGACTGCTTGGATCGGTTGGGCTTTCCGGTGTTCATGCTGCCGGATGCCAGCCAAGCCAACCCCATCCTGCGCGCCTCGATCAAAAGCAACTATTCCGAAGCCAGCCTGGCCAAGATGCAGGCACCCAGCCCCTGGCGCCTGAGCGACTGCTCTTTAGCGGTGGTCGACCTCAATGGCTACGGCCGTGAATCCGCCGAATTGGAGCGCGCCATCGAACAGGTCGGTGAACTGCCCACCCTCTACCTGGATGATCCGCTGCCCAAGGAGGCCCAGCAGCAGGACCATTGGCGCCGCAGCCTGGTGCGAAAATTGGTGATACTGGAAGCCGAAGTAACGCTGGGCCCCGCCAACCCCGACCAGCCAATCTGGCTGTTGATTGGTTCCACCGGTTGCCCCGAGGCCGTTCGCACCTTCATCGACAGCCTGCCGCTACACCTACCGGTTGGCTTTCTCTATGGCCAGCACATCAACTCCGGCTTCGAAAAAAACCTGGTCACCATGCTCGATGGCCGGCGCGGCTTTCAGGCGAGCCTGGCGAAATCGGGGCAACGGTTGAGCGCTGGCAATATCGTTATTGCCCACCCCACACAGCACATGTCGCTGCTGGATAATGACGTACTACTGGTTGAGCCAGAGCCCTGGCCCGGCCAATTTCAGCCGTCGCTGGAGTCGCTGGTGGTTGACTTCAGTCACCGCAAACTCAGCGCCGGCGGCATCATTGTCTTTTCCGGCATGGGTGGCGACGGCTCTGCCGCTATGCGGCTCTACGCCAGTCGCGGTGGCCGGGTGTGGGTTCAATCGCCCGACACCTGTGTGGTAAGCTCCATGCCCGAGGCGGTGCTAGCCAGCAGTAAGGTCGAGCTGACGGCAACGCCCGAAGCGCTGGCCAGCCATCTTGCCGCGCTCTATCCCTGCTAGCCGCTATACTGTTTTCTAATGCGACAATAATTCATACCAAACCTTAGGCCTACACCGTTATGAACGAGACCCAGCAACTGAGCGATCAAATACCAGACTACCTGCCCTGCCTGTTATTGCCCATCGCCGATCGCAACCTGCTGCTGCCCACGGTTTCCGTCGCCGAGATGGTGCCCTACAACCTGCCTAGCCGCGGCGGCCGGGGGCCAGAGTGGTATCTGGGTGAAGTTCATTGGCGCAACACCATGGTGCCGCTTATCAGTTACGAGGTGATCAACGGCGGCAGCAATCCGGGCATCGCGCCACGCAGCCGTATTGCGGTACTCAACGCCACCGGCATCAGTGACCAGCTGCCCTTTATTGGCATTCTGACTCAGGGGATTCCGCGCCTGGCGCAGGTGGAGAATGCCCACATTCGTGAGCTGACGGATGTATTGGGTAATGCCTACGACCTGATGAATGTCGCTATCGCCGCCGAAGAGGCGACCATTCCCAATATTGAAGCCCTGGAACTGGCCTTCCTTAACCTCGACCTAGACTAACACCAAGCCTCGACTGAGCCGCCGCCGTTAGCGGCTCAGATCACCCCACTGGTACTGCAGAACCGAGAGCGCGGCGATTGGCGCCGTCTCGGTACGCAGCACCCGCGGCCCCAGGGCCAGGGGCTTTAAGCCCGCATTCAGTGCCTGCTCGATCTCGCCCTCACTTAACCCCCCCTCCGGGCCAACCAACAGCGCCACTCGAGTTGGGCTAGTGGTGTAATCCTGCAGCCGCTCGGGCGCCCGGTGGTGCAACACAAATGCCCAGGCGGTATCGGTTTCGGCCAGCCATGTGGCCAGGGGCTGAGGTTCGCTCAGTTGAGGCAGTAGCGTGCGCTGGCACTGTTCGCAGGCGCTGACAACAATCTGCTGCCAGTGCTCCCGCTTTTTGGCCAGGCGCTCTCCGCTTAGCTTCACCTCTACCCGTTCGGTCAGCAGCGGCACAATGCGGCTGACGCCGAGCTCAGTGGCCTTCTGCAACACCCACTCAAAACGCTCGCCGCGGGAGAGGCCGATAGCCAGCTCCAGCGCCAGGGGTGATTCGCGGGATTCCGGGGAGAACTCCCCTAGCGTGAACTGAATGCTGCTTTTCGACAGCCCAGTGATCTCCGCCTGATACTCGCCACCCGTGCCATCAAACAGAATCACCGGCCGGCCGACCGCCATGCGCAACACCTTACCCAAGTAATGAGCGACATTGGCACCGAGCTCAAGATGAGAACTCTGGCCAATGGCGATGCTGCTGTAGACCCGGGGAATACGCATGGCTTACGCGTCGGCGCTGTAGCCCAGGTTGTTGAGCAGGGTTTGAGTGGGCTCCAACTGATTCATGGTGTAGAAGTGCAGGCCCGGCGCATCGTTGTCGAGCAGGGTTTCGCACAGGTCGGAGATCAGATCGATGCCAAAAGCTTTGATGCTCTCAGCATCGTCACCAAAGGACTCCAGTTTTTTGCGAATCCAGCGCGGAATTTCCGCCCCACAAGCGTCGCTGAAGCGCGCCAGGTTGGCGTAGTTGGTAATCGGCATAATGCCCGGGTAGATGGGCTGGCTAATGCCGGCCGCCTGGCACTGATCGGCAAAATAGAAGTAGGCATCGGGATTAAAAAAGTATTGCGTGATGGCACTGTTGGCGCCGGCGTCAAACTTACCCTTCAGGTAGCGAATATCGTCCTGGTAGGATTTCGCCTCTGGGTGAATTTCCGGGTAGGCCGCCACTTCCAGATGAAACTCGTCGCCAAACTTGTCGCGAATAAAGGCCACCAACTGATTGGCATAAACCATATTGCGCACACCGCCCATACCCGAGGGCAGGTCACCGCGCAGGGCGACGATGCGCTGTACCTTGTGCTCGCGGTACTCAGCAATTAATTGCTCGATGGTGGCTTCGGTATCGCCGCCAAAAGAGAGGTGCGGGGCGGTGGCAAAGCCGGCATCGTTAAAGTCGCACACCAGCCTTTTGGTGTTGTCGCGGGTGGAACCGCCGGCACCGTAGGTGACCGAAAAAAACGCCGGCGCAAACTTGCCCAGGGCGTTGCGCACGTCGATCAGTTTCTCACGGCCCCTGTCGGTTTTGGGCGGGAAGAACTCAAAGCTTATTCGAATATCATCACTCATAATTTTCCCTCGGGCGCTGCTTGGCAGAGCCCCAAGTTGTCCGTCCTTGGCAGCGAACAAGCTGCCAAGGGCGAACCATTTTTAGTATTTATACTCTTCCGGTTTGAACGGCCCGGCTACCGGCACGCGAATGTAATCGGCCTGGCGCTGGGTCAGCTGCGTGATCACGCCACCAAAACCGCGCACCATATCGGCGGCCACCTCTTCGTCCAGCTTTTTGGGCAGCACTTTAACGTAGACCTTATCGGCCTTTTCATCCTGCGGCAGGTTGGCGAATTTTCGCTCGTAGAGATACATTTGCGCCAATACCTGGTTGGCAAAGGAGCCGTCCATTACCCGCGATGGGTGACCGGTGGCGTTACCCAGGTTAACCAAACGGCCTTCGGAGAGCAGAATCAGATGATCACCGGTCTCGGCATTGCGAACCACCTTGTGCACCTGGGGTTTGATCTCCTGCCACTGCCAGTGGGCGCGCATAAAGGCGGTATCAATTTCGTTGTCGAAGTGGCCGATGTTACAGACCACGGCGCCGTTCTTTAACGCCTGCAGCATATTTTTGTCACAGACATTGACGTTGCCGGTGGTAGTTACCACTAGGTCGGTTTTGGCCAGCAGTTCGCTGTTGATGCAGCTCAGTTCACCGTTGTTGATACCATCCTCGTAGGGAGAGACCACTTCGTAGCCATCCATACAGGCCTGCATAGCACAGATCGGGTCGATCTCGGAGACACGTACGATCATCCCCTCCTGGCGCAGTGACGCCGCCGACCCCTTACCCACATCACCGTAACCAATCACCAGCGCTTTTTTACCGGAGAGCAGGTGGTCGGTGCCACGCTTGATGGCATCGTTTAACGAGTGCCGACAGCCGTATTTGTTGTCGTTTTTCGATTTGGTTACCGAGTCATTAACGTTAATGGCCGGCACCAGCAGCTCGCCTTTGTGCATCATATCGAGCAGGCGGTGAACACCGGTGGTGGTCTCTTCACTGATACCGTGAATGTGGTTAAGCAGCGCTGGGTATTTGCTGTGCACCATCTCGGTCAGGTCGCCACCGTCGTCGAGAATCATATTGGCATCCCAGGTCTCTGTGCCGCCGGTTTTGGCGAGAATGGTCTGCTCGATACACCAGTTGAATTCGTCTTCGGTTTCCCCCTTCCAGGCAAACACCGGTATGCCGGCGGCGGCGATGGCCGCGGCGGCGTGATCCTGGGTGGAGAAGATATTACAAGAGGACCAACGCACCTCGGCACCCAGGTCGACCAGAGTCTCAATCAGCACGGCGGTCTGAATGGTCATGTGGATACAGCCCATGATTTTGGCACCGGCCAGGGGTTGTTGGGCTTTGTATTTGGCGCGCAGAGCCATCAGTGCCGGCATCTCGCCTTCGGCAATTTCAATTTCGCGGCGGCCCCAATCGGCCAGGGCAATGTCGGCTACTTTGTAATCGCTAAAATCTTGCTTTGCATTCATTGGTTAATTCCTCGTTGTTCGTTGTCGGCGCGTCTAGAGCGCGCTCTTCAGGGCCTCAGCCTTATCGGTTTTTTCCCAGGTGAAATTGGGCAGCTCGCGGCCAAAGTGGCCATAGGCGGCGGTATCACGATAGATCGGGCGTTTCAGGTCGAGCATTTCGATCAGACCACGCGGGCGCAGATCGAAGTGTTCACGCACCAAGTCGACAATATGGGTATCGGAAATTTTGCCGGTGCCAAAGGTGTTGATGGCAATCGAGGTCGGCTCAGCCACACCAATGGCGTAGGAGACCTGAATTTCACACTTGTCGGCCAGGCCGGCGGCGACAATATTTTTCGCCACATAGCGGCCGGCGTAGGCGGCGGAGCGATCGACCTTGGAGGGGTCTTTGCCGGAGAAGGCACCACCGCCGTGACGAGCCATACCGCCGTAGGTATCGACGATAATTTTGCGGCCGGTGAGGCCGCAGTCGCCCACCGGGCCGCCGATCACAAAGTTACCGGTGGGGTTGATGTGAAACAGGGTATCGGCGTGCAGCCACTCAGCGGGCAGTACTGGTTTGATGATCTCTTCCAACACCGCTTCGCGCAGGTTGGCGAGGTTGATATCCGGGTCGTGCTGGGTGGAGAGCACCACTGCCTCTACCGCCGCCGGCTTGCCATTTTCGTAGCGCAGAGTTACCTGGCTTTTAGCATCCGGGCGCAACCAGGGCAGTACACCCTCTTTGCGCAGCTTGGCCTGGCGCTCCACCAACCGGTGGCTGTAATAGATGGGTGCCGGCATCAGCACCTCGGTTTCGTTGGTGGCAAAGCCAAACATCAGGCCCTGATCGCCAGCACCCAGATCTTTGTTTTCCGCCTCGTCCACACCCATGGCGATATCCGACGACTGCTTGCCGATGGCATTGAGTACGGCACAGCTGGCGCCATCGAAACCGACATCGCTGGAGTTATAACCGATATCCAGAATCACATCGCGAATCAGATCTTCCAGGTCGACGTAGGTGTTGGTGCGCACTTCACCGGCCACCACCGCCATACCGGTTTTTACCAGGGTCTCCACCGCCACCCGGGCATTGGGGTCATCTTTTAAAATCGCATCCAAAACCGCATCGGAAATTTGGTCCGCCATTTTATCGGGGTGCCCTTCGGAGACAGACTCAGATGTAAAAATCGCATATTCAGACATGCAACCAATCCTCATAAATAATCGGTGACGGGCACCGGCTTGGCTTGTTAAGCGTTAAATTTATCGGCCACCGCCTGTTAAGCGGTCTCTTTTACAAACTGCCGAATTTGAATTTGAAAACCATTGCGCAGGGCAAAATAGAGACTCTGCCCGGCACTGAAGCCGCAGTTGGCGGCCCAATCGGTTAAATCGTCCGGGTCGAAACCCAACCACACATCACCACAGGACTCCCGCGCCCAGTTCTGATCGTGCAGGCTGAGGTCGGTAATCACAAAACTGCCACCGGGCCGCAACACCTCGGCCACCTGTTGAAACAGCGCCACCGGCGATGGCACATGGTGCAGAACCATATTGGCCACGGCTAAATCCACCGCCGCCGGCGCCACAAACGGCCAGTTGCCGGCCTCCGCCAAGTGCAGCTCCACATTGGCCAGCCGTGCGGCATCCACCGCCCGCGCCGCCTGCTCGAGCATGGCCTGGTTGATATCCACCGCCAACACCTGCTCAAACAACGGGCTCAGTACCGCTAGAAACTCACCTTCGCCCGGGCCTATCTCCAGTGCCAGCTGCCGACGGTTGGCCTGGGTTTGCTGCAAGAAGGTCTGTTGCAGGAAGGTCTTTTGCAGGAACTCTGCCACCGCGTCGGCGTAGACCGGATAGCTGGCGATCAGATCCTGCTGGCTGCGAAAACGGTCGCTGTTGTCGTTAAAAAAGGCCTGAGAGCTGACCACCCGATCCGCCCTCACCAGCGCCAGCCGCGCCTCCACCTCGTCGGTCAGGGTGAGGCTATCCACTTGGGCGTAGAGCGCCCGTTGCAGCGCCCCCAACTCCCCCTGGCTGACCAACGCCCGGCGATAAAAGATGGAGTTGCCCTCCCGCCGGGTGGCGGCCAGGCCCGCCTGGGCCAGTAGTTTCAGGTGGTGGCTCATGCCCGACTGCTTCACCGCAAACACCCGCGCCAGCTCCAAAACGCCATAGGAGTCCTGAGCCAACAGGCGCAGAATCTGCAAGCGCAGCGGGTCCGCCGCGGCCTTCAGATAGGCCGCCAGGTGCTCGCTGTCTCTCTCCAGGGGGGTGGCTTCACTCATGGCGCGCAAGTGTAACACCACTGAAGAATCTATATCAAAATAATTTGATATAGATGGTTAGACCCTCATAGCCAAAGCGACCAGTGCGGCTTTCACTACCGCCAAACCAACATCCCCACAAAAAAATGTTTGACTTCAACCACCAAAATGCTAAATATGTAGCACTGCTACATATTTAGCAGGAGATTCACAAGGGCCAATGACACACCCGGCCGACAGCAGGCACCGCCCTGCAGGAGAGAAGAAGATGTCTGCCAACCAGATAAAAGGTTTAAGCCGCCGGGAGCGGCAAATTATCGAATCGCTCTACAACCTGGAGCTGGCCTCCGTACAGCAGGTTCTGGATACCCTGGAAGACGCGCCCAGCTACTCCACGGTACGCGCCCTGTTAAATCGCATGGTGGAAAAGGGGCAGATCAGCTACCGCCGCGAGGGCAACAAATACCTCTACTTTCCCAGCACCGATCGCGACACGGCGGCGGAGTCGGCCATGAAAAAATTGGTGCGCACCTTTTTTAAGGGCTCCACCGTGGATGCAGTTACCGCCCTACTGGGCAGCCATAAAGATTCGCTCACCGAGGCACAGGTGAGTGAGTTGGAAGCCAAAATCAAGCAGTTAAAGAGTGAACAGGGCAACAAAAAGTAACGGTTTATAACAACGCTCAAAATAACCGAGAGAAGCGCCAATGCCGATTATTACCCTGTTTTTAATCGCCGTGGTTAAACCCCTGCTGCTGTGGTGGCTGGTGGTGTTTATTCAGCGCAACAGCGAGCGCGAGTCGGCCGGCCTGCAACACCAGCTGCTGTTAACGCTACTGTTATTCAGCCCCTTACTGTGCCTCTCCCCCTGGCTGGCGGTGGTCAACTTTACCTGGCCGGTAACCGGTGACCATTGGTTACAGGCTAAGCTCTCCGGCGACAGCGGCTTGTGGCTGGCCGCCGGCTACACCGCCATCGCCCTCACCCTGCTCTTTTACCGTCTGCTGGCGCTGGCCGAACTGGCGCGCCGGGAGCGCAGTTACGCCGCCGCCCCGCTTCACATCCAGGCCCAGGTGGCCGAATTCCGAGCCCAGTTGCCCTTCGCCCAGGTCGACTGCCGGCTGGCAGCCAGCCCGGCCATTAACGCCTATGTTTGGCAGCCGCCGTTTAGCCGCCGCGCACGCCTGATTATCACCACCGGGGTGTTGCAGCTGCCCTTGGCCGAACAGCGCATTATCCTCGCCCATGAATCGGCCCACCTGACGCGCCGGGACTGGTCCAGTCAGCAGCTGGCCTACCTGGTGGGCTGCCTGTTCTGGCCACTGCCCTTCTTCTGGCGCTGGCAGAGCAACCTGGCCGCCCTGGCCGAGCGCGCCGCCGACGACTGCGCAGTGGAGCTGCTCGGTGGCCGCCAGGGAACCGAACTGCCAGCCCAGTACGCCAGGCTGTTACTGCACATCAAGCAGCGCAGCAGTGAAGTGCCGCTGCCGGTCACCCGCGCCGTCGCCCGCCACGGGTTTTACGAACGGTTAAACAGTGTTTTGGAGCAGCTGGCCAGCCACGAGCCCCTGCTGCAGATGGAGCGGCGCAGCGCCTGGGCGATCACCCTGCTCTGGCTTCTGCCGCTGCTGTTGGTGGGTATCGAGCTACAGGCGCCGCCGCTGCCGACGCCAACAACCATTACCCTGCTGGCACCTGAAACCGAGCCCAGCCCGGCCACCGTGCCAGCCACCGGCCCAGAACGCCCGAGCCGGCCGCATTTGCAGCCGGCAACCAAGCCCCCCACCGCCCGGCTCAGCTGGCAACCACTGGCGCTGGAGCAGCTGCGGGTGGTCGCCACCCGGCCGGCCACCGTGCCCGCTCCCAACACCCAGTTGGCCACCCCTTACATCGAGTGGCAGGGCTACCTGGCGGGCCTTACGGTGCTGCCGGTGTACCCCAAACGCGCCATCACCAAAGGGTTGACCGGTGAGGTGAGCGTGGAATTTGCCATCGATGCCGCCGGCAACGCCTTTGCCATCACCATTCTCTCGGCCAAACCACAGGGGGTGTTTGAAGCGGCAGTAATCACCGCCCTGCAGCAGAGCCACTTTCAGCCCCTGATCATCAACGGCGAAGCCGCCGCTGTGGCCGGCATTACTGAAACCTTCCGTTTCCGATTGAGCGATGCCGAGCCGGATCTGAATCAACCACAAACCGCCAGCAGTCAATAACCCACGACAATAAAAAGAGAGTACTCACCATGAGCACACTGACCGCCAATTTCATCCCCAACAACGCCCCCTCCCGCTTCGGCAGTGTGCTGCCGCTGGCCGCTCTGTTCACCTTCGGTCTGTTTGCACTGATGCAGTCGCTGGTGGCCACCGACGATCAGCTGCCCGATGAGCCGATCTACGAGCGCATAATCGATGTGGTGATGCCACCGATGACCGTGCCGGACCCTATCCCCTACAGCAAACCCGAACCGACCGAGGTTCAGCAACAACCCGATACACTGATCGAACAGCCCACCGTCACCCCCGACGACAACGGGCTGACCACTGGCAAACCGGTCATTACCGGCCCCACCGGCGGCAAGGGCCCTACCATCACCTTTAACAGCGGCGCCCTGGTCAAGCAGGTGATGGTGCCGCCGGTTTACCCCCGCCGCGCCCTGCAAAACGGTATTGAGGGCTATGTGGATGTGCAGTTTATTGTCACCGCCATCGGCTCTACCCGGGATGTTCAGGCGGTCGCCGCCGAGCCCGCCGGCACCTTCGACAGCGCCGCCATCAAGGCGGTGCAGGCCTGGCGTTACCGGCCGATCATGGTCGATGGCCAGGGCGTTGACAGCGACCCGATCACCGAGCGCATTCGCTTTGCCATCGAGCACTAATCCCACCGTCACTGCCGGTGTTGGCCAACACAGCAACACCGGTAACACCCGAACACAGCAGCTCCAGCCCCAATCGGCCATTACCCCACCCCATTGCGCCGCCGATCCGTACCTCTTCCCCGCTCAAACCACCACTTAACAAATTAGCGGTTTACCTCGACGCGCCGCTAAGGGAAAATGGCGCCCGCGCCGACTCGGGCCAATTTTTAACCGCCAGGTTCCGCAAGCAGCTAGGGAAAGGTTGCCGGGCAGAGCGCCCGCCGGGTCAACAGGACACGCTAACCGTCAGCAACTAGGAGCAATTACCACATGTCATCTCGCACAGAACTTGCCAATGCCATACGCGTATTGAGTATGGATGCCGTACAGAAGGCAAATTCCGGACACCCAGGCGCCCCCATGGGCATGGCCGATATCGCCGAGGTACTGTGGCAGGACTATATGGTGCACAACCCCGCCAACCCGTCCTGGGCCAACCGCGACCGGTTTGTCCTCTCCAACGGCCACGGCTCCATGCTGATCTACTCCCTGCTGCATCTGACCGGTTACGAGCTCTCCATCGACGATCTGAAAAACTTCCGTCAGCTGCACAGCAAAACCCCCGGTCACCCGGAATACGGCTACGCGCCAGGTGTTGAAACCACCACTGGCCCCCTCGGCCAGGGCATCGCCAACGCCGTGGGTATGGCCACCGCCGAAAAGATTCTGGCGGCGCAGTTTAACCGCGACGGTCACACCATCGTCGATCACCACACCTACGTCTTTATGGGCGACGGCTGCATGATGGAGGGGATCTCCCACGAGGTCTGCTCTCTGGCCGGCACCCTGGGTCTCGGCAAACTGATCGCCTTCTACGACGACAACGGCATCTCCATCGATGGTGAGGTTGAGGGCTGGTTTACCGACGACACCCCCAAACGCTTTGAAGCCTACGGCTGGCAGGTGATCCCCGGCGTTGATGGCCACGACACCAACTCCATCAAGCAGGCAATTGAAGCCGCCCGCGCCGAGCCCAACAAGCCGACCTTAATCTGCTGTAAAACCGTGATTGGTTTCGGTTCGCCCAACAAACAGGGCAAAGAGGATTGCCACGGTGCGCCACTGGGTGACGCCGAAGTGGCGCTGGTGCGTAAAACCCTCAACTGGGAACACGCACCGTTTGAGATTCCAGCTCCCATCTACGACGCCTGGAGCGCCAAAAAGGGCGGCGCCAAAGCCGAAGCCAATTGGCAGGAGGCCTTCTCCGCCTACGCCGCCGCCCATCCGGAACTGGCCGCCGAGTTTGAACGCCGCGTCGTCAAGCGCGAGCTGCCGGAAAACTTCATCGCCGAAGCCGACAAGTACATTGCCGAGTGCCAGGAGAAATCCGAGAAGATCGCCTCGCGCAAGGCCTCGCAAAACGCCATCAACGCCTACGGCACTCACCTGCCCGAGCTGCTCGGCGGCTCCGCCGACCTGGCCGGCTCCAACCTTACCCTCTGGACCGGCGCCAAGGGTATTAAGGCCGACGACGCCGATGGCAACTACCTCTACTACGGGGTGCGCGAATTTGGCATGAGCGCCATTATGAACGGCATCGCCCTGCACGGCGGTTTCGTCAACTACGGCGCCACCTTCCTGATGTTTATGGAGTACGCCCGCAACGCCGTGCGCATGGCGTCGCTGATGAAACAGCAGAGCATCTTTGTTTACACCCACGACTCCATTGGCCTGGGTGAAGATGGCCCCACTCACCAGCCGGTGGAGCAGATCATCGCCCTGCGCGCCACCCCCAATCTGCACACCTGGCGCCCCTGCGACGCGGTCGAATCCGCCGTCGCCTGGAAATCCGCCATCGTCCGTCAGGACGGCCCCAGCGCCCTGATCTTCTCGCGCCAGGGGTTAACCCCGCAGCCGCGCAGCAGCGAGCAGCTGGCCGCCGTCGCCAAAGGTGGTTACGTGCTGTTTGAACCCGCCAACGCTCCCCAGGCGATAATTATTGCCACCGGCTCTGAGGTAGGCCTGGCCACCGCCGCTGCCCAGCAGTTGAGCGAGGCCGGGACACCAGTGCGCGTGGTCTCCATGCCCTGTGCCGAACTGTTTGAAGCCCAGGACGCCGCCTACAAAGCCAGTGTGCTACCGGCCAACATCACTGCCCGCGTGGCCGTGGAAGCGGCGCATCAGGATTTCTGGTGGAAGTACGTTGGCCTCAATGGCCGCATTATCGGCATGACCAGCTTTGGCGAATCCGCCCCCGGCGATGCACTGATGGCCTACTTCGGCTTCACCACCGACAACGTGGTGAAGGCCGTGGGCGAACTGCTCGCCTAAGCCGGCACGGCATTGACTACTCGCCTAGCCATCAATGGTTTTGGACGTATCGGGCGCTGCTTTTTACGCGCCCTGATCGAACGCGGCTTAACCCACGAGCTGCAGGTGGTGGCCATCAACGAACTGGCCGACGCCAAAACCATCGCCCACCTCACCAAGTTCGACTCCACCCACGGCCCCTTTGCCGGCAAGGTGGAGACGAATGGTGAGCACTTACTTATTGATCAACTGCCGGCCATTCGCCTTCTGCAGGAGAGCGACATCAGCGCCCTGCCCTGGACCGAGCTTCAGGTCGACCTGGTGGTGGAGTGCAGCGGCAGTTTCAGCGACATCACCACCGCCGAAGCCCACCTGGCCCAAGGCGCCCAGCGGCTGCTCTTCTCACAGCCGGCCACGGCGGAGGTCGACGCCACCGTGGTGTACGGTTTTAACCAGCAGCGCTTAACCGGCGCCGAGCGCATCATCTCCACCGGCTCCTGCTCCACCAACTGCCTGATTCCAGTGCTGGATGCGGTGCACCGCGCCTTCACCATTGAGGCCGGCACCACCTGGACCATCCACTCCGCCATGCACGATCAACCGGTGCTGGATGCCTACCACAATACCGATCTGCGCAAGACCCGCTCCGCCTTTGCCTCGATTATTCCGGTCGATACCGGCCTCGACCGCGGCATCGACCGGCTGCTGCCGGAGTTGACCGGCCGCTTTCAGAGCCTGGCCATGCGTGTACCGACGGTCAATGTCTCCGCCATCGACTGCGCCCTGCAGCTGGACAAGCCAGCCACCGTCGAGCAGGTAAACCAGGTGTTGGCCGAGGCCGCCGCCAAACACTACCAGGGGGTGCTGGGTTATCTAAACGAACCGGTCGCCTCCTGCGACTTTAACCACGACCCCCGCTCCGGCATAGTGGACGCCAGCCAGACCCGGGTCAGCCAGGAGCATCTGCTGGCCCTGCACATCTGGTTCGATAACGAGTGGGGATACGCCAATCGGATGGTGGACGCCACCTGCTATTGGTCAAAGCTGTGGTCTATTTATTAGTCAGGATTGCCGTCCTGGCAATCCTGACTGGTCGCCGCTATCCGCTGGCGCAAGCGCGTGGGCTTGCTGGCGGATTAACGGCTCGCAGGCGCTTTCAGCGCCTGGCAACACTTCCTGTGTTGCAGGCACTGTTTTGCTTATGGGCCAAGATTGCCGTCCTGGCAATCCTGACTGGTCGCCGCTATCCGCTGGCGCAAGCGCGTGGGCTTGCTGGCGGATTAACGGCTCGCAGGCGCTTTCAGCGCCTGGCAACACTTCCTGTGTTGCAGGCACTG